>NZ_JBISHD010000028.1:0-205304 GCF_045064235.1 Paracoccus sp. Ld10 | reverse complement strand
TCAGCGGGTCCATCGCGTAATGCACCGCCAGCTGCGCCATCTCGGCAAAAGAGATGTCCTTGCGCACCAGGTTCTCGTCAACCATGCGCCGGTACAGCGCCTCCAGCTGATCGCCGCGCGCGGCGATGCCCGCCGGAATGCGGCCCCAGGCCTCGTCATCGCCCGTCTCCTCCAGCAGCTGGCGATAGGCCGACAGCCGCCGCCACCCCTGGATCAACTCGTATCGACCATCCTCGGCCGGCTCCAGACGGATCGGGTTCGACAGACCGATGTCGCGGATGGAACTGACCAACTCGGCCATGTCGAAATCGGCGACGGGCTTGCGGTCGCGGATCAGCTTGGTCGTATCGATCATGTCCAGCGCGATGAGGTCGGTGATCAGCCCTGCCCGCTTCAACCGTACATGCTCCTGCGCCAATGCATCGTTTTCGGCGCGGATCTGTGCTTCTATCACTGCACGGTCCCGGGTCGATTCAGCGGTCTCACTGATCGCGGCGGCCATGGGACCACGGCGACCATCGGCCTGAACCTTCCCCGCGGGGATGGTGCCCTCGGTGTCGTCTTCGGGGATGTCGATGTCGAACATCCGACGCTTGCGGCTCATTGCGCATCCTCCAGTTCCGTCCAGGCGGTCAGCACGTGACCGCGAAACTCCTCATACGCCTGATCGAACGTGGCGCGTGCCCGGCGCCACGTCCCCCGCGTCATCTCTCGATAATCAATCTCATAGATCGACGACAGGAACCGCCCCGACTGCTCGACCGCGCGGGTCAACTCGATCGGGTTCTGTGCCAGCCGGTCGCCGAACACCTGCCGGAACGCCGCGAACATCGCCTGATGCAACTCGTTCGAGGGCTCGTACCGGGTCATCAGGAACCGGATGTCCGCGAACGCCTTGGGCAGCTTGATCTTCCCCGTGGGGAAGTTTTCGAACCCGTGGGACAGATCCTCAAGCGCCTCGGCCAACTGTCCGATAAAGCTGGTCGTGCTGTCATACTCCCAATAGCCGGGGCCGGACGGAATATACAGCATGTCGGCGGCAAAGACCGCGTTCATCGACTGATACCCGATGGCAGGCGGGCAATCGAACAGGATCAGGTCGTAGGCATCGTCGGCCAGGCTGTCCAGGAACCGCGACACCGCGCCAAAGAACGTCCATTCAGGGTTGAGGTGCCGGTACTGGGCGCTGGCGAACTCCACAAAGGCCGCGTTGGCGCAGCTGGGGACGATGTCGATGGTGGGCCAGGCGGTCGGCTTGATGAAGTCCGCCGGGCGCAACGTGCCAAGGCCCATGTCCCGGATCGAGGCGGGCAGCTTGCGATGGGGCAGGGCGGTTCCGGTTTCGGCACCCGCGCTGGCGGTGTTCATGCGGTCGGTCTCTCGCTCCAGATCGCGCGCCATGATGCCCCAGACCGTATGGTCCTCTCCGACATCGTTCAGGCCCATGGAGTGGGAAAGGGTCGCCTGCGGGTCGAAATCGACGACCAGCACCCGGTAGCCGTCAAGCGCTGCCGCATGGGCAAAGTGCAATGCGACCGTCGACTTGCCCGCGCCGCCCTTGAAGTTGGCGATGGCCGCACGAAAGGCGCGCTTGCCCTCGGGGCGGGGCGGCATCAACGTCTTCTTGCTGATGCGGATGCGGCGACGCAGCTCGTTGACCTCATCCAGACTGAACCACCGCTGACGACCGTCCTCCTCGACTTCCCCGAGGGGAAGGTTCGGATCGGCGGCCAGCTTGCCCCGGAAGGTCGACTGGTTGATGCGAAAGATCAGCTCTGACACCTCCCAGGACGAGAACCGGCGCAGCGTCTTCTCATTGGCGGGGCTGAAGGTCTGCCTGCGGATCCACCCCTGCATCTTGAGGGATTGCGCCTGCAGGCGGGCAAGGTCGTCGTGCGTATACATGTTGTATCGGTTTCCAAGGACGCTGTTTGCTTCTGTTCCCGCTTTTACGTCGTATTTGCGCTTTTGGCAAAAGCCTTGTTCACTAATCGCAGGAAATGCGCGAATCCAGCACCTGCTGGCGAATCGCCGCACCGTTCACGTGGTCGCATCGCGAAGGGATTTAGGGTCGTTCGCTGGATATTGGGGGACGTGACACTGACGACCGCTGCCAATTGGGGGACGTTCTGGGCTTACTGGGGGACGTCCTGAATGTCCCGCTATACCAGTGATACCCTGATTCAAGAATGACTTTTGGTCGGTGATCACGAAACCGGGCGATCTGCTTGACAGAATCGGGTTTCAGGACGCAAATGCCTGCAGAGCGGTGAAAGGCGTTGGGGATGACACAAGATCTCGGCTCTACCGGGACAGCGTGCCGAACATCCGACGGGCAGGAACGATGATGCAAGTGATGCGACCCGTCGGCAGACAAGCCGCGGCACGGAAATACGATCTTCTGTCCGCGATGATGGCGCATGCGTTGGCCGGGGATCCGCACCGCCAGCGGCTGGTGTTGCGTCTGATGGCGCTGATCACGACACGATACAACTGGCAACGCGACGAGCTGACCATGGGCCAGCGAGAGATGGCGCGTCTGTGGTGCGTTGATGAACGCACCGTCAAAAGGGACATGGCGCGTCTGCGCGAGGCGGGGTGGATCGTCGTCAAAAGACAGGGCGCGCGCGGTCGCGTGTCGGTGCTGGGCCTGGGAGTGGAGCGCATCCTGCTGGACACGCGCCCTGACTGGTCCAATATAGGTGAGGATTTCACGGCACGCATGGGCGAGGGCGCAGAGACACCGGAAGACGGTGATCCGCCGAATGTCGTCCCGTTCCGGCGACCCGACGAGACGTCGGAGCACGACGCCACCAAACACGGCCCATGGCCACTGATCCGTGCGCGCCTGCGCGACGAGGATCCGGCGTTGTTCGACGCGTGGTTCGCGCCGCTGTCGCCGGAGGAGGGGCAGGGGGGTGTCCTGCACCTGGTCGCGCCATCGCGGTTTCACGCAACCTATGTGCGCACCCATCTGCTGGGCCGCCTGCAGATGGCCGCGCGCCGCAGCGACCCCACATTGGGAGAGGTCCGCGTTACCTCGGTCTGACGGGGTTCGCCGCGGATCTGCTGCGTCATCCGGTACGCGGCAGACGATGCACGGTCACGGGCTCTGTGGTGCAAGGTTTGAGACCGCGCTGGTATCAACCAAGAGGGCACCACGGCTTTTGGTCGCAACCGGGCCGTATTAACGCTATCAGCAGCATGGCGGATTAACCCTGCATTATCAGGGCTATGAACGCATCGTTCGACAAGATTAGCAGCAGGAGCGGGCCGTGATCGCATGGGACTGTCGCGAAATCGTCACATGGGTTGCGTAGTCACGGCCCCACCGACAATCCTTGTTCCTGTGAGGCCACCATGAACCGGACGACCCTGACCGCCGCGGCAATCAGCCTTTTGTCCCTGCAGGCGGCACATGCCGAATTCGCCCTGGACCCGCGCTATACCGATGCCGATGGCGACATGATCGCCGACATTCCCACCGATGCGGCCGATCTGTCCGACCCCGGCACGCTGGTCTTTGCCTATACCCCCGTCGAGGATCCGGCCGTCTATGCCGAAGTCTGGCAGGAGTTTCTGGACCATATGGCCGAGGTCACGGGCAAGGACGTCCAGTTCTTTCCGGTCGACAGCAACGCCGCCCAGATCGAGGCGATGCGCGCGGGTCGTCTGCATGTCGCGGGTTTCAACACCGGGTCGAACCCGCTGGCCGTCGCCTGCGCGGGGTTTCGTCCCTTTGCGATGATGGCGGCCGATGACGGCAGCTTTGGCTATGAGATGGAGATCATCACCCATCCCGACAGCGGCATCGACGATGTCGAGGGCATCCGCGGCGGCCAGATGGCGTTCACCGCCGAGACGTCGAATTCCGGCTTCAAGGCGCCGTCGGCGCTGTTGCAGGCCGAATACGACATGGTCGCGGGCACCGATTTCGAGCCGGTGTTCTCGGGCAAGCATGACAATTCGATCCTGGGCGTGGCCAATGGCGACTATCCTGCCGCGGCGATCGCGAATTCGGTCCGGACCCGGATGATCGAACGCGACGTGGTGTCCGACGATCAGTTCAAGGTGCTGTACACGTCCGAGACGTTCCCGACGACCGGCTATGGCGTGGCCCACGACCTGACCCCCGAGTTGCAGGACAAGATCCGCCAGGCGTTCTTTGATTTCGACTGGACCGGCACCGCGCTGGAGGCCGAGTTCAGCAATTCGGGTGAATCGCAGTTCATCGAGATCGATTTCGCCGACACATGGTCCGTCGTGCGCCAGATCGACGAGACGATGGGCGTGGAATATTCCTGCAGCTGATCCGCATCGCGGCAGCCATGGCCGGGGGTGCGCAGGCGTCCCCGGCCATTCCCATGGACGGACGGAGAGCGCGATGCTGGAGTTGCAGGGGCTGACCAAGACCTACAGGACCGGGGACCGGGCGGTGAACGATGTCACCCTGTCGGTGCCCAAGGGGCAGGTCGTGGGGCTGATCGGCCCGTCGGGGGCGGGCAAGTCGTCGCTGATCCGCTGCATCAACCAGCTGGTCGAACCGACGGCGGGGCGCATCACCCTGGGCCGGACGCAGCTGACGGGGTTGTCCCCGCGGGCGCTGCGCCGGCAGCGGCGCCGCATCGGGATGATCTTTCAGGAATACGCGCTGGTCGAACGGCTGACCGTGATGGAGAACGTGCTGTCCGGGCGCTTGGGCTATGTCAGTTTCTGGCAGAGTTTCACGCGCAGGTTTCCCCCGGCGGACATCGCGCGGGCCTATGCCCTGCTGGACCGGGTGGGTCTGGCCGATCATGCGGACAAGCGGGCGGATGCCCTGTCGGGCGGTCAGCGACAGCGGGTGGGGATCGCGCGCGCGCTGGCGCAGGACCCCGAGCTGTTGTTGATCGACGAGCCGACGGCCAGCCTCGATCCCAAGACCAGCCGCCAGATCATGCGCCTGCTGGCTGAGATCTGCGCCGAGCGCGACCTGCCGGCGATCGTCAACATCCATGACGTGGCGCTGGCCCGCCAGTTCCTGCCGCGGATCGTGGGTCTGCGCGCGGGGCAGGTGGTGTTCGACGGCCCGCCCGCCCAGCTGACCGACGCCGCCCTGACCCGCATCTATGGCGACGAGGACTGGGACGCCATGCGCCGCGCCGAGGCCGACGATCAGGCCGAGGCGCGCGAGGCGATGGCCACCCGCGACGCGATGGTCCTGGCATGACCCATCCCAGCACCTGGCGGCGACCGCCGCAGATCATCAAGGACCGCCGGCTGGCCATCGCGCTGCAGGTCGGTTTCGCGGTCTGGTTCGTGGCCGCGCTGGCCACGCTGGACGCGGATTGGGTGCGGATGACCGAAGGCTGGTCGCGGGCCGTCCGCTTTGCCCAGGGGTTCCTGACGCCGGATTTCACCAGCCGCTGGCGCGACATTTCCCGCGGGCTGGAGGAAAGCCTGACGATGACGCTGACGTCGACCGTGGTGGGGGTGGCGCTGTCGATCCCGATCGGGATCGGCGCGGCGCGCAACATCGCGCCACGCACGGTCCATGCGTTCTGTCGCAGCATCATCGCAGTCAGCCGCGCCGTGCAGGAGATTATCATCGCGATCTTTTTTGTGGCGATGTTCGGGTTCGGGCCGTTCGCAGGGTTCCTGACGCTGACATTCGCCACCATCGGGTTCATCGCCAAGCTGCTGGCCGACGACATCGAGGATCTGGACGAGGCCCAGGTCGAGGCCGTGCGGGCCACCGGGGCCGGTTGGATGCAGGTCGTCAACTATGCCGTCCAGCCGCAGGTCATGCCGCGCCTGATCGGGTTGTCGGTCTATCGGCTGGACATCAATTTCCGCGAAAGCTCGGTCATCGGGATCGTGGGGGCGGGCGGCATCGGCGCCACGCTGAACACCGCCATCGACCGGTACGAATATGACAGCGCAGGGGCGATCCTGCTGATCATCATCGTGATCGTGATGATCGCCGAATACGGATCGTCCTACCTGAGAAAGTTCCTGCAATGAGCGACGGCATGGCTGGGATGACCGGCGACCGGATCTGGACGTGGCGTACCCCGCGGCACCGCCTGCTGATATGGGCGGGGTGGATGGGGCTGGTGGCGCTGTTCGTCTGGTGCTGGGGCGTGATGACCAAGGGCACGATCTGGGCCTTTGTCTGGGACGCCCCGGCGCAGGCGGCCGATATAGGCGGGCGCATGGTTCCGCCCGCGTTCGGCTATCTGCCCGACCTGATGGTGCCGCTGTGGGACACGCTGAACATGGCGACGCTTGGCACGATGCTGGGCGTGGTCATGGCGGTGCCGGTCGCGTGGCTTGCGGCGCGCAACACCTCGCCCTCGCCTCGGCTGCTGCGGCCCTTGGCGATGTTCGTGATCGTGGGGTCGCGGTCGATCAACGCGCTGATCTGGGCACTGCTGCTGGTGGCGATCCTGGGGCCGGGGCTGCTGGCCGGGATCATCGCCATCGCGCTGCGGTCGATCGGGTTCATCGGCAAGCTGCTGTACGAGGCCATCGAGGAGACCGACCCCCGACAGATCGAGGCCGTGGTGGCCACCGGCGCAAGCCCGGCGCAGGTGCTGTCCTATGGCATCGTCCCGCAGGTGCTGCCGACGTTCTGGGGCATCGCGGTGTTCCGGTGGGACATCAACATCCGCGAAAGCGCCATCCTGGGGCTGGTCGGCGCGGGCGGGCTGGGGCTGAAGCTGCAGGCGTCGCTGAACACGCTGGCCTGGCCGCAGGTGACGATGATCCTGATCGTGATCCTGGGGACGGTCATCGTGTCGGAATGGATCTCCGGCACGGTGCGGCGCGCGCTGATCTGAGGCGGGGACGGGCGACCCCGGGGTGTCGTGCGCCGCCGGATGAGGTCCGGCGGCGCGATGCGTATCAGAGTTCGACCTCCCAGGATTTGAACGACACCCGGCCCGCCGCGGGGCTGGCATCCGCGATCTTGCGGATATCGGCCCAGGCATGTTTGTAGGTCGGAATCATCAGCTCGTTCGTTCCGGCATTGGTGACGTTGCCCTGCGTGCCGCGTGGGGCGCCGAAGATCATGAACGTCTGGTTTCGGCGCGCGGTCGGTTCGGGATAGACCAGCGCCTGCGTCGCGCCGACGTCGTTGTAGATCTCGACCATGTCGCCCTGTGCCACGCCCAGATCGGCCATGTCGTCGGGATGGATCTGGATGAACGGCAGGTCCCAACGGTCGTTCACGAACTCGTTGCGCTGATCCAGGAACCAGCTTTGCCAGTTCAGGTTCGACCGTCCGTTGTTGATCAGAAAACGATAGCGTGCCTTTTGCGCGTCCTTGCCCGGTGCCTGGAACCCGCGCCACGCGCCCATGCAGAACAGCGCCTTGCCGTCGTCGCGCCCGTGGCGGGTGAACACGCCGTCGGTGTACAGGCGCGGCGTGCCGACCAGCGCGCCGTCCTGATAGCCCGTGACGGGTTCCTGCACGCCATTGTTGCCCGCCGCCCGCAGGCGGTCATAGGTGACGTCGGGATGGGCGCTGCCATAGCCATCGGCAAAGGCGTCGGCCTCTGTCTGCCAGTCAAAGCCGGTGAACTGGTCGGCATAATCCGCGCGGCCATCGTCGCGCAGCACCCGTTCCAGGTGGTTGGCCAGACGCGCTGCGATGATGCAGTCGGGCTGCGCGGTGCCCGGCGCGTCCATGTATTTCTGGACCAGACGCATCCGGCGTTCGCCGTTCATCGAGGTCAGGTTCATCTCTCCGGATTCGACCGCGGGCAGGATCACATGGGCCGCCTGTCCGATCTGGCTGTGGATGATGTCGACATCGACGGAAAACAGCCCGCCCGCGTCGATGGCCGCGACGATGGCATCGACCAGTTCGTCGCGGGTCTTGCCGGCGCTGGCGTCCATCGCCTCCTTGACCATGTTGGTGCGGCGGTTGTAGGCGCGCTTGAACGCGGCCGCGTTCTGGGTGGTCTTGTAGTGGTCGCAGGCCCAGATGTGATGCACCTTGCCGCCGCCATCGATGATCAGCTGATCGACATTGGGGGCGGGGCGGGGGATATGCGCGTCGGAGGGGCGGAAATATCCTTCCTGGTGGCCGCCAAGGCGGCAGCATCCGCCCCCCTCGCGCCCGACATTGCCGGTGGCCAGCGCGATGTTCAGCAACGCACCCACGACACGATAGTTGTCGTTGCCCCAGATGATGCCCTTTTCGTAGCCGGTCACGCATTTGCGGCGGCTGCCGTCGTCATGCGGCATGGCGATCCATTCGGCGGCCTGGACGATCTGATCCTCGGTCAGGCCGGTTGCGGCGGCACCGTCGGACAGGCTCATCCGGCAGGCCTCACGCGCGGCGTCGAACGATCCAAGGGCCGCGGGGTGGGCGGCGTCCTCGGGGACCGCGGTGCCGTCGGCAAAGGTCGAGGCGGCGATGAAATCGGCATCGATCCAACCCTGATCGGCGATATGCGTGAAAAGCGTGTTGAACAGCGCCAGGTCCGACCCGCTGTCGATATGCAGATGCAGGACGTTTTCGGGGCCCGCCACCTGTTCGCAAGCATCCACCGTCACCGTCCGGCGCGGATCGACCACGATGACGCGCGCACCGTTGCGCATGCCCGCGACCATGTGGTTCAGGAACAGGTTGGTCTGGCATTCCATCGGATTGACGCCGACCAGGAACATCGTGTCGGTCAGTTGCCAGTCCTCGTAGGCATAGTTCAGTTCGTCCACGCCCATGTCGCGCGACGAATGAACCTCGGAATTATAGGCGGGGCGGTTGTGAATGCGGGTGTTCTTGACCTTCATCGCCCCGAAATACAACTTGCCCGTGCCCCAGGTGTTCTCGTACCCGCCGCCCGAGCCGCCATGGTCGAACATAGAGACGTACAGGTCGTCCTCGGCGTCGCGGTCGATCACGCGGGCGGTGACGCGGGCGACCAGGTCCAGCGCGTCGTCCCAGCTGGTCGGCTGCCATGTGCCATAGCGCCAGACCATCGGGTCGGTCAGCCGCTGTTGCTGGGTGCCGGTGATGTCGGAACGCCGGTTTTCGGCCATGCGCGCCCCGCGCACGGACCCCAGGCCCGCATTGACCAGGCAATCCACGTCCGGCTTGATCACCAGATGCACGTCGCGGCCGTCCTGCTTGACGACGTTGTACATGGATGGCGCATACCACGCCTCGGTGTCGGCATATTGCTGGGTGGCCAGGTCGACGCCAAATTTGTTGTCGCCGGGTGCGGTGCCGCCCTGTTGGCTCAGGGGCCATGTATAGGCCTTGTACCCGCATCCGACGATGCAATAGTGGCAGGTGACGTTGTGTTCGCGCGCGTCCGCCGGAATGATCGGCAGGCGGTCGATATGGGTCTTGAATGCCATGATGGTGTTCCCCCTCAGCCTTGCAGCACGTTGGACAGGCGGCCGTGGATCAGCTCGTCCGCGCCCTCGGCATGAATGTCGCCCGCATCGTCGACTCGCAGCATGAATTGCGGCAGGTTCTGCGTGGCGTGGCCCCAGATCTGCTGGCCGCCCTTTTCACAGTCGAACCGCGAGAAATGGCCGGGGCAGTTCAGCGTCATGTCGGCGGCGTGATAGCTCATGAAATATCCCTTGTGCGGGCACAGCACCGAAAAGGCGACGATGTCGCTGTCGGGGCCTGTGCCGCCTTCGACAGGGGCGCCCAGTTTGATCAGGATGCCGGGGCTGTCGTCATCGGGATAGGCGATGTCCAGCGGCTCGTTCACGGCCAGGTCGGCGATATTGGCCAGCCGGGTCGACGGATAGGTCAGCATGGCAAGGGCCGGTTGCGCCCTGGCCTGCGCCGCGGGCAGAACGGCGGCTGCTGCGGCGCCCGCCATGCTGACGGCACCCCCGCGCAGGAAATGGCGCCGTCCGGCGTCGATCATGCGGTTGCATTTCATGGTCATCGTCCTCCTCTCAGGTTCCCTGAGAGAAGACTAGTCCAGCGCGGCGGTCGGCGGGCGGGTGATGCGGTGGGAAAGCGGCATGGTAAACGGTTGTTAGGAAATAATAATTCGCGATGTTCGGATTTCCTAACATCCACGCGCCGTCACAGCCCGTGCTTGGACATCTTCTGCCACAGCGTCGTGCGCGAGATGTCCAGCAGGCGGGCGGCCTCGATGATCTGGCCTCCGGACCGTTCCAGCGCGCGCAGGATATGGGCGCGTTCGGTTCGGTCGCGTTCCGCGGCCAGGGTCAGCATCGGGTGGCCGGACAGGCTCTCGGGGAAAAGATCGGCGGGAAACAGCGTGTCCCCGGTCATCGCGCTCAGCGCATGCGCCAGTCGGGTGCGCAGTTCGCGACCGTTTCCGGGCCAATCATGGTTGCGCACGGCCTGGACGGTCAGGTCCGAGATGTCGGGCCGCGGCCTGCCGGCGCGCGCGGCCATCGGACCCGCCAGCCGGTCCAGCAGCCAGGCGGCATCCTGTGGCCTGTCGCGCAGCGGTGGGATGAGGATATCCGACGTGCCCATCCGGGCCATCAGGTCGGGCCGGACGAGGTCGCCGGGATCGGGAATGCAGGTCGCGATCAGGCGCGCGACGGGCGCGGCGTCCAGATAGGTCATCAGCCAGTCCTGCATCGGCGGGGACAGCCGGTCCAGACCGTCGACGAACAGGATGCCGTCCCCGGCCCGGCGCGCCAGATGGGTAAGGGTGTCACCCGTGACGTCGTCTCGCCCCGGTTCGACGGCCACAAAGGGCGCGGCCTGCCGGTCGGACAGGCGGTGCAGGTGTCGCGCAAGGCGAGCCTTGCCGGTGCCCGCCTCTCCGCGGATCAGCAGGGGGGTGTCCAGGTCCGCAAGATCCGCCGCCCGGTTCTGGACCTGCACCGCCAGGGCCGACAGGCCGATCGTGCCGGTAAACGCGTTCTCAGCCGGGTCGCGCATGGCCTGGACAAGGCGCGACAGCAGGGCGGGCATCTCGAAGGGCTTGGTGATGTAGTCGACGGCACCGGAATGCAGCAGGCGCACGGCCTGATCGGTCTGACCCTGTCCGGTGATGAACAAGAAGGGGGGCGGGACCATCGTGCGGCACAGCGTCAGGAACAGATCCTCGCCCGTGCCGTCGGGCAGGCGGATGTCGCAGATCACCGCATCGACCGGCAGGCGCGGCGTGCGCAGCGCACCGACCGACTCGCGCAGCAGCTTGAGCCATTGGACATCCGCGCCCTCCAGTTGCAGGCGCTGATGGATCGATGCGCCCATGATGGCGTCGTCCTCGATCAGCACGATGCGGCGGCCGGTCAGCATCATGATGGCGCCATCCGGGGCAGGGTGACCGATATCCGTGTCATGCCGTCCTGTCGGTCATCGGTGATCGTGCCATGCAGGTCGCGGCACAGATCGCGGATCATCCGCAGCCCCAGGCCGCCGCCGGGCGGCAGGGGGCGGTCGCCCTTCAGCCGGTCGCGGGCATCCTGCGACAGGCCCGCGCCGTTGTCGGATACCGTCAGGGTCAGGCATTGGCCGGCCACGGCAGTCAGACCGATCCGTCCACCGGGACCCGCCGCGTTGGCGGCATTCAGCAACAGGTTCAGGGCGATCTGGCGCACCGGACCCGCGGGGAAGCCCCGCAGGCCATCGGCATCGGCGTCGATGCGCCATTCCAGCCGCTGATCCATGCGCGACGCCTCGGGCTGGAACAGCAGGCGGAGGTCGTCGAAATCCTCGGGGGTCAGGGGCCGGTGACCGGTATCGGACCGGTGCTGGTCCAGCGTGACCCGCACCACGTCGCGCAGATGCCTCAGCCCCCGTTCGACGAGATCGGACGATTCCCGCACCACGTCGGGGCGGTGCGCATAGGTCCTGATCGTGTCGGTGGCATTCAACAGCCCGCCAAGGGGGTTGTTCACCTCGTGCGCCAGAGAGGACGACAACCGGCCAAGCGACACGAAGCGTTCGCGTTCGGCCAGCCGCCGTTCGGCCTCGACACGCGCCTGCACCTCGGCTGACATGCGGTTATAGGTTCGGAGCAGGGCCGACAGTTCAGGGTCGCCATGGGGCATCCGATCGTCGGGAAAGGCCTGCGGCCGCCCCTGCATGGCGGTCATGCGGTCCGCCAGCTGGCGCAGCGGGCGCACCATGCGGCGCACGAACAGGAAACCGCCCGATGCCAGCAGGATCGTGGCCAGACCGTTGCCGATCAGCAAAAGCCGGACCGCATGGCGCCGTTCCGCGATCAGGTCCGTGACGTCCAGAACCGACAGCAGCCGTCCCGTCGGCCGGTCCTGATGATACAGGTCGGTGACCACCCGAAGATGCGGGTCGGAGCCGGTCAGGGTGATCGCATGGGGTGGCTAGGCCCCCGCGGCCATCGGGCCGATATCGGCATCGACCGGGGCCTGTCGCGGGTCGGACGCCGCCAGAACGCGGCCCGCGCGGTTGGCGACCACGGTCAGGACCATGCGCTGACCCCGCGTCGCGCGGGCCGCGCGGTCCAGGATGTCATAGACCTCCCAGATATCCTCGCGCATGACGGCGGGGCCAAGCGCGACCGCCATGCCGTCGACATGCAGCCGCACCAGTTCCTGCACACGGTCCTGTTGCACCGTCCGCAGCGACCGCAGGACAAGCTGGGATGCGACGATGCCCACCAGGACCATCAGCAGCACGACGATCAGCGGCACGCGCAGGGAAAAGGGCACGCCGCGCATCATCCGGCCAGATCCTGCATGCGCCTGCGGATACCGTCGTAAAGGTCCGGCCCGCCCACGGTCATCCCGTCGATCCGTAACAGGTCAAGCGCCGTCCGCCCCGTCGCGGTGTCGGCCAGACCCTACAGGGCGCGCCGCAGCGTCCGGACCCGGTCGTCGGTCCGGTCCGACATGCGGCAGACAAAGGGGGGAAAGTCGAACGGTTCGGACCGGCCGATCACGCGGGTCCGCCCGGTCAGATGCGGCTCTATCTGCGACAGGGCCTGCCAGACATAGCCATCGACGCTGCCCGATCGGGTCAGGCCGCTGGCCACGGCGCGCACCACGTTGCGATGGCCATAGGTAAAGATCGTGCGGCCAAAGAACATGTCCGGCGTGGTGCCCATGCGGGCAAGGTCGGACGCGGTCACCAGCCAGCCGGAATTGCTGTCGGGGTCCGAGAAGGCGTGGCGGGCATTGCGAAGATCGGACAGCGACCGCGCCCGGTCATCGGACGCCACGATCAGATAGGACCGATAGGTGGGCGCCGCATGCCACAGCGGCACGGCCAGGATCGACAGCTGTTGTTGGTGCTGCAGGAACGGGAACCCGCAGATCCAGGCCGCATCGACGTTTCCCGACAAGAGCAGGCCTGTCACCTCCTGATAGGTGCGCCGCTGCACGATCTGGACCGGGCGGGACATCGACGTTTCCAGGGCGCGCTGCAGCGGTCCGATCACGTCGATGTCGCCATCGGCGAACACGGGGGTGACGCCAAGCCTGACGGGGGCCGCGGCGAACGCGACATGGGGTGCCGCCAAGCCAAGCGTGGCTGCGGCCAGAAAGGCACGGCGCCTTGTGCATGGCGCGTGGGTCACCGGTTGCATCCTTTGATCGGACAGGGGTTCATCGTCTGCGTATTCGACGGAAAAGGCCAGTGCCCGAATGGTCCGCCCCCGCCGCAAGAAGCAGGATGGCGCCAGAACCGGGCCGTTGTCGGGCGCTGTCATGAAGATGTCACACGAATAGGGCATGAGCGTTACATACGAGTAATATGTCGTTCAGGCATCGTTCAACTCCACAGGAGACGACTCATGAAGACCCTCGGCCTTACCGCCACCGCCCTGTCCGTGATTGCCCTTTCGGCCGGCGGCGCGTTCGCTCAGTCGCGCGATCAGATCCGCATCGTCGGTTCGTCGACCGTGTTCCCCTATACCCAGGCCGTGGCCGAAGAGTTCTCGAACCAGACCGGCACCCCCGCGCCGATCGTGGAATCGACCGGAACCGGTGGCGGCATGCAGATCTTTTGCAGCGGCGTCGGAGAGCAGACCCCGGACATCACCGGCGCGTCGCGTGCGATGACCAAATCGGAATACGACCTGTGCGTCGAGAACGGCGTCACCGACATCACCGAGGCGCTGATCGGTTACGACGGCCTGGTCATGGCCGTGTCGCGCAACAGCGAGGCCGACTGGGGCCTGACGCTGGAGCAGGTCTATCTGGCGCTGGCCGCCGAGATCCCGCAGGACGGCGCGCTGGCTGCCAACCCCTATACCAACTGGTCGCAGATCGATGCCTCGCTGCCCGACGTCGCGATCACCGTGATGGGGCCCCCGCCGACCTCGGGCACCCGTGACGCGTTCGTCGAACTGGCCATGCATGCCGGTTGCGAAGAGCACGCCCCGGCGATGGAACTGTCCGAAGCATCGGGCAACGAGGACTGGGTCGACGAGAACTGTTCGCGCATGCGCACCGACGGTCCGTTCATCGAGGCCGGCGAGAACGACAACCTGATCGTCCAGCGCCTGAACACCGACCCGAACGCGCTTGGCATCTTTGGCTATTCGTTCCTGTTCGAAAACACCGACACCTTGGTCGACGTGCCGCTGGACGGCGTCAAGGCCGAGATGGAGACGATCGCATCGGGCGACTATCCGCTGTCGCGTCCGCTGTATTTCTACGTCAAGGACGCGCATCGCGGTGTGATCCCGAACCTGCAGGAATTCGTGGCCGAGTACATGTCCGACAACGCCCTGGGCGACATGGGCTACCTGGGCGAACGCGGCCTGGTCTCGCTGCCCGAGGATGAGCGCGCTGAACTGGTCGAGCGCGTGATTTCGGGCGAGGGCGATTTCGCCGTCGCCGAGTAATCCGACCATCCCCGGCCCGCCCCGTGCACAACGGGGCGGGCTCGTAACGATCAAGAGGGTGCCATGACAGGCCTGGCCTTTGCACTGCTGCTGACCGCATCGCTGGCGGGATACGTGATGAACCGCAGGGCGGCGCTGGCCCTGCGCGACGGCGGTGTCCGTCTGCATTCGCTTGGCATGTTCCACGGGCTTTATGCCTTGTTGATCGTGCTGGTTCCGGCATTCATCGTCGCGATCCTGTGGATCATGCTGGAAGGCAGCGCCATCAACGCGCTGACCCTGTCTGGCCTGCCCGACGGCGTGCTGAGCCAGGCGGCCAATCCGCAGCTGATCCTGACCGAGATCCAATCCATTGCCGGCGGCCGCGTCTTTGGCACGCCCGAACCCTATATGCTGGACGCGGCCGACCGTATGAACGGCCTGCGCGCCACGTCTGGCTGGCTGCTGGTCGCGGTGATCGCCCTGCTGTCCGCCGCGCTGTTGTACGTGTCCCGGCGCCAGGTCGCGGCCGAGTTCCGGGCACGCCAGGCGGCCGAACGCATCGTGATGGGCCTGATGATCACCTGTTCGCTGATCGCGGTCTTTGTCACGATCGGCATCGTGCTGTCGCTGGTCTTTGAATCGATCCGCTTTTTCCAGATGGTGCCCATCACCGATTTCCTGTTCGGCACGCGGTGGGAACCGCAGATCCCGATCCGCGCCGACCAGATCGCGGCCGAGGGTGCATTCGGCGTTCTTCCCGTCTTTCTGGGCACGCTGGTCATCACCTTTGTCGCCATCTCGATCGCGGTCCCGGTGGGCCTGCTGTCGGCCATCTACCTGAACGAATTCGCCAGCCGCAGCTTTCGCGCGGTGGCCAAGCCGATCCTGGAACTGCTGGCCGGCATCCCGACGGTCGTCTATGGCTTCTTCGCGATTTTGACGGTTGCGCCGGCGCTGCGGTCATTGGGGGCCACGCTTGGCATTCCCGTCGCGCCCAACACAGCGCTGGCCGCGGGCGGGGTCATGGCGATCATGCTGATCCCGTTCATCTCGTCCTTTGCCGACGACGCGCTGTCGGCGGTCCCACGCAGCCTGCGCGACGGGGCGATCGCGCTTGGCGCGACGCGGTCCGAGACTGTGCTGAACGTCCTGTTTCCCGCCGCCATCCCCGGCATCATGGGCGGCGTCCTGCTGGCCGTCAGCCGTGCCATCGGCGAGACGATGATCGTGGTGATGGCCGCAGGCCTGATCGCATCCATGAACATCAACCCGCTGGACAGCGTCACCACCATCACCGTCCAGATCGTCACGCTGCTGATCGGCGATACGGCCTTTGACAGTCCCAAGACGCTGGCGGCATTCGCCCTGGGCCTGCTGCTGTTCATCGTCACCCTGTTCATCAACATCCTCGCGCTGCGCATCGTGCGCAAATACCGCGAACAGTACGATTGAGGCGCCAGATGACCGATTTTCCCAATGACGGCAGCACCGGCAACGCCCAATGGTCGTCGGACGCGTTCAAAAGCCGCCTCGCCACGCGTCACCGCAAGGAGGCCCGGCTGAAATACCTGGGCCTGGGCGCGCTGCTGCTGGCGTTCCTGATGCTGGGCATCCTGCTGTGGACGCTGATCTCGGGGGGGGCGCAGGCGTTCCGTCAGACGCATGTCACGCTGGACGTGCCGATCTCGGCGGAACTGGTCGAGGCCGAGGATCCGGCTGCGGGCAACTACCGCCGGGTGATCGCGGATGCGATGCAGGTCACGTTCCCCGACGCACCCCAGGAACGGATGCGCGCCTTGTCGGGCATCCTGTCCAACGCGGCCCAGTTCGTGTTGCGCGACCGTGTCGTGGCCGACCCCGAGCTGATCGGCCAGACCGTTCAGATCCGGGTGCCGACATCGGACACCTATGATCAGCTGAACAAGGGCAACGTCAACGAGGACAGCGACGAATCCACCCGTCGCCTGAACGACGAAGACATCCGCGCCTTTCGGCAACTGGAGGCAGAGGGGCGCATCACCTTGCCCTTCAACTGGGCGCTGTTCACGAATTCCGACAGCCGCTTTCCGGAACTTGCAGGCCTGAAGGGCGCCATCATCGGGTCGTTCTATGCGCTGCTGGTGTGTTTCCTGATCTCTTTCCCGCTTGGTATCGGCGCCGCCATCTATCTGGAGGAATTTGCCCCCAAGAACAGGATCAGCGACATCATCGAGGTGAACATCAACAACCTTGCGGCGGTGCCGTCGGTCGTGTTCGGCCTGTTGGGTCTGGCGGTGTTCCTGAACTGGTTCGGAATGCAGCGGTCAGCCCCGTTCGTGGGCGGCCTGGTGCTGGCTCTGATGACGCTGCCCACGATCATCATCGCGACCCGCGCGGCGCTGAAATCCGTGCCGCCATCGATCCGCGAGGCGGCCCTGGGCGTCGGTGCATCCAAGCAGCAGGTGGTCTTTGGCCATGTCCTGCCGTTAGCCATGCCCGGCATCCTGACCGGCACCATCATCGGCCTGGCCCAGGCCCTGGGAGAGACCGCGCCCCTGTTGCTGATCGGGATGAACGCCTTTGTCACCTCGGCGCCCTCGACGCCTTTCGATGCGTCGACCGCGCTGCCGACACAGATCTTCATCTGGGCCGACAGCCCCGAACGCGGTTTCGTCGCACGCACATCTGCGGCCATTCTGGTGCTGCTGGGTTTTCTGGTGATGATGAACGCCATCGCCATCTTTTTGCGCAACAAGTTCGAGCGCCGCTGGTAACCCGGCCGCAAGGAGAGCCATCATGTATGACACCACCCGATCGGAGAACGCTGTGAGCCAGCAGGACATCAAGATTTCGGCACGCAATGTCCAGGTCTTCTATGGCGAGAAACAGGCCATCAAGGATCTGAACGTCGAGATCCTGGACAAGACGGTCACCGCTTTCATCGGCCCGTCGGGCTGTGGCAAGTCGACCTTTCTGCGCTGTATCAACCGCATGAACGACACCATCGAAAGCGCCCGGATCCAGGGCGACATCAGCATCGATGGCCAGAACATCTATGACCGTCGCGTCGATCCGGTGCAGTTGCGCGCCAAGGTCGGCATGGTGTTCCAAAAGCCGAACCCGTTCCCGAAATCGATCTATGACAATGTGGCCTACGGTCCCAAGATCCACGGACTGGCCCGCAACAAGGCCGAGATGGACGAGATCGTGGAACGCAGCCTGCGCGGCGCCGCGTTGTGGAACGAGGTCAAGGACCGGCTGGCCGAACCCGGCACCGGTCTGTCGGGCGGCCAGCAGCAGCGCCTGTGCATCGCCCGCGCCGTCGCGACATCACCCGAGGTCCTGCTGATGGACGAACCGTGCAGCGCGCTGGACCCCATCGCCACCAGCCAGGTCGAGGAACTGATCGAGCAGCTGCGCACGCAGTTTTCGGTGGTCATCGTGACGCACTCGATGCAGCAGGCCGCCCGCGTCAGCCAGAAGACCGCCTTTTTCCACCTGGGCAACCTGGTGGAATACGGCGACACCGACGACATCTTCACCAAGCCGCGGGACAGCCGGACCGAGGCCTATATCTCGGGCCGGATCGGCTGATCGAAAGGATCTGACATGAACCGCGACAAGCATATCTCTTCGGCGTTCGACCGCGACCTGGAAACCATTCAGGCGATGGTCGTCAAGATGGGCGGCATGGTCGAGGCCGCGATCACCGACGCCTCGACCGCGCTGGACACGCGCGACCAGGAACTGGCCGACGACGTCCGCCGCCGCGACAGGGCCATCGACGGGATGGAGATCCAGATTAACGAGGACGCCGCCCGCCTGATCGCGCTGCGCGCGCCGACCGCGACCGACCTGCGGATGGTGCTGGCGGTGATGAAGATCTCGGCCTCGCTGGAACGGGTCGGCGATTACGCCAAGAACATGGCAAAGCGCACCGAAGTCCTGTCCCAGATGCCCGCCATCGACGGGGCCGGCATGGCCCTGCGCCGGATGAGCCAGGCAGTGAACAAGATGCTGCAGGACGCGCTGGACAGCTATATCCGCCGCGACGCGGATCTGGCCCATGACGTGCGCCAGCGCGACCTGGAGGTGGACCAGATGTACAACGCCCTGTTCCGCGAGTTCCTGACCCACATGATGGAGGATCCGCGCAACATCACCCCCTGCATGCATCTGCATTTCATCGCCAAGAACGTCGAGCGCATGGGCGATCATGCGACATCGATCGCCGAACAGGTGGTCTATCTGGTCACCGGCGACCTGCCCGAAGAGGCGCGGCCCAAAAGCAGCAGCGTCGTGGCCCCCGCGGCGGAGGTCTGAGGCATGGCGCGCCAGGCCCCCTGCGTGCTGGTCGTCGAGGACGAGGGCGCACAGCGCGAGGTTCTGCACTATAACCTCGAGGCAGAGGGTTTCGACGTGGTGATGGCCGACAACGGCGAGGATGCGCTGTTGTTGGTCGCCGAGGAACAGCCCGACCTGATCGTCCTGGACTGGATGCTGCCGCGGGTGTCGGGCATCGAGGTCTGCCGCCAGGTCAAGGCCGACCCCGCGACCCGCAACATCCCCATCATCATGCTGTCGGCGCGCAGCGAAGAGGTCGACCGCGTGCGCGGACTGGAAACCGGCGCCGACGATTACGTGGTCAAACCCTATTCGGTGGTCGAGCTGCTGGCCCGGCTGCGTACCCAGCTGCGCCGCACCCGGCCCGCCACGATGGGCGAACGGCTGTCATTCGCGGACATCATTCTGGATGCCGCCGAACACCGGGTGTTCCGCGCGGGACAGACGCTGCATCTGGGGCCGACGGAGTTTCGGCTGCTGTCCACGATGATGGAAAAGCCCGGCCGCGTCTGGACGCGCGAACAGCTGCTGGACCGGGTCTGGGGGCGCGACATCTATGTCGACACGCGCACCATCGACGTGCATGTCGGCCGTCTGCGCAAGGCGCTGATGCGGAACGGCGGCAACGACCCGCTGCGCACCGTTCGCGGTGTGGGCTACGCCCTGGGCTAGGCCGCTAGCCCCGCATAGATGCCGCCCTGCGACAGCAGGTCGGCATGGCTGCCCATTTCCACCACACGGCCCTGATCCATCACCACGATCCGGTCGGCGTTGCGGATCGTGCCCAGCCTGTGCGCGATCACCAGTGTGGTGCGCCCCACCGACAGCGCGTCCAGCGCCGACTGGATCTCGCGTTCGGTCTGGCTGTCCAGGGCGCTGGTCGCCTCGTCCAGTATCAGGATCGGGGGGTTCTTCAGAAACGCCCGCGCGATGGCGACGCGCTGTTTCTGGCCGCCCGACAGCATCACCCCGCGTTCGCCCACGATCGTGTCCAAACCCTGCGGCAACCCCTCGATCATCGAGGCCAGCTGCGCCTTGGCGGCGGCCTGCGCGATGTCCATGTCGGTCGCGTCCAGCCGGCCATAGGCGATGTTCTCGCGCAGCGTGCCGCCGAACAGGAACACGTCCTGGCTGACCAGCCCGATCTGGCGGCGCAGGCTGTGCAGACGCATCGCGGGGAGGTCCATCCCGTCGACGACGATGCGCCCCTGGCTGGGTTCATAGAACCGCGGCAACAGCGCCAGCAGCGTGGTCTTGCCCGCGCCCGACGGGCCGACAAAGGCCACTGTTTCGCCGGCGCGGATCGACAGGTCGATGCCGGTCAGGATCGGGCGGTCCGGGTCATAGGCGAAACCCACCCCCTCGAACCGGATGTCGCCGCGCAGGGCGGGGGCGTCGATGGCGTCGGGGGCATCGGCGATTTCGGGGTCGGTGGCCAGCAGTTCCTGATAGCGGCGGAATCCGGCGATGCCGCGGGGATAGGTCTCGATCACGGCGGCGATCTTTTCCAGCGGGCGATAAAAGACGCCGACCAGCAGGAGGAACCCCACGAAACCGCCGGTGGTCAGATCACCCGACAGCACGAACCCCGCGCCCATGACCATCACGATGACCTGCACCAGCCGCAGGCCCATGTATTGCAGCGCCGACGACGCGGCCATCACCCGATACGCGTCCAGTTTCGCCTGGCGATAGCGGGCGTTGTCGGCGGCGAACAGATGGCTCTCATGCGCCTCGTTGCCAAAGGCCTGCACGACGCGGACGCCGCCCAATGTCTCCTCCAGGCGCACATTGAAATCACCGACGCGGGAATAGATCGCACGCCAGGTCCGCGTCATGCGCCCGCCATAGACGATGACCAGCGCCAGCATGGCCGGCACGATCAGCGCCACGATGACCGCCAGTTGCGGGTTGATCCAGTACATCAGCGCGAATGCGCCCACAAAGGTCATCAGCGCGATGAAGGCGTCCTCGGGGCCGTGATGGGCGACCTCTCCAATTTCTTCCAGGTCGCGGGTGACGCGGGCGACCAGCTTGCCGGTGCGCGCGCGGTCGTACCAGCGCCAGGACAGGCGCGTCAGGTGGTCAAAGGCACGGGCGCGCATCGCGGTTTCGATGTTGATGCCCAGTTTGTGCCCCCAATAGATCACGATCGACAACAGGCCGGTATTGACCGCGTACAGCGCCAGCAACCCGGCCGCCGCCGCCACCGTCAGCGTCCAGTCGCCCTGCGGCAGCAGGTGGTCGATGAAGGCCGTGACCGCCAGCGGAAAGGCCAGCTCCAGCAGGCCCGAGATCACGGCACAGCCGAAGTCCAGCCAGAACAGCGCCATATGCGGACGGTAATAGGAAAAGAAATCTTTCAGCATGCGGCCTCTCAGGCGGGTACGGCGACGGGACGTCCGTCGGGTCGGGTCAGGACCTGTATCGGCAGGCCATAGATGTCGTGCAGCGTGTCGGGGTGCATCAGGGCATCGGGGCCGCCCTGCCAGACCAGCCGCCCGGCCTTGAGCGCCACGACGTGATCACAGTACCGCGCGGCCATGTTGACGTCGTGCAGCACGATCACGGCGCTGCGCCCCTGGTCGTGGCACATCGCGCCGACCAGGGCCAGCACCTCGACCTGGTGGGCGATGTCCAGCGCGCTGATCGGTTCGTCCAACAGCAGGGTGCCCGCCTGCTGCGCGACCATCATGGCCAGCCAGACGCGCTGGCGTTCGCCGCCCGACAGGGTGTCGACCAGCCGGTCGGCAAAGGGTTCGACCCCGCATTCGGCCATCGCGCGGGCGACGGCGGCATGATCGGCGGGGCCGAACCGGCCCAACGCCCCGTGCCAGGGATAGCGGCCAAGGGCCACCAGTTCGCGCACCAGCATGCCGTCGGCAGGCGGTGTGGTCTGGGGCAGAAAGGCCATGCGGCGGGCCAGGTCGCGGGCTGGCCATGCGGACAGGGCGCGCCCCTCGAACGTGGCGGTGCCCCGGGCCGGGATCTGGCGCGCCAGCGCGCGCAGCAGCGTCGATTTTCCCGACCCGTTATGGCCGATCAGCGCCGTCGCGCGGCCTGCGGGCAGGTCCAGCGTGATGTCGTCCAGCAGGCGGCGACCGGGAACGTCGACCGAAAGGCCGGACAGGTGGAACAGGGTCATCGGTGCCTCGTCATCAGCCAGATCAGCCAGGGCGCCCCGATCAGCGAGGCGAACAGCCCAAGCGGCAGTTCATAGGGAAAGCCCGCCATGCGCGCACCGAAATCGGCGGCCAGCATCAGTCCCGCGCCGATCAGCGCCGATCCGGTCAGGTGGTCGGCCGGACGGGCCAGCCCCATGCGGCGGGCCAGATGCGGGGCCATCAGCCCGACAAAGGACAGGGGCCCCGTGACCATCGTCGCGGCACCCGTGGCCAGCCCGGCCAGCACGATCAGCGCCAGCCGCGCGGGCGGCAGGCCCAGCCCCACGCCGCGCGCGACCCCCGCCCCAAGCGGCAGCAGCGCCAGCCATCGCCGCAGCGCCAGCGCGGCCAGCCAGACAGCCGTGGCCAGCGCCATCAGCGCGACGGCCCCCGCCATCGGCACGGCGGCGGCCGATCCCGACAGCCAGGACAGGATCGCCCAGGCCCGCGCATCACCCACCGCCATCATCGCCGACAGCACGGCGGATGCCAGCGCCGAGACCGCGATGCCGGCCAGCAGCACGCGTTCCGCCGGCATGTCGCGGCGCGCGGTAAAGGCCACCAGCACCGCCAGCGCCACCGCACCCCCCGCCATCGTCCCGATCGCCAGCGCCAGCGCGCCCGGCGCGGCCACGCCAAAGACCACCGCCGCATAGCCGAGCGACGCGCCGCCCGACACGCCTAGAACCTCGGGCGAGGCCAGGGGGTTCGCGGTCAGCCGCTGCAGGATCGCACCGGCCAGCGCCAGCGCCGCCCCCGACGCCACGGCGGCCAGCAGGCGCGGCAGGCGCATCGGCAGAAACGCCGCCAAATTCGCGCGGTCCAGCACCGCCCAGCCCCCCGGCACCCGCCCGATCCACAACAGGACCAGCCCCGCCACGACCAGCGCCACTGCCATCGCCGCCAGTAACGGCCCCGGACGGGACCGCCGCGGGGCAGGGTGGTCGCCCGCATCCGCGCCGGGCGGGGTCGTTCCGCGCAGCCGCGGCAGCAGCCAGATCAGCAGTGGCCCGCCGACCAGCCCGGTCAGCGCGCCGGTGGGAAACATCTCGGCCCCCAGACCCGCCACGGTCAGGACCAGCCCGTCGCAGACCGACAGGATCAGCGCGCCCAGAACGGGTGACCACGCCAGCAGCCCGGCGATGGACCGCACGCCCATGCTGCGCGCCAGGGCGGGGGCGGCCAGCCCGACGAAGCCGATCAACCCCAGTTCCGCCGATACGGTCGCGGCCAGGACCACCGCCACGGCCACCGCCGCCAGCCGCATCGCGGCCACGTTCAGGCCCAGACCTTGCGCGCCCTCTGCCCCCAGGGACAGCAGGCGCAACGGGCGGGCCAGCGCCGCCGCGGCCAGCGCACCCAGGGTCAGCACGATGGCCAGCGCCGCGACCCCCGACCAGTCCTGTTGGACCAGAGAGCCGCCGTTCCAGATCACCAGCGACAGCAGGTACTGTCCCTGTGCCAGCGTGACCGCGCCGGCGATCGCGCTGGCGGTCAGCCCGACCAGCATGCCCGCGATGACCATTGTCACCGGCTGGAACCCGCGCCGCGCGCCGATGGCCAGCACCAGCCCTGCGGCCGCGGCCGCGCCCGCCATTGCCACGGGCCAGCGTCCGGTTTCCAGCAGGGTGGGCTGCAGGATCGTGGCCAGCACCAGCGCCAGCTGTGCGCCCGCGCTGATGCCCAGGGTCGTGGGGTCGGCCACCGGGTTGCGCAGCACCACCTGCAGGATCGCGCCCGACAGGCCCAGCATCGCCCCCGCCAGCAGCGCGATGACCCCGCGCGGCATCAGGCCATAGGCCATGCGGATCTGGTCCAGGCTCATCGCCTGCGGATCCCAGGGCAGGGCGGGCAGGGGCAGCGCGCGCGCCGCCAGCCACCACAACGCCACCGCGATCAGGGCCGCACAGGGCGCAAGGGTCCGGGTCGTCATCATCTCAGGCGTCCAGCGCGCGGGCCAGCAGGTCGCCAAAGCGCAGCGCGGCGGGGACCCCGCCGAACGCATTCATCCGCGGCAGGTGATGCACCCGGCCCTGCGCCACCTGCGGCAGGGCCTGCCACAGCCGGCTGCGGGCCAGCGCGCCCCGCGCCTGCGGCGGGATGGGACCGGCGATGACCAGCCGCGCGTCGGGCATGTCGGCCAGCCGTTCCAAGGGCACCGGGGCCAGAAAGCTGAAGGCCGTCGCGTCGGACCAGGCGTTGCGCAGGCCGATGCGGGTCAGCGTACTGCCGAACAGGCTGTCGAACCCGAAGGCGCGCAGGTGGCGCGCGTCGCCGATATCGACCAGCGCCAGCGGCCGGTCCGCATGGCGGGCACCCCGCGCGGCCAGCCGGTCCAGATGCGCATCGGCACGCGCCCGTGCGCGCGTCCCGGCGGCGGGGTCGCCGATGCGCCGGGCCAGCGCGTCCAGCGCATCCATCGCCTTTGGCAGTGGCGCCTGATCGGGCAGGTAAAAGGGCAGCGACAGGACCGGGGCGATCGTCTCCATCCGCGCGTGATAGCGGGTGTAATAGGGAGAGCTGAGGATCAGCGTCGGGCGGACCAGCTGCAACAGTTCGAAATTCGGCGCGCCGCGCAGGCCCAGGTCGGTGACTGTGTCGGGGATGGCGGGAACCCCTACGTCGGCGCGAAAGCGGATCAGTTCGGCGGCGGCGACCGGCATGTGGCCCAGGGCGGTCGCCGTTTCCAGCATCGCCCAGTCAATGGCCGCCAGCCGTGGTGCCGTGTCCGCGCGCAGGGGCAGACCCGCCGCCAGCAGCATGCCGGCGGCGGTCAGAACGGCGCGGCGGTCGGGCCGAGGCGATATGGCCCCGCCCCCTACCACGTGTAGGCGACCTTGGCGCTGACGCTGCGCCCCTCGCCGTAATAGCAGCCAAAGCTGCCGCAGTTGGCCAGATAGACCTCGTCCGTGACGTTGTTCAGGGCCACGCTGGCCTCGACATTGTCGCGGGTATAGCTGGCGGCCAGATCGACCAAGGTGACGCTGTCCAGATCATAGGTGTTGGCGAAATCGCCCTTGCGGCTGCCGATATGGCGGATGCCGCCGCCCGCCCGCAGGCCGCGCCCCAATTCGCGGTCCAGCCACAGGCTGGCCAGATGGCGGGGGGCATTGGGCATCTCGAACCCGTTTTCGGGGCCGCTCTTTTGTTCGGTGTCGTTGTAGGCATAGCTGGCCCGCAGATCCCAGTCCGCACTCAGCGCGGCGGTCGCCTCCAGCTCCAGCCCCCGGGAGCGGACCTCGCCCACCTGGCGGTTCTGGCCCTGGCCCAGGTTGCGGACCAGGTTTTCCTGGGTCAGGTCATAGACGGCCGCACTGAACAGCCCGTCAAAGCCCGCGGGCTGATACTTGACGCCGACCTCCCATTGCTTGCCCTCGGTCGGGTCCAGCGTCTCTCCGGTGGTGTCGTCGATGCCGATCGTCGGGTCGAAGGATGTCGAATAGCTGGCATAGGGCATGACCCCGTTCGCCATGACATAGCCCAGCCCCACGCGGCCGGTCGTGGCGCTGTCGGACTGATCGACGATCGTCTCTCCGGCAAAGTTCGAGAATTCGGTCCCAGTCTGTTCGGTCCAGTCCTGGCGCAGGGCCAGGCTGCCGCGCCAGTTGCCGACGGAAACCTCGTCCTGAACGTACAGGCCGATCTGCTTTTGGGTCACGTCGCTGGTGCTGGTATACCAGGCGGGTGTCGTGGGCAGACCGCCATAGACGGGATCGGACGCGTCGATGTCCTGACCATAGAAAAACTGCGTCGTCGTGTCGGCATCGTATTGGCGGATGTCCAGGCCCAGCAGCAGGTCGTGGGTCGCGGCGCCAGTGGTGATGCTGTTCGACAGGCGGGTGTCCAGGTTCACACCGGTCGTCGATTCATCCTGGAAATTCGCGCCCCGCGCGACCGACAACCCGTCCTCCGACAGACCCGTGACATAGTGCCCCGTATAGGTCCAGTCGAACCGCTCGACCCGGAAGCCTTGGGACAGGGTCCAGCCATTGTCCAGCTGGTGGCTAATCTCGACGCCCAGATTGGCCATTTCGCGGTCGCTGTCGTCGAAATCGGGTTCGCCGAAATACTGGTCGCGCAGGGTCTTGCCATCGCCGGTCTGCGTCAGGTCGAACGGCACGCCCGGCGGCGAGATGGGCGCATCCTTGGTATAGGACGCGATCACGTCCACCGTCGTCGTGTCGTCGGGGGTATAGCGCAGCGCCGCCCCCAGATAGCCGCGTTCGTTCGTCAGGTCGCTGATCTGCGGCTTGCTGTCACGCACGATGCCCGTCAGGCGCCAGGACAGGGTTGGGCTGACCACACGGTTCATGTCGAAAAAGGTCTGCGCGCTGTCGTTGCTGTCATAGCCCAGTCCGACCTCGGAAAAATCGAAATCCTGCGCGCGTTTCTGCACCTGGTTGATGATGCCCGCCGGCGATCCGGCACCATACAGCGACGAATTCGGACCCTTGAGCACCTCGACCTGTTGCAGGCCATAGACCTCGAAGGCGGGGGCGCCGAAATCGCGCAACTGACGCAGGCCGTTCACGTATTGCGATCCGGCGGCCTCGAACCCGCGCACCGTGGGGCTGTCGAAGCGAGGATCGGCGCCAAAGGGCTGGCCCACCACCCCGGCGGTATAGTTCAGCGCCTGACCCAGGGTTTGCGCACCCTGATCGTCGATCTGCTGGCTGGTCACGACCGAAATCGACTGCTGGGTTTCGGCGACGGGGGTGTTCGATTTCGTCGCGACCTGCGCCTGTCTGCCGACATAGCCGTCCGCCTGAACCGACGCGTCCGCGGTCGCGGTCAGCACGATCGGATCCAGCAGGATGGGTTCGGCCCCCTGCTGAGACCAGGCGACTCCGGTCGACAGGGCAAGGGCGCTGGCACCGGCCAGAAGAAGAATGCGGGTTTGAAGGGCCATGATCGCCTGCTGGATTGACACGTTTCCGGGTATCTGATCTTTTCTGTCGGATTCGTCAATCCACCAATCGGACAGGTGAATTCGCAAATCCGACTTTTTGACTTATGAACACGGATCCTGCCCATGTCGCATCTGCGCAGCTATCACGGAACCGGACTGATCCCGCGCGCAAGCGGGGCTGCGGTGGCCGCCCTCAAGGCGCGGGCCGCTATGTGGGAGGCTCCGCTGGTCGAGGACGATGCAGGGCTCAGCCTGTTCGTCTGGGGGTCCGAACTGCGCCTGACGCGTCAGGCCGATGCGCTGCGCATCGACTTGCTGGCACCCGAGGATCGGCTGGTCGGCATTCTACGCGACAGCGCGACCGAAATTCTGGCCGAGGCCGGGGTCGCGGTCGCGTGGGACGGCGTCACCGCGGGCGCGCTGGCACCCGGCCTTGCGCTGTTGCGCGTGGCGGGTGTGTCGCGCCTGGTGCCGGGGTTTCTGCGCGTGCGCCTGTCAGGTGCCAAGGCCGGACAGTTCGCGCAGGGCGGCTATCACTTTCGCCTGCTGTTGCCGCCAGCGGGGCGAACCGCCGTCTGGCCGCGGGTGGCCGCCAGCGGTCGCACGGTCTGGCCCGATGGCGACGACACTTTGCACCGCCCGGTCTATACGGTGGTGGGCCACGGGCCGGGCTGGCTGGATTTCGACATTTTCTGCCACCCCGGCAGCCCGACCTGTGACTGGGCACAGGGTGCGCCCGTGGGTCAACTGGTCGGCGCCATCGGCCCCGGAGGCGGCGGCTGCCCCGAGGGCGACCGCCTGTGGCTGTTCGGCGACCAGACCGCGATGCCTGCGATAACCCGGATGCTGGCCGAGACGCGCGGCACCGTCCGCGCCGTGCTGTGCTGCGACGCGGCCGATCTGGGCGCGCTGGCGGATGACCCGCGCGTGACCCGCTGCGACGATCTGATGGCGGCGTTGCAGGCCATGCCGGACCCGGCAGGCGGGCATGTGTGGTTCGCGGCCGATACCGCCCGTGCCCGTGCCGCGCGCGCTCATCTGTCGGGTCTTGGCCTGACCAAGGCCCAGTTCACCACTGCTGCCTATTGGACCCGCGCGGACGCCCGAGAGGAAACGGGGCCTGCCTGACCGCGCATCAGGGGGACCGACGGCGCGCTGCCTGTTCTGCGTGGCACGTCCCGGACAGTAGCTGCCATTTGCAGCGGGCGCAGGGGGTCTTGCACGACAATATGCGTCGTCTGGCTGGGTGACCAGATCACCGCCCGCACGGACAGGTCTATGCCGTTTCTGCAGGGTGACGCCCTAGCCTAACGCATGGCCGGACAGGTGTCAGGCGACCAGCGCGCAGCGGTGTCCTGGCAATCAAACCGCGGCTGCCGGTACCGATGGTCATGGACTGGCCGGTTGGCCTGCCGACGGCGCGTCGCGGGTGAAATCGCGGACAGGTCCGTGGTGCCGGGCAAGGTCCGTTGGGAACCGACGCGCTGCCTTTGCGTATCGCATTGCTGGCCAATGATGTGGACGCGGTCGGAGATTTTCCGCTTATGATCATGCTGTTGCGACGGCGCGGCTGACCGACGCTTGTCCCGGCGTGGCGTGACGCATACCTTGACGACACAAGCATCTGCGAGGACATCATGACCCATCACGGACTGGAACTGAGATCGACGATCACGGCGGACGGAACGCTGCGGGTCCATCTGGAGCCCGTAACCCATCCCGAACCCGGCCCCGGCCAGTTGCTGGTGCGGATAGAGGCGGCGCCCATCAATCCGTCGGACCTGGGATTGCTGTTCGGTCCTGCCGACATGGACAGCCTGACCGCGTCGGGCACGGCCGACGCCCCGATCCTGACCGCCGACGTGCCGCAAGCGGCGATGCCCGCGATGAAGGCCCGCATCGACCAGTCGCTGCCCGTCGGCAACGAGGGTGCGGGCACCGTCATCGCTGCCGGTTCCGACCTGTCCCATCTGGTGGGCAAACGCGTGGCGATGATCGGTGGTGCGATGTATGCCGATCTGCGTTTGATCGGCCTCGAATCCTGTATCGTGCTGCGCGACGACGCCACTGCGGAACAGGGCGCGTCGCTGTTCGTGAACCCGCTGACCGCGCTTGGCTTTGTCGAGACGATGCGGGCCGAGGGGCACAGCGCGATCGTCCACGCCCCGGCGGCATCGAACCTGGGCCAGATGCTGGTCCGCATCTGTCAGGACGACGCGATCGGTCTGGTCAACATCGTGCGCAGCCAGGAACAGGTCCGGCTGCTGCGCGATCTGGGCGCTGTCCATGTCGTCGACAGCAGCACCGACAGCTTTCGCGCCGATCTGGAACAGGCGATCGAGGCCACCGGCGCGACGCTGGCCTTTGACGCCATCGGCGGCGGAGAGATGACCAGCACCATCCTGAACGCGATGGAGGCCGTGGCCGCCCGCAAGATGGACAGCTATGACCGCTATGGGTCGGACGTGATGAAGCAGGTCTATGTCTATGGCGCGCTGGACACGGGGCCGACGGTGCTGCGCCGGGGGTTCGGGTTCAGCTGGAACATCGGCGGCTGGTTGCTGTTCCACATGCTGCGCCGCACCGACAAGGCGATCACGCAAAAGATGCGCGAACGCGTCGCGGCAGAGATGACGACGACCTTTGCCAGCCACTATTCCGAACGCCTGACCCTGGCCGAGGCGCTGTCGCCCGATGCGG
Organism: Paracoccus sp. Ld10; assembly: GCF_045064235.1. Classification (NCBI taxonomy): domain Bacteria; kingdom Pseudomonadati; phylum Pseudomonadota; class Alphaproteobacteria; order Rhodobacterales; family Paracoccaceae; genus Paracoccus; species Paracoccus sp. Ld10. The sequence continues at coordinate 175,452 of NZ_JBISHD010000028.1, read as the reverse complement.
CGCGTGCCTATGCTCGCAAGGCCACCGGGACGAAATACCTGATCACGGGCCCGCGCCCCTAGGCGCAGGTCGAGGTCGCGATCACCGGGAACAGCGTGACCAAGGTCGACACGAACCCGATCCACGCCCCCGCGGTGATCAGCTGGCGGGCGCGGCCCCGGCCCGCCGGCATCACCCGGATCAGCAGCAGGTGCAGGGCCAGCCCCGCAGCCCAGGCCAGCCACATCGCCATGTGATGCCAGTCCGCGATGGGCGCGTGGCGGTCGGTCCAGCCCAGATTGCAGCCCGCCCCGTGCAGCGCATAGATCAAGGCGAACATCACAGACCACAGGATCGGCCCGGCAAGGGCGCGCCACAGCCAGTTCATGCCAGAACCTCCTGTGCGGCGATCAGGGCCAGCGAGATGGCCGACGTACCCAGCCAGAACGACTGAAACAGCTGCCAGATCGGCGATGCGCCGCGGCGTGCCCGGCTGGTGCGACCGCCACGGGCATCGGCCAGGCTGCGCAGGGCCAGCATCGTGGCGACAACGCCATGAAACACCGCAAAGCCCAGGATCACCGCGCGCAGCGCGTCGCGTGCGTGGCGGCGCGGATCATCCAGCCCAAGGGCCAGTGCCACCAGTGCCACCAGTGCCACGATGCAGGCCGCCAGCCCCAGACCGGCCCAGGTGGTGCCCGCCGCGCGGTCACGCAACGCCTCTGCCCGGTGGGCGGCGATCAGGCCGACCGCCATCGCGGCCAGCGCCATCACTGCCGCGCCCATCATCGGCAGCGTGGCCAAACCGCTTGCCGGGGCGGGCCATGCGGGGGCCACGATCGACAGGAACCCCACCCCGAACAGCAGCGACGCATACAACGTCCCGTCCGCCAGCAGCAGCGCCACGGTCCCGGTGCGCGCCAGCGTGTTGCGCACCTGCCAGTGCAGCGGCAGGGTCAGGCCGGGCGCGACCTGCACGTCGGGGTGGTCGGTGGTCGATCCCATGATGTCGCCCCACCGCCATGCCGCGATTAGCGTCAGCACGATACCCACCGGCGCCAGCCAGTACAGCCCGGCCAGCACGGAGCCGAAAAAGCTGCCGATGGCGGCAGAGGTGAACAGCGGCAGCATCGTGCTTTTGGCCAGCACCGCGACGTGGTCGGGCCGCCCGCTGCCCGCATTCAGGGCCAGCGTCTCTCTCAGGTCGCGGGGGGAGCCGGGCAACAGCCCCTCGCCGCGCGCCAGGGGCAGCAGTGCGCCCGAATTAGGCTGGCGGGGGCCGGGCAGGGACGCAAAATTGTACGACGGCGCGGGGATCGGCATCGCCCAGTCGAGCGTGGGCGCGCCCCACGGGTTGCGCCAACTGCGCCGCCCGAACAGCCACTGCATCACCACGTCAAAGGCGAACAGCGCGAAACCCGCCGACATGATCATGCCGAAGATCGACGAGATCAGGTTCAGCCATTCCCATTCCGGGTTGTCGGGATAGACCGCGACCCGCCGCGGCATGCCCAACAACCCGGTCAGGTGCATGATGAAAAACGTGCCGTGAAAGCCGATCAGGATCAGCCAGAAGGCGGATTCCCCCAGACCCCGCACCCGCCAGCGCCCGCAGATCAGCGGCATCCAATAGCTGACCGCGGCCAGCATGGGAAAGACGAACCCGCCGACCAGCACGTAATGCAGGTGGGCCACGACGAAATGTGTGTCATGGGCCTGCCAGTTGAACGGCACCATGGCCAGCATCACCCCGGTCAGACCGCCCAGCACAAACGTCAGAAAGAACCCCATCACGTACAGCATCGGCAGGCGAAAGCTGACCTTGCCGTCCCATAGCGTGCCGATCCAGGCGAACACCTGAACCGCCGTGGGCACCGCCACCAACGCCGATGCCGCGCTGAAAAAGGCCAGCGCCATGTGCGGGATGCCGACCGTGAACATGTGGTGGACCCACAGCCCGAAGGACAGGAACACCAACCCCGCGATGGCCGCGACGATGGCCCCGTACCCCAGGATGGTCGTGCGGGCCATGATCGGAATGATCGTCGACAGCGCGCCCGCGGCGGGCAGGAAGATGATATAGACCTCGGGGTGGCCGAACAGCCAGAACAGGTGCTGCCACAGCAGTGGATCACCGCCGCGCGCGATGTCGAAGAACGGCCAGTCAAACGCGCGCTGAACCTCCAGCAGGATCGATCCCAGGATCAGCGGCGGAAATCCCACCAGCATCATCACCGCCGTGCCCAGCAGGTACCAGCCCATCAGCGGCATCCGGGTCAGCGGCATGTGCGCCGCGCGACAGCGCAGGATAGTCACGGTGATCTCCACCGCGGCGGCCATGGCGCTGATTTCCACAAAGGTCACGCCCAGCAGCCAGACATCGGCGTTGATGCCCGGCGTGTGGGTGCGGTCGGCCAGCGGGACGTACATGAACCAGCCGCCATCGGGGGCCACGCCCGCGACCAGCGACAGCACGATCACCGTGCCGCCGAACAGATAGCACCAGTACCCCAATGCCGACAGCCGCGGGAACGCCATGTCCCGCGCGCCCAGGATCTTGGGCAGCAGCCACAGGGCCAGCCCCTCCAGCATGGGGATGGCGAACAGGAACATCATGATGCTGCCGTGCATCGTGAAGATCTGGTTGTACAGATCGACATCCAGAAATGCGCCATCGCGGGTGGCAAGCTGTGCGCGGATCATCATCGCCAGCACGCCGCCGATGGCAAAAAAGACAAAGGACGTCGCCATGAAGCGCAGCCCGATCGTCCCGTGGTTGACCGAGGTCAGGAACCCCCGCCAGCCCGGATCGTCCGACCAGGTGCGGTCCAACTGTCGGTGCAGGGCCAGCGCGCGTTGCGGCGCGTTGGACGCGACGTCGCTGGCGGGGTCGAACATCGGGTCCATCGGGGCGATGGTCCGACCGCCCTTTGGCTGCAGATCGGTCATGGGCGGGTCTCCGGGATCAAGGCGCCCGACATGTCGGGCATCGGGCCTGCAGGGTCATAGGCCACGACGGTAAAGCGCATGAAACTGTGTCCTGTGCCGCAGAACTCGGCGCACAGCCCCTCATAGGTGCCGGGCGCATCAGCGCGCAGGCGGTGGATGTTCTCATGTCCCGGAATGGCATCCATCTTGCCGCCCAACTGCGGCACCCAGAAACTGTGGATGACATCCTGGGCGGTGATGACCACGTCAAAATCCTCGCCTGCCGGCACGTACAGGACGTCGCTGGTCTGGACGGTGGCACCGTCGGGGCCGGGCTGGTCGAACCGCCATTCCCATTGTGCGGCATGTGCCTGGACGCGGGGGACGTTGTCGGCGCGCGCCAGCATCCCCTCTCCGATCCACAGCGAAAATCCCAAAAGGAGGACCAGCACCGACATGGAGAACCCCAGGCCCCAGCCCCAGATCCACGCTCGTTCCGACCGCCGGGCGCCATTGTTGCGCACCGCCAGCACCAGCAGGCCGAACACCAGGACACAGATCAGCGCCGACCCCGCCAGCATCGTCCACCACAGCAGCGCGATGTCGCGCGCTGCAGGCCCCGACGGGCTCAACGTGCTGTGACCGCCCCCGCATCCGGCCAGCAGCGGAACCACCGCCGCCGCCCATGCCTTGTGCCAGAAACCCATCACCGAACGAGAGTGCCCATGCGCCAGAGAAGAACCTGGAAACAGCGACGCCGCCTTGCCGACCCGATCGAGGAACATGTCGCGTTCAATGACACCGAAACCAAGATCGCCCTGTCCGGGCACCCCCTGCACGCGATGATGGTCGCCTTTCCCATCGCGCTGGCTTTTTCCACATTCGGCGCGGACGCGCTCTATTGGTACACCGGCGACGAATTCTGGCCCCGTGTCGCGCTGTGGGCCACGGGTGCGGCCTTTGGGCTGGGTGTGTTGGCCGGGATCACCGGGACGATCGAACTGTTGATGGTGCCCGGCATCCGCATCCGGGCGGCAAGCTGGACGCATTTCATCCTCGCGGTGATGCTGCTGTCCCTGCTGGGACTGAACTGGGGGTTCCGCCTGCCCGACCCGCAGGGCGTCGTGCTGCCTTGGGGCATCCTGCTGTCGGCCCTGACAGCCGGAATGACCGGGATCACCGGCTGGCACGGCGGAAAGCTGGTGTTTGACTATCAGATCGGCACCAAGAGCGATGGGGCGGGCGGTTAGACGGACCATCATGCCTGGCCCGCCGATTGCCCACGCGGCGCCAGCATGAATTCGGGCAGCCAATCCGCGACCCACGCCAGGTCGGGCTTGGCCAGCACCAGCCACAGTACCCCCACAATCATCGGCAGTCCGAAAACTAAGGCCCACATGGCCGAGGGCATGTTCTGCAGCCCACGGTTCTCTCCGGACGTCAGAACCAGATGGCCGATCCACGCATGGACCAAGGCCATGCCTGCCACCAGCGTCAGTTTTGCCACGAACCACAGATCGAACACTTGTCCTGCAAAGATCAGGCCGGTCCCCGCGGCAATCGCGATCACTGCCGCCGGTGTCGCAAAGCCCACGTAACCGTAATGGGTGATCAGACGAAATTCGGCATAGCGGGCCTGGGTCTGGCTGCTGTCGGCCTTGCCGCGCCATATCTGGCCATAGAAATGCAGCAACAGCGGCAGTGCAAGAAGCCCTGCGCACCAGCAAAGCATGGCGGCCAGATGCAGGTATTTCAGCCCTGCGACCATCATGTGGCGAACCCACGCCGCCAGGCGTGCCACACCATCCGTCCCGCGATGGCCGCCACGGGAATGAAGCCCGGGACCCACATGATCAGGCCAGCCAGTTGTTGGTCGGCCAAGGGCGACATCCCCCACGTCATCGCGCCGCCGACATGAGGGAAATACAGGATGTCGGGCGCAAAGGTCAGGATCGCGCCCAGAAAACCCATGATCCCCGCCAGGCCGCCGATCAGCACGGCTCGGCGCATCGCCTCTTCAGCCCCAAAACCGGGGGACAGGACCGCGGACCAAAACGCCCAGGCAGGCAGCAACATGGCCGCCTGCATCAACCAATACAGTCGGTCCGATGCCCAGATCGCGTCATAGACCCCCGGCAGGTGCCACGCGATCATTGCCGCGCTGACAGCAGCCAGCGACAGGCTGGCCGGAAGGCGCGTCATCAGCGGCAACGCCACTGCCAGCGCCGGTGCCGCGACCGTGATCAGCACCAGGTGATGCGCCGCCCGTGCTGAAAACAACGCCACCGTCAACGCACACAAAGGGGAGACGAACGCCACGAACAATGCTCCGACCGCCAGAATGGCCGGGCCGCGCCGTTCCGAACCCCCGCGTCGCACCAGAACCACCGCCAGCGCCGCGATGCCCGCCAGTACCACGGGGTCGAAATTCCAGCTGTTCCACAGCTGGTCGGGGGCCGGTGCCGGGCCGCAATAGGGCATCAGCCGCTGTGTCATCGTCTCTCCGTGATCATGGATCATCTGCAGAACGTGCGCGCACGAACTTGTTTCTCAACAATGACCTGCGCCGCGGGTTCCATCGACGGATGACATCGGATCGGTTTGCGGTGCCGCCTGTGCGAACCCGCCGCCGGTTCCCCGGCCGATACTCGCGCTGCCGATCAGATCGGGTCCACTAGTGTGCGCGACATTCTGATACTGCTTATCGCTGGTGCTGGGTCATTTCAGGATAATGCGCAATTCATACGCGTACGACAGGTTTGCGCTGCGCCCTTTGAAACCCGATTTCGGATGGACACCGGGCCGGATCGCCCTGTCGTGTCTTTTTGCTATTGCGGTGACGTCGCCGTTCCACACGCGGCTGCGCCCGGATGACCCGTGGCAGCGCCGTTCGCATGTCGGTCGGGATCTGACGGTGTTTGTCTGCGGATGCTGTGCGGTGGCAGTGACATTGGTCCGGGCAGGGTTTTTCACCATATCGATTTTCCGCATTCAGGGCGTCTGTCGCGCCACGATCTGCGCAGGGTCGAGAACCCTGACCCTGCGACGCGCCATTATTGGCATCCCTGACGGTCCGAACGACGGGCGGCGCGCCGTTTTGCGTGCGCGACCGCGGTGCACCGTCTTAGGGGCGACAGCGGAGGGTCCGGATGTCGCATGGTGATCACGCTATTAGGCGATGACAGCCGCGGCCTGTTCCACACCGCCTCCGACGCTGGCCACCTTGCGCCGAATCATTCGCGGAATTGCCCTGCACGAAGTGCGGCGCGGCGTGGATCCCGGGGGCGACCCACGCGGGACCGACTGAAAAAGGGACGTCCGTATCCGCTGTCCATGCCGAGGTCATGTGCGTGTCGTGACCGATGCGCCTGTGATTTGACGTGATCTTGACGGCGCTGACCTCAGGCAGAGGTCACGCGCCAGATGATATCGCCCACGTCGTCGGCCACCAACAGCGACCTGCCGTCCGCACCTATGGCCACGCCGACCGGGCGGCCATAGGCGGTTCTTTCGTCATCCGACAAAAAGCCCGACAGGATGTCGCGCGGCGGTCCCGAAGGTTTACCGCCCGCGAACGGCACAAAAATCACCCGATACCCGCTGAGCGTGGACCGGTTCCAGGACCCGTGCTGACCGATGACCATGCCGTCGGGAAAACCGGGCAGGGTGCCCGCGGGCATCCAGCACAGGCCAAGCGATGCGGTATGCCCGCCCAAGGCGTAATCCGGGGTGATCGCGCGCGCGACCAGCGCCGGGTCCTGTTCGACGCGGTCGTCGACCGTCTGGCCCCAATAGCAATAGGGCCAGCCATAGAACCCGCCCTCGCGGACGGATGTCAGATAGTCGGGCGGCGTCTCGTCGCCCAGACCGTCGCGTTCGTTCACCACCGTCCACAACGCGCCCGTCGACGGCTCCCACGCCATTCCCACAGCATTGCGCAGGCCCGAAGCAAAGATCCCGGCCTGTTCGGTTGTCAGATCCAGCCGCCAGATGGCCGCGCGGCCCTCCTCGGCATCCATGCCCTGGTCGGCGATATTGCTCAGCGATCCTACCCCGGCATACAGGCTGGTGCCATCGGGCGACACGATCAGGCTGCGCGTCCAGTGGCCGTTGGGCTTGAATGTGACCAGCTTGCGTCCGGGGGCAGTGATCGCCGCCTGGTCCGCCGCATAGGGAAACGCCACGATCCCGTCCGTGTTGCCCACATAGAATGTGTCGCCAACCAGAGCCATGCCAAAGGGTTGGTTCTGGTGTTCCAGAAACACCTCTCGCGTTTCGGCAACGCCATCGCCGTCGGTGTCGCGCCACAGCGTGATGCGGTTCGCGCTGATGCCGATGGCGCGCGCGCGGCGCATCGTCGCCTGTGTCGCGTGGGCCATCAGCGTCTTGGGCGGGTTGGGCTGTTCCTTGGATTCCGCGACCAGAACATCGCCGTTGGGCAGGACCTCGATCCAGCGAGGGTGATCCAGTCCCGATGCAAAGGCGTTGACGGCCAGCCCCGGCGCGGTGTCCGGGACGTGGCCCGGCTCCCAGCCCTTTGCCGTGGGCATCTTGAGCGTCATGATACCCTGTGGTTTGGCGTCCGGAATGGCTGGCGCGGTGCCGACCGCGGGCACCTTGGGCGCGCCGAACCGCCTGATCGCCACCATCGTTCCGCCCACGATTGCCGTTGCGCGTGCCAGAAATTCCATCATCCGCCCCATCTTATCACGAAGACGCACCTTAGCGGCCCCCACCGGCGCGTCAAACGCTGATGGTGTCGCGACCCGGTTGTTCTACCAGCCCGCAGCGTGACGGGGTTCGACAGTTGCGGGGCGCGACACCTGCTGTGGCGTGGTGCGGAACTGGCGGGTCTTTTGCTCCAGATGGTCGGTCTGTTCCTCCAGCGCGCGGGCGGCGGCGGTCGTTTCCTCGACCATGGCCGCGTTCTGCTGGGTCACCTTGTCCATCTGGTCGGCCCCTGCCGACAATGCGCGCAGGCTTTGGGACTGTTCGCGCGTGCTGGACGCGATCATGGTGATGATTGTGCGGACCGCCGACACCTCATCGACGATGGTGACAAGCGAGCTGCCGGAACTGCGTACCAGGCTGGCGCCTTCGCGCACATGGACCGTCGATGCGCCGATCAGGTCCTTGATCTGATGCGCGGCCTCGACGGTCTTGTGGGCCAGGGCGCGAACCTCGTGGGCGACGACGGCAAAACCGCGCCCGGCCTCTCCGGCGCGCGCGGCCTCGATGCCGGCATTCAGCGCCAGCAGGTTGGTCTGGAACGCGATCTCGTCGATGACAGTGATGATGGTGCCGATCTGGCGGGTCGATTCCTCGATCTGGCCTACGGCCCCCACGGCCTGCTGCACGATTTCGCCACCGCCCTGGGCGTTGCGCTGCGCCGTTTCCGCACTGGTCTGGGCGGTCGACACGCCCTCGGCTGCCTGATCGACGCCGCGCGACACCTCTGTCAGGGCGGCGACGGTTTCCTCAAGGTTGGCGGCCTGCTGCTCCGTGCGATGTGCCAGGTCATGGGCGGCCGTGCTGATCTCGGCCAGACCGCCGCGGATGACGGAGACCCCTTCGACGACCAGCCCCAAGGCGTCGTCCAATTGGCCAAGCGATGTGTTGAACTGATCCTTGACCGATTCGAACTCGGGTGCGACCGGATCGGTGATCCGCACCGTCAGGTCACCGCGGCTGAGACTGTCGAACCCTGTGCTGATCGCACCCACGAACTGCTGCAGCTGCATCGCGCGCAGGTTTGTCTGTTCGACCATCTGCGCCTGTTGGGCATTCACGGCATCGGCGTCGCGCGACAGGCGGTCGCGATCCTTGGTCGCGGCGCGGAACGTTTCGACCGCACGGGCCATGGCGCCGATCTCGTCCCGGCGGGCGGACCCGGGGGCGGCGTCGTCGGTATTGCCCTGGGCCAGGCGTCCCATCATCGCGGTCAGGGCCTTTATCGGCTTGCTGATGCTGCGCGACAGCGGGATCGCACAGGCGATCAGCGCCAGAAGCAGCAGCACGGACCAAACGCCGCTGCGCTTGATTTCGGCCATGAAACCGGCAGCGACATCGTCAACGTACAGACCCGCACCGACCGTCCAGTTCCACGGCGTGAACAGCGTCGAATAGGACAGCTTGGGCTGCGGATCGCCACCCGACAGGCGCGCCACGAAATATTCGGTGAACCCGCCGCCCTCGCGGGCGGTCACGATCATCTCACGGATGTGCAGCTTGCCGTTCGCGTCGGTCGCCTCCCACGCGTTCGTGCCCTCGCGCTCGGTGTCGGGATGCATGACGCGCAGGCCCTGTGGATCATAGATGAACACATAGTCATCGTCGCCATAACGAATGGCCCGTGCGGCTTCCTTGGCGCGCTCCTGCGCCTCGGGGAGGGTCATCACGCCGGACTGCGCCTGCGCCGCGAAATGGGTCAGCATGCTGATCGTGCTTTCGACCTGCGTCTCGATCAGCTCTCTGCGGTCCTTCCACAGAAGGTGGTGCAGCGAGCTTAGCTGGAGCGACATGGCAATGAGGCTGAGCAGCACCGCAACCCCGGTCAACAGCGTCAATTTTCGTGAGATACCAAAGGTCATGCGGCGGCCTTTCCGATTTGTTCAAACCACACATAGCTGCGACACATGAACGGACCGTTGACGGCGGCAGATGATTGAACCCGGCGCCGATTGCGTCGACACTGCTCGTCGACGGGATCTGGGGAATACGACGATGTGCAGACAGTGCGATTACACCATTCATGCGGCGCAGCATCATCTTGGGTGGGACAACGCGATTGCCCCGGTCCAGACCGTGGCGCCGGGATCGACGATCCGGTTCGCCTGCATGGAGGCGTCCGGCGGACAGTTGAGCCTGTCCAGCACCGCAGACGACATCGCCGGATTGGATTTCGAACGAATCAATCCGGTCAACGGGCCGATTCACGTCGATGGGGCCGAACCTGGGGACGCGCTGAAAATCACGCTGATCGATTTTGCTCCGCAGGCACAGGACGGGCAGGGATGGGGATGGACCGCAAACATCCCGGGGTTCGGCCTGCTGGCGGACCAGTTCCCCGACCCGGCCCTGACGCTGTGGCGCTATGATGCCGCGACGCTGGCCCCGGCATTGTGGGGCACGCATGGCCGTCTGGGGCTGAAACCGTTTGCCGGGACCATCGGCGTTGCCATGGCGGAACCGGGCACCCACTCGATCGTCCCGCCGCGGCGCACGGGCGGCAACCTGGACATTCGCGACCTGTCGCGCGGGGCCGAACTGTATTTGCCGGTCGAGGTGGCGGGCGCGCTGTTCTCGGTCGGTGACACCCATGCGGCCCAGGGCGACGGAGAGGTGTGCGGCACAGCCATCGAAAGTCCGATGGACGTCACCCTGAGGCTGGACCTGGTCAAGGGCGCCAATCTTGCCATGCCGCGGTTCACCACCCCCGGCCCGGTGACGCCGCATCTGGACGCCAAGGGCTACGAAGTCACCACCGGCATCGGCCCTGACCTGATGGCCGGTGCGCGTCAGGCGGTCGAACAGATGGTCGACCTGCTGTGCGCGCGCCACGGGATGCCGGCGGTCGATGCCTATATGCTGGTGTCCACCTGCGGCGACCTGCGGATATCGGAAATCGTCGACATGCCGAATTGGGTCGTGTCGTTCTATTTTCCGCGATCGGTGTTCGAATGAACGACCCGCATCCCTGGGCCGTGGGGTTGGACAGCCTGCGCGATCAGGTCTGGCAGCGGCTGCGGCGCGGCGTGGCGGACCGGCACGATCCGGCGCGCCACCCGGTGCTGGCCACGGTGACGCCGGGCGGCATGCCGCAGGCGCGCACGGTCGTGCTGCGCGGCGCCGACCCCGCCGCCGGGGTGCTGGAGGTGCATACCGACCTCATGTCGGGCAAGGTCGCGGATCTGCGGGCCAACCCGCTGGTGGCCCTGCATGTCTGGGACGCAGGCGCGCATCTGCAGACCCGGATCGAGGCGCGGGCTGCCATCCTGACGGGTGACGCGGTGGCGCAGGTCTGGGCGCGCGTCCCGGACCCGTCGCGGCAAAGCTATGGCTCGCAACCGCCGCCCGGCACGCCCATCGACGATGCGCTGGCCTATGCGAAACGCCCGGATGCCGCATGTTTTGCGGTGCTGCGGCTGACGGTGCTGGCCATAGACGCGGTGCATCTGGGGCCCCAGCACCGCCGCGCGCGATACACGCGCGAGACGGGTTGGCAGGGGCAGTGGCTGGCGCCCTAGACCATCACGAAATGACGCTCTGCGACCTGACGCCAATCGCGTTTCGGCAGTTGAAACCCGATTGGCCGGACAGGGCTTTTCAGTTCGTCGACCTGCATGGCGCGGCGCAGCCCGCGGCGTGCGGGGTCAGGGACCGGAACGGCGGCGATCAGCTTTTTCGTATAGGGATGCTGGGGGTCGGCAAAGATCGCCTCGCGCGGGCCGATCTCGACGATTTCGCCCAGATACATCACGGCGACGCGGTGGCTGACGCGTTCGACCACCGCCATGTCGTGGCTGATGAACAGATAGGCGATCTTCAACCGCTCCTGCAGGTCCATCAGCAGGTTGCAGACCTGCGCCTTGATCGACACGTCCAGCGCGGACACGCTTTCATCGGCCACGATGACCTTGGGATTCAGGCCCAGCACGCGCGCGATCGCGACGCGCTGGCGCTGGCCGCCGCTGAATTCATGCGGGTACCGGTCCATCATCGATCCGTCCAGCCCGACCTGACGCAGCAATTCGGCGGCGCGGTCGCGTGCCTCGGCCCGGCCGGCCAGCTTGTGCGCCAGGATCGGTTCGGCCACCGTCTGGCCCACCGTCATGCGCGGGTTCAGGCTGGAGAACGGGTCCTGAAAGATCATCTGTCCCGACCGGCGCATCCGGCGCAGGTCGCTGCCCCCGGCGGTCAGCACGTCGAAACCGTCCAGCTGGACCTGTCCCGATTCCGGCTGGACCAGCCGCAGGATCGACCGCCCCGTGGTCGATTTTCCGCAACCGGATTCGCCCACCAGCGACAGGGTCTCTCCCTGCCACAGATCGAATGACAGGTCTTCGACCGCGTGGACCTTGCCGGTGGGGCGGCCCAGCAGGTCGGACCCGGCGGCAAAGCGGGTCACCAGGTTCTTGACCGACAGCACCGGGGTCGCACGCCGGTCGACGGTATCGACCACCGCCGGCTGCGCGGTGATCGCGCCGCTGGCCATGTCGACCCGTGGAAAGCGCAGCGGCCATTGCTGGCCCGCCATCTGCCCAAGCCGCGGCACCGCCGCCAGCAGCGCGCGGGTATAGGGGTGGCCGGCATCCCGGAACAGGCCCGCTGTGGTGCCGGTCTCGACATGGTCGCCGCGGAACATGACCACGGTGCGATCGGCGATTTCGGCCACCACGCCCATGTCATGGGTGATGAACAGGACGGCCATGTCCTGTTCCTCCTGGATCTCCTTGATCAGGTCCAGGATCTGGCCCTGGATGGTCACGTCCAGCGCCGTCGTGGGTTCATCCGCGATCAACAGACGCGGCCGAGCGGCCAGCGCCATCGCGATCATCACCCGTTGACGCATGCCGCCGGAAAACTGGTGCGGATAGTCCTTGATGCGCGCCTGTGCGTTCGGAATGCGGACGCGGTCCATCAGGCGCAGAACCTCGGCCGCGACCTGATCGCGGGGGACCTGACCGTGCCGGATCAGCAGTTCGGCGATCTGGTCGCCGACCGGAAAGACCGGGTTCAGCGACGACATCGGTTCCTGAAAGATCATCGCGATGTCGTTGCCGCGGACCTTGCGCATGTCCTTTTCGGGCAGGCGTGTCAGGTCGCGCCCCCCCAACAGTACCTGACCGGTGATGCGGGCGCGCTTGTCCAGCAGGCCCATGATCGCCAATGATGTGACACTTTTGCCCGAACCACTTTCGCCGACGATGGCCACGGTTTCGCCCGCGCCCACGTCAAAGCTGATGTTGCGGATGACCTCTTTCATGCCGTCATCGGTGGGAAAAGAAACGGAGAGATCGCGCAGCGACAGGACGGAACTGGTCATGTTACCGCCCCGCCGCATAGGCCTGCATCAGCCGGGGCGTGGCCGCCGCGCGCAGGATGCCCTGTGGGTCGCGGCTGGCCGCGGTCAGGCGACCGATGTCCCATGGTCCGGTGACGGTCACGTCATGGCCGCGGCGGCGCAGCTCGTCGATGGTGGGCTGGCCCACGCGATCCTCGATCAGCATGCCGCCCGGTGCCGCGGTGCGCGGGTGGAACGAGGCCGGGAAATGCGTCGAATGGAACAGCGGCGCATCGATGGCGGCCTGCAGGTTCGGTTCGAAATGCGCGTGGCGCAGAAAGAACACCAGTTGCCATTGGTCCTGCTGGTCGCCGCCGGGCGTGCCAAAGGATAGATGCGGCATGCCGTCCCGCAGCGCCAGCGATGGCGTCAGCGTGGTGCGCGGCCGCCGCCCCGGCGCCAGCGACGTGGGCAGGCCGGGTTCCAGCCAGAACATCTGCGCCCGGCTGTTCAGGCAAAATCCCAGATCCGGGATGATCGGCGACGATTGCAGCCAGCCGCCCGACGGCGTGGTGGACACCATGTTGCCCCACCGGTCGATCACATCGATATGCACGGTATCACCGCGCTTTTCCGACAGATGCGCCATGGTCGGTTCGTACACCGCGCCCTTGCCCATGTTGTCCAGCAGCGACAGGGTGCGGGCGCGCTGGTCCTCAAACCCCGGTACAGTGCCGGGACGCAGGTCCAGTGATGCGGTATCACCGATCAGCGCGCGGCGGTCAGCGGCATAGGCGTCCGACAGCAGCGCTTCCATCGGCACATCGTGCATGGCGGGGTCGCCGTAATAGACCTCGCGGTCGGCATAGGACAGTTTCATCGCCTCGATCACGGTATGGACGAAGTCGGGGCCGTTCGGGTCCATCGTGGCGATGTCGATGCCCTCCAGGATCTTCAGCCCCTGCAGCAGCACGGGCCCCTGGCCCCACGGCCCGGTCTTGGCGATGGTCCAGTCGTGATAGCTGCCCCAGGTCGGTTCCTCGGTCGTGGCGGCGTATCCGGCCATGTCGTCCGCGGTCAGCACGCCGCGGTGTTTCTTGCCGCTGCCGTCCATGACCTCGGTTTCCTTGCAGAACCGGTCGATCGCCTCGGCAACAAAGCCGCGATAAAACGCGTCGCGGGCGGCCTGCACACCGGCCTCGCGCGTTGGCGCGGCATCGGCGGCGGCGACAATGCGGGCATAGGTGTCGGCCAGCACCGGGTTGGTGAACAGCGCGCCCGCCTGCGGGAGCTGCCCGCCGGGCAGCCAGGTGGCATGCGACGTGGGCCATTCGACGGCAAAGAATTCGGCCAGACCAGAGATGGTTCCCGCCACGCGAGGCAGCATCGGGTGGCCGTGGCGGGCATAGTGGATGGCGGGGGCCAGAACCTCGGCCACGGTCATCGTGCCATGGTCCTGCAGCATCAGCATCCAGCCGTCGAAGGCGCCGGGAATGACCGTCGCCAGCAGGCCGTTGCCGGGGATCAGGTCCAGCCCCTCGGCCCGGTAATGATCGATCGTGGCACCTGCGGGGGCGGCCCCTTGGGCACAGATCACCTGCGTCTTGCCGGTTTTCGCAGAGTGGATGATCGCGGGCATGTCGCCCGCCGGGCCGTTCAGGTGCGGTTCCACGATCTGCAGGACGAACCCGGTCGCCACGGCGGCGTCAAAGGCGTTGCCGCCCTTTTCCAGGATCGCCATGCCGACGGCGGTCGCGATCCAATGGGTCGAGGTGACGACGCCGAACGTGCCGGTGATCTCGGGGCGTGTGGTGAATTGCGTCATGGGATGTCCTTGCGGTCAGTGTTCACGCGGGTCCAGCGCATCGCGCAGCCCGTCGCCAATCAGGTTGAAGCCGATCACGACCAGAAAGATCGCCGCCCCCGGCCACCAGGCCATCCAGGGAGCCTGGGTCAGAAAATTCTTGGCCACGTTCAGCATCGAACCCCAGCTGGGGGCAGGGGCCTGCTGGCCCAGGCCCAGAAAGGACAACGACGCCTCGGCGATGATCGCGGTCGCAATGGTCAGCGTCGCCTGTACGATGATCGGCGGCACGATGTTCGGCAGGACATAGCGGCCCATGATCGCCATGTGGCCCAGGCCGATGGCACGGGCGCCCTCGACATAGTCCTCTGTCTTGACGGCCATGACCTGCGCGCGGGTCAGGCGGATAAAGATCGGCATGGCGGACAGGCCGATGGCGATCATCGCGTTGGTCAGGCTGGGGCCCAGAAAGGCGGCCAGCGCAATTGCCATGATCAGGAACGGCATCGCCAGCAGCGCGTCGGTGAACCGAGAGATGATCGTGTCGGTCCAGCCGCCGAAATAGCCGGCGATCAGCCCGATGGGCACGCCCGTCAGCACCGCGATGGCGACGGACACGACGCCCGCCATCAAGGACGCCTGCGCGCCCCAGATCATGCGCGACAGGATATCGCGCCCGATATCATCCGACCCCATCAGGTATTCTGCCGATGGTGCCAAACGAATTGCCGTCCAACTGGTGGCCAGCGGATCGGCAATGGGAAGAACGGGCGCGGCAATCGCGATCAGGGCGAAAAAGGCCACGATGATACCGCCCACAAGCGCCGCGCGGTTGCGCCGGAACTTGCGCCAGAAGCGGCTTTTGGCGCGGGGTGCGGGCATGTCGATGGCGGTCATAGGGCGGCCCTCATCCGGGGGTTCAGCATCACGGACAGCACGTCAGCGATCAGGTTCATCAGCAGGAAACCGACAGCCGTGCACAGCACGACCCCCTGGACCACGGCATAGTCGCGGTTGAACACCGCATCGACGATCAGCTTGCCGAAACCGGGAATGGTAAAGATCTGTTCGGTTAGCACGGCACCGGCCAGCAATTCGCCGAACAGCAACGCGGTCAGCGTGATCACCGGCAACAGCGCGTTGCGAAAGCTGTGTTTCAGCACCACCTGACGGCCCGACAGACCCTTGGCACGGGCGGTGCGGATATAGTCGGCGCTCAACACGCCCAGCATCGCCGACCGGGTGTGCCGCATCAGCGTCGCGGCCAGCCCGGTTCCCAGCACGAATGCCGGCATGATCATCGTCTGCAACGATCGCACCGGATCGACGAAGATCGATTCATAGCCCGATGCCGGCAGCCAGCCCAGATTGACCGAAACCAACAGGATCAGCATGATCCCCAACCAGAAATTCGGAACGGACAGGCCGGACAGCGCGACGATGTTTGCCGTCCAGTCCAGCGCGGTGCCCTTTTTGACTGCCGCGATGATCCCCGTGGGAATGCCGATCAGGGCTGCAAAGATCATCGACATGATCGCCAGCTGGATCGTCACGGGCAGTTTTTGGGCGATCAGTTGCGCCACCGGTTCGCCGGTCCGCAGGGATGTGCCGAAATCACCGGTCAGGACGCCGCCCAGCCAGCGCAGGTATTGCACCGGAATGGGGTCATCCAGGTTCAGCTGTTCGCGGATGCGGGCCAGCGTCTCGGGGTCGCGTTCCTCGCCTGCCATGGCCAGGACGGGGTCGCCCGGCAACAGCATCTGCAGGCCAAAGACCAGCATGGATACGATCAGCAATGTGGGCAACGCCACCAGCAGGCGCTTGGCGATATAGATCAGCATTGGGGTCCTTTCGCCCTTGGATCGGGGGCGCAAGAGATGCGCCCCCATTCAAGGTCAGTCGATCGAGGTCATTCGGACAGCGTGACATCCTGCAGACGGATCATCCCGTCGGGCAGTGCCTCAAACCCCTGAACCGATTGTTCCAGTGCAAAGATATAGGTCTGGTGGCCCAGATAGATCACCGGCAGGTCCTTGTTCAGGATCACGCTGGCCTGGTCATACAGATCCTTGCGGACCGCCACGTCGCTGGCGGCGCGGGCCTCGTTCAGCAGGCGGTCGACCTCGGGGTTGCAGTATTTCGGATCGTTGATGCCGCCCTCGCAGGTCACGAACTGGTGCAGGTTGCCGTCCGGGTCAGGACGTCCCGACCAGTCCGACCGCGAGAACTGGAAATTGCCCGCCGTCTGTTCCGCCAGCAGCGTCGCAAATTCAGTTGCGCGCAGGGTGACGTCGAAACCGGCCTCGGCGACCATGGCCTGAATGACCTGCATCATCTGCGCGGTCACGGGCGTGTTGGCATGCTGGATTTCCAGCGCGACGCGGTCCTGACCTGCCTCGGCCAGCAGGGCGCGCGCGGCCTCGATGTCGCGCGGCTGCACGGGCAGGTCCTGGTTGTACCAGGGCGAGGTCGGCGGAAAGGGCTGATTGCCCGCGCGCGCCGTGCCCTCAAAGACGACCTGGTTCAGCGCCTCGCGGTCGACTGCCAGCGAGAATGCCTGACGCACGCGGGCATCCTGACCCACCGGGGTCTGTGAACGGTCGCCATTGTCGATGTTCACGTAAATGCCCATGTAGCCAAGGCCCACGGCCTCCTGCAATTGCAGGGCCGGATCCTGGCTGACGGCTGCCACGTCCGGGGCCGCAAGCCGCTCGACGATGTCCAGTTCGCCCGACCGCAGGTTGGCCAGCCGCACGGTCGTGTCAGGGATCGGACGATAGGTCACGCGCTCGATATGAATCCGGTCGGCGTCATAATAGTCGTCGAATTTTTCCAGCACGATGCGGTCCTGCTGGATACGTTCGACGAACTTGAAGGGCCCCGAACAGACAGGGTTCAGCCCGAAATCAGCGCCCGACGCCTCGGCCGCGGTGGGCGAGATCATCATGCCCGCGCGGTCCGACAGCTGTGCCACCAGCGACGCGTCCGGTGCGGTCAGCTGGAATGTCACCTGCAGCGGCCCTGTGGCGGTGATGCTGGCGACGGATGACAGCTCGGACTTGCGGCGCGATTCCGGCAGCGTCATCGAACGTGTGATGTTGGCCACGACAGCGTCCGCATCAAAGGGCGTGCCATCGTGGAACACCACGCCTTCGCGCAGGTTCATGACCAGCTGCATGCCGTCGTCGGAATAGGCCCAATCGGTGGCCAGCATCGGGATGATGTTCACGTCGGCGTCCAGATCGACCAGCTTGTCACACAGGCCGGCATAGACGATGCGACCGACAAAGGTACGCGATTGATCAGGGTCCAGAATGTCGGCGTCGTCGCCCAGGCCGATGCGCAACTCCTGCGCGGCGGCGGGCATCGCGGTCAAAAGGGCAGCCAGCGCAGTGGCGGTCAGCAGATGGCGGGTCATGGGGTATGTCCTTCGTGTTGGGGGTCAAGCATGGGCCGGTTGGTCCGGCCTTTTGGTGTCGTGTGCGGGCAGGTCCGGTGATCCGACGCGGATCAGCTTTTCCTGGAGCATCAGCAGATGCAGCCGCATCTGTTCGGCGGCCTCCTGCGGGTCGCGGGCGGCGATGGCGTCGACGATGGCGCGGTGCTGGGCCACGGGCAGTGCGTGCATCACCTGGCCGCCCCGGGCACGTTCGCGAACCGCCTGCCAGGCAGGATCCTGGCGGATGCGGTTGACCACGTCGAACAGCGACAGGAACAGGGCATTGCCCGCCGCTTCGGCGATCTGGCGGTGCAGGGTGCCGTCCCACAACTCTCCCTCGTCGGCATCGATGCACTGGGCGATGCGGTCCGACAACTCGTGCATGCGGGCAAGCTGGACGGGGTTTGCGCGCAGGGCTGCCAGGGCTGCCAGTTGCGGTTCCAGGCGCAGGCGCACCTCCATGATTTCGAAAAAGTCGGTGGCGGTGGTTGATGCCGACGTATCGATCTGACCGCCGACAAAGGTGCCCGCCCCCTGGCGCCGGGTGATGCGGCCCTCGGCCTCCAGCACCTCCAGCGCGCGACGGATTGCCCGACGCCCGACGCCCATCTGTTCAGAGAGCTGCCGTTCCGTCGGCAGGCGGGTGCCGTTCGGATGACCTGCGTCACCGACCCACGCGCGCAACCGCTCCAGCGCATAGGCAGAGGTCATGTTTCCATGACCCGTCACAGGACCATCATCAGGAATGTCGGGGTCTATCATAAAACGCGCCTGAACCATTTCGGTATTGGTTCATGCTGTCACAAATCTGCCGTCATGCAAGAGCGTTGACTGGCTATCACGTTGTAACGGTGAAAATGGCGCCGTTACGGGACTGGTTCGGCATCTCTGACGGGGATTAAAGGCGAACCATTACAGCGTAATGGTTTGCCAGTGCCGATTTCTTGATCTTGATTGCTCAATATGTGGTCGCATTGAGAAAACTCTCGGTACGATCATCTGTGACCCGTATCACAGGTGGTATCACACCCTTGGCTGCCGGGAATCGGGGCCTGATCCCATTGGTCCTACGCCGTCCGCACTGCATTGTCGGCATGTTCACAGTGTTGAACGCATGCCCACGCGTCGCCTCAGTCAATGTCCGCCCGGGCATGTGATGGCGATCACGGCGCAGCACTGATGCCATCTGGCGCATGCGTCGTGAACCCACCGCCCCGTGATAAACAGTGCCTTTGATGCGCAGGTTTCCTTGGTACAGTGAGTTCACGCCGATCCAGGCATCCGCATTGATCAGGGCTTCGAGTCCGCGACGTTGGCCACGGCACCTTTTGCGTTCTGCCGCCAGCAAGGGCGGAGTACTGCGGGTAACGCACAGCGCGCCTGCATGGATGCCGGGACCGACCACACCCTTGGGCGTCGTTGCGTCCTGTACAGCGGCTGGCCCTGTCTTGCACGACAGGACAGGGGTCTGTTCGTCCGTGGGTTCAGTTCCACCAGCGGTCACGGGACGACCCCAAACATCCGTGGACTGCCGCCCACCGCCACAGGTCCTGCGCCGGCAATCCCCCACGGGGCTCGTCGATCACCATTGCGCCTGCCGATCAGCGTCCATATCGCCCATGCGTTGCAACGCCGGTGGACGCCCCACGGCGGCACGATCCGGGACGGCTGGGGCAAGGTGACGCTGTCCCAGTGCGCTCTGCTCCTGACATGTTGATACTCATCCAGCGCCCAGATCGGCCCCGGAACGGAACGCAAAGCGGCGTTGCCGTGACCGACGCAAAGGCCCGGACCATTTGGTTCCAAACGCGGCGACTGCACCGATGCGGCGGCGATGTCGCGCGGTCTGCCACAGGCTGACGGGACACAGCGTGCATCACGAGAGCAAACGCTATCGGATCACGCCCATGTTTGGTCTGCTGAAAGACATGCGACATGCGGCCCCGCCTTATTCCTGAAGCTGCACCTGTCGGTCTTTTCCGCATCCCACGTGCGAAGGCGTTTTGGCTGCGCAGGCGGATTGCGGCCAATCCCGATGGGCTGCTGGTGATGGGTGCCAGAGATGCCGTTCCGGTCGATCATCACGTGTTCGATTGGAGAAATTCCCGGTGGGACGGCTTTTCAAGGGGGCGTTGACCTGGGGGCGGCCTGCGCTTGTGAAGCCCGGCCAGCTGTCGGAGGTCATGGAGGGACGTGTGCGACCGCTATCGCCACCCGGTGGCAGCGTGGCAGCGTGGCAGCGTGGACGCGCGGACATCACAACCGTTTCATGATCGTGCCCGAAGCGCCTGATAAAGCCACACTGACCAAGGCCTTGGCATATCGTGGCTTTTCGCGGTTACCCCCGGTTCTGTCCACGAAAAATGTGGATAAACCCGATCACCAGCGCAGGCGCTTGTGTCCGGCGACCGCGCCCGCCACTGATGACAAGACAATGGCCGCACCATACCAGAACACATAGAAAAGGGGCGAATCCTCGGTGCAGGACAGCGCATAGCCGGTCGCCGCGCCAGCCCCCGCTGCCAGCCCGATCAGCGCGCCTGCCAATACGGGACGTGTGCTGGCGCCCCGGCGCATCATCCAAATCCCCGCGATCAACGGTGCCGCCGACAGGGCCAGCACCGCAATCATGCAGTTTTTCGCCGAATGGCCCAGCCACTCGTTCATCAGCCTGTCGCCCGGCGTTTGAAACAGCGCCCAGCACGCCAGTACCAGCGCCAGCGTCATGGGCAACGCCAGAGGCCAGATGTTGAGGCGCGCACCCGGTCGCCCCACGCGCGCCACCTGCGGCCACACGATCAGCAGTGCCATCAGCGGCAGCAGCGGTTTGGCCAGCGTCACCGGATCGGCCAGCGACGCCGCCAGGTCGGCGCGCGGCCCGGACAGCGTCATTTGCAGCGTCAGGCCCAGCAGTGCCGTTCCCGCCATCGCGACAGTCATCCGCACGGTCGAGAACCGTGCTGTCGGCTGCGACTCTGCCGCCAGTCGCGCGATCAGCGCCTCGGTCGAGGATGCATGTGTCATTCGCGTGTTCCCAGTCCGATTGCGGACAATTTTTTCATGGCGCGGTGCAGGGCGACCCGGACGGCGCCGTCGGTCATGCCAAGGCGCGCGGCAACGTCATCCGAGCTGTGCCCTTCGATTCCGACGGCACGGACGATGCCCGCGGATCGCGGGTCGATGCGTGATAACAGCACGCCAAGATCGCGCGCGGCGGTCGGATCATCATTGCGGCTGTCCGCGATGATGTCGTCAAAATCATGGATGGGCAGATGGACCCGGCTGCCACGCCTGCGGAACGCGTCGATGACCTTGTACCGGGTGACCGCGTACAGCCATGGCCGCAGCGGGGTGTCGGGTTGCCAGCTGTCGCGTTTCAGATGGATGGCCAACAGAACTTCCTGAACGATATCCTCGTGCAGGTCGCGCGGCAGGCTGCGCCCGCGGGCGCGCACCACGGCACGGATCAGCGGCGTCACCTGCGTCAGGAACCGGGACATGGCGCGGCTGTCGCCGGCCTGCGCCGTCGCCAGAAGTGTCGCCCATTCGGTGCCGTCCTGTTGCATGCCCGGTCCTTGTCTGCGCCCCTGTGCGGCTGGTCGCAGGCTAACCGCTGGCAGGGCAGCCTGGCAAGGCACGATGGCGGCATGCGCGATCACGGCTGAACGCTGCGCGTCATCAGGATATGGTCCACCGACCACCGTCCCGGCCCATGCGCGATCAGCGCCAGAAACGCCGCGGCCCAAAGGCCATGCGTGATCCATGCCGATGGATAGACAAAGATCTGGATCGTCGCCGTCATAACCAGCAGCGCCAGCGCCGAAACGCGCGTCATCAGGCCCACGATCAGCAACATCGGCAGCAGATGTTCCGCCACGGTCGCTGCCACGGCGGCCCAGTCCGATGGGATAAGGGGCAGGGCATATTCGTGTTCGAACAGGAACCAGGTGCTGTCCTTAATCGACCATCCCTGGACCTTGGTGCGACCCGATTGCCAGAATACCGCCGCTGGAAACAGGCGCAGGGCGAGGCCTGCCAGATCGGTCAGGATGGGTTTCATGGCGCTGTCCCCGTGTCGGTCAGGCTGCCCGAGCGCATTAGCAAAAGCAGCAGCGGTTGCGGATCATGGTCGGGCTGCACCGCCTGCGCGGCCTGTGCGGCCTGCGCCAGCGACCCCGTCGGGATAGCCGCGATCATGGCGGCGTCGGCGGCGCTGATCGCGGTGACTGGCACGGTCCAGTGCGGATCGCGCAGGATCAGCGCGATCTGTGGTCCCGGTGGGACGGGGCCGGGGGTCATGCCGGGTTGGTTCATCGCCCAGGCCGCGACGCCCGCATGGCGCAATGGCAGCACCATCACCGAAGGGTGAAGGCCCAGCCTCAGCGAGGCGGCATCGGCATGGGCCAACCGAATCTGTTGGACCGGTGCAGCGTCGGCGGCATGAAAGGCCAGCCCGCGGGCATGTTCGATCCGCGCCACATCGGCCATCCAAGGCCAGGCGGCCAAAGGCGCAAAATCGGCAAGAAACGGGGCGAATCCGGTGCCCCATTCCGCCATCACGGGCGACCGTGGCCGGTCGGTCGCGACAAAGCTGGCGGCCAGTGCTGCGAAATATTTCGCCCCGACCAGCCTTTGGATCACCGGAAACCGCTGCGCCAGCGCAGCCGACAGGCCGACCGCGACGTTGTTGCGATAGACGGCAAAGCGACGCTCGGCCTCGGGTCCGGACACGCCAAGGGGCAGCGGCCCGCCGCGCAGTGCGGCATCGAATGCCGCCGTGAAATGGGTGTGATCAAACGGCACGGGCCAGCCCTGCATTGCGCAGGATCGCGCCTGCGCGCGCGGCCTCGGCCGCAAGAAGGGGCCAGTCGGGCACGTGGTTGTCCCATTCGACCAGTGTGGGCAGCGGGCCCTGACGTGCAATGACGTCCGCGTACAGCGCCCAGACCGGGTCGCCAACGGCGCTGCCGTGATCGTCGATCAGCAGCGGACCGGACGGCAGCTCCTCTGCCGCATGGCCGCCTAGATGGATCTCTTGCACAAGGTTCAGCGGAAAGGCGTCCAGCCATTCCCAGGGGTCGCGCCGATGGTTCACCGCCGAGACATAGAGATTGTTGACGTCCAGCAGCAACCCGCAGTCGGTGGCCTGTGCAATGGCCTGAAGGAACTGGGTCTCGGGGATTTCCGACTGCTCGAACGTCAGGTAGCTGGCCGGGTTTTCCAACAGGATCGGACGGGCCAGCGCGGTCTGCACCTCGTCGACGTGATCGATGACAAGCGCCAGTGTCTGGGGCGTATACGGCAGGGGCAACAGGTCGTTCAGGTATTCGGCACCGTGGCTGGACCATGCCAGATGTTCGGAAAAGCTGTCGGGCTGATAACGGTCGCACAGCGCGCGCAGCCGCGTCAGGTGGTTCCCGTCCAACCCGTGCGGGCTGCCGATCGACAGGCCGACACCGTGCAGCGACAGCGCGAAATCAGCGCGCAGCGCAGTCAGTTGCGCGTGGGGCAGGCCACCTGCGCCAAGGTAGTTTTCGGCGTGGACCTCAAAGAACCCGACGGGGCGGGCATCCTGACGGATCGCGGCGAAATGCTGAGGTTTGAAACCGACGCCGGGAGTGGCGGGAAGGCGGGACATGGCAACACCCTTTTGGAAGTGGACGCGCGGGGCGATCCCCCCGCGCGGTCCGTGACGGATCAGGCGGGCAGGTCGCGCATCTGTTCCTCCAGCGTGCCCATGCGGGCCGTACCGTCGGCCTGCGCGGGCAGGTCCATCGTGGTGCAGGTACCGGCCGGCACCAGCGACCAGGCGTTGCCCTGATAATCAACGACAGAGGTGCCGGCGCACGTCGTGCCCGGTCCCGCAGCACAGTCGTTCTGCCCGGCCATCGAAACGCCAAAGCATTTTTCCATGTCCTGTGCCATGACGGGGGCGGCGGCCATTGCGCCCAGTGCGCAAGCCAGCGAGGTGCCAAGGGCAAGACGGGTCGTGAATGCGGTCATGATCATCTCCGTTGCGATACAGAAGACGCCTGATGCAGCCTTCATACAGATCCGATCGCGCCGCATGTCCTGTCCGTTACAGCGATCCGGTGAATTACCTGCAGGCGGCGGATGCCCGTTGGCAAGGCATTGCCCGGTACGGCCCAATTCATCTTTCTTAAGTCGACCGGTTTTCCGTGAACCGATGGCTGGTCAGCGGTGTTCCTGCACCAGTGGCCGGATTGCACGGTCTGCAGTCAGTCTGCCGAAAGGCATAACATGTACATTCTTCATCTAGCCTTGGGCGGTTGCCTCAAGGCCGCTCCGGTACGCTATGGCGTCACCGAGGATACGGGGGGGCACATCGCCTATGTCCTGGGTGCCGCACTGGCGCAGGCCGCCCTGCCGCAGGTCACGTCGGTGGACATCGTTACCCGCGCCTTTGATGGCATGGACCCAATCCATGCACAGGCGACAGAGCAGATGGCGCCCGGATGCCGCATCCTGCGCCTGTCGACGGCAAGTCGCCGCTATCTGGCAAAGGAGGCCCTGGAGGCCGAGCTGCCTGCCCTGACGCAGGCGTTCTGCACCATGCTGGCGGGCATGGATCGCCTGCCCGACGTGATCCACGCGCATTTCGCAGACGCGGCCCGTCTGGCGCGGGCGGCGCAGGATCAGTTTGGCATTCCATGGATCTATACCCCCCATTCGTTGGCCCTGCAAAAGGACCCCACGGCTGCGCGCCGTCCCGATCTGCGCGACCGGATCGCGGGGGAAAGGGCCGCGGTGGCGGGCGCGTCGGCGATCATCGTGTCGTCGCGCGACGAGGCCGAGCGCCAGTTGCGCCCCTATGGCAAGGCCGCCGAAGGGCGCAGCCATTGCGTGGCGCCCGGTGTGACGCTGTTGCCCGATGTTGGGACCGCTGCGGCCGATGCCCTGCTGGCGCCGTTTCTGCACGCACCCGACCTGCCCATCGTGCTGGCCGTGGCGCGCCCGGTGACCAAAAAGAACCTTGTCGGTCTGGTCGACGCCTATGCTGCATCTGCGGCGTTGCAGAGCCGTGCGAACCTGGTGATCGTGGCCGGCCTGCGCGAGGGCGTCGATTTCGGCCCTACCGAGCAGGCACAGGTTCTGAACGGGTTGTTCGACCGGATCGACCGGCACGGGCTGTGGGGCAAGGTCGCCCTGCCGCCGCGCCATGATGCCGATCAGCTGCGCGCGTTGTATGCGCGGGCGGCACAGGGTGGGGTGTTCGTGAACCCGGCCCTGCACGAACCCTTTGGCCTGACCCTGGTCGAGGCCGCGCAGGCCGGCGTACCGGTTGTGGCCACGCGCAATGGCGGACCCGTGGATATCATCGCGCAACTGGGCCACGGCGCACTGGTCGATCCCTGCGATCCCGCGCAGGTCGCAGCCGCCTGCCTGCGGATGATGGACGACCCGCAGGGTGCCATCCGTGCGCAGGCCCGCGCCCTTGCGGCGTTCGACTGGCAGGACTGGGCGCGGCGGTCGGTGGCGATCTGTCAGGATCTGCATCGCGCGGCTCCTGCGCCGCGCCGCGCGGTCCGCCGCATTCTGGCCAGCGACATCGACGGTACGCTGACCGGCTGTCCGGTGGCCGCCGCGCGGTTTGTCGACTGGCACGCGCAGCGCGACGAAGGGTTGCTGTTCGCTGTCGCAACCGGCCGGTCGGTGTCACAGGCGCGGCGGGTGCTGGGTGATTGGTCGTTGCCGCGGCCAGACGTCTTCATCACCTCTGTCGGGTCCGAGATCTGGCGGTGGGGCGCGGGTGACCGCCTGCATCCCTGTGGCGACTATGCGGCGCTGCTGGACGCGGACTGGGACCGGGACGCGGTGCACGCCGTCCTGACGTCGCGCAGGCCCGTCTGGCAGGCCGATTACGAACAGCGCCGGTGGAAACTGTCGTTGCTGGGGACTGCCGCACAGGCATCCGCGATCGAACGCGATCTGGCGCAGGCGGGTCTGGCCGCGCGGGTCATCGCCTCGCACGGGCAGTTCATCGATGTGCTGCCGCAGGCGGCCGGCAAGGCCGCCGCCCTGCGGTTCGAGGCGCAGCGCCGCGGCCTCGACCTGCGCCATTGCATCGCGGCGGGCGACAGCGGCAACGATGCCGACATGCTGGCCGCCAGCGGGGCGTCGATCCTGCCGTCGAATGCCTATGCGGAACTGTCGCATCTGCGCGGGCGCGGCATCTATCAAAGCCGCTATCACCATGCGGCAGGGGTGATCGACGGTCTGGCGCAGCTGGGGTTGGCGCGCCAGGCACAGCATGCGTGATCTGACCCCCACCGGTTCGGGCCAGCGGCCCTTTGGCTATTTCGTCCACCATCAGGGGCGGGGTCACGCCGAACGCTGTGCGGCCATCGTCAACGCCCTGCCGACCGACCGTCCTGTGACGATCTTTTGCGCGCGCGACGATATCTTTCCGCCGCTGGCCTCACAGGCGCGCATCGTCGCCATCCCGTCCCTGTTTGAACGGACAGGGGGCGAATGCGACATGGACCATGTGCCCACGCCCGACACCCTGCATTGCGCGCCCCTGGGGTGGCCGGGCATCAGGCAGGCGATGGGCCAGATCGCGGGATGGTTCGCCAGCGAAGACCCCGCGCTGATGATCTGCGATGTCAGCGCCGAAATCGCGCAACTGTCGCGCATCTGTTCGGTCCCCCACGTCAAGATCCTGCAACATGGCGACCGCAGCGATGCGGGTCATCAGGCGGCCTATGCGGGCGCGGTCGGCCTGCTGGCGCCGTTTTCCCCGGCGCTGGCGCAGCCGGATTGGCAGCCCTTTGCGGATCGCATCCATTTTGCCCCCGGGCTTGGCATTCCTGCCGTAGCGCCGATCGACCGGGCAACGGCGCGGCGCGCCCTGGGGCTGGACCCCGACCGGCCGGTTGCGCTGCTGGTGTCAGGGGCGGGCGGCACGGGGTTCGCGCAGGCACCGATGGGCGTGGCCGCACGCGCCTTTCCCGATTGGCACTGGATGACCATCGGCGCCACCCAATCCGACTGGCACGCGACACAGGGTTGCAACCTGACCCACCGAGGCTGGGTGGACGACCCGGCGACGCATGTCGCGGCCGCGGATCTGGTGATATCGTCGACTGGCAACACCACCTGCGCGCAGGTGCTGGCCACCGGGCGACCCTGGATCGTGGTGCCTGAATGGCGCTATTTCGACGAACAGCACGTGAAGGCTCACGCCTTGGCCCGCGCCGGCGTGGCGCTGCACCTGCCGCATCTGCCCTCCAGCGCGCATGCCTGGCGCTCGGCGGTGACGCGGGCGATGGACGAACACGACCCTGCCGCACAGGCGCGTCTGGTGACACCCGATCCCGCGAATGACACGGCCCGATGGCTGGAAACCCTTGTGCGCGACCTGTGGTCCGCGCGCGCCCCGATCCGCATTCCCGAAGGAGCTTCTGCATGATCCACGTTTCCGCCCTGACAATCGCTGCGGGCCGTGCGGCCCATTTGCGCAATGTCGTTGCCGGCTTTCAGGCCCAGCATCACAAACCGTCCGAACTGATCATCGGGGTGATGCAGGATGACGAGTATACCGACCTGCCGGCCACTGATTTCCCCATCCGTCAGATCCGCGTGACGGCGCCAGAGCTGCCGCTGTCGGCGGCGCGCAACGCGGTGGCCGACGCGGCGACGGGCGAGATGTTGGTATTCGTTGATGTCGACTGCATTCCTGCGCCCGATTTCATCACGGGCTATCTGGACCGCATGGCGGGTCATCGGGGCCTGTTCATGGGCGAGGTCATGTACCTGCCGCACAACACCTCTGATGCCGGGCTGGATTTCGACCGTTTCGCCGCCATCGCTGTCAAGCATTCCGACCGTCAGGGCCCCCCTGCGGCGGGGCTGGAGGCATGCGCGGACTATCGGTGTTTCTGGTCGCTGAACTTTGCACTGTGGCGACAGGATTGGCTGGACGGTCCCCGCTTTGACGAGGCATTCACCGGCTATGGCGGCGAGGATACCGATTTCGGCCGTGCATGGTCGGAAAGCGGCGCCCCGATCTGGTGGATCGCAGGGGGCCGCGTCTATCACCAATATCACCCTCATTGCATGCCGCCCGTGCATCACCTGCATTCCGTGCTGCGCAACACCGAGGTATTCGCCCGCAAATGGGGCCACCGCACCATGGAACACTGGCTGTATGCGTTCAAGCTGATGGGCCTGATCCGCAACACGACGGACGGCCTGAAGGTGCTGCGCGAGCCCGGTCCCGCAGAATTCGCACTGTGCGAACAGCAAGGTCACATGCCCTATGCTAATTCCCGCCGTGTCATCGACCACCTGCATATGCAGGCGCAAGATGGGCGTATTTCGGCTGAACGAACGGTCCGCGAACAACGTGCCCTGCTGCTGCCTGCCGCCGAATGACCGCGCACCCGCTGCGGATTGCGGTGATGGCGCATTGCCGCCATCCTATCGCCGCGCCATTCATGGGCGGGATGGAGGTTCATGCCCACCATCTGGTCCATGCCCTGCAGGCGCGTGGACATGACGTGACGCTGGTCGCGGCGGGTGGCAGCCGTGTTGACGTGCCTCTGTTGCCACTGATGGCGCAGCATTACGACCGTGACTATCCATGGCACCAATATCACGGAACAGCAGCGCTGAATGAACATCTGGACCGCCACCATGCCGACAGCCTGACAACGCTGGCGGGCATGGGGTTCGACGTGATCCACAACAACACGCTGCACCGCTTTCCCCCGCGCTTTGCACGGGCGGCCCGTGTGCCGATGGTGACATCGCTGCACGTACCGCCATTTGACGCGCTACGTCGGGCGGTGCGCGACAGTGTTGCGCCGTGGCATGTGACGACGGGCTGTTCGCGGCGGCATCTGGCGGCGTATTTCCCGGAACATGCGCCTGCATCGACGCGGGTGGTCCCCAACGGCATCGACCTTGCCCAGTGGCCGTATTCACCGCAGGGCAACGGGCAGGCAGTCTGGGCGGGACGGATCACGCCGAACAAGGCGCCGCATCTGGCGATCGCCGCCGCGCAGCGGGCGGGGGTTGCCCTGACGCTGTTCGGCAGCATCGAGGATGGCGACTATTTCGAGGCAAAGGTCCGTCCGCATCTGTCGGGTGACACCCGGTTTGGGGGGCATCTGGCGGGACCGGACCTGGCGGCGGAATACGGTCGTGCGTCGGCACTGCTGTTCACGCCGCAATGGGACGAACCCTTTGGCCTGACCGCGATCGAGGCGATGGCCTGCGGCACGCCCGTCGCCGCCGTCGCGATGGGCGCGGTCCACGAAGTGCTGGGCCCGGCGGGACGGTTTTCCGCCCCCGACGGCACCGGGCTGGACCGCGCGCTGGTCCGGGCGATGGACATTCCCCGTGAGGTGCCGCGCCGCCATGTCACCGATCATTTCGGACTGGACCGCATGATCGACACGTTGTTGTCGTTGTATGCCGAAGTGATCGCCCGACGGCATGATCGCGCGCAGCCGGTCGATTATCCGCCGATAGAATTGCCGCCGTCGCTGACCGCGCGTCTGGCTGACGCAGTGCGTCCCTGAGGCAGAACCCTGTCAGGGATACCCGACGGACCGACAGATGAAAGAACCCCAACGCGCGCTGCGGTGATAGGGCATCACGGGTTTGGCGACAGCCCTGTTTCATCGCGGCGGGATGGCGCTGACAGGGCATGCAATGAACTTATGTCAACGGAACGAGCGATGGTGGGCGCGGTTGATTTGCCGGAGTACAGCCCCGTAATCCTGCCGGGCTATGGAGACATCTCATGGCAAACACCAGCAACACCAAGACGACATCCTCGACCAAAAAATCGGCGCGCGCGGCCGGGCAGAAGACGGCAAAGCCGACTGCCGAGGTGCGGACCAAACGATCCCAGACGGTCGCCGCCAAATCAAAAGCTGCGGCCGCAAAGTCCGCCGTGTCGGACAAGGGGCTGGCCGATCTGTTCGAGCATGCCCTGGCCGACATATATTACGCCGAAAAAAAGATCTACAAGACGCTGCCCAAGATGATCAAGGCGGCTGACCACCCGGATCTGATCGCCGCCCTTACCGAACATCGCGAGGAGACGGCTGGCCAGATCGAGACGCTGGAGGCGATCTTTGAGCTGCTGGGCAAGCGTGCCAAGGCCGTGAAATGCGAAGCCATCGACGGGATCCTGGAAGAGGGCGAAAGTCTGCTGGAGGATTTCGGCGACAGCGTTGCCGCCGACGCCGCGATCATCTTCAGCTGTCAGGCGGTCGAGCACTATGAGATCACGCGCTATGGTTCCATGCGCGCCTTTGCCGAGGCATTGGGCATGGACGAGGCCAAGACCCATTTGGAGGGGATACTGGCCCAGGAAAGCGCAGCCGACAGCAAGCTGACAGACCTGGCCCAGGATTCCGTCAACGACGCCGCTGCCGAATACGACGACCACGCCGCGTGAACATTTCGATGGGCCCCCGCACAGCAGGGGCCCATCGTCTATCCAAGGAAGAACGCCATCATCGCATCTGTCGCCTGCGGGCCCGGCGCGGTGTGGCTGGCAGTCGGCGCACCGCCGGACCAGGCATGACCCAGCCCATGCACACGCCACGTCTGAATTCGCAGGCTGCCGGTGTCGTCGCGATAGCGTCCGATCTGGACCATGCGATCGTTCAGTGTCGCATCCGCCGCGCGCCGGATCAGGCCGGGTTGGCGGCGCAGCGCCTGCGCCAGCACGACATCGGCGTTGCGCGATGATACAGTCTTGTCCATTGTTCCGTGGACGATGAACAGCCTGCAGCCGACGCCCTGACCCTGATCCGACCCACCCTGAGACATCGCCTGAAACGCGCCCGCCATGTCGGTGGCTGCGCCGTTCGGCAGACCGGAATGGCACGCCACCGCTGCAAAATCGTCGGCAAAGACCGCGCCCAGGATAACAGCCATGGCCCCACCCGCCGACAGCCCCGCGGCAAAGCGCCGGTCCGGCGGCACGGCATGGTCATGGGCGACGCTGCGGATCAGATCGACCAGAAACGCGGCCTCGCCTGCATCGCGGGCGGCGTGCCGGGCCTCGAACCAGTTCCAGCAGCGGTTCATGTTCGCCTGCGCCGTCTGCGCAGGGACCACAATGATCATGCGATCGCGTTCTGCCGCCGTCATGATGCCTGTGCCGCGGGCAAAATCATCCGGGTCCTGAGTGCAGCCGTGCAACAACAGCAATAGACCTGCCGCCGGTTGCCCGTCCAGCGACGCCGGCAGGTACAGACGATAGTCGCGTGATTGCCCCGCCGCC
The DNA here is from genome assembly GCF_045064235.1 of Paracoccus sp. Ld10. Taxonomy (NCBI): domain Bacteria; kingdom Pseudomonadati; phylum Pseudomonadota; class Alphaproteobacteria; order Rhodobacterales; family Paracoccaceae; genus Paracoccus; species Paracoccus sp. Ld10. The sequence continues at coordinate 144,029 of NZ_JBISHD010000028.1, read as the reverse complement.
TGATGCCTGTGCGTGGTCCACGTGGCACCGGCGATCAGATCGACCGACGTATCGCCCCGTGCCGTTGCCCGGGTGGAAAGGCCCGCAGGCATCTGCGGCATCGACAGGGCGCCCGCCGACATACCCGGAATGGTGCCGCCGCCAAGCCCCGATTGTATCATCTGTGTGGCCTGCGCCAGGTCGCCCGACCGCATCAGTTCGGTGATCCGGGCCATCGTCATCCGTTCGGTCATCATCGTGTCCCCTTGTTCCTGCGGCAGGCATTCAGCGCGGTCTTGACCCCGGCATCGGCCTGAATGGTCCCCAGAACCTCGATCGAACGGATCGTCGCAGTGATCAGGTCGGGGGGAATGTCGCGCGCGAACCGGGCAAGTCCGATCACCCGCAGATCCAGCATCTGGTTGGCATCGCGCAATGCCTCCAGCTCGGTGCGGGACAGGTCCCGCAGGCCCATGACGAAATCATCGCGGACGATGGCGGGTGCCACCGACGCGTCATGGCGATCCAGCTGAGCGCGGATCGCGGTTCGGATCAGGTCGCTGCGGCTGGCATAGAACCCTTCGCGCACCAACAGGTCTATCCGCCCCAGATCGACAAAGCCCAGATTGATGGTGATCTTTTCAGTATCGGCCGTTCGGGCCGGAGAGGCGGTTGCCATGATCGAAATCCCTTCCTGATGACATCCATATGGATGGTAAAAGGAGGGATTGCGATGCAATCTTTGTCAGTCCCGCACAGTGTCCCTCTATGACACCAGCCTGCGTCGCCGTCCGGTGGCCATGCCACGGGCGATCGCCTCTGCGATATCGGCGCAGGCTGTGATGCCTTGGACAAAGGGCCGGTCGTGCATCAGGTAGGGAATTGCGGCCATGCACAACCGGCCGCTGAACGCGCCGGCACCCAGCAGGCTGTAATCCTGTGCCACGTCGGGAACCTGTTGATCCGCCTCCAGCAGGACCTTGCGCAGGGTGGGAAACGGCAGATCGCTGCTGGACAGCGATTTTTGTCCTCTCGCATCGATAAAGACCTCAAAGCGTTCGGTCCTGTCGTCATGCACGATCACCGTTTCCGCGCCGTCGCGGGTCATGTCATAATCCTCGCCAAGGGGCATTATCGACAAAATACCGGCATCGCGCAGCGCCAGGACACGTCGGATCGATTCCGATGGAACGGCGGCATAGTTGTCCACGAACACCTTTTTCAGGCCGTGATCAAAGCGGTCGCGGTCATCGTCGGACAGATCGGGCACGATCTCCTCGACTTGCTCATGCATGCGCAGCAGGGCGTAGCGCCACGCCACGGTGATTTTCTTTGCCTTGTTGTGCTCGACTTCGTCGAGGTTGGCGCGCGCCCATTTGAAGGGGTCTGCAGTCTCTCGCGCAGAGAAATAGGCGTCGGCAAAGCTGTCGGCGTCCAGCCCGCCCAGACCGATCTTCATCGAAAAGGCCGGATCGGCCTGCATGATCTCTGCCCGGATAAGATCAAAGGCGGCGTCCAGTGGCGAAGGGGTAGTCAGGCATGCCGCCAGTGCGGGAGCGGTCGCGATGGTCAGCGGCTCGTACGGGATCGGGCAATAGAAATCAGCTTCGGGCAGCACGCCCGACCGGGACATCATCACGATACGCAAACCGGCGGATGCCGGGTCCACGTCAAAGCCAAGCTCGCCAGCATGGCGACGGAACCGACCATGCTGGTTCACCACCGCCATTGCCGCGTCGATCGAGCTGAGCGACGTCCCCATGATCCCGACACGTGTCGCGGGGATCGTTGCATCGATCAGGCCGGACCAGGGGCTGGGAAAATAATTGCGCGTCGCTTCGTCGTCGTCGGGAAATTCGTGCCCGGTGGCAACGATCACGCGGTCAAAGGGGCCGTCGGCACCGTCCGCCGTGGTGACCGTCAGACCTTTATCTCCGGGCAGAATGTCCAGAACTTCGGTCTGTTCTACGATATCGATGCGGTGGCCGGCTGATCGCGCACGGTCCACCAAGGACAAAAGCTGGTCGCGGAAATAATTGCCAAGCAGCAGCCGCGGCGTGAACTGGCGGTCGTCCAGGTTCCGCGGGTCCAGCCCATAGGCAGTCAGCCGTTCGTCCGGTTGTGCCTGCAGCCACGCCAGATAGGTGGTGACAATGGGCGGTATCTCGATGCTGGCGATGTTGGCCAGCATCGACCTGTTCGACACCTCGGGTGAGTATGGCATGCCGATCCCCGCGCGCGGACCCTTTTCATACAGGGTCACGGACAGCGGCAAGCCGGCGTCCAGCAGATGCAGCAGCGTATAAATGCCTGTCGGCCCGCTGCCGATGATCGCGATCGTCCTGGCTGTCATGTGCGTCTCCATTGCAGGTGGAAACGCCGTGGGCGGCCGGGTGTTCCAGCATCAAATGCTGGTTGCGTCGATCAAAAAGTCCAGCCGCGCCACCGTGCCGCCACCATCGCCACGCACCAGCAACAGCCGACCGTTCAGGGCTGTCGCGAACTGGCGTGCGACGATCAGGCCAAGGCTGTCCGATGTTTCCAGGTCGAACCCCATCGGCAGGCCCGGACCGTGGTCGGCGATGCGCAGAGCTGCGGGGATCCGGCCGTCGGGATCAGGCGCGCCAACGGTCAGTCCGACGTCAATGCGCGTGTCGCACCCTTCATGGGCGCCGTGTTCAATCGCGTTCATCACCAGTTCGCTGGCGATCAGGCCCAGTGGCACGGCCGTATCGTGTGGCAACGGCAGGCTGTCGGCGCTGAACTGCAGGTCGACATTGCCCGCCCCCGATACCTGCACCACATCCTGAAGGATTTCGCGCAGGTAGTCGGCGGCATCCAGCGTCTGCATGTCCGGCGAATGCAGCCGCCGCTGCAGCAGAGAGATCGAACGGATGCGGGTCTGTGACGCGACAAGCGCCTGGCGGGCGGTCTCGTCCGTGACCAGCTGGGCCTGCAGGCGCAACAGGGCCGCGACCGTGGACAGGTTGTTCGAGATGCGATGCTGCAGCTCCGAGAACATCAGGCTGCGCGATGTCGCCAGCGCGTTGGCACGCTGCTCGGCGGCCAGGTGCTGTTCCAGGGCCCGGCCCGCAGCGGTGATGAAAACCACGTATGTGGCGATGATCAGCGCATAAAGCGCCAGGGCAACGACCGCCCCCGGCGTGACCGCAAGACTGCGCACGGGGTCGATGAAGAAATGCCACGCGATCAACCCGCAAACCGCGCCCGCCACCAAACCCGACGACAGCGAAGAGAAAACCATTGTCAGCATGACTGCGGGAAAGAAGGTCAGGAACGGAAAGCCGGGTGGCAAAGCGCCGTCGAGGACAAAGCGCAGCACCGTTGCCAAGGCGACCGCCGCCAAGGCGAACAGGATCTGATAGCGCATGGATCGCTGCGCCAGCAACGCCGTGCCAAGTCTCTGCATCAATGTGTCGGACAGCGTCCGGCGGTCTGGCGCTGCGGTATTCGTCACGTCATGTTCCGTCATGTTCCCAGGCAGTCGGACCATGTGCCGGACCCCCGCGTAACTTAGCAAGAATAATCAGATCGAAAATGGCAGAAGCGACTGATCTTTGACGGCTCAAAGGGGGTATGCGGATGGTCGTCTTGCCGCCGCCGGACCCTGACCAAACTCCGTTTGGCGGAACCGCATCGCAGTCCGGACAGAGGGTACACAAAGGGTAGACCTGAAATTTCCGCGCGACCATGTCGCCGGAAACGAACCCATAGTGGCCAGCGTCATGCATGGTCAGCCCCGATCGGGTCGGTATGACGAAGTGGTTGCCGGACAGGTCTGGATGTCATTGCTGCGCCTGTTATTCGTACAGGAGCATAGGTGTGACCCAGTGCGCCCGCCCCCGGGAAAGCCGGTGCCGCATCAGCAATGCCGTCGCCTGATTGTTCATGAACCACGAAGGTGGCGACGCTTTACGGTTGCAGATACGGTTTGCAAAGCCGGGGCACGATCAGGCGCCAGTCATTGCGAACATCGTCGATGCCTGGGGCGTTACCAGCTGCACCCTCAGGTCCGCAAATGGGCGGATCAGGTCATCCTTGCTGGAATGCATTTCCGCCGGCATCAGAACCACGATGCGCAGCAGAAATGCCCGGTCTGGCTGTTCGATTGCGCTATTTGCCTAAACCACCCTGCGACCGCTTCTGGCATGGCAGTCCGCGTGTTGAGAGATTGCCGGAACCAGGTATCGGTTATTCCGCCTTGGCTGAAAGTGATATCTGCACTGTCGCGCCGCCATACAGGGCGCGCAGTCTTTCGTCATCGCCGGGCCGGTTGAGCAAATTGGACATGACGACGGCGCAGGGTTTCGCCGCGTTGCTTGTGTTGATGGTCAAGACGTTGCCTTCGTGACCCGTGTCGGCAGCTGGTTCAAGGCAGATGGACTGGACCAGGCAGACGAAGACGACAAGAATTGCAGAAATCTGGACTGTCTTGACCACACGATCAGCAAAAACCCATAATTTTAGGGTATAAGGGCCGGGGGCCTCACGCATTCGATACGGTCTGGAAGCATGACGGCGGTGGTCGTAGGGCCTCGCGTGTCGCCAGCCGGCCCCATCGTCATGTCTAAATCCGCATGCGCCGGATGGTGGCCGTGTCGCTAGGTGCCGACTAACATTCATACATCAACAGGTGGTCCGCGACCTTTGAAAAACGCGGTGAAAGCGGTGACATCTTGCGGCGCAATTCGGCAAAATGACAATCATGGCATGAATTATCATTAACCATAGCTAAAAATTCGCAATTGTAAATTTTGGCGAATAACGTCAATTCATTTATGTGGTGTGGATTAGTGATATGATCCATACATCCGGAAAATGTCATGGGACAATGCCACGTCGATTGGCAGGTATCATCTTATGGACTGTTGGCGCGATCCACGTAAAAGGGCAGCCTGATGGTCCGTAATCAGGACAGTCGTCGCGAAGATCTCATGCACCGTACACCATTGCCCGGTCAGGGGCACGCCCTGCACGTTAAGGCTGAACTCACTGGCCGAAAACTGCAGTGCGACGGCCCGATAGTCGATCCATAGCCCGGTCAACGGAAACTGTGCCTTGAATGCGGCCTCCTTTGCGCTGAACAAAAGTGTCGATGCCAGCGCCGGGGGCAGAAATGGCGGGGGGTGATCCAGCGGGTGACGGATCAGTTCAGCCATGCCGTCATCCATCGCACAGGCACTCTCAAGGTCCAGCCCAAGGCCTGGCCAGTCCTGCTGCCTTGCAACAATGGCCGCCGCAATATGGGCGGTATGGGTGATGCTGCCTGACAGCCCGTCGGGCCAACGCGGTGCCCGGTCCCGGTTCGTCGTCACAGGTGCCGGTGGCAGGCCTGCGTCCGTCATCGCCTGTCGTGCCGCGGTACGGCCCGCCGTGAATTCGCGGATGCGTGCAGGCACCGCGCGGCTGATCGCATGGTCTTCATCCGGCCACAGCGGCGGATGGAGGACGTTGATCTTGCATAATGCCAGCCCGACCCCAGGCTGCACCATTGCCCGGATCGCCCGGGTCAAACTGATGATATTCTCTTTCGTCATGGCCTGATCTAAACTTGCGCCTCGCACCGGGGCAATGGGCACGGTGACACGCTGCCTAGCATTGCCATGGCGCAACCCACGGGCGATAACGTGCGCTTGGCGGACAGGGGATGGACGGCGTCAATGGACTTGAACGGCATCAGCGTCATTCTGCCCGCCCACCAGGAGGCAGACCGCATCGGCCCCTGTCTGCGCGCATTGCGCGACCAGCGTCTTGTGCCGGGCGTGTCTCACCAGATCGTCGTGGTCGCGAACGGCTGCACCGATGCGACGGCACAACTGGCCCGCGATGCGCTGCCTGAATTGACGACGGCGGGGTGGCGGGTCGTTGTGATGGAAACTGCCGTCGGCAACAAGATCGCGGCCCTGAACATGGGCGATGCCACAGCGACCGGCGGCATGCGGATTTATCTGGATGCGGATGTGGTGGTCGGACCAGACATGATCGTGGCGCTGCACGCCGCGCTGTCCGGCATGGGCGCGCGCTATGCGGGTGCCAAACTGACGGTGCCGCCCGCGCGCAGCCTGCTGTCACGGGCATATGCCCGGTTCTGGCAGCGCCTGCCGTTCGTCGCGACGGGGGTGACAGGCGCGGGGCTGTTTGCCATGAATGCCGAAGGGCGCGCCCGGTGGGACCAGTTTCCGCAGATTATTTCCGACGATGGATTTGCGCGGCTGAACTTTGCCCCCGGCGAAAGATCCCGGGTCGAAATTCCCTATTCCTGGCCAATCACCGAAGGGTTTTTTCGGCTGATCCGCGTTCGCAGGCGCCAAGATGCCGGAACGGCCCAACTGGCGGATCTATACCCCGATCTGCATCGGAACGCGTCGGGGGACCGGCCGTCGATGCGGGGGATGCTGCGTATCGGGCTGACGGATCCGGCGGGTTTTGTGGTCTATGCGGCCGTAACTGTCGCTGTGCGTCTTCGCCGCCCTTCGCAAGGCTGGGACAGGGGCCGCTAGGCGCGCAGCCGCAACGTTAGGTTGCACGACGCTGTGCCCGGTTATGATGGTGCCCTGAGGTCTGCTCCGACGACGAATATATATATCAAATCGGATTGATCATTGCTTTGACTTCGGGGAAATAATTTTTCCAATTTATTGAGTCAGGCGATATTTCGGTCATCTCCCTCCGGCAGTGAGCGGCGATTTTTAAAAGGTCACAACCCCAACGTGCATGGGGATTAATTTTAATAAATCAAAAGGCGAAAATTTGCCGCCGGCCCATCTTTTTGTACAACTTGTATCGATATTGGTCTTTTGGATAGAAGCGGCGCATGGGCCCACGTGGCGGTTTGCCGGACCCGTTAGTTAAAATTTTATCGATTTCTTTGTCACGAGTGCGGAGACACGCTGATGCTACAGTCGAACGACGGCCCCGAGCTTGGTTCCTCGCCGGCCACCAACCCGATCGCCGGGATTGAACTTCCGAAAGTCTATGACAATGGCGGCAAGCGTCTCTTGGACCTGTCGCTGATCGTGCTTGCCTTGCCGTTCCTTATTCCGGTGATGGCGATTGTGGCGATGATGGTCATGCTGGACGGTGGCTCGCCGATCTATACCCAGAAGCGCCTTGGCCGTGGCTGGCAGTCGTTCCGCCTGTACAAGTTCCGCACGATGAAGCCGCAGGCTGACATGCTGCTTGAAGAGCATCTGGCTGCCAATCCGGCGGCACGCGCCGAGTGGGATGCCGATCAAAAGCTGCGCAACGACCCGCGCGTGACAAAGGTCGGCGCATTCCTGCGCAAAAGCTCGCTGGATGAACTGCCGCAGCTGATCAACGTGATGCTGGGCCACATGAGCCTGGTCGGTCCCCGCCCGATGATGCCCGAACAGCGCGTTCTGTACCCGGGCGTGTATTACGCGGCGCACCGTCCGGGCCTGACGGGTCTGTGGCAGGTTTCAGTCCGCAACGGTTCGACCTTTGCCACGCGTGCAGTCTTTGACGAGCGGTACTCGCGTGAGATCGGTTTGAAACTGGACGTCTCGACGATCATCCGCACCTTTCAGGTCGTCGCACGCTGCACCGGCTGCTAAGCGACCCTGCGATATAAAAAGCAAAGGCCTGCCAACCTGATGGGGTGGCAGGCCTTTGCTTTTCAGTGTGTCGACAGGACGTCGCGGTAAAGCTGGATGATCCGGGCGGCCTTGGCATCCCAGGTATAGTGATCCTGCACCAGCTTTCGTGCGGCGGCTGCCATCGTTGACAACTGTGACGGGTCGTTCACCACCCCGGCCAATGCCTGCTCCATCCGGGCCGCAATCTGCTCTCGTGTTCCCAACGGAATGGCAAAGCCCGTATCGGGCGTTACCAGCTCTCCGGGACCGGCATAGTCGACGACCATCGGCACGACGCCCAGGGCCATCGCCTCCAGCACGACACCGCCGCCGAATTCGCGGATCGAGGGAAAGGTCAACAGGTTCGCAGCCGCTAGGATCTGCTGAACCTGCTGGTGGGGAAGGTGGCCGTGGAACGTGACCTTGTCGCTGACGCCAAGGCTTGCGGCCTGGGCGGTCAGCTCTGGCAACATCGGCCCCTCACCGACGATGTCCAGCACCATCTGGCCTGACCGGGCAAAGGGCGCGATCGCATCCAGCAGGATGTGCGGCCCCTTGTACGGGACCAGTCGCCCGACAAAGCAGGCGCGCAGCGGCAGTGCCGTGTCCTGTGGTGCGACCATGTTGAACCGCGCGGGGTCGATGGCGTTTTCGGGCAACCAGGCGACCTTGTCCTGAAACCGTTCCGGGATCTCGCTGGCGGTGTGCCGCGATCCGGCGATGATCAGCGCTGCAGCTGCATGGGTCTGCCGCAACTGCGGATTCAGTTTGTAGATGCCGCGGATATAGGACAGCCACTCGCGCTCGCGCCGTCGTTCTGCATCGAACCCTTTGGGCCAGGGCACACCACCGTTCAGCGGTCCGAGCACGAATGGCACACCGGCCGCAGCAACCTTGGGTGCCAGCGTCGATGCGGTCGTGGGCGATAACGGTGTCACCCGGTGCACGACGTCGAACCGTTTGGCGCGGATGTCGTCGCCGAACCGCTTCCAGACCAGATGTTCGAAATACGGATAGCTCAGTGCGGCGATGGCGGTGACTGTCGTCCAGCCGCGACCTTTGCCCATGCGCAGAACCTCTGCCATGCGGTACATGGGTGCGGCGACGGCCTCGCTGTCGATTGCCGTGAAATCACGCCCCTCGACCATGCCGGCACGCAGGAATGCCTCGCGATTGCGGATCTGTGTCACGATATGCACATCGGTCTGGCGATGCAGCGCGGCAGCCAACGACCAGCCGACCAGCGGAACAGAGACCCATTCAGGGTTGGCGGCTTCGGCAATTACCAGGACCCGTGGTCGAGACAGGGACATCAGATGCCTTTCCACTAGATCTTGAACGCGCCGACGCGATGGCGGACAACGGTCCAAGACTAGCCGACTCGTGCAGCCTAGACCATCGGCCTGATCGAAAGATTGCACCGATTTTTAGTCCGGCATCGCAGATGGGGAACAGGGCATTGCCCACGGACAGGGAGACGCGATCTTGGCGCTAGGCTATGTGGTTCCTGAATTCCCGTCGCAAACCCACGCATTCTTCTGGAGAGAGATCGGCGCCATCGAAGAGGCGGGGACCCCGGTCCGTCTGTATTCGACACGCCGACCGCCTGCGGGGTCGTGTCCCCACGCATTCGCACAACAGGCGACCGCGCGGACGACCTATCTGTTTCCCGCGCGTATCCGTCCGGCGCTGCGCCTGTTGGCACACCCGGTCCGGGTGGCGCGCGCCCTGTCCTATCTGGCAGGACTGTCGCAGACGTCAATCGCCGGCAGGCTTCGACTGCTGGCGTTGATTCCTTCGGCCGCGGATTTGGTGCAGGACGCACAGGACAATGACGTAAGCCATTTGCATATCCACTCCTGCGCCAATGCCGCGCATCTGGGCGCTCTGGCCGCTATTCTTGGCGGACTGACCTACAGTCTGACGCTGCATGGCGATCTGCCGGTCTATGGCACCGACCACGCCGCCAAGATGGCTCGCGCCAGCTTTGTCGCGGCGGTGACCCGACCCCTTGCGCAGCAGATCGCCGATGTCAGTCCGACGACTCCGAACCCGGTGATCTGGATGGGCGTCGATTGTACGCGCTTTGCCCCATCTGATCGTCCAGCGGGCGGGCAGTTCATCGTCGCGACGGTCGCGCGCCTGAACCACATGAAGGGACATCGGTTCTTTTTGCAGGCGATGGCCCAGCTTCGGGAGCAGGGTATCATCATCACCTATCGTATCGCCGGCGATGGCCCGGAGCGGGATGCAATTACTGCGGAGATCGACAGGCTGAAGTTGCAGGACCAGGTTCAGCTTCTTGGTTCGCTCGACGAATCACGTGTGCTTGCCTTGCTGCAAGAGGTCGATGCGCTGGCCCTTTCGTCCTTCGGTCAGGGAGAGGCTGCACCTGTTACCGTGATGGAGGCCATGGCCTGTGGTCTTCCGGTGATCTGTTCGCGAATCGGTGGCACGGGGGACATGATCCGCGACGGCGTCGACGGTTTTCTTATTCCACAGGAGGATGTCGACGCGATCGCCGACAGACTTTCTCGGTTGCAATCTAACGCGAAATTCGCTGACATGGTCGGTAAGGCTGCGCGTCAGACGGCGCTTGCGTCGTTCGATTGTCGGCGAAATGCCCGTCTTCTGTTGAGTCAGATCACGGGAATCCGCGGCCGCACTTAAATCCCGGGGACAGGCGGAAATGCGCTGCCAAGGCTAAAATTCATTGACATGTACATTCAAATGCGGTGTTCCGCCCAAGCAAAATGACCAAAAGCAAGATCTCGCTGGATAATGGGAACTTTTCCGGTAGGGGATAATAATGCGTTAACCTTGATAGCATAATGCTGCCCGGAACGAGGCAACATGGATGGGATCACGGGATGCCGACAATCAGAGGATCGAGCGGCGACGATGCCATGCGGGGCACGTGGCAGTCTGACGTAGTCTGGGGTCTGGATGGACTGGACACGTTTTATTGGCGCCCAGGCATGGGCAGCGACGTCTATCACGGTGGCACCGGTAGCGAACGTTACGATGCCAACCCCTACACTCCGGGCAATCCCGGCGGTGACCGACTGTTCCTCGAGGGCGACAGGGGTGTCCGGGTCAATCTGACCTCAACCGAGAGCGGGTTCGTCCAAAGCGGCAACGAGCGTCTGCAATTCACGGGCATCGAACGGATTTACGGTACGGCGGGCAATGATATCGTTTCCGCCGCCTTTGCCGTCATGAATGCTGCTGGCGGGGGCAAGCCCACGCACGGCGTTTCGATCTTTACCGGGGCAGGCAATGACCGGATTGCAGGGTCGCGGTATGATGACGTGCTGGACGGCGGCTCGGGCAATGACACGATAAATGCCGGTGCGGGCAATGATTTCGTGCACTCAAGCACGGGGAACGACTGGATCAACGGCGGCCTTGGCGACGACAATATCCGGTGGGGCAACGGTGACGCCAACCACAATCCTGGCCGTGACTGGATCAATGGCGGTGGCGGAAACGACCTGATCAATATCTGGATCAAGCAAGGCGATATTTACGCGCATAACGAGGACGTCGGCATCCAGGGCGTCACCGTCAGCGTCTATCGCGTTCTGACGACCGGAGCGTTCTTCGGAAATGCCAGCACGACGATCGGTGGTCCCGCAAGCCTGCACTTTGGTGACTTTGAGCTTGGCTGGACGCATGCGGGGAACGATGTCCTGAACGCATCGCAGGCCCGGGTGTCGGTTGCCGGTGTCGGCGTGAACTTCAACACACGTTGGGGTCATGACCGGTTAATCGGTAGCCGCGGCGACGACACCCTTGACGGATCGATGGGCAAGGACACCATTCAGGGCGGTCAGGGTGACGATGAGATCTGGATCGGCGACGGTCGCAATGGTGACGGCGATCGCGACGTATTGATTTTCCGCGCCGGTGATGATGCCGACCATGTCTATGGCTTCGAGACAGGGCGTGACGTGCTTGACCTAGGTGGGCGGAACTATTCGGCAACAGAGGTCCGCGACGGAACGCTGCTGAATTTCGGCGGTGGTGATTCTGTCCTGCTGCATGGCGTGTTCGACTTTATCTGAACGACACAACCAAACGGCGCGCATCTTCCTGACAGAAGATGCGCGCCGCTGCTAGCGGTTCAGGATCAGGATGATCGCCGCGATCATCCCGGCCAGCAGGATGACACAACTGGCTGCATTGCGCGTGCGCTGCATCACCTGTTCGCGCGCCGTCGGCCGATACGGAATGGCGGCGATCGGGGCCACGCCCAGATATTTGGTCACCATGGCCTGCGTGCGCAGGATGGGACGCCGGATTTCCAGAGCGAATCCGGACAGCAAGGCAAGTCCCACACCCATGATGATGCCCAGCATCGCCAACCGTTTCCGCCCTGAACTGAGCGGATATTCCGCCTCGGTCGCGCTTTCCAACAGGATCATTTGCTGTCCGTAATCGCTGGTGACCAGGCTTTGGTCCAGTCGGGCTCGGGATAACCGTTCCGCGATCGCGATACGTGGAATATCAAGCGCGGCAAGCCGCCGGGTATAATCGGCCATGGTTTCCGTCACTCCGGGTATCCCCGCGACATTCGATGCAATCACGGGCAACCGGCGCTCAATGGCCTGCAACTCCAGCTGCAGCGATTCCTCCTGCTGCAGGATCAGGTCGATCTGACGGCTTTGTCCGGCTGGCATCTGTTGATCATTGCCATCGCGCAAGGCATCGATCTGCGCCTGCAGGCGCAGCACTTCCGGATGGTCGGGGGCCAGCGTCCGACGCGCCTGTGCCACGTCGACTTCCAGGATGCGCAACTGTTGCGCCAAGGGTTCCTGACGGCCCAATTCGGGTGTGCCCACCTCCAGCGCAATTCGCTCGCGCTCCAGCGATTGCATGGTCCGGATCAATTCGGTGCGTTGTTCCTCAAGGCGGGTCTGCTCGGCGGCCAGAAACTCCAGGTTCTCGGGCATACTGTCGATATTTGCCGCGCGAAACGCAGCCAGATCCGCCTCTACCCTGCCAATCGCCTCCGCGGCACGCTGATCCTGAGTCTCCAATGTACCGATCAGACCGCTCAGCCGCTGGTCACGCTCTCGCAGGTTGCCCGTCTGGATCTGGCTGACGATGTCATTGGCGAGGTTCGCGGAATTTGCGGCGGTCCCGGTCCGTGCCGTCACCTGGATTGCCGAAACCTCCTCCATCGCACCCGCCGAGGCGGTCACTCCGGACACGAAACTGACCCGTACGTCCTGCCGGAACTGCGCGACCCTTTCATCCTCGCTCAGGGGCGTGTCGTCGTACATTCCAAAGCGGTCGATCATGTCCAGCACGTTATTGCGCGCCATGATCCGCTGTTCGATCGTGCGCAGGCGGGTCGCGGTGTCGCCGCTGTCAACGCCACCGGTCAGAACGGTGGGTTGGACCTGCAGCACCGCGATGGATTCAAACGCACGGGGCAGGGCCAGCGCCTGCGCCAGCGTGACCAGTACGCACACAACCAGCAGCGCGGCCATTACTGGTCCGCGGCGTTCCAGCATCCCGATAAATTCGCGTATTCCGACAATCGGTCCCATTCAAGCCTCGGCGCTATGAAGAAAGATGCCCAGAACCGGGCAGTGACGGGTGACATGCGCCTCGCACCGGCGCAAGTCTGCGGCGGTGTCGCGGCGTCCGTCGACGGTCAGCAGAACCGTGTCGACCAGCGGCAACGCGGCCAGCCCGGCGTCATCGGCCAGGCACGATGGCAGGTGCAGGATCGTCACATCGGCGGCCATGTGTGCAATGGTATCGGACAGAGCCTGCTGAAATTGCGGCGACAACAGCGCGATGGCGGCTGATTCCGGATCGGCCTGCACCGTCGAGAATGCAAGCTGAGGGGTCACGGCGCGTGTCTGAAACAGGGGACCCGTCGGCACGACCGTATGACCGAAACGTCCCGCAACAGATTGGTTGGCGATATCAAGGTCGATGAGCAGGACATGGCGGTCGGGGCGTCGTGCCTCGGACAGGGCCAGGTTCAGTGCGGTCAGGGGCGCGGCGCTGCCAGGTCTGGCTTGACTGACGCCGATGCGCGTCCACCCGCGTTCCATGATCTCGGGCAGCATCCTGGTCCGCAAAAGGTCATAGGATCGGCTGAGTTCGGATCCGCGGTCGTCCGCAATTGTCGCGCGCAGGCCGACCTTTTGTGGCATCGCGAGTGGTGGCAGGTCCGACCAGGCTTTCAATGTGTCCTGCCTGCGCGCGCTGGTACCATCCATTCTCAAATTCTTTCTTCCGTCTCGACGCCGTTTCGTATCATATCAAAAAGCACATTGCATGAAGCAGATCGACTTGTCCGCACCTTCCGACACATCTTTCCCGCAATATCCCGTCACCGCGATCGTCATTGGACGAAACGAGGGCACGCGCCTGCAGGCCTGCCTGCGGGCCTTGTCGCAGCAGTTGTCCCGGATTGTCTATGTCGATTCGGGATCAACTGACGGCAGCGCCGAATTTGCAAAAGGCTTGGGCGTTCAGGTCGTCCAGCTGGACATGGCATTGCCATTTACCGCGGCCCGTGCCCGCAATTTCGGGCTGCGTGCCGCTGCCACGGATCCGACCGATTTTATCCAGTTCATCGACGGCGACTGCATCCTTCAGCCGGAATGGCTGCCTGCCGCCGTTCGGACCCTGCAGGACGCGCCCGAGCTCGCCGTTGTCGCCGGCCGTCGCAGGGAGCTGTTCCCAGAGCGGTCCGTCTATAACTGGCTTTGCGACCTTGAATGGGACACGCCTGTCGGAGAGGCGCGCGCCGTCGGGGGGGACATGCTGATACGCCATGACGCGATCCGCGCCGTGGGCGGGTTCCGCGAATCGCTGATCGCCGGAGAAGAGCCTGAGATGTGTGTGCGACTGCGCGCGGCAGGGTGGCGTATCCGCCGACTGCCGGTCGAGATGACGTTGCATGACGCCGACATCACCCGATTTGGACAATGGTGGCGGCGCAGCAAGCGCGCCGGTCACGCCTTTGCCGAAGGCGCGGCCCTTCACGGCGCCGCGCCCGAACGCCATTGGGTTGCGGAAACGCGGCGCGCGCTGATCTGGGGTCTGGCCCTGCCGATCATTGCCGTTTTGGGCGCGCTGTTGGTGCATCCGGTCATGCTGGCGCTGCTGCTGGTCTATCCGTTGCAGGTTGCACGGTTATCGTCGCGTCTGGGACGCAAGCGGGCGGTCTATACGCTGTTGGGCAAGTTCCCCGAGGCATTGGGCGCGGTCCAGTTCTATCTGAACCGGCTGCGCAATCGTCGGGGCATGCTGATCGAATACAAATAGCGCGTCGGCCGGTTTCCCGCCCGACGCATCGCGGGTCAGTTCTGACCCGTGGGCCGCATGCGTGCGCGCAACGCCCGGCGCGCGGCCATCATGTCGCCCGCCGCCACCGCCGGGGCCGGTTGGCCGGTTTCCGGTCCGGGTGCCGGTGCAGCGATGACGGGGGCGACTGTCGCCGTCCGTGCGCCGCCCAGATGTGTCGCAAGATCGCGCAGCACGGGGAACCGAAAGATGTCCGTGATCGAACTGCGGGTTACCGCAAGTTCGTCCCGGATGGTCCGATGCAGCTGCACCGCCAGCAGTGAATGCCCCCCCAGCTGGAAGAAGTTGTCGTCCTCACGGACCTCCGGCAGGCCCAGGATGCGCGCCATGATCTCGCCGATCCGCGATTGCAGGTCCTGGACCTCTGGCATCGACGTGGCAACCGGCGCGGCAGGTGCGGTCCTGGCGACCGGCGGCGTTGCAACCCGGACCGGTGGCGTGGCGTCTGTCGCCGCCAGGGCCTTGCGGTCGATCTTGCGGTTGGGTGTCAACGGCATTTCCGGCAGGACATGGATTTGCAGCGGCACCATGAAATCGGGCAACTCGCGTGACAGTGCTGCGCGCAAGGCCGCACCGTCCAGCGCCTCTCCGGTGGCATAGCCGATCAGCTGGCGGTCGCCCGGCCCCTGACCCTTGGCCACGACGGCGACGTCGCGGACACCGGGCAGACGGGCAAGGCGGGTTTCGATCTCTCCCAGTTCGATCCGATAGCCGCGCAGTTTGACCTGCTGGTCGATGCGACCCAGAAACCGCAGGCGTCCGGTGCTGTCGCGCCGGCACAGATCGCCGGTGCGGTACAGCCGTCCCTGCGCGGTCTGAGGAAAGGCCGCATCGGTCTGTGCCTGACGGTTCCAGTAACCGCGCGTGACACCCGCCCCGCCGATCCACAATTCACCCGCAACGCCGTCGGCCACCGCCTCTCCCTGCGGATCGCGCAGGTGCAGGCTGGTCGCGGCGATAGGATCGCCCAGCCAGACGTCGTCGGCCTGCGTCCCCAAATCGGCGACCGCGGACCAGATCGTCGTCTCGGTCGGGCCGTACATGTTCAGCACGCGCGCAGCCCCGTTGCCCCGCAGATCGGCCAGCAGGCCTTGGCTCAGCGCCTCTCCCCCCAGGGCGATCGTCTTCAGCCCTGCCATCGCTGCGCGTGACGGCGCGTCCTCCAGCAGCAGGCGCGCCATCGACGGGGTGGCCTGCAGATGCGTGACCTGATGACGCGTGATCTGGGCCGCGATGCCGTAATCGGCAACCTCTGTCACGACCGGGTTCACGCGGTCATGCAGCACCGCCAGATGCCGCAGGCTGTCCAGAACCATCGACGGTGCGATGCCAAAATCGATCAGGCACGCGATCTCGGTCACGCCGATCCTGCGCAGGGCCGCGATCCGCGCTTCGGCGTCATCCACCGTCCCGAACAGGCCGCTGTCGTTGAAATAGCGCAGGAAGGCGAAATCCAGAATGCCCTCCATCTCGTCCGCGTCCAGGTTGGACAGGTCCAGCGACATGGCGTCCGTCACGCCCGCGGGCTTTTTGAACGCGGGGAACGCCCAGGCATATTGCTTGACCAGCGCGGCAGCCGCGCGAAGGTAGTCCTTCATCGGTTCGCGGGCGACCTCCATCGCGGCCTCGCGCGTGTCGGCCAGATAGCTGTGCAGCATCAGCGTGACGGTGAAATCGGCCGGGTCGTGTCCCGCCCCCCGCAGGGCCGCGTGATATTCAGGAATGCGCGCGGCAATGTCGTCCATGCTCTGCCCCAGAAGATGGGTCAGGACGTTCGCGCCAAGCCGCCCGGCCTCGCGCCAGGTTTCGGGGTTTCCGGCGGTGGTCACCCAGATCGGCAGTTCGGCCGACACCGGCCGGGGTTGGGTCACGACCGCAAACGGGGTGCCGTCGGCACGCGGAAATTCCACCGCCTCGCCGCGCCACAGCCGTCGGACCTGGTCGATCGTCTGCAACATCGCGGGCTTGTTGGCGGGGGGCGTGTTTTGGGGGCGCAGCACGAAATCGTCCGGCTGCCAGCCCGATGCCACCGCGATACCGCTGCATCCGTTGGTCAGGTTGTCGATGACCGCCCATTCCTCGGCGATGCGGGCGGGGTGGTGCAGGGGGCCCACGCATGACCCTGCGCGCACCGCTATGTTCTGCGTAACCGCCGCCACAGCCGCCCCGGTGACCGAAGGGTTGGGATAGGGGCCGCCGAACGCATGGAAATGCCGCTCTGGCGTCCAGACGGCGACAAAGCCATGCCGGTCGGCAAATTTCGCGCCCTCCAGCAGCAGTTCGTATTTCTTGGGGCCCGCGCCGTCGTCATTGCCCCAATAGTACAACGACATCTGCATGCCCTGACGGCTGCCGGTCGCGGGCTCTGTCGCAGCAGCGGCGGCGCCCAGCAGGTCGCCCGCAACCACGACCTTCCAGCCGCGCGTCAGCGTCCAGAAGATCTCCAGCACAGAGATGTCGAACGACAGGCTGGTGACCGCCAGCCATGTGCCCGGTTCGGGCGAGGCCAGCGACCGGTCCATTCCGGCAAAGAAGTTCACCACGTTGCGGTGTTCGACCATGACCCCCTTGGGCGTCCCGGTCGAGCCGGAGGTATAGATCAGATAGGCCAGATCCTGCGCTGATGCGGGCTGCGGGTCGGCCTCTAGACCCTTGGCGTCCAGCGGCAGCACACGTGCCTGATGCGCGGGCAGGCGCGACAGGATCGCGGGGTCGACCACGACCACGGGCGCGCCACTGTCGGCGATATAATGCTGCAGCCGGTCCGCCGGATAGTCGGGGTCCAGCGGCACATAGGCGCCGCCCGCCTTGAGGATCGCCAGCGCGCCGACGACCAGTCCCAGCCCGCGGGGTGCAAACAGGCCCACGGGCACGCCCGGTCCGACGCCCATCGCCGCCAGCTGTCGTGCCAGATGGGTCGCGCGCTGGTCCAACTGGGCATAGCTCAGCCGTTCTCCGCGAAAGATCAGCGCGTCGGCCTCGGGTCGCCGCGCGACCTGCGCCGCAAAGGCGTCCTGGATCGTCGCGGGTGCGTCGGGGCCTGCATCGCGGTCGTCGCGGGCCACGGTCGCCGCGTCATGGTCCGACAGGGTCGGAGCCTTGTCCAGCGGCAGGGACGGATCGGCAGCGGCCAAAGCCTCGGTGACGTTGGCAATGGCACGCCATGCGGCCTGCGACAGGCGCGCGCGGTCCCACCAGACCTGCACCCGGGACTGGTCTGCGTCCGCCAACGCCACGCAGATTGCGGCCCCGGTCGGCGCATCCTGCGGCCCTGCGGCCAGGATCAGGCCGGGGGTGCCCGGACGCCCCAGTTCCGGTGCGCGCGCGATCAGGTCGGCCTGTACCGGTGCGCGGTCCAGCAATGCGCCACGGTCGCGATCCAGCGTCGCCGCCAACGATTCCAGCGTCTGGTCGTCAGCATCGACGGTCAGCGGACGATAGCCCAGCATGTGATCACGCACGCTGTCCGGCAGATGCGGCGCCAGCCCGATGTCAAAGGTGGTCGATCCCGTCATTCGCACCAGCGCGCCCACCATCGCGGCCAGGATCATTGCGGCGGGCAGCGGACGTGCCAGCGTCAGACCATCCGCCTGCCAATCCGGAGGGGCGTCCGACAGCGCGGCCTCGGGGACGGCCACGGGGGCAAGGCGCGCCATGCGTTTGCGCCAGAACGGCTCGTCACGGGCCGCGGCGCGGATAGCTGCGTCCAATGTCGGATCGGTGAGGCCAGTCGGCAGGTGGTCCCCCACCGAGAGGCCATGCGCCGCCGCCTGTCCATCTGTGCCGTGCAGATCGGACAGACGCAGCGCGCCGCCCTGCGCCGTGGCGACAACGATGGCGTGTTCCCCGACCTGCAACACCTGTCCGGGCTGGGCCGACGGATTGCCGGGGGCAGGTTCCGCGCCGCCCACCAGCAGAATGCCGCGTTCCGTGCGCAGCCGCGGGCGCAGCATCGGATTCCAGTAGGGGCCGTGATCCAGCGCGCGGACCAGCCGCGCCAGGCCGTTCGCGTCCTGCGCCAGGTCCAGCGTCGCCGTACCGGCCGGGCGGTCGATCCGCATGTGCCGTTTCAGTGGCGCGTGCGGTTGCACCGACCCCTGGTCGTCGCCACGTTCCAGCATGTCGATCAGGGTGGGCAGGCTGCTCAGCGCGGCCTCCCAGCAACGGGCGTTCAGGGTCAGGGCGGTATCGTCGGACGCGATCTGCACCGGTACGCGCAGCAGGACCGGACCTTCGTCCACACCGCCGCCGATGCGGTGCCAGGTGATCGCGTGGCTGTCGGCGCCATCCAGCAGCGCCCAGATCGGGGCGTTCAGTCCCGCCCGTTCCGGCAGCGGGCCGTCGTGGAAATTGATCGCCCCCCGCTGAGCGAGGGCCAGCGTCTGTGCCGGAATGACCGTCAGGTTCGCCACGCTGAGAATATAGTCGCATTCCACAACCGGGCCCACCGGCAGGCCCTGTGCCCGCGCCGCCGCGGCCAGGGCCGGATCCTCGACCGTGAACGAGCGCAGGATATGGCCGCGCCCGATAAGGGTCCGCGCCGCCTCCAGCGCAAGCGAGGCGTTTCCGATCAGTGCGAAATCAAGCTGGGTCAAGGTCTGTCTCCGGGTCGGAAAATCTGGCGGGGTCGACTTGGGGCCAGCGCGTGGCGGATCAGCGCGCGCGCCTGCCCCCTGGGCAAGGTCTGGTCGTCACGTCCAAGCGCGCGCAGGCGTCGGATCGTCAGGCCCGCCAGATGGGCCAGCATTGCCACGACTGCATAGGGGCGCCCGTGGTTCTTGCGATAGTAATGTTCGCGCGAGGCGAACCAGTAGTCAGGCGGCAGGGTCCATTCCCGCATGCCGGTGCTGACCGATCCGATGTGCATCACGGAGGCGTCGGGCAAGTAATGCGTGGGCCAGCCCGCCTTCGCCGCGCGCAGGCACAGGTCCGTTTCCTCGAAATACAGGAAATACGCCTCGTCAAAGCCGCCGATCGAATTCAGGACATCGCTGCGGATCATCAGGGCGGCACCTGCGGCCCAATCCACCGGTGCCGCGACCGGCGGCATCGGCAATGTCACGACATGGCGCGCCAGCAGGCGCGAAATCGGCCCGGTCCGGGCCGCATCCTCCAGTTCGCCGGCCGCTGAGGGAAAGCGGAAATGGGTGGTGTGATGATTGCCGTGTTCACCCAGAACGCGACATCCCAACAACCCGATATCAGGATGTGTCAGCATGTGCGTCCGCATGCGTGCGATCGTATCCGGCTCCAGGAACGCGTCCGAATTCACGAACAGAACCAGATCGCAGGGCCGGTCCGGGGGCACGCGCAGCGCCGCGTTGTTGCCGGCACCGAAGCCGCCGTTATGGCCCGATTGCAACACCCGCAGGCGACCGCCCTCAGTCCAGCCGCGATCCGCCGCGTGCTGGCTCATCTCTTCAAAGCTGCCGTCGCCGGAGTCGTTGTCGACCAAGGAAACAACGCCGTCGATCCCATCCATCGCGGTGATGGCGGCTTTGGCCGCGCGCAGCGACATCTGGGCACTGCGCCAGTTCAGAATGATGACGTGCACGGTACCAACGCTCATTCTGCGGCCCTCCGGACCATCGTCTTGTCGCTCTGCGCCAGATCCTTGCGCATCCAGTCGGCCAGGACCCTGACGCAGGGCTCCAGCACCATCGAATCGTGATCGCCGGGCACCTCGACCACGGACAGATCAGGCATCCACGGCGACCAAAGGTTGTCTTCGAACACATATTCACGGGCAGTGCTGACATGCATTCCGCCCGACACCGTGAACTGCCGGTCCAGCCGCGGTCGGTACAGGGTCACCGGGCCGTTCCAGACCTGCATGTCGAACTGCGGCAGCGCGCCCAGAAATGCCGTATGGATCGCGGCGTTATGGAAACCCGCGGAATCGGCCTGCGGCACCTGCTGGCGGCGCGCGCGTTCATAGGCCATCCGTTCGCGCAACCAGCGCGAGGCAAAGCCCGGACCTTCACGCCGGATTTCGGCCATGCGGATCATCAGGCGGTCCTTGCGGGACAGGGTCGGGCGCATGGGCACGGGCGTGTCCAGCATGACCAGTCGCGCAATGTGTTCGTCGCCCGCCTGCAACTGACGCGCGATCTCCAGCGCGGTCAGGCCGCCGCCGGAAAAGCCCGCGACCAGATAGGGCCCCTGCGGCTGGATCTGACGGATCTCCTCGATGCAGCTGGCGGCGGCCTCGGCCAGGGTCCGGTGCGGGTCGGCGTCGCCGAACAGGCCGCGGGCCTGCAGGCCCCAGACCGGACGATCGGGCGACAGGCGCTGTGCCAGCGCCCGCAGGTTCAGCACGTTGCCGAACATGCCCGCGACGATGAACAGCGGCGTGCCACCCCCGGCGGCGCCCTGGCTCATCGGGACCAGATGGGTGAAGCTGGCCGTCTGTGCCAGCGGCACGACCTGGCCGGGGGTCGCGTCGGTGCGCGGTCCGATCCGTGCCTCTATCAGGGCCGCCAGGGCCGCCACGTTCGGGGCCTCGAACAACGTCGCCAGCGGCAGATCAACCGTATAGGCTTTGCGGATCATCGCGAACAGCCGCACCGCAATCAGCGAATGGCCGCCAAGGTCAAAGAACCCGTCGTCGACACCCACCTGCTGCACGCCCAGCAGATCGCGAAAGAACCCCGCGATGCTGCGTTCCAGATCGGTCCGCGGTTCGACATAGTCGCTGTCCAGATCCGGACGCTCGAAACTCGTGCTGGCACCGGCGGCGCGCGCGCGGCTGTTGCGGGTCTCGTGCGCGATCAGCTGCGGCAGGTCCATGCTGGAGATGGCGATCTGTGGCAGCCCGGCCCGCAGCGCCAGTTCCAGCAGCACGGCTCCGCGTGCGGGCGGAATGCCCTGCGCGACCATGCGCGCCAACCGTTCCTGTCCAGGCCGTGCGGGTTGCGCCATGTCGGGCCCACGCATCGCCAGCCGCAGCGCCGGGGCGGCGTCCAGACGGCGCAGGGTCAGCCCCTGAACCTCGACCAGGATGCGGCCCTGCGGATCGGTCAGCGTCACGTCAAAGCTGGCATAGCCGTCCGACGCATTGGCCAGCGTGACAAGGCTGGCAACGGCGGCGGGCAGCGGTGCGTGCATGGTCAGCGCCCGATAGGACAGTGGCACCCACAGCTGCGCCCGGTCATAGCCGGGGATCAGGTCCATCGCCCAGCCTGTCGCGATGTCCATCAACGCAGGGTGCAACACGAAACCGCGCTCCAGATCCGCCAGCGCCGCATCGGGCAGCCGCAGCTGCGCCAGACCCTGTCCATCGCCCATCCACGTGGCCTGCAGAACGCGCCAGCGCGGGCCAAAGGCCATCTGGCCCTCCTGCGCGGATTCCAGGGCATGGCCGATGGGCGCACGGTCGACCCGCATCCGCGCCGTCAGCGCCAGCAGGTCCAGCGGTGCGCGCGCGGGTTCGGCGGTGGTGACGCTGGCCTCGGCCACGGCGACCGGACCTTGGCCGAAATCGGCCTCGACCAGGAAAGCGGTGCTTTCCTGCCCCGGCGTCAGGGTCACGCGGAAATCGCGGGTACCGCCATCCTCGACCGTCAGCGGGTCCAGGAAGGTCAGATCGCGCAGGGCCCAGGGTGCCTTGCGCCCCGCCGCCTGCAGCGCCTGCGCCGCCAGTTCGATGGTACCGGTGCCGGGCATCAGGGCCACGCCGTCGCGGGTGCGGTGTTCGGCGATGATCCAGTCCGTCGCCGACAGTTTGCCGCCAAAGCGGTCAACCGCGTCCTGACGCGTATGCGTCGACAGCAGCGGCTGATCGACGGGCACCGGTGCAGGTTCGTCGCGCCGCCCCGACAGTGCATCGGCGGCCATGCCGATATCGGCCCAGATCCCCCAGTTCAGCGAGACGACCTGACCAAAGGCGGCAATGCCGGCCCCGGCGACGGCATTCAGGTATTCGTTGGCCGCGACGTAATCGACCTGTCCGGTCGCTGCGATCTCTGTCGAGGTCGACGAGAACAGCACGGTGCGCTGAACCGGATGCGCGGCCAGAACCATCGCCAGGTTGCGGGTGCCGTGAACCTTGGGGGCCAGCACGTCCTCTATTCCGGCGCTGGACTTGGCCAGCATCGGCGCATCGTCGACGACGCCCGCGGCATGGATCAGATCGGTGATCGGCCCCAGTTTGGCGCGCAGGGCGGCCACGGCGCGTGAC
This sequence comes from Paracoccus sp. Ld10, assembly GCF_045064235.1. NCBI lineage: Bacteria > Pseudomonadati > Pseudomonadota > Alphaproteobacteria > Rhodobacterales > Paracoccaceae > Paracoccus > Paracoccus sp. Ld10. The sequence continues at coordinate 120,920 of NZ_JBISHD010000028.1, read as the reverse complement.
AGCGCCTCGGCATCGGTGACGTCCGCAGCCTCGACCGCGATGGTCGCACCACCCGCGCGCAGGTCGCGCAGTGCCGTCATCTGACGGGCCTGACGATGGGCGGGATCGGCCGCGATACGGGCGTCCCATTCGTCTTCGGGCGGCAGCGGACGGCGCGTCAGCAACGCCACCGCCGCGCCCTGCGCGCTGATATGGCGCGCCAGGGTCAGCGCGATGCCGCCCAGGCCGCCTGTGATCAGCACCACCCGTCCCGGACCGAATGTCGGTGCGGCGTCCGGTTCGGGCAGCGTCGCAGGCACCAGGTGGCGCGCCAGGCGCCGCCCGTCACGCCATGCGGCGCGCGCCGGGGGGGCGGGGTCCAGCAGATCCTCGACCAGACGATGGGCCAGCGCGGTCTGATCGCCGCGCGTCTGCACGTCGATGCTGCGCGCCGACAGCCACGGGAATTCGCGCAGGCCCACGGCCAGCGGCCCCAGGATGGTGGCCTTTTCCGGTGCGCCTATCCGTTCGGTTCCCACGCGCGCCGCGTCCGATGTGACGGCGACGAAATCGACCTCTTGTCCGCCGCCTTCGTTGGCCAGCGCGCGGATCAGGTGCAGCGCGGTGTTGAAACCCTGTTCCAGATGCCGGTGAAACGCGCTGAAGCCCGCCCGCGCGCCCTGGCGACCGGCATCGGGCACCAGCCAGAAACTGACGATCCGCTGCGGCAACCGGTTCTGCGCCACCAGCGCGGCGATCAACAATTCGAAATCGGACGCGCCGTTTTCGGGCGCGACGATGAAATCGGATTCGCCCGTCTGCGCAAAGCAATCGCCCGGGCGCAGCCAGATCACCTCGTTCCCGGCATCGCGCAGTTGCGCGCCAACACGTTCGGCAAGGCCCGTCTCGTCCGCCAGGATCAGCCAGCGTTCGGGCGCGCCCTGTGGCCGGCCATCGGCACCCAGTTCGATGTCGGGCGCGGACAGCCGCCAGGACGGGCGCCATGCCCAGCCTTGCGATTCCGGGATGGCCAGCGGCGCATCGTCGGTCGTGGCATAGGATGCGTCGGACGATGCCGGTTCGATGAAATAGCGTTTGGTCTGAAAGACATAGCCTGGCAGGGGCACACGGCGGCGACCCTCTCCCCAGATGGGCGACCAGTCCAGGGCCAGACCCGCTGCGGACAGCCGCGCGAATGCGTTCAGGAAGAATGCATCGTCGTCGATCGCATGGTCGGGATGGCGCAGCGTGCTGACCACCCGGTCGGGCAATGCGCCATTGGCCTGTGCCAGCGCCGACATGGCGCGGCCGGGGCCGACCTCGACGAACAGGCGGGCGGGATCTTCGCGCAGCGTGGCGATGCAGCCCGCAAAATCGACATGGTGGCGCAGGTGGTCGACCCAGTACCGCGGATCGGTGGCCTGTGCGTCGGTCATCCAGGTGCCGGTGCGGTTCGACAGGATCGGGATGCGCGGCGCTGACAGCGGAATGCTGCGCAGGAACGCCTCGAATTCCGGCAGGATCGGTTCCAGCATCCGCGAATGGGCGGCGATGTCGATCGCGACGCGCTGACAGTCGATGCCGCGCGCGACCAGCGCCGCCTGCAGCGCGTCGATCGGGTCGCGGGGGCCCGACACCACGGACAGGCCGGGCGCGTTGTCGCAGGCCAGGTCCAGATCACCGCCCGCCTCGGCCATCAGCTCTGCCGCCGGCAGGGGCACGCTGAGCATGCCGCCAGGCGCGATGCGGTCGAACAGGCGTCCGCGCAGTTCCACCAGCGCGATGCAGTCGTCGAACCCGATCACCCCGGCCAGGCAGGCGGCGGTGTTCTCTCCCATCGAATGACCGGCCAGGGCCTGCGGGACTGCGCCCCAGCTGATCCACAGCTGCGCCAGCGCGTATTCGACGATCATGATCAGCGGCAGTTGGACCGAAGGGCGGTTCAACGCCTCGGTCGCGGCCTGTTCCTGACCCGGTTCGGGCAGCCACAGCGCGCGCGGGTCGCGGTCGGTCAGACGTTCCAGCACGGCCAGACCGCGGTCCATCCATTCGCGGAAGACGGGTTCGGTCTCGTACAGGCCACGGGCCATGTGGATCGATTGCGCACCGCCGCCGGGGAACAGAAAGGCGGGCTTGGGTGCGGCCGACATCCTGTCGTGGTTGAAGACGCGGCGCGTGTTGCCGCTCTCCAGCAACTCCGCCGCCTCGGTCGCGTCAGCGGCGACCAGCACGCGGCGCTTGTCGAACAGCTTGCGCCCCTGTTGCAGGGTGAAACCGACATCGGCCAGATCGGCATCGGGATGCGTGCGCAGCCATGCGGCCAGCGCCGCCGCGTTGGCGTCCAGCGCGGCGCGGGTGCGGCCTGACACGATCAGCGGCTGGACCGGCCAGTCGGATGGTTCGGACGCAGGGGCAGGGGGGGCCTCCTCGACCACGACATGCGCATTGGTGCCGCCCACGCCAAGCGAGTTGACCGCCGCCCGGGCCGGACGACCCGGATGCGCGGGCCATGGTTCGCGCATGGCCACGACGTGGAAGGGGGTGGAATCGAAATCGATGACCGGGTTCGGGGCCTCGTATCCCAGGCTGGGCGGGATTTCGCGGTGGTGCAGCGACAGCGCGACCTTGATCAGGCCGGCGGTGCCCGCGGCGGTGTCGGTATGGCCGATATTGGTCTTGACCGAACCGATGCCGGTCCGACCGCCGCCCTGACCCTGGGCAAAGGCCTCGGCCAGGGCCGCAACCTCGATCGGGTCGCCTAGGCTGGTGCCCGTGCCGTGGCATTCGACGTAATCGATGGTCGATGGGTCGACCCCCGCGATCAGATGCGCCTCGGCCATGGCCGCCGCCTGCCCCTCGACCGAGGGGGCCAGATAGCCAGCCTTGGCCGCGCCGTCGTTGTTGATCGCGCTGCCCCGGATCACCGCCCAGATATGGTCGCCATCCGCGATTGCATCCGACAGGCGGCGCAACAGCACGACCGCCGCACCGCTGCCAAAGACGGTACCCTGACTGCGGTGATCGAACGCCCGGCAATGGCCGTCCGGCGACAGAATTTCGTTCGGCTTGTAGATATAACCGCGTCCCTGCGGCAGCTCGATCGTGACACCCCCGGCAAGGGCCGCGTCACAATCGCCCGACAGCAGCGCCTGGCACGCCGAATGGACCGCCACCAGCGATGTGGAACACGCCGTCTGCACCGACACGCTTGGGCCGCGCAGGTCAAAGATGTGGCTGACGCGGGTGGACAGGAAATCCTTGTCGTTGCCGGTGTGGCGCAGCAGGAACATGCCCGTTTCCTCGACCAGGTCGCGGTTCGAGCAGATGTTGACTGAAAAATAGCTGCCCATCCCGCAGCCGGCCCAGACCCCGACCGCGCCCAGGCTGTCGGGCCGGTGCCCGGCATGGTCCAGCGCATGCCAACAGGTTTCCAGAAACTTGCGATGCTGCGGGTCCATGACCGCCGCGTCCTTGGGGCTGAGGCCAAAGAATTCAGCATCGAAATGATCAAACCCATCCAGGCGGGCGGCGAACGGGACATAATCCGGATGGCGGATACGCGATTCTGATTCGCCGGCTGCCCGCAGGTCCTCTGCCGACAGCGGAATGATCGATTCGACCCCATCGCGCAGATTGTTCCAATATTGCCCAGGATCGGATGCGCCAGGAAGGTCGACACCAAAGCCCACGATGGCAATGTCACGCATGTTGGTCGGCGTATCGGTCAAGCCCGTCTTCCTTGTACTTCCGCACGGCAACCCTGCGCAGGGCAGAGGCAGCAGTCCATCACTGAAACCTTACAATCGGATGATTATCAAAGCTGACGGGATGTTGCATTGGTATTTACACTAATTCCTGTGGATTCACGTCAACGTTCCCCTTAAGCGTGACGTTCAAGCTGGGAGAGGACATGGGCAACAGTCTGTCGCTGATCATGTTGGCAGCATGGCCGGCCTTTGCGGCGCTGCTGTTCTCGCGGCTGACGCCCCGTCAGGCACTGATCTGGGTGCCGCTGTTGGGGTATATGCTTTTGCCGCCGGTGGTTGGCATCGACCTGCCGATCGTGCCGTCGCTGGACAAACACTCGATCCCGGCGCTGTCGGCCATGCTGGGGGCGGTGATTTTTCGTGACCGGTTTCCGGTGCCGTGGATCCGGCCCGAGGGTTGGATCGTCGCCCTGACCGCGCTGGCGCTGGTCACCCCGATGCTGACGATGGCCACGAACCCCGAACCCCTGATCGAAGGGATCACCTATCGCCCCGGCCTTGGACTGTTCGATGCGTTGAACGGCACCATCAACACGGCATTCACGCTGGTGCCTTTCCTGCTGGGGTACCTGGTGCTGTCATCGACAGATGGTGTCCGGGCGTGGATGGTGGCGCTGACGGTGGGGACGCTGGCCTATTCGCTGCCGATGCTGCTGGAGATCAGGGTCAGCCCGCAGCTGAATGTCTGGATCTACGGTTTCTTTGCCCATGATTTCAGTCAGACGATTCGTTATGGCGGCTTTCGGCCAATGGTGTTTCTGGAACACGGGCTGTGGGTCGCAATCCTGGTCGTGACCGCCGTGATCTGCGCCGCCGTTGCGCTGCGCGACGGCAACCGACAGGCGCGGATGCGCAACATCGCCGTGCTGGCCTATCTGATGGTGGTGCTGGTGCTGTGCAAAAGCGCGGCCTCGATCATCTACGGGATGCTTCTTGTCCCGATGGTCCTGCTGACCTCGCCGCGGCTGCAGGTCCGGATCGCCGCGGTGCTGGCGGCGGTGGTGATGCTCTATCCGCTGGCGTTGTGGCTGGGCGTGATGCCCACCGATGCCATCCGCGACTTTGCCCTGTCGATGGACGCCGAACGCGGCCGGTCGCTGGAATTCCGCTTCATGAACGAACAGGTGCTGCTGGACCGTGCATCGCAAAAGCCGCTGGCCGGCTGGGGCGGATGGGGACGCAATCTGGAGATCGACCCCGTATCGGGACAGTTCACCAGTGTCAGCGACGGGTATTGGGTTGTCGTGATGACCATCAGCGGCATCGCGGGATACCTGTCGATCTTTGGTCTGCTGTGCGGTTCGGTGATCCGGTTGTGGGCGGCGGCACGGTCAGGCGCGGTCAGCCGCTGGACCGGCGGTCTGGCCCTGATCATGGCGGCCAGCCTGGTCGACCTCATTCCGAACGCAACGGTCACGCCCCTGACCTGGATCAGTGCAGGGGCGTTGGCCGGGCTTGCAGCGCGGGGCATGCCGGCCTCTGCCAAGAGCACCGTCGCGTCCCAACCCGCCAGTCGTGCGATGAAGACGGTGATCGGATGATCGCCCCGGCTCATGCGCATCGTGGGGCAATGGCGTCTTTGTCGACGCCGTGGCCGCATTGCCCGTTTCCTGTCGCATCCCACAGATTTGAGATCTCATGGACGATATCATGACCAAATCCTGGGACGTCATCATTGTCGGCGCCGGTCTTGGCGGTGGCCTGTGCGGCCGTGCCCTAGCCGAGGCAGGCCTGTCGGTGCTCTTCGTGGAAAAAGGTTCCAGCAGCCCACGTCTGGCTGAAAACGGTCAGGAATGTGGCTATGATGATCCTTTTGCGCGTCAGATGTTCGGGTGCTGGCCAGTCCCGGTGGAATCGACCGTCGACGGCGCCACCTCTGTCGGGTGGGGCGCGCAGGGTGTCGGTGTCGGTGGCACGTCCGTGTTCTATGCCGCAGCGATGGAACAGCCTGAACGCCATGATTTGGAATCCCTCCCTGATCTGCCGCATCCGACCGGCGGTTGGCCCGTAGGATACGACGAATTCGCACCGTGGTATGACCGTGCCCGCGACGTGATGGCCGTGAATGGCAGCCAGGACCCGTTGGGTGCACCTGCGGCCCCCTTGGCCGCCCCCCGACCCCTTGCCGCGCGCGACGAGGCCTTGGGCCAGGCGCTGACCCAGGTGGGCCTGCACCCCTATCGCGCGCATCTGGGCATCCGCCAGCTGGAGGGGTGTCGCGAATGCATCGGCCGCAAATGCCCCCACGACTGCAAGATGGACGGCCGGTCTGCCGGAGTGCTGCCTGCGCTGGCCACCGGTCGCGCCGCCGTGCTGGAGGGTGCCGACGCGCTGTCGTTGCAGGGTGACGCCGGAACCGTCACTCACCTGCGCGTGCGCCGCGACGGGGTAGAGCATCTGCTGTCCGCGCGGGCCTTTGTCCTTGCCGGGGGCAGCCTGTCGTCGCCGCGGCTGATGCTGGCCTCGGCGACCGACTATTGGCCGGACGGTTGTGGTAATTCCAGCGGTCTGGTGGGGCGGGGGCTGATGTTCCACATCAATGAACGTATCGCCATCTGGCCACCACGCAACGCACCCGCCAGCGCACCGGGGCCGCTCAAGACGTTCTCGCTGCGCGATCTTTACCGTGACGGGCCGGATCGGATGGGCCTGTTTCAGTCCCTTGGCTTACCTGCTGATTATGGCAATATCCTCTATGTGCTGCGCCAGCGCTATCTGGCGTCGCCCCTGCGTCGCCTGCGCATCGGGTACGAACTGTTGCGCCTGCCCGCGCTGACCGCGGCCAAGCTGCTGGGCGATGCGCGCGTCTTTGCAGGGATCATCGAAGATCTGCCGGACGAGGATAACCGCGTCCGCCACGACCCCGCGCGGCCAGACACGATCATCTATGAATACCGCATGTCCGACGAGTTGCTGGCCCGCCGGGTGCGGTTCCGCCGGTTGCTGAAACGGCGCCTGCGCGGGGTGCGGTCGCTGTGGCTCAGCCATGCTCCCGAACTGAACATCGCCCATCCCTGCGGTACGCTGCGCTTTTCGGACGATCCGCGGCGGGGTGTGTTGGACCGTGACTGCAAGGCGCATGACCTGGACAACCTGTTTGTCGCCGATGCCAGCTTCATGCCCAGTTCGACCGGGGTGAACCCGGGCATGACCATCGTGGCGAACGCCCTGCGCGTGGCCGATGCGATGGCGCGACGCCTGAAGGGCGCGCCATGACCCCGGTCGCCGTCGTCACCGGCAGCAGCACGGGTGTGGGCCAGGCCATCGCGCGACGGCTGGCGGCACAGGGGGTCGTGGTCCGGGGCATTTCGCGCAGGGACCGCCCGGCCGAGGGCGCGTTCCAAACGGTGCAGGGGGACGTGACCGACGCGCAGGCCATGCGTGACCTTGCCCAGACTGTCGAGACAGAGGTTGGTCCGGTGACCATCCTGATCCACGCCGCCACCATCCATCACCGCCAGGATTTCCTGACTGCCCGGGCTGAGGACGTCTGCCGCCCGGTGCAGGTGAACCTGTGCGGGCGGATCAACGTCACGGCGGCGTTCCTGCCGGGTATGGTCGCGCAGGGGCGCGGCCGCATCGTCACCATTGCCCGGCCCGTGCCGCAACCACCCTTGCCCGGGAACCTGGGGTTCGCGGCGGCACAGGCCGGTGCCGATACCCTGTCACGAACCCTGGCGGTCGAGGTCGGCATCCGCCTGCCCGGCATCGTCGTGACGGAATGGGTGCCCGCCCTTGATATGGAACACGACCCCGATCTGATCGCAGGTCTGGGGGCATCGCTGGCGCTGAACGACGATCCGGCGCTGCACGGTGCGACCGTCTTGGGGGATCGGCAGATCCTGCCGGGTCGGTCCCTGCGCCGTCGCGTGCTGGACCTGCTGCTTTTGAAACCCGCCGCCCGACCCATCGTTCTGGCCCAGGAACCGACCCGCCCGAAAGAGACGACATGAAGCATATCCTGTTACCCGCCATCGCCGCCCTGGGCCTGTCCGTGCAGGCACCAGTCGCGGCCGAATCCGCGCGCGACAGCGCCCGCGTGTTCGTGTTCGGCAACAGCCTGATCCACCACCTGACCGATACGGACGAAACCACCGTCCCCCACTGGCTGGCGGTCATGGCCCGGCACGAGGGGCGGGATCTGGCGCTGGACGGGCGGTTCGGGTTTCCCCGCGAATTCGCGGCCGAACTGCCGCCGGTCGCGAACTGGGCCTTTGACGCTGTCACACCGGCATGGGACCCGGATCAACCGTTTGCCACGGCCGATTTCGACACGATCATCCTGAACCCTGAAAACTTCATCCAGTACGGCCGGGCCGACAAACGGTATCCAGGCGACAACCCAGACCGGCAGTCCCCTTATGGTGCGACCGTGACGGTGCTGGACTGGGTCGCGCAGAATACCGACGCGCCGCGGATCCTGATCTATGAAGGCTGGGCCGACCTGCACCCCTTTGCCGATGATTTCCCGCCCAAACCGGGCGAGATGGAACAGTATTACCAGCACGCGCAGGACGGCTATGCCGGCTGGTACGACGACTATGTCGCGCGTCTGGCGGGGGTGCGGCCCGATGCGGATATCAGCCTGCTGCCAGTCGGGCGCGTGATGGCCCGTCTGCTGTCGGAGAAGCCGTTGTCGGCCATCGCGCCTGACGCGCTCTATTCGGACCTGTCCCCGCACGGAACCGAAACGGTCTATCTGCTGGCCGCGATGATCACCTATGCCGACGTCTACGGCGCGCGGCCGCCGTCCGGGCTGACGCTGCCTGACACCATCGACCCCGATTTCGCCGCCGCATACGACGTGACGGCAGACAGGATCTGGGACATCATGCAGACCGGGCGGAACTGACAGCCATGCGCGCATTGATTGGATCGCTGTTCACCGGGCAGGGGCTGGCTCAAAGGGCCTTTCGCGGCTCGGCCCTGACCATGATCAGTTTCGGGGGTATCCAGGCAATCCGCTTGGCCTCGAATCTGATCCTGACCCGCCTGCTGTTCCCCGAGGTGTTCGGCCTGATGACCCTGATCATGGTCATCATCCAGGGCCTGAACAATTTCTCGGATGTCGGCATCACCCCTGCGATTCTGCAAAGCCGCAGGGGCGACGACCGGACCTTTCTGGACACGGCGTTTACCATGCAGGCCATTCGCGGGGTGATCCTGTGGTTGGGTTGCTGCGTGCTGGCGGTACCAGCGGCGTCGTTCTACGGCGTGCCCGAACTGGTCTGGTTCCTGCCCGTCGCGGGAACCACCGCGATGATCTATGGGCTGCTGCCCACCAAGATCGAGACCGCGAACCGCCACCTGAGGATGGGCCGCCTGACGATTGTCGAACTGGCCACCGCCGCGGTCACCACGATCATCACCATCGTTCTGGCATCGATCCTGGAATCTGCCTGGGCGCTGGTCATCGGATTGATTCTGGGGTCCGTGGTCAAGGTTCTGATGGTCAGCTTCTGGATGCCCGGTCCGGCCAACCGATTTCGGTGGGACCCGGATTGCGTGGCCGAACTGGTCCGTTTTGGCAAGTGGATCATGCCGTCGACTGTGGTGGGCTTTGTCATCTCTCAGGGTGACAAGGCGGTTCTTGCGCGGCTGCTGACGCTGACGCAGCTGGGCATCTACAACATCGCCTTCTTTCTGGCCAGCTTTCCGCTGATGCTGGGAACGACGGTGATCTCGCGCGTGATGATCCCGCTGTATCGTACCGCATTCGAGGACCCTAGTGCAGGGCATATGCGCCGCGTGCGGATCGTGCGCGCCGTCCTGACGGGCAGCTTCATGCTGCTGCTGGCACTGCTGGCGACGTTCGGAGAGCATCTGGTCGTGGTGATGTACGATCCCCGCTATACCAGCGCGGGACCGCTGGTGACGCTGATCGCGCTGGCCAGCATCCCATCGCTGATCGGCCTCAGCTATGATCAGGCGGCCTTGGCAGGAGGGGATTCCCGCGGTTTCTTCTGGGTCACGCTGGTCCGGGCGACGCTGTTTCTTGGCCTGTTCACGCTTGGTGGTATCCAAGCGGGTATTCCCGGCGCATTGGCGGGGCAGGCACTTGCCGCGGTCCTGGCCTATCCGATGCTGGTGCGCATCGCGCGCAAGCACGGGGCATGGGACGGCCTGCATGATCTGGTCTTTGGTCTGGCTGGCATGCTTCTGGCTGCTGTGCTGCTGCTCTAGCCTGGCAGCGCTGCAACCTGGCGCAGGTGATCGATGCGACGCCTGAACTCGCTGTGGAAATCGTGGGATTGCGCGAATTTCAGCGCGCTGGCCGAGGCTTTGGCGATTGCCGCGCGATCCAGCCCCGCGATGATGCCGGCGGCCCTGTCGGGATTGCCCATCGGCATGACCCAACCGCCGCCCGACTGCCGGGCCAGTTCGGACCACATCCGGTTATCGGTGCCCAAAACCGGGACGCCGCATCCCATTGCCTCCAGATAGCTGCAGGACGGGTCGGACTGTCGGTGGGGTGCAAGGAACAGATCCGCATTCCGGCGCATCCACGGCACCAGCCCGATCGCAAAATCGATAGGCTCGTGCAACTGGACGGTCCCGTCCAACGCATGGCGGGCAAGATCGTCGATGATGGTCTGTCGCATATCCCCCGCGCCAAAGATGTCCATCCGAAATTCAACGCCGCTGTCGCGCAGGGCGATGGCGGTTGGGATCAGGTCCTGGGTCCCCTTCATCGCGATCAGGCGCCCGGCATGCACGATCCGCAGCGGTCCGCGCCACGCGGCGCGGGTCTGCATTTCAGGCGGCGTGGCCATCGTTCCACGATCTGACCGATTGTCCAGATACAGGCACATGTTTCCGTTCAGCCCACCATAGGCCTGCATGGCGGGAAAACCGTTTGCCTGTACGCCGTCCGCCGATCGCAGCGCCCGGCGCAACCGCAGTTCCTGCATCAGCAGCCATTGGACCGTCCGTGCCAGTTTCATTGGCCGGCGCGCCAGGTCCAGACGTGCAACCGCCAAACGCGTTTGCAGCGGGTATTCAATGGCATAGACCAGTCGCGCCCCGGCATCCGCGCACAGCGGCGCCAGATTCAGCTGGCGGTGATCGTCTGCGGTGCCCAGTACCACCGTTGCCCCGCGCAGATCGTCCGCGGTGATGGCGGCATTTTCGTCGATCAGCCGCAGGTCTCCGGGCAAATCAGCAGCCGTCACGGGGCTTGAAAACGGCAGCAGACCTGTTCCTTTGCGCAGGATGACCCGCGTGGGGCCGCCCCATTCGCGTGCGAACAGGTGCAGCCCGGCCACGAATTTGTCGTCCATCCACATCTGCCCGTCCCGTGTCACGACAACATGCACCGAGGGCACCATGACCAACATGCCGGTCATGACTGACGGGACCGTGCGCGCAGCGCACGCAGAGCGTGGCCCGGCAGGATCAGCGCGCCGCGGGCATAGCGTGGTCCCAACCGCCTGGGGCTCAGCGCAGCGCGCCACAGCCACTCCAGGCGTGCGGCCCGGAACAGCCGCGGTGCGCGGCGTTGCGTTCCGGTCACAAAGTCGATGCCCGCGCCCACCGACGCGAAGCCGACCTGCGGGCAGATCGTCCGCCCACGCGCGGCCAGGATTTCCTGCCGCGGTGCGCCGACGGCCAACAGGCACAGCGATGCGCCGCTGGCATTCAGGCGGTCCAGCAGGGTATCGGCCTCGGCACCGTGGGGGTCAAAGGGGAAACCGGGTGCCGCGACCAGGCTGACGGCCAGCCCGGGATGCGCGGCCGTCAGCCTGCGGGCGGCGTCCTGTCCGCCTTGCTGCGTACCGGCCAGGATGGCCACACTGCGGTCCAGCCGCGCGGCAAGCGCGCACAGCGGCTGTACCAGGTCGGATCCGGGGACCAGCGACACCTTCTGACCACCAAGCCGCGCCAGCCAGACCACCGGGTTGCCATCGGCCACGATCAGGTCGTGCTGAGCATAGGCGGCCCGGAAATCGGCATCGCTGCGCAGCTTTTCCAGATGATCGACGTTCATCGTCGCCAGCGCAAAGCCTTGGCGGGCCGCCAGCCGCGTTTCCACGATGGACAACAGCGTCTGCCGATCCGGCACGGTCAGGGCTATGCGATCGTCACCGACAGCGAATTGCATCATGGCTCCTTTACGGGTGGGGCGGTCGGGCCGGGCGGCAAAAGCGCGCGCAGATGGCCGGCAAGGACGTCGACGTTGCCCGGCTCGAGGATCGAGAGATGCGTGCCAGGCAGGTCGTGCAGCGTCCACCCTCCCGCCGCGATCGGCGCCCATCCAAGCCCCTGTCGCAGGCCCTCTGGCGAATCCCAAAAGCTGGCATCGGCGCGAAAGATGGCGACAGGGCTGTCATAGGGCTGGGGGTGGTAATGGACCACCGCGCGGACGTTGGCCTCGATCAACTGGGCCATGTCGATCGTCGGCCCATCGACGTCACTTGGCAGCAGGTCGCGCTGCTCTGGCTGGTCGTGAGGGCGGCGGTTGTGCAGTGTATCAACGATGTGGCGCAGGCCATGGCGGCGCAGTTGGCCCAGATGGGCCCGCAGCCTGGCCCATCCGCGTACGGATGGCCGACCCCCAGGCCCCGCCGCGTCCAGAACCACCAGCAAGGGCACGTCGCGTCCGGCCCGGCGCAACTGCTGCGCCAGTTCCAGCGCGAAATACGACGCCATCGATACTGCAACCAGGCAGACGGGTTGCCCCGGAAGGTGGCGGTCCAGTTCCTCGAGGTAGGTGCGGGCGACGGCCTCGACCTGAATCTCCAGCCCGTCTTCCGGGACGCCGACGGTCAGACCCAGCACCGGAAAGTCCGGACCAAGCGCATCAGAAAGCGGCCGGAACAACGCCTGTCTGCGGCCCAGCACATGCACGCCGATGATCGGCACCCGGCTGCCCATGGGCTGGGTCGAGATAAGATAGCGCGGCCTGTCGGGGGTCGTGCGCTGCAGGCGCACCAGCCCTTCGGGCGTGGGGGCCTGCATCACGTCGGCCGTATGCAGGCGCAAACCCGTGCGGGTCCGCACAAGGCTGATCAGCCGCAGCGCCAACAACGAGTCGCCCCCCAGGTCGTAGAAATCGTCATCGGGGCCAACATGCGGCAGTTCCAGCACATTGGCCATGCAATCGGCCACCGCCAGGACCTGAGGCTCCGCCTGTGCGGCGGTTGCCAAGGGACCCGCGGCAGCGGGTTTCGGCAAAAGGTCCCGCGCGATCTTTCCGTTTGTCGTGACCGGCAGATCGGTCACGGCGATCAGCCGCGGCACCATATAGGCTGGCAGCAGGTCGCGCAGGTTTCGGGTAATCCGCGCAACGTCTGTGCCGTCCTCCGTCACGACCCAACCCAAAAGGCGCGGCGGCGGCCCTTTGTCCAGATCGACATAGAACTGCACCACGCCGGGTTGCGAGGCCAGTGCGTTTTCGATCTGCCCCAGTTCGATCCGCTGGCCGCGCAGCTTGACCTGCCGATCCTCGCGGCCCAAAAACATCAGCTGTCCGTCCGCCGACCAGCGGCCAAGATCGCCGCTGCGATACAGGCGACCCTGCGCAATGTCAGGGTCTGGCAGGAATGCCTGCGCGGTGGATTGCGGGTCGTCCAGATAGCCACCGCTGACCGCGCGGCCGCCAATGACGATCTCTCCCTCGCCGCCCAGGGGAGTGGGGGTGCCGTCGGGCGCGCGTAAATGGATGCGGGCATGCCCCGCGGGACGCCCGATTGGAACCTCTGACCCTTCGGGAAGGCTGTTGCCCGTCCAAAGCGTGCTGGTCACTGTGGTTTCAGCAGGGCCATAGGCGTTGACGAACCGTACGGTCGGTGCCAGCCGCAGCCATTCGCGACAGGCGGCGGGCGGGACCCGTTCGCTGCCTGTCACCAGCAGGCGCAGGCTGGGCGGCAGGGGGCGGGGATGGTCGCGCAGGTCTGCCACCATTTGCTGCCAATAGCTGGCAGGCAGGTTCAGGACCGTCAGGTCATGGCGCGTGACCAGGTCCAGCAGCCCCTGGATCGACCCGAGGGGCGATGCATCGCGCAGCACGACATGCGCACCCGACAGCAGCGTGGGCCAGATCTCTTCCAGGGCGACATCGAAACTGGGCGTCGCGAATTGCAGGACAACGTCACGCTCGGCCAGGGCATAGGCGTCGGCGATGGCATGGGCATGCGCGCTGAGTGCAGCGTTCAGTCCACGAACCGCCTTTGGCGTTCCGGTAGAGCCGGAGGTGAAGGTTACATAGGCCAGGGTGTTAGCATTCAGTGCGGGACGCGGTGGGGCATGCGCCTGGCAGGCGTCATCGGCCAACAGGACGTTGGGCACGGACGCGGATAGCGGTGTATCCTCAGGCGCGACAATAGCCCTGACGCGGGCCTGCCGGATCAGGCCGGACAGATAATCGGGGGACTGTTCCAGATCCAGCAGCAGGAATGCCGCTCCGATCTTGAGGGTGGCCAGCATGGCCGCGATCTGCCGCACGGACCGGGGCAGGGCAATCGCGACGACGTCACCCGGACCGATCGCGCATCCGACAAGCCGGGCTGCCAACGCGTTGGCCTGATGGTCCAGGGTGGTGAAATCGACGGACAGTCCTGTCTGCGCCTCGGTCACCGCGGGTCGGCTGCCGTGACGCGCGGCGGTCGCCTCAAACGCGGATGCCAGGTCGGCAACGTCATTGGGGACCGGACGTTCGGGCCGCCCCATGGCCAGCAGGCGGTCCTGTTCGACCGCGTCCAGCATCGTCAGGCCGGACAGGGGCGTGTCGGTATCGGCCTGTCCCATCGCCTGCAGCAATGCGGCGACCTGTTGCAGGATGCGGTCCCCCATATCCTCTGGCAGACGGGCAATGCTGTACTCCAGCGATATCCGCAACGCCGCCTCGTCATGCACCGACAGCGACATCAGCGCCGTCCCCTGCTCGATCAGGCGAACGCCCGTCCAGCCACAGCCGTTCGCCGCCAACCGGGTGGCCAGCGTGCCGTGTTGGTACATCACTACCGTGTCGTATAACGCCGCGCGCCCCTTGCGACCCGACCACTGCCGGATCATCGTCTGCCGTGCATGGGCATGCGGGCGCAGTTCCAATGTCAGCGCCCGCAAGCGGTTCAGCAGATCGCCCAGGGTCGCGACGTCATCCAGGCGCACCTGAAACGGCACGGTTGCGATCAGGCATCCCGCCACGTCCTCGGCATGCCCGCGTCCCGATTCCACCAGACCGAAAGCCGCGCCCGGCCGTCCGGTCCACCGCATCAGGAGCGTTGCCCAAGCCGCCTGAACCACAGTCAGCGTCGTGACCGTGGCCGACCGTGCAAGGTGACGGATGGCGTCCGATGCTGCAATCGACAAGGTCAGGTCGGTCTGACCCATTTGGCCGTGATTCTTGGCCGGCGCCGCGGGAAAAGCGGCGGCGACGGTGTCGTCCGACAGTGCGGCGGCAAATGCCGCACGGGCCTGTGGTTCGTCCAACCCCCGGTCGCGGATCGTTTGAACAAAGCTGTGGGCCGGTGCTTCTGGTGCATTCCCGGACAGGATCCTCCACAGGTCGGTCAGCAACAGCGCGATGCCGGCGCCGTCGATCAGGGCATGATGGATGGTCAGCACCATCCGCGACTGTCCCCCACCCAGATCGCCGTATGTCACGCGCCAGCCGGGCCGATCGGCAGTGTCCACACCGGCTGTCCTGTCGGCTGTCAGAAATCGGTCAAGGACGGCATCCGACAGGTCGGCAGGGTCGATGCGCACCTCTGCTCGGTCCAGAACGCACAGCCGCAGAATGCCCGTCGTGTCGGTGACAAGCAGCGTCCGCAGCGTTTCGTGCCGCATCGCCACCTGCTGCCAGGCATCACGCAGGGCCTGTGGTTCCAAAAGCGTGGATGGCCCGTCCACAACGATCTGTTCAATATACGCGCCCGTCGACCCGACCTGGTCGCTAGCCGCCAGAAACGCCGCCTGACTGTCGGTGGCGGCGGGCAGGCTACAAAAGCCGTCGCGATCATCCGCGCTGACAGATGGTGCATGCAGCATAACCAGAATCCGTTTCGACGAAAAATTAACACAAGCCATACTGGCGCAACCACGCTACCGCAAAGAAAGAGTTGCGGCATAGCGGATTGATTGAGATTTTATTTAGATAGGTCGATGTCCGGAGTGGTTCGTCACGTGTTGCGCGTGGCCGCGAACTTCGCAGCCAGCTTTGCCGCCTCTATCGTGATGTCGTGGCGCGACAGCGCGCGGGCGCGTGCGGCGGTGCCCATTTCCGCCAGCCTGTCGCGCGGTGTACGCGCGGCGGCATCAAGCGCTGCGGCCAGATCGGTCTCGGATCCCGCAGGGATCAGCCAGCCAGTCTGGCCGTGAACCATCAGTTCCGGGATGCCTGCGATCAGCGTGGCGATGCAGGGTCGGCCCGCCGCCATCGCCTCCATCAGGGCGACGGGCAACCCTTCGGCAAAGCTGGGCATCGCCATGACATGCGCCGCTGAAAGCGCATCACGAACCCCCGCCTCGTCCAGCCAACCCGTCAGTGTGACACGCGTTTCCAGGCCATGCGCCCGAATCGCCTGTTCCAGGTCCCCGCGCAGGGGACCGTCACCCACCAGCGTCAGCTGGATCGGCGCAGAGCTGCGCGCCATCGCCTCGATCAGCAGAACCTGCCCTTTCTGTTCGGCGAAACGCCCGATGCAGACGACCCGCAAAGGGTTTTGCGCATCAGGCCCCGCTGGCAGGGGAACGGGGTTTGCAAACAGTGCGGGGTCAATCCCGCAATGCACGACCGTAATCCGGCCCCACGCGTCGAACGGCGCCCAACGTGCCAGCTGGCTGCGGCCAAAGGCACTGACCGCGACTGCAAATCGCGACTCGGCCACCTTTTCACGCAACAGCAGCGCATGGGGACCGTCAAACTCTTCGGGACCGTGAAAGGTCACGCTATAGCCGGGCGCGCCCAGCATCCGGGCATAGCGGACGACATCCGCCGAATTGGTTCCGAAATGGGCATGCAGGTGCGTCAACCCCAGTGCCCGGCAGCGATCGGCAAGAACTGCCGCCTCGGCCAGATAGATCACCTGGCGCAACGGCCCGCGGCCCGGCCCACCCTGCCGCCCGGCCGAAATCGCCCTGACCAGCGCCCGCGGGTGCCGGATCACGGCGCGAATCAACGCAACGCCCAACCCCTTGGCCCCGCGGTCCAGGACATATTCGGTGTGGTCGGCCTCGGCCTGGTCCTCGGTCGACAAGACGGGCTGTTCGTCGCGGCGCATCGCAAAGCGGATTACGGTCAGGCCTGCCGCCTCCAACGCGCGAATCTCCCGGCGGATGAAGGTTTGTGACGGACGGGGATATGTGTTGATGACATAGCCGATCCGGTCGAGGGGCAGCATCGGGTCCATGTCGGTGTCGCTCATTTTATTCGCCTTAAAGTTGATTGATTCAAATACGTTATTCGTTGCGATGGTGATCGATCCGGAACAATCTGTCGATCTCGTTTCGCAAATGAACCGATCGGTGCTATCGTGACACGGTATTTGATGAAGGGATCGGGTTCGCTTTGCTGGTTGGTATTATCGCAACATCCGCCGTGATCGGAATTATCTCAACCATCGTGTTCCTTTTATCGGGGTTCGGATGGCTGGCATCATTCTTGTGCGGTTATATCGGCTGCGGCATGACCAGCGTCGTCGCCCTATCTCTTCTTATCACCTATTCTGACCGACGTCGCAGGTGCATCCGACGGTCGACCCTGAACGCACCGGCCCCGGCCGGTGGTGGTACGGATCGCGATTAGCCCTTTGGGGTAAGACGGTCAAAGCTGACATATCGATGGTGCTCGCCGCGGTGATGTGCGTGCAGATCTTTCTGCGCCGTGCGATTGCTATGACTTGATGTTGCCTTGCCCTCACGACAGTCGCTTCACGCGCCAGCGTTCAGATATGACCGATCGTCGCCTTTGCAGACGCAGCTTTGATTGGTCAGACGCTCTCAGCCGTTTGCCGGGTGACCGACATGCTTGGCAATGCAGTGGGTGATTTGGGAAAAACTGGGGTTCATGCCCGGAGGGGCATGGACTGTATCGTAGGGTAGGCGCAATCGGTGCACCTTGGCGATCAGGCACAGCACGATACCGGACCGTTCAGAGGACTTGCACAACCGCTCAAGCAGCCGTGGTGGAACCGTAAAGGTGACGTGCCTCGCGGAAAGAGACCAGGCGACGGCGCTTTTCGTCCCACAGATGCAGGTTTACCGACCGCAGGCTTTCCCGCAGTGTCAGCCGCTGCGCAGAGGCCAGTTCGTCATGATCGCGCAGGATCTCTGGCAGACGATAGAATGGGATGCGGCTGTACAGATGGTGGACATGATGCACGCCGATATTGGCTGACAGCCAGCGCAGGGGTTGAGGCAGGATATAGTGGGAAGACCCGGCCAGCGCGGCGTCGTGCAGCTGCCATTCGTCCCCATCTGCCCAATGCGTTTCTTCAAACTGGTGCTGGACATAGAACAGCCACACCCCGACCGTCCCGGCTACAATCGTTGTGGGCAGAAAGATCAGCAGTACCGGCATCGGACCGGCAAACCAGATCATCGTTCCCAGGATCAATGCCAGAGCAAGATTTGTTCCAAGAGCCGAGGCCCAGAAACGCCAGCCTGCCCTCATAAGTCCAAGTGGCAAACGATTCTGCAGCAGAAACAGGTAGCTTGGTCCCAGAACGAACAGGACGACGGGGTGGCGGTAAAGACGATACATAAGCCGTCCGACACGCCCACGGCTGCGATACTCTCCGACCGTGAGTGTCATCACGTCGCCGATACCGCGCTCATCCAGATTGCCGTGCTGCGCATGGTGCAGCGAATGGGTGCGGCGCCATACGTCATAGGGCGTCAACGTCAGTACGCCCAACCCGCGTCCGATCCAGTCCTGAACCTTGCGGTTATGAAAGAACGACGCGTGGCCGCAATCGTGCTGGATGCAGAAGATACGGACCAGAAACAGCCCGTTGATCAGCGCGATCGGCACAGCCAACCAATAGCTGACCGACAATGTTGCCCAAGCCAGCGCCCAAAGCGCCAGGAACGGAACAATCGTGGCCGTCAATTCCCACACGCTGCGACGGGTCGAGGGCTCTCGATACTTGGCGAGGACCTGCACCCATTCCTTGGCCTGGCGCGGCATGCTTGCGTTCGGTGTACCCATAATCAGCGACTCTGCGCCCCCTCCGTTCATTTCAGGCGGCGATAGCACATAAAGCACGCCGTCGCCTATGCCCCGTTTGACGTCCGTTTGCCGCATCATGACAAGGGCATGCCAATCGCAACGGAACACGTTGCCGTCATATGACCTGTCACAGGCGCCGCCGGTCGGGGAACCGCCGCTGTCCGGCGGCGTTCCGTTTTGCAAAGTTCAAACGAGGCCACTGATGGTATGTCCGTTCGCACGATCGGCGCTCAGCGCCGCAATTCTTGCTTCGACCGTTTTCGTCGCAGGCCTGCAGGGCGGAGCGGCTTTGGCGCAAGCCTCGACGCAACAGGGTACCTCCGCGGCCCAAGATTGCTCCGAGCCTGCCGGTATTGCGACTGCAGCAACGCAGCCTGACGGATCAGAGGACAGCACAGCTGCGGAAAATGCCGGCACGACAGGTTGGAGCGGGGGCACCGGTGGCTCTCAGCTGGGGACAAATATTCAGGGCGCCGTAGAATCTTCGCCTACGTGGCAGCCCCCCACCGCCCGCGGTCTGGACTTGGCTGGAAAGCCGGATGCAGCAGTCTGCTGAGCACCAAGCAGGCTCTGCAGATGATGCGAACAATAGAGTAGGTCTTTGTACGCTGTTGATCGCGAAAAACCGTTGGATTTTGGTCATGACGACATTAACGAGACCAAACCTTGCCCAAACCCATAACGGTCCGGGCAAGTTACATAAAATTTCGCTTACCGACCGTCAAAACTCCATCAGTCGCGAAGTTCCAGCGTTGGTCGAACGGCTGCGCGTCCTTGCGTCAGACGAATCGGCATTTGCTCTGATCGCGCTACGGGATCCTGCATCGTGCGATTGCCGCGCTTGAGGCGGATGGAATGTAAAGCTTGTCAGCGCAGAACCCAGCACCCCGGCCTGCTGCTGCAGAGAGGCCGCGGCGGCATTGGTCTGTTCTGCTACTGCCGCATTTTGTTGCGTGACCTGATCAAGGTGGTTCACACCGGAATTGATCTCGGACAGGGCTGTGGACTGATCGCTGGCAGCCAAGGCGATCGCCGCTACCTGGTCTGACACTTCGCGTGCCTTCTGCAAAATCTGCTCAAGGCTGCCACCTGTACGACTGACGAGGGATGATCCGGATCGCACATGCTGCGACGAGTCCGAGATAAGCCCTTTTATTTCACGCGCGGAATCGGAGGCGCGCTGCGCCAGCCCGCGCACCTCCGAGGCGACAACTGCAAAACCACGCCCTGCTTCGCCCGCGCGGGCCGCCTCGACACCGGCGTTCAGGGCCAACAGGTTGGTCTGGAACGCGATATCGTCGATGACGGTGATGATCCGATTGATCTGGTCCGATGAGGCCTCGATCTTTTCCATCGCCTGAATGGCCTCTCCGACGATGCTCTGCCCCTCCTCTGCGATGGCGCGGTTGTTTTTCGAAACATTTTCGGCGGTACGGGCCAGATCGGCGGTCGAATGGACGCTGGCGGTCAGTTCGGTCAACGCAGCGGCAGATTGTTCAAGCGTCGCCGCCTGTGTCTCTGCCCGTCCGGCCAGATCCTGCGCGGCCGACGTGATCTCGTCGGATCCGGTCCGGACTTGCCGCGCAACGTCGACGATGCGTCCCATTGTCGTTCCAAGATCAGATACGACCTTGTTGAAGGTCGCGCGCAGAGCCTCGTATTCCTGGGGGAAGGGGTCATGTGCGGGACTGGTGATTTGTGCTGTCAGGTCGCCACCGGCCAGACGCTCCAGACCGACCGATATGTCGGTCACGATCCGACCTTGCTTGCGGGATTGGGCCTGCGCCTCTGCGGCACCGGAGGCCTGCAACGCGGCGGCGGCCTCTGCGGCGTCCCTGGCCTGAGCCAGGCCGTCGCGGAACCGTTCCAGATTGCGGGCGATCGACCCGATTTCATCGCGCATCGCCGTACCGGGAATGGGGCGGTCATACTGTTGCCGCGCGACATCTTGCATCGCCTCGTCGACGGCCGACAACGGGCGCAGGGCGCGGCGCGTCATCGCCAGGTTCAATGCAAAGGCCAGCAGCAATGCAACACCCGTGAGAGCGACAGCCGTCATCAGGTTGCGCCAAAGCACGGCTTCGATCTCGGACATCGCAACACCGGCATACAAGACGCCGTTGATTTGTCCTGCCTGATCGCGGACCGGAACGTACAGCGTTAGATAGGGTTGCTCCAGAATCATCGTGGTACCGGAATAGGTCACGCCTTGTAACATTGCCGCGTGAACAGGACCTGCGGGGTCCAATGGCGTCCCCACGGCCCGGGTGCCATCGGGCCGCTTGACGTTCGTTGTCATGCGGATGAATTGCCCCTGATCGGGGTCCAGACGGAATATCGTCGCCGTCTCTCCGGTTTTGCCGCCCACATCGTCGATCATCGTGTGATCGGCGAAATCAGGGATTTCCGGCCAGACCACGTCACCCAATGTACCATCCGTCCCCGTTCGTGCCGAATACCCTTCGTGATTCTCTGCCAGGTCGGAGGACAGCACGCGCAACGTCACGCGTTGCGCGCTTTGGGCGTTTTCCAACAGGCTTTGGCGTTGCGCCATGCTGAGCATCGTGACCAGGACAAGGGCCAGTGTCGTCATCAGGCCAAGACTTGTCAGGGTGATCTTTTGGCGAAGGGACAAGCGCGGAACGAAAGGCATCGGAATCTCCGGAACAGGGGCCAGGCGCCCATGCTATCGAAGAAATCCTAACTGCAGGTTAGCGTCGGCGCGCTTGACTTGCCCCCGACCGCCGCCTAGGCACCCCACCTTCGCAGTCACAGGGCAGGGCATTCGACATGGCAGCGCGCGACAACGGCCTGGGCATCGATTTCGGCACGTCGAATTCCGCGGCAGGACATGCCCCCGACGGCACGCCCCGCCTGATTCGGCTGGAACCGGGGCAAACGACGATGCCCACGACCTTTTTTCTGGACGCGGATACCCGCACGACCCTGATGGGCCAGCCCGCGAACCGCGCCTTGCTGGACGGGCACGAGGGCCGGTTCATGCGTGCGCTGAAACGCGTCCTGGGTACGTCGCTGATGCATGAAAAGCGGATGATCCTGAATGAGCGGGTCACGTTCGTGGACCTGATTGCCCGCTTTCTGAACCGTATCAAGACCCGGGCAGAGGCAGAGACCGGCCAGACCTTTGACCGCGCGCTGTCGGGTCGGCCCGTGGTGTTTCACAGCGACGGCGACCCGCGAGAGGCCCAGGCCCAGGACGACCTGCGCCAATGCTATCTGGCCGCGGGTTTTCGTGATGTGGACTTCATGCCCGAACCCGAGGCCGCAGCCATCGCCGCGGGTGCCGCCCGGCCCGGCGCGACGGGCCTGATCGTGGACGTCGGCGGCGGTACGTCGGATTTTTCGCTGTTTCAGGGACAAGGGACGGGGGTGCGGATCCTGGCCAGCCACGGCGTGCGCATCGGCGGCACCGATTTCGACCGCGCGGTCAGCCTGGATCACGTGATGCCCCTGCTGGGACGGGGGTCCGTCCTGCGCAAGGCGATGGGGCCTGGAACGTCGCCCGTGCCGAACGCGATCTACAACGACCTGGCGACGTGGGAGAAGATTCCGTTTGTGAACACCCCCCAGTCCCGCCGCATGGTGGCCGAAATGGTCCGCCTGGCTGAACGGCCCGATGCCATGGCGCGCCTGTCGCGCGTGCTGGAGGACGATCTGGGCCATGATCTGGCCTTTGCGGTCGAACGCGGCAAGATCGCCGCAAACAACGGCGATGCCGACGCCGCCATCATGTTGGATGAGGTCGAACGCGGGCTGTCAGCGCCCCTGGCCCGGCAGGCCCTGGCAGACAGTCTGGCGCGCAACGCAGCCCAGCTGCGCGACGGCGCGGCCGAGACCCTGAACCGTGCCCAGCTGACCCCGGCGCATATCGACCGGGTTATTTATGTCGGCGGGTCAAGCCTGATGACGGTCGTGGGGGACACCATGCGCGCGGCATTTCCCGACGCCACCCATTCGGCGCAGGACGTGTTCACGGCCGTTGCCGACGGGCTGGCAATCGCGGCGCGGTAAGGGATGGCGGAAGGGAATGGGAGTCGAACCCACCCGGGACAGGCTCGCTGCCCCGACCGGATTTGAAGTCCGGCCAAACCACCGGGTTTGATGCCCTTCCGCAGGCTTTCGCATCATTCACCTAGGGGGTGGGGGCTGGTCCTGCAATAGAATGTTTCGCAACACCGTCGCGTTGGACGCAAGCCGCGCGGCCAGATCGCGGTGGCCGGGATCGTCGAACGATACCGCATCGACCGCCTGCTGCAGGGTGTCCACCGCGTTGTCACGGTCGTGCGCCGGGACCTTGGCAAATTGCCGCGCCACGTTCGCAACCATCAGGTTGCCGGTGGGCCTCATTGCGTGGAATGCCGCAAACACCGCCATCCGCAGATGCCAGACCTGATCGACATGCCGCGCCAACCGGCCATAGACGGCGATGAAATCGGCGGGCAGGGATTCGTTGATCCGGGGGGCGTCGCGCATCGGGCGATCGGGCGACAGATCCAGCAGTCTGGCAAAGTCCCCGATGAAATCATCCTCCAGCCGCGTCAGAACCCATGATGCCGCCCCTGTGTCACGCGCGATCAGACCGGCCATGGCGCCAAGATCCATCATCGCACGGATGGCAGGCCTGCGCGCGAAAGCCTCGAACGGGGGGACCGCCAGCGGCTTGCCGCGGGGCACCGGGTTGATCAGGGCCTGTTTCCACAGCGAGCGCAACCACCCGTCCAGATCGCGTTCCACCATGAACAAGGTCGTGTCGAGTCCACTCAGCACCTGCCGGAACTGCTGCCACGCGCTGTCGGGGATCAGCCCGCGGTTGGTCATCACGCCTTCGCATGACAGGATCAGGGTGTGGGCGCTGCCGTCGCGCAGGGGGGCGATCTCGGCGCCAAGCCGCGACAGGTCGCCCTGTTTCAGCCCCTGGACCAACCACTGATGCTTGGGGTCGGACGGCTTGTCGACCGAGGCATAGACAACCCCCTGCGCGGCCAGCGCCGTGCGGTTCAGATGGCACCACGCCTGCAGCGTGGATGTTCCCGTCTTGGGCGGACCGGGATGCAGGATGACGCGCGGACGGATGTCGTTCATGTGCGCCATGTCGGCCCGATCAACCAACGATGTCAACGCGGGCGGGCCGTCAGCCCGCTAGCAAGGCCGCATTCCCACCCGCAGCCGTGGTGTCGACGCACAAATGACGTTGATGCGTCACGTATGCGTGGTCCGGCATCGCGGTGATCAGCGGCACCAGTGGCCCCGGCCGCGCGGCCAACGCCTGTGCCATCGCCCGCCCGGTCGCCTGATCACCCCACCACAGGACCGCCGCGACGTCCGGCAGGTCGCACAGCGCCTGCGGATCGACATGGCCCTGCGCGACAACCGCCTGCCCGCCCGCATCGGTCACGGCGCGCGCCTGCGCCGCCGCAGCCCGGGCGCCCGGGCCCAGGCACAGGACAGGGCCGCGCGGCAGTGTGGTCAGGCGGTTCAGCTCTCCGGTCGGGCCGGGCATCAGTTGGTCGACGGGTGCCGCGCCGGGGGCGGGACGGGACAGCGACGCGGACAGCCGTTCGGTGCTGTCGTCCTGTGGCCAGTCCACTGCGGGGGCATCGGGTGCGGTGGGGGCCATCAGCCGTGTCAGGTATTGCGGGCCGCCGGCCTTGGGGCCAGTGCCCGACAGCCCCTCTCCGCCAAAGGGCTGGCTGCCGACGGTGGCGCCGACCTGGTTGCGGTTCACATACAGGTTGCCCGCATGGATCGCCTGCGTGACATCCTGGACGCGGCCGTCGATACGCGAATGCAGCCCAAAGGTCAGCCCGTACCCGGTGGCGTTGATCGCCGCGACAACCCGGTCCAGATCACGCGCGCCGAACGTCGCGATATGCAGGACCGGGCCAAAGATCTCGCGCGTAAGCGTGTGGATGCCGTCGATGCGGATCAGCGTCGGGGGCACGAAATGCCCGGTCGCAGGGGCCGCAACCTGGTGCAGGATCCGGTCGCGGTTCCGGTCCAGATAGTCCAGAATACCGGCCTGCGCCTCGGCGTCGATCACCGGGCCGACATCGGTCGCCAGATCCCACGGGTCGCCGACGCGCAACTGGTCCATCGCCCCCTGGATCATCGCGATCAGATGCGGGGCCACGTCCTCCTGGACATACAGGCAGCGCAGTGCTGAACAGCGCTGTCCGGCCGACCGAAAGCTGGAGGCGATGATGTCGCGCACCGCCTGTTCGGGCAACGCGGTGCTGTCCACGATCATCGCGTTCAGGCCGCCTGTCTCGGCGATCAGCGGCGTGCCGGGGGCCATGTGATCGGCCATGCTGGCTGCGATCAGCCGGGCGGTGTCGGTGCCACCGGTAAAGACGACGCCGTTAATGCGCGGATCGCGGGTCAACGCCGCGCCCACCGTCGCGCCATCGCCGGGCAACAGTTGCAGTGCGTCCGTCGGCACGCCTGCGCGGTGCAACAGGCGCACGGCATGCGCGGCAATCAACAGGGTCTGTTCGGCAGGCTTTGCCAGCACGGCGTTCCCCGCCATCAGCGATGCCGCCACCTGTCCGGTAAAGATTGCCAGCGGAAAGTTCCACGGACTGATCGCCGCAATGATTCCGCGTGGGGCATCTGGACGGCCCTCGCCCTGTTGAGCGTAATAGCGCAGGAAATCCACCGCCTCGCGCAGTTCGGCCACGGCATCGTTGAGGGTCTTGCCCGCCTCGCGTCCCAGAATGCCAAAGATCGGGCCGAAATCTGCCTCGAACAGGTCGGCGGCCCGGCGCAGGATCGCGGCGCGGTCCGCGGCGGGGGCGGCCCAAGGGCGTGCCGCGTCGATGGCGCGGGTAACGGTGGCCTCATCGGCCTCGGTAACGGTTGCCAGGGTTTCCCCGGTGGCGGGGTTGATGACCGGGACGGTCTGTCCGGTCGCCGCCTGTGCGGTCAGCGGACCGGCATCGGGCATCGCCCCGTCGCGGGCGGCAAAGATCGCATCCAGCTGGTCGCGGGCGGCCAGATCGAACCCCTGCGCGTTGACGCGTCCCGCGCCATAGATCGCATGGGGCGCCAGCAGGGTGGCGGGGGCCTGCGCCGTCGCCAGCGCGTCGAACGGATCGCGGGCGATCTGTTCCGGCGTCACGTCCAGATCGACGATCTGGTTCACGAAACTGCTGTTCGCACCGTTTTCCAGCAGGCGGCGCACCAAATAGGCCAACAGGTCCTGATGCGCGCCGACCGGGGCATAGATGCGGCAGGCGGTGGCATGGTCGCGCAGCACGATGTCGTGCAGCCGTTCACCCATGCCGTGCAGGCGCTGAAATTCGAACGGCGCGTTACCCGCCAGCTCCAGAATGGCCGCGACGCTGTGCGCATTGTGCGTTGCGAATTGCGGATAGATGCGGTCCGTCATGCCCAGCAGCTTTTTCGCCAGCGCGACATAGCTGACATCGGTCGCCGTCTTGGATGTGAACAGCGGGAAATCGGGGTGCCCCTCGACCTGGGCTCGCTTCATTTCGGTGTCCCAATAGGCACCCTTGACCAGACGCAACATGATGCGGCGGTCGTGCTGGACGGCCAGCGCATGCAGCGCGTCGATCATCGGCCCCGCCCGCTTGCCATAGGCCTGCACCACCACGCCGAACCCGTCCCATCCGGCCAGTTCCGGGTCCGGCAGCACGGCGGCGATCACCTGCAGCGACAGGGCTAGGCGGTCCTGTTCCTCGGCGTCGATGTTTAGGCCCATATTGGCGGCGCGGGCCTGTCGGGCAAGATCACGCACCACGGGGACCAGTTCGTCCATCACGCGGTCCGCTTGTGCGACCTCGTATCGCGGATGCAGCGCCGACAGCTTGATCGAGATGCCGGGGTTTTTCGCGACCGACCCATGCGTGCAGGCCCCGGCAATCGCCGCGATCGCCTTGCGGTATTCGTCAGCATAGCGGTCGGCGTCGCGGGCGGTCATCGCCGCCTCTCCCAGCATGTCATAGCTGTAGGTGTATCCCTTGGCCTGCTGCCCCCTGGCGCGGTCCAGCGCCGCGTCGATGGTCTGGCCCAGCACGAACTGGCGCCCCATTTCGCGCATGGCGCGGGTGACGGCGGTCCGGATCACCGGCTCTCCAAGGCGGCGGACGGCACCGCGCAACGTGCCGGCCAGACCCGGTTTGCGGTCGTCCAGCACCCGCCCCGTCAGCATCAGCGCCCAGGTCGAGGCGTTCACCAGGCTGGAGGCGCTGTCGCCCAGATGGCGGCCCCAATCGGACGGCGCGATCTTGTCCTCGATCAGCGCGTCGATGGTGGCACGGTCGGGCACGCGCAGCATCGCCTCGGCCAGACACATCAGCGCGACCCCTTCGCGGGTGGACAGGCTGTATTCGGCCAGCATCAGTTCCATCATCGTGGGTTTCGATTCCGCGCGGATGCGGCGGATCAGGTCAGCCGCGCGGGCGCTGATCCGCGCGCGGGTATCGGGCGACAGCGCGGCATCGCGGACCAGACGGTCCAGTAGCGGCCCTTCGGGCTGGAACTTGGCGGCGAGTGAAAGGTCGGTCATGGCGGCACCCCTGTCTGATCGGTGTCAGAATATCGCAGGCGCTCTGGACGATGGGACCGATCATGGGCAGGATCGCAGGCACATCGTCCATTTACGGGGCCTTTGACATGACCGACCTGCTGGACCCGATCAACCGCCGCATTCTGGCGGAACTGGTGGCCAACGCCCGCATTCCTGTAACCGAACTGGCGCGCAAGGTCGGCCTGTCCAAGACCCCCGTGGCGCTGCGCATCCGTCAGTTGGAGGAGGCGGGCCTGATCACCGGATACCGCGCCATCCTGTCGCCTGTCCGCCTTGGCCTGACCCATGTCACCTATGTCGAGATGCGCCTGTCGGACACCCGCCATAAGGCGCTGGAATCGTTCAACGCCGCCATCCGCCTGATCCCCGAGGTCGAGGAATGCTATATGATCGCGGGGGGGTTCGACTATCTGCTCAAGGTGCGGTCGCGCGACATGGCCGATTACCGGCGCATCATGGCGGTAAAGCTGTCCGCCCTGCCGCATGTCGCCTCGACCTCCAGCTATGTCGCGATGGAGGCGGTGATCGAACAGGGCATTGCGCCGTTCTAGCCGAACTGGTCCAGCCGGTGCGGGTTCAGACGCCGCAGGTCGCCCCGGCGCAGTGTGACGCCATGCCTGTCAAAGAAATCAAGGATTTCAATCGCGACCTTGCGGCCGTTCTGGACCCGGTCGCGGAACAAAGGCGCGGTGAACCAGCCGTCCGGCGTTCCCGCCACCACGTCGCGCAGAATCGCCACCATGTCGGCGGTCACGGTACGGGCAAAGAAATGGTCATGCGCGATCTGATCGGTACGGCCCAGTTTCTGGGTCATGCGCAAGACGCGGCGCACGTCCTTTTCGTCCAGCCCGAACTCGGTCGCGAAATCGCGCACCCGCGGCGGGCGATAGCGCAGATCGCCGGTCAGCATCGGGAGGATGCGGTCCCACAGCGCCTCGTCGTCGGGCGACAGACGCACCTCGTGACCGGGCAGACGCAGGAAAGCTCCATCGGGAAAGACCCGCCCCGCATCCGATTCCACCCGCAGCAGCGCCAGATAGGCATCCTTGGGCAGGCGCGGGGTCAGCGCCAGCCGCAACCGTTCGCGGCCCAGACCCGGCAGGTCGGGATTGGCGGCGTGAAACGCCGACAATTCGTCGGTGATCCCCCGTTGCAGCGCGTCCAGATGCGCGGGCGACAGGGCCAGTCCAGCCACCAGCCGTGCCCCCGTCAGCGCCGTCGCGGCGTCGGCTGGCGACAGGGCGCGGTCGCGGACGAAGACGACAGAATCAACCGGGCCGACCGCCAGCATCGCCTGCAGCGGATCAGGCTGCTGGGCCGCGCTGATCAGGGCCAACCGTTCCGGCGTGCGCCGCTTGCGCGCGGGCGGGCGCAGGTCCAGGAAATGACCCCCGCCGATGGTCCGGCTGGCCGACACGTCGCGCAGGATGAACCGGTCGCCGATGGTCGCGGCCATGGGTCGGTCCAGCACGATCTGCACCGGGCCGCTGTGGCCCGGCGCGATGGGATCGCCCAAGGGGACGATGCGCGCGCCCAGTTCGGCCGCGTGGCTGTGCAGACGGGCGGGGAACCATGTGCCGATAGGCCTGGGTTCGCTCTCCAGCACGGTCAGCACGGCGTCGATGCGTTCGGTCGGCGCGTGCAGCGCGGGATCCAGCACAATGTCGCCGCGATGGACCGCATCCTTGGCGACCGATTCTCCCGCCAGGTTCAGCGCGCAACGCTGTCCTGCAACGCCGCGGGTGGCCTGCTGGTTCTGGGCATGGATGCCCCGCACCCGCGCCGCGATCCCCGACGGGCTGATCGTCACCAGATCGCCGACCGCCACCTGCCCGGAGAGGACCGTGCCGGTCACGACCGTGCCTGCGCCCTGCAGGGTAAAGCTGCGATCGACCGCCAGGCGAAAGCCGGCATCGGCGGTGCGATGGGCAACCCGTGCCTCGGCCGCGATCAGGGCGTCGCGCAATCGGTCCACCCCTTCGCCCGTCAGGGACGATACCGGAATGATCGGCGCATCGGCCAGACCGCTATCGGCCAGCGCCGCGCGGATCTGGTCGGTGACGTGCCCGCGACGGTCCGCGTCGGCCAGATCGGCCTTGGTCAGCGCGACCAGACCCTGCGACAGGCCCAGCAGGTTCAGGATCGCCAGATGTTCACGCGTCTGCGGCATGATGCCGTCATCGGCGGCCACGACCAACAGCGCCAGATCAATCCCGCCCGCCCCCGCCAGCATCGTGTGGATCAGGCGTTCGTGCCCGGGCACATCGACGAACCCCGTGACCGCCCCGCCGCCCAGATCGGCATAGGCAAAGCCCAGATCGATGGTGATGCCGCGGGCCTTTTCCTCGGCCAGACGGTCGGCATCGGTGCCGGTCAGCGCCTTGACCAGCGCGGTCTTGCCGTGGTCGATATGCCCCGCGGTGCCGACGATCACGACAGCGCCTCCAGCAGGTCGCGGTCATCGTCCAGACAGCGCAGGTCCAAAATCAGCGCACCGTCGCGGATATGGCCGATCACCGGACGTGGCCGGTCACGCAACCACGCGGCCAGCCGGTCGGGCGCGTCGCCGCCCGTCCCGGTGATCCGCAACCCGGCCGAAGGGATCGTGTCCGTCGGCAGCGACCCGGACCCGATCTGGCTGGCGCAGTCGGTCGGCGCCACGCGGTGATCGGGCAGCAGCGCCGCGACCTGCGGCGCAAGGCGTGCGGCCTGTGCGGCAATGTCGGCCTGCGGGCGCGACAGCATGCGCAGGACGGGCAACCGCTGGTCCAGCCTGTCAGGGTCGCGATACAGGCGCAGCGTCGCCTGCAGCGCGGCGATGCGGATCTTGTCCAACCGCAAGGCGCGCTTCATCGGGTTTCGGTTGATCCGCGCGATCAGGTCGCGCCGCCCGACGATGAACCCAGCCTGCGGGCCGCCCAACAGCTTGTCGCCCGAAAAGGTGATCAGGTCGGCGCCCTCTGCGACCGCCTCGGCCACGGTGGGTTCGCGGCGCAGACCCCATCGCGACAGATCAACCAGCGATCCGGCGCCCAGGTCGTTCAGCATCACCACCCCCGCATCGCGTGCGATGGCGGACAGGTCAGGGGCGGCGACCTCGGCGGTGAATCCCTCGATCCGATAGTTCGAGGTATGGACCTTGAGGATCAGCCCGGTCCGGTCGGTGATCGCGTCACGATAATCATGGGCATGGGTCCGGTTCGTGGTGCCCACCTCGACCAGGCGGGTGCCGGCGCGGGCCATGATGTCGGGCATGCGGAACGCGCCGCCGATCTCTATCAGTTCGCCGCGTGACACGATGCTGTCACGGTCCTGGCCAAATGTGTTCAGCGCGATCAGGACGGCGGCAGCGTTGTTGTTGACGACGGTGGCATCCTCGGCCCCGGTCAACTCGCATAGCAGGCCGCGCAGGTGGCCGTCGCGCTGGCCACGCCCGCCGGTCTGCAGGTCGAACTCCAGCGCCAGCGGCGCGGCCATTGCGGCGGATGCGGCGGCGATCGCCTCGTCCGCCAGGATTGCGCGGCCCAGATTGGTGTGCAGGACAGTGCCGGTCAGGTTCAGGATCGGACGCAGTTGCGTGACCGCAGCCGCCGCCAGATCGGCGGCCAGCAGATGCGGCAGGCGCGCGGCCTCGACCGCGCCATCGGCACCGTCGCGAATGGCTGCACGCGCCGCGTCAAGGCACAGCCGCGCGGTCCGCGTGACCGCCTGACGGCCATGCGCGTCGATCAGCGACGGCACCGCCAGCAGCAGTTGATCGACCGACGGCAGCGCCCGGAACCCCGACATCAGTAGCCTGCAAGAAACGGATTGAACCCCCCACGACGGATGGTCGTGTCCTTCATCAGCAGGTCTAGCCCAAGACTACCGACGTCGTCGGCGATCGCCTCGAGGCTGGGGTTCTTGTTCTGGTACAGGATCTTGACCCAGCTGTCGCAATCGTCACAGACCTCGGCGCGCACGGTCGCCTGATCGGTCTCGACGCTGCGATAGCTGATCTGGCCGGTCTGGCCGCAGCACAGGCAGGTCAGACGTACCTCGTTCCACTGGGTCTGGCAGCAGGCACAGGCGGCATAGCGCACGCCGTCCAGATCGCCGACCCCGATCACGCTGGACGTTGCGGGCTTGCCGCCGCAGGCCGGACAGACCCCGGTGCGGATCTTGACCAGTTGATCGGCGGGCAGCCCGGCCGCCAGCCGCGACAGGTGCAGTTGCACCGCCAGCGACGCAAACAGATGCGGCGCAACGCTGTCGTCGGGGATGGTGTCGGACAGGATGTTTTCCAGCAGCCAGTGGCGGTCGGCCAAAGACGCGGCGGTCACCGCGGACAGGGCGATGCGTGCCGGTTCGGGCATGTCCAATGCCGCAGCGTGGGTCAGCACCGCATCCAGCACCGTGTGCAGGTCCGGGTCGGATGCCAGCCGCTGTCTGTCGATCGGGGGCATGCGGTTTTCGCGGGCCAGACGGATGCGGTCGGCGGGCAGGGGGGCGGGGCGGGGCAGATCCTCGGCCAATCGGGCCTGCAGATCGGCCAGCTGTCCCAGAAAGGCCAGCCACGGCCCCAGGTTCGCGCTGTGCTGAGCCAGAAAGGCCAGACGTTTTGCGCGGGTCGCAAACAGGCGCAGGGGCTTGGGCAAAAGGGCCAGCGGCGCCGTGGGGACGCCGCCGATGGCCGAAGGATCAGGTTGGATCGTGGTGGTCATGTCAGTCTCCGGGCCGAACCGGCCACAGGGGATGCCGGTAATGGTGGCCGGCAGATTACTCTGCCGGGCCCTTGTTGTCGCGGCTGGCGATTTCGCGCAGCCATTTGCGGTGGTGGCGCCAGGCCCATCCACCGGTCACGGTTCCCCGGGTCATCGCGCGCAGCGTGCCCCGCGTCCAGATCGCGGCATAGACGTGCATGATGAACACCAGGATGATCGCCACTGCGGACAGCGCATGGACCAGAACCGCAATGCGGCGCAGCGGCACGCTGACCAGATGACCGGCCACCTGTTGCCAGATCATCACGCCGGTCACGATCAGGACGATGATCAGCGCAGACATGCCCCAGAACACGAACTTCTGGCCGGCATTGTACTTGCCCAGTTCCGGCAGGTTCTCTTCGCGGCCCTTGACCACGTCACCGATGTTGGCGACCCAGGTCGTGTCCTCGGGCTTGGGCATGTTCAGACGCCACAACTGGATGAACATCAAAGCAAAGCTGACGAACAGCACCACGCCGATGATCGGATGGATCCAGCGCGTCGTCTGACCGCCCCCGAACAGCGCTGTCAGAAAGTACAGCGCCGGATCGAACAGCGCCAAACCTGACAGTGCCAGCGCGATCAGGCTGAACGCCGTTACCCAGTGGTTCGCGCGGGTAAACCCGCGATAGCGGCTGACCTCGACCGGCTGGATGCTCTCCAGCCGGTCGCCGCGCTCAGAATAGTATGGACGATGCGCCATCAGACATGCCCTCCGTGGTCGGGATCTTCACCCTTGACCAGCTTGTCGGCGGCCTCGATGTCATGATCCTCGACCTCGTTGCCACGAGAGAACAGGCCGTGCAGCGTGGCACCGACCGCCGCCAGTCCGATGGCCGCAAGGCCCGCGGTCTTGGTCACGCCCTTCCATCCCTCGACCACCGGAGAGATCCGCGGATCCTCGGGCAGGTCGTTATAGATGCCGGGCTTGTCCGCGTGATGCAGCACATACATCACGTGGGTGCCGCCAACGCCGGCCGGGTCGTACAACCCGGCATTTTCATAGCCACGCGATTTCAGGTCCTCGATGCGGGTTTCCGCATGGGCCTGCATGTCGGCCTTGGTGCCGAACACGATGGCCTGCGTGGGACAGGCCTTGGCACAGGCGGGACCCTGACCCACGGCTACGCGATCCGAACACAAGGTGCACTTGTAGCTCTTGTGGTCGGTCTGGCTGATGCGCGGGATGTCAAAGGGACAGCCGGTGACGCAATAGCCGCAACCGATGCAGTTGTCGTGAATGAAATCCACGATGCCGTTGGAATACTGCACGATGGCGCCGGGCGCCGGGCAGGCCTTGAGGCAACCCGGATCCTCGCAATGCATGCAGCCGTCCTTGCGGATCAGCCATTCCAGGTCGTTCGTCGCCGGGTTCTCCCATTCCGCGAAACGCATCAGGGTGAACATGTCGGGGGTCAGGTCGTGGGGGTTTTCATAAACCCCCACGTTTTCGCCGATTTCGGGGGTGGTGTCGTTCCATTCCACACAGGCGGATTGGCAGGCCTTGCAGCCGATGCACTTGGACACATCGATCAGCTTGGCCAGCTTTTCCAACTGGCGTTCCGGTTGCGGCACGTTCCGCGTGGCCGAGATGCGCACGACATCGCGCGCATCGAAATAGGCCTCGGTCGGTTGCACGGGCGGGTTGGACGCCGCCGTGGTCGGGCTGTTTGCCATGTCGTTCATGCCACCGGCTCCTCGGTTGCGGGTTCGATGTTGACCAGGAACGCCTTGAATTCGGGCGTATCCGTGTTCGCATCCCCGATGAACGGCGTCAGGCTGTTCGGCCCCCAACCCTTCTTGGCGGCCCCCATGAAGCCCCAGTGCAACGGAATGCCCACCACATGGACGGGCTTGCCGTCACAGATCAGCGGCTGCAGGCGACGGGTGACCACCGCCTTGGCCCAGACCTGCCCGCGTTTGCCGAACACGCGGACGCGGCTGCCGTTGGTGATGCCGCGTTCCTCGGCCAGCTGGACGCTGATCTCCACAAAGAACTCGGGCTGCAACGCGGCGTTCACCCGGTTGTGCTTGGTCCAATAGTGGAAATGCTCGGTCAGACGATAGGAGGTCGCGACGAACGGAAACTCATCGCTGTTCCCAAGCCGGGCCACGTCGTTCTCAAAGACCCGTGCCACCGGGTTCCCGCGCATCTTGGCGTTGAACACGTTGGCCATCGGGCTTTCGAACGGCTCCATATGCGTCGGGAAAGGCCCGTCGCGCATCATGCCCCGGCTGAACAGTCGCGACACGCCCTCCTGGTTCATGATGAAGGGTCCGACCGTCGACGGGTCCGCCGTCGGCGCGATGTCGGGCACGTCATAGCCGCCCCATTTCGCCCCGTCCCACTGAATCAGCGGGCGCGTTGCGTCCCAGGGTTGGCCCGCCATGTCGGCCGAGGCGCGGTTGTACAGCACCCGCCGGTTGGACGGCCAGGCAAAGGCCCAGTTCAGGAACATGCCGGTTTCGTCGGGGTCGGAATTGTCCCGCCGCGCCATCATGTTGCCGTCCTCGGTCCAGCTGCCGGCATAGATCCAGCAGCCCGCCATGGTGGTCCCGTCGTCGCGCAACTGTCCGAACCCGGACACCTGCTGACCCGCCTGCAGGATCTGCGCGCCCGTCGCCGGATCCGTCACCGGAGCCAGCGCACGACCGTTCATTTCCTTGGCCAGTTCCTCGGGCGTGGGTTCGCCCGCATCGGCATAATCCCATGACAGGTTCACGATCGGATCGGGGAAGGCACCGCCTTCGGTCCGATACAGATCGCGCACCCGCGTCCAGATCTGTGCCATGATCCAAGTGTCGTGCTTGGCCTGACCCGGAGGCGTCGCCCCCGCCCAGTGCCATTGCAGCCAACGGCCCGAATTGACCAGCGCACCCTCGTCCTCGGCAAAGCAGGTCGTGGGCAGTTCCAGCACTTCGGTCTGGATGCTGGCCGTATCGACCTCATTGTGCGCGCCGTGGTTCTGCCAGAAATGCGAGGTCTCGGTGGACAGGGGGTCCATCACGACCAGCATCTTCAGCTTGGACAGGCCGGCCGTCACCTTGCCGCGGTCCGGAATGGACAGCATCGGGTTGAAGCCCTGGCAGAAATACAGGTTCACCCGGTCATGGTTCATCAGCTCGAACATGCGCAGGATGTCATAAGCAGGGACGTCCAGCTTGGGCAGATAGTCATAGGCCCAGTCATTCTCGGCCGTGGCGGCATCGCCCCACATCGCTTTGAGGAAACTGACCATGAACTTGGAATAGTTCTGCCAATAGCTGGTCTGACCCGGCTGCAGGGGCGTGAACTCCCGCGTGGACATATAGGTCTGCCAGTCCACTTCCTTTTCGGTCGGGATGTTCAGATAGCCGGGGATCAGGTTCGACATCAGGCCAATATCGGTCAGGCCCTGAATATTGGAATGGCCGCGCAACGCGTTCATCCCGCCACCGCGGACGCCGATATTGCCCAGGATCAGCTGCAGCATGGCCATGCCGCGGATGTTCTGGGCACCCTTGGAATGCTGGGTCCAGCCAAGCGCGTACATCGACGTCATCGTCTTGTCGACAGCCGAGCATTCGCCGATCATCCCGCATATATCGAGGAACTTGTCACGTGGCGTGCCGGTGATGTTTTCCACGAATTCGGGCGTATAGACCTCAACATGCTGTTTCAGCATGTTCCAGACGCAGCGGGGGTTCTGCAGCGTCGGGTCGGTCAGCGCAAAGCCGTCCTCGCCGATCTGATAGTCCCAGCTTTCCTTGTCGAAATCGCGCTTTTCCTCGTCATAGCCGGTGAAAAGCCCGTCGGACCAGCCAAAGTCATCGCGCACCAGAAAGGACGCGTTGGTAAAGTTGCGGACGTAGTCCCACTGGACTTTGTCGTTTTCCATGCACCAGCGGATCACCCCCATCAGGAAGGCGATGTCGCTGCCCGGACGGATGGGCGCGTAATAGTCCGCCACCGATGCGGTGCGGGTATAGCGCGGGTCGACCACGATCAGCTTGGCGCCGCGATGCGCCTTGGCCTCGGTCACCCATTTGAACCCGCAGGGATGCGCCTCGGCGGCATTGCCGCCCATGACGATCGCCAGGTCGGTGTTCTTGATGTCAGTCCATGGATTGGTCATCGCTCCACGGCCAAATGTCGGGCCCAAACTGGACACCGTAGGGCCGTGTCAGACGCGTGCCTGATTATCGAATCCCACAATCCCCATGGACCGGACCGTCTTGTAGGTCAGCCATGCGGTTTCGTTGGTCGTGGCCGAGGCCGCCAGGAACCCCGCCGTCGTCCAGCGATTGACGGGGGTGCCGTCATCGTTGGTGGCGATGAAGTTCGCGTCCCGATCATCCTTGAGGGCGCGGGCGATCTTGTCCAGCGCCTCCTCCCAGGTGACCTCCTCAAAGCGGTCCGATCCCGGACGGCGCAGGCGGGGCTGCGTCAGGCGCGTGGGCGCATGGACGAAGTCCTTCAGCGCGGCGCCCTTGGGGCACAGCGTTCCGCGGTTCGTCGGGTGATCGGCATCGCCCTCGATATGCATCAGCTCGGCGGTCTCGCCGGCCTTCACGTCGCCGCGCGAATACATGATGATGCCGCAGGCGACCGAGCAATAGGGACAGGTGTTGCGTGTTTCCGTGGTCGTGGCCAGCTTGAACGCGCGCACATGCGCGGCCTCCGCTGCCTCGGCCCCGCCGAAGCCCATGGCTCCAAGCGACGTTGCCGCAACCCCCGCACCCGCTAGCCTTAGAAAGCCGCGACGCGAAAGGTCGATATTCATGGGACCCTCCCTCTGCCTGTCAAATTCGATAGGTACACTCCAATTCTCTGCCGCGGCTCCGGTCAAGTCAAGGTACGAAGCCTTGCGCGCGACCGAACGGACGGTCTAGAACGAGGGCATCAAGCCGATGCGCCGGGGGCGTTCGGGCCGCGTGGCTCCGCCGGAAACGGGGGCTTGGCACATCGGCGCGAGACCCCGCGTTCAGCGGGGTCCGCCGATCCCAACCCTTCACCCTGACCGGAGCCATCCCATGCCCCTGATGTCACGCCTGCTGGCGACCTTTCTTGCCACGGCCCTGCCGCTGTCCGCCGCCGCCCAGGAAACGCTGTATTTCTCGGCCATTCCTGACGAGGACGAGACCCGTCTTGTCGACCGCTTTACCGCTGTCGCCGACTACCTGTCGGACGAGCTGGGCGTGCCGGTCGAATTCGTCCCGGTCAAATCCTATCCCGCCGCCGTGACCGCGTTCCGCAACGATCAGGTCCAGCTGGCCTGGTTCGGCGGCCTGTCGGGCGTTCAGGCCCGCCTGCTGGTCGACGGTGCCCGCGCCATCGCGCAGGGCGACGAGGACACCAGCTTCGTCAGCTATTTCATCGCCCATACCGACACCGGCCTGACCGAGGCCGAGGAATTCCCCGAGGCCGCGCGCGGCATGTCGTTCACCTTCGGGGCCAAGACATCGACGTCGGGGCGGCTGATGCCGGAATACGCGATCCGCGAAAACACCGGAGAGGCGCCCGAAGAATTCTTTGACCGCGTCGGCTTTTCGGGCGATCACAGCCAGACCCTGCGGCTGGTCGCGTCGGGTGCATGGCAGGTCGGCGCCCTGAATTATACTGTTTATGACCAAGCTGTTGCCGACGGCGCGCCCGAGATCGAGACCGCCAAGATCATCTGGAAAACGCCGCCCTATCCCGATTACAACTGGACCATCCGCGGCGACGTGGATGCCCGTTGGGGCGACGGGTTCGCCGACAAGGTTCAGGCCGCACTGGTCGGCATGAACGACCCGGACCTGCTGGCGGCGTTCCCGCGCAACGCGTTCATCCCTGCCGCGAACGGCGACTATGCCCCCATCGAACAGGTCGCCCGCGATCTGGACCTGCTGGAGTAACCCTTGCAGCTGCTGGATGGGGTCGATCTTGGCTATGGCGGTACGCCCGTCCTGGCCGGGGTGCGACTGCATGTCGCGCCGGGTGAGCGGGTCGCCCTGCTGGGACGCAGTGGTTCGGGCAAGTCGACCCTGCTGTCGGCATTGCACGATGCAGCAGCGGCGCGCGGCATGCGAATCGCGCTGGTCCCGCAGGACGCGGCGCTGGTTCCCCAGCTGTCGGCCCTGCGCAACGTCCTGATGGGGCGGCTGGACGATCACGGCGCGTGGCGCAACCTACGCACGCTGATCCGTCCGGCAACCCCCGACCGCGCCACGGCACTGGCCGACCTGGACCGCGTGGGCCTGACGCCACAGGCCGATGCCCGCGTGGAATCCCTGTCGGGCGGGCAGAAACAACGCGTGGCGCTGGCCCGTGCCCTGCATCGCGGCGGCGACCTGATCCTGGGGGACGAGCCGCTGTCCGCGGTCGATCCGCGTCAGGCGCAGGACCTCGCGGCGCTGCTGAGGGCGGCCTTTCCGACCGCGATCCTGGCGCTGCACGATGTTGCTGTCGCACGCGCATTCGCGACGCGGGTGATCGGGCTGAAACAGGGGGTCTTTCTGTTCGACCTGCCGATCGACAGGCTGGACGCCCCGCGGATCGAGGCGCTGTATGGCTAGCCTGTCGCGTCTTGGCGTGGTTGCGGGGTTTCTGGCCGTCGCCGCATTGTGCCTGCCCCTGGCCGATCTGACGGTTGCCGGCCACGACCCATGGGCCGCACTGGCCCGGATGGGCCGCGGCTTTCTGGCCCCCGATTTCGGCGCCGTCGAACAGATCGTTCAGGCCGTCGCGCTGACGGTGGCCTTTGCCGTGGCGGGCGTGACACTGGGCGGGATGGCCGGCCTGATCCTGGCGCCGTTCTATAAAATACGGGCGGTGCGCGGGTTCGCTATCGCCTTGCGGTCGGTCCACGAACTGTTCTGGGCGCTGCTGCTGCTGCAGCTCTTCGGGATCAGCGTCTGGTCAGGGGTGCTGGCCATCGCGCTGCCCTATGCCGGGATCTTTGCCAAAGTCCTGTCGGAAATTTTGGACGAAGCAGACCGCCGCCCCGATCGCTGGCTGGGACCGTCGGTCGATCCGCTGACCCGGTTCCTGTGGGCCCGCGCGCCGTTGGCGTGGCCGCAGATGGCGACCTATGCGCTGTACCGGCTGGAATGCGGGCTTCGGTCGTCGGCGGTGCTGGGTTTCATCGGGCTGCCGACGCTTGGGTTTCAGTTGGACACGTTTTTCCGACAGGGAGAATACGGCGCGGCGGGGGCGGTGATGGCGATCTATATCACGCTGATCGCGACGGTCCGGCTGTGGATGCGGCCCCGGCTGCTGGTGGGCTGGCTGGTCTTTGCCGTGGTGATGCTGGCCACCGTGCGCACGCCGCCGATGGGGCAGGGCGCGCTGTGGCGGTTTCTGTCCCAGGACATCATCCCCGCCCCCCTGCGCCAGGGCGACCCGGCGGCGCTGTTGCCATGGCTGTGGGATCTGACCACCGCGGCGATCCTGCCGGGACTGGCCGCAACGCTGGTGGTGGCGCAACTGGCGCTGGTGCTGGCGGGCGTGGTGGCGTTCATCGCGCAGGCGGTGATCGTGCCGCGGGTGACCGGGCGCGTCGGCGCGGCTTTGGGGCATCTGGTGCTGGTGGTCCTGCGGTCGTTCCCCGAATACATGCTGGCCTATCTGTTCCTGCAGGTCTGGGGGCCATCCATGCTGCCCGCGATCCTGGCGCTTGGGCTGCATAACGGGGCGATCATCGGGCACCTGCTGGGCCGTCAGGCGACCGGCCTGACGCTGCGCGCGGACGCACCCCGCGGCCTGACCCTGTGGGGCTGGGAGATCGTGCCCCGCCTGTTCGGTTCCTTCGTCGCCCTGTGCCTGTACCGGTGGGAGATCATCATCCGGGAATCCGCGATCATGGGCATTCTGGGCATCGCCACATTGGGGTTCTACCTGGACGACGCCATCGCCGAACTGCGCATCGACCGGGCGATCGTCATTCTGGCCGCGACCGGGCTGATCACGGTCGGCATCGACGCGCTGTCACGCGCCATCCGCACCCGGCTTGGTGCGGACACGCTGCAGGTCGGGGGCGCGCGGCCGGGGGCGACCCCCGGTCAGGCGGTTCCCGGTCAGGCGACCAACTGCTAGGCGGCCATCTGCGGCTGACGCACGGCGCAGGCAAAGGCCAGAAACTTGCCGTCGTCGTTGGACACCAGATCGCCCATCGGTCGCGGCGTCCAGCCAAGGCGTGAGGCCATGCGCAGAAACGCCGGCGGTCCCAAAAACAGACAGTCGGTGGCGCCGACGTCGTGCAGGTATTCGTTCGACGCCTCCAGGATCGCTTCGGCAAGGCCCGGGACGGGCAGGGCGGCAAACCGCGTCAGTTCCCATGCCTGCGGGTCGACCGGAGGCTCGTCATGGCACAGGTTGGTGGGCATTCCCGGCAACAGGCCACGATGCGCATCACGGATCATGTAGGAATAGATCACCTTGCCGCCACCGAACGAACAGTCGGTCCGTTTCAGCCGCGCGCCGCCAATCGCACGCCCGTCACGATGGGCGATCACATAGACGGTGTCAAAGGTGTCGTACTGCTCGAACTCGATCCCTTCAGCATGGTGCAGGGGCCAGGCCATCCGATCCACAAAGATCTGCTTGCGCAGCTGAAAGAAGCTGGCAACCAGATCGAACCGGGCCATGTCGCGCGGCAGGCGGATCGTGGCGATCTGCACGTCGGTCATTGTCTGTGTCATGTCACGCATCCCTATTGCCGATATCCGTCAGGCAGCTTGGCCAGCCCCAGGAACTGGCGCCCGCCAGTCACCTTGTTGGGCAGCCAAAGGCCCCAACTGGTAACCTCGACCGCAAGAACGCCCTCGTCGGCATAGACGTCGAAATAGGTCAGCATCGTCTCGACCATGTCGCGGCTGAACTCTGCAGTTGCCAATCTAGGCTCTATGATTCCCTGCATCACTTTCGTCCTCCATAATTAACACGTGTTAACGGTCTGCGGCTCCAAGCCGGACTTGTCGCCCAAAAAACGGACAAGCTGCCTTTTCAGTATGTCCGAAAAGACATACCCTTGGGTTCGTGAAGCGGGAGAGGTGCGATGCTGAACGATCTGATCCCCAATTTCGATGCCGAGATTGCGGAGATGCACGCCTTGGCGCCATCGGGTTGGATCATGGGGTTCAATCTGACCTACAAGGGCCCTGAACACCTGCACAACGCCTATCCGGACGCATGGCGCACCATCTATGAGGACAGGAACTATTTCTTTGGCGATCCCATCGCGATGTGGACGATGACCCATGACGGTGCCACACGCTGGTCAGAGGTGCGCATCCCGGATCTGCGCGGGGTCATGCAGGCGGCACGTCGGTTTCGCCTGAACCACGGTGTGGCGATCTCTCGCAAGGTGGCGGGAAAGCGGTCGTTCCTGACGCTGTCGCATCCCGACCGCGAGTTCACCGACGACGAAATCGCGCGCTGTCATGCCAAGTTCAACCTGTGGACCGATCTGGTGCTGAACCGCGCGGCCCTGACGCCCGCCGAACTGGACGTGCTGCGCTGTTTCCGCGACGGTCTGGGCCAGATAGAGACCGCGACCCAGCTGTCCATCGCCGAATCGACCGTCAAGCAGCGCGCCGTCAAGGCGTGCGGCAAGCTGGGTGCAAAAAGCCGCACCCAAGCCGTCGCCATCGCGGTCGCCCGCAACTATTTGTAACCGTTACTGTATCGTGCGGATCGCCGGATAGGCAGCACGATAGGCCCGGTGCGCCGCGGCAAACGCGTCGCGCAGGCCCGCGTCCGGCGCGATCTCGGTGGTGACGCGGGGGGCGGTCATCACCTGTTCGACCGTCCCTGTCCCCGACGCGACCATGCCAAGCCGCGCAGCACCCAGGGCCGCACCGAAATCGCCGTCTTCGGGCAGGGTCAGCGTCACGTCCAGCGCGGTGGCAATCACCTGCAACCAATAGTGCGACCGTGCGCCCCCACCGATCGCCATCAGACGTGTCGGTTGTGCGCCAGTCGATTTCAGCGCGGTCAGACTGTCGG
This sequence comes from Paracoccus sp. Ld10, assembly GCF_045064235.1. Taxonomy (NCBI): domain Bacteria; kingdom Pseudomonadati; phylum Pseudomonadota; class Alphaproteobacteria; order Rhodobacterales; family Paracoccaceae; genus Paracoccus; species Paracoccus sp. Ld10. The sequence goes on along the minus strand of NZ_JBISHD010000028.1, from coordinate 78,724 downwards.
CCAGACCAAAGGCCACCCCCTCCAGCACCGCGCGGGTCAGGTCGTTGCGGTCGGTCGCCGACGCCAGCCCGGTCAGGCTGCCCCGGATCGCGGGGTCGTTGTGCGGCGTGCGTTCCCCCGACAGATAGGGCAGGAACCGCACCGGCCCCGGCGCCCGCAGCGGCCCCAGATCGGCGGTCAATTGCGCGGGCGTCGCGCCGGTGACGCGGCCCAGCCAGTTCAGACTGTCGGTCGCGGCCAGCATCACGCCCATCTGGTACCAGCGCCCCGGCACTGCGTGGCAAAAGCTGTGCAGCGCCGTGTCGGGCGCGGGGGCATAGCCGTCGCGCGCCGCCAACAGCACACCCGATGTGCCCAGAGACACGAAACCCGCGCCTTCGGCCATCGCGCCGATCCCGCAGGCGGCCGCCGCATTGTCGCCCGCCCCCCCGGCAACCGTCACCGTCGCGGACAGGCCCCACCCGGCGGCCAGATCGGCGCGCAACTGTCCGGCGGGGGCCGACCCCTCGACCAGGCGGGGCATCTGCGCGCGGGTCATTCCGGTGGCGGCCAGCAGGTCGTCCGACCAGTCGCGCGCGCCCGTATCTAGCCATGACGTCCCCGACGCGTCGGACAGATCGCCCACCGCATCACCGGTCAGCCACAGGTTCAGATAGGCAGCGGGCAACAGCACGCGGGTCACGCGGGCGAACAGGTCGGGCTCATGCGCGGCCATCCATGCCAGCTTGGGCGCGGTGAAACCCGGAAACACGATGTTGCCGGTCAGATCGCGAAAGCGCGGGTCGGCATCCATCGCGTCGGCCTCTGCATGGCTGCGCGTGTCGTTCCACAGGATCGCGGGGCGCAGCACGCGATCCTGTGCGTCCAGCACACAGGCACCGTGCATGTGACCCGCAACGCCGATGCCGCGCAGCGACGCGAATTCCGGATGCGCGGCGCGCAGGTCGGCAACCGCCCCCTGCAGCGCGGTGATCCAGTCGGCAGGGTCCTGTTCGGACCAGCCGGGATGGGGGTTTGATACCTTGTAATGGCGTTCCGTCGACCCGATCGGTTGCCCCGCATCATCCACCAGCAGCGCGCGCAGCCCCGATGTGCCCAGATCGATCCCCAGAAAGCTCATCCCGCGTCCCCCATGTTGTCCGGACCGACCTTGACCACCGAAACCGAAATGTCCAGCCGAAGCCTTGCACCCGGTCCCGGTTCGGACAAAGGTCGGGGAAACAAACGGAGCGTACCATGACACCGCGCATCATCGACCGCGACAGCGCCCGCGGGCTGGACTGGCCCGGCGCCATCGATGCCCTGCGACAAGGGCATCTTGCCGCTGCGGGACAGGTCCGCGACCTGTTTCTGGGGCCGGGGTCGGGCAGCCTGCTGACACGGGCGGCGTGGCTGCCGGGGCGGGGTTTCGGCGTCAAGGCGGTGACCGTCTTTGGCGACAACCCGGCACGCGGCCTGCCCTCGGTGCAGGGGGCGATGCTGGTGTTTGACCCTGAAACAGGTGCGCTGACCGCCGTGATCGACGCGCCTTTGGTCACCGAATACAAGACCTGCGCCGATTCCGTGCTGGGCGCCCAGATCCTGGCACGGCCAGACAGCCGCAGGTTGCTGATCGTCGGCGCGGGGGTGCTGGCGGGCGGGCTGGTCGCGGCCTATCGCGCGGGCATGCCGCATCTGGATCAGGTCCAGGTCTGGGCGCGCCGGCCCGAACAGGCGCAGGCACTGGCCGACAGCATGGCGGCGCAGGGCCATTCGGTCACCCCGGTCACGGATCTGGCGGCGGCGGTTGCAGGTGCGGACATCGTGTCCACCGCGACCATGGCGCGCGAACCGGTGCTGCGCGGGGACTGGGTACGGCCCGGTACGCATGTCGACCTGATCGGTGCCTTTCGCGCCGACATGCGCGAGGCCGATGATGCCCTGATGACGCGGGCGCGCATTTTTGTCGACAGCCGCGACACCACCATCGCCCATATCGGAGAGCTGGCAATCCCCATCGCCGCGGGTGTGCTGACGCCTGACGATGTGCTGGGCGATCTATACGATCTGGTGCCCGGTCAATGCGGACGCACCGGTGCGGACCAGATTACGGTGTTCAAGAACGGCGGCGGCGCGCATCTGGACACGATGATCGCGGCCTGGATCGCCGCCGCGACCTAAGGCAGGGCGGGCATCACGCGGCCTGTGCAGGGCCCGAACCCCACCCGATACCCTGACCCCTGCGCATGCGCGAACAGGCCAACCTCGTCTCCGTCCTGCAGAAAGGTGCGGGGCTGGCCGTTCACGGTCACAGGCTGCTGCCCGTTCTGCGTCATCTCCAGCAGGGCGCCGGTCTGGTCGGGGGTTGGGCCGGAAACCGTGCCCGAGCCCAGCAGGTCGCCCACCCGCATCGGACAGCCCGAACTGGCGTGATGGGCCAGCGCCTGCGCCTGTGACCAGTGCATTTCGGCATAGTTCACACGGGCCATCACCTGCCCGTTCAACGTCCAACCCATCGACAGGTCGTGAAAGCCGGGGCGGCTGTCGCGCAGATGGGGCAGCGGGGCGACGACCCGTACGGCGCCCGTCCGGCGGAACGGCTCCAGCGCGGCGCGGGTCACGATCCACGGGCTGATCGTGGTGGCAAACGCCTTGCCCTGAAACGGCCCAAGTGGCTGGTATTCCCACGCCTGAATGTCGCGCGCCGACCAGTCGTTCAACAGGACGTGGCCAAAGATCATGTCCTCGGCCTGATCGACGGTGATGCGGGTGCCAAGCGTGGTCGCGACGCCCACGATCGCGCCCAGTTCCAATTCCAGATCCAGACGGCGGCTGGCCGTCCATTCCGGGCCGGCGGGGCCAGCCACCTGACCCATCGGACGATGCACCGGCGTGCCCGATGCCACGACCGACGATGCCCGTCCGTTGTAACCGATGGGCATGTGGTCCCATTGCGGAGGCAGGGCATTGTCCGGCCCGCGAAACAGGCAGCCCACGTTGTACGCATGGTGGCGCGAGGCATAGAAATCGGTGAACGCCTCGACCCGGATCGGCAGGTGCATCCGCGCACCTGCCATCGCCACCAGCGGCAGGTCGCGCGGCCCGTCAGGGGACAGCAGCGCCGTCAGCCGGGCGCGAATGGCCGCCCATGCATCAGGGCCAAGGGCGATAAAGCTGTTCAGGTGCGGCGCGGCGAATGTACCGCCGGCGTCCAGCATGCCCCTCGCCTCGCAAGCTGCCAGGTCCAGGATGCTGTCGCCGATCGCCACCCCGCAACGCGGTCCCCGGTCGTCCGAAAAGACGCCATAGGGCAGGTTGTTCAGCGGAAAATCACAGTCGGGGCGGTTGGCGGGCGCCACGTGCGACGGCATCAGGCACGGTACGGCCCCGGTCATTTCAGGCCCGGCGTGCCGTCGAACTTTTTCTCCAGCCTGCTCCAGACATTGATGTATTCGGGCTGCATCGGTGCCTCATGGGCGGCATATTTGGTCAGATGCTGGGGGAACCGCGTCTCGAACATGAACGACATCGTCTCGGCCAGCTTGTGCGGAACCAGATCTCCGGTCGTGGCTTTGTCGAATGCATCGCGGTCGGGGCCATGCGGCAGCATGCAGTTGTGCAGGCTGATCCCGCCGGGCGCAAACCCCTGCGGCTTGGCGTCATAGACGCCGTGGATGTTGCCCATCAGCTCGGACATGATGTTCTTGTGGTACCATGGCGGGCGGAACGAATGTTCGGCGACCATCCAGCGGTCGCGGAACAGCACGAAATCGATGTTCGCGGTCCCGTCCTGTCCCGACGGCGCGGTCAGCACGGTGAAGATCGACGGGTCCGGATGGTCGAACAGGATCGCGCCAACTGGCGAATAGGTCCGCAGATCATACTTGTACGCGCAATAGTTGCCATGCCACGCGACCACGTCCAGCGGGCTGTGGTCGATCCAGGTCTCATGGAACTGGCCGCACCACTTGATGACCACGCGGGACCGGGCGTCGCGATCCTCGAACGCCGCGACGGGGGTCTTGAAGTCGCGCGGGTTGGCCAGACAGTTCGCGCCGATCGGGCCGCGGTCGGGCAGGTCAAACTTCTGACCATAGTTCTCGCAGACGAACCCGCGGGCGGGGCCGTCCAGCACCTCGACCCGGTAGACCAGGCCGCGGGGCAGGATCGCGATCTCTTGCGGCTGGACGTCGATGATGCCCAGCTCGGTACAGAACCGCAGGCGGCCCTGTTGCGGCACGACCAGCAACTCGCTGTCGGCGGAAAAGAAGTATTCGTCCTGCATCGATGCGGTGACCAGATAGACATGGGTGGCCATGCCGACCTGAATGTTCACGTCGCCCGCCGTGGTCATGGTCCGCATGCCGGTCAGCCAGGTCAGGTCGCCATCGGGCACCGGGATCGGGTCCCACCGATACTGGCCAAGACTGGTCACCCCCGGCAGGACGTGCGGCGCGGTCTTCCAATAGGGCAGGTCGATCGCCGCGAACCTTCCCGTGTGATGCACCGACGGACGGATACGATAGCACCATGTCCGCTCGTTCTGGCCGCGCGGCGCGGTAAAGGCGGTTCCCGACAACTGTTCCGCATACAGGCCATAATTGCATCGCTGCGGGCTGTTCTGGCCTTGGGGCAGCGCGTCCGGCAGGGCCTCGGTCTCGAAGTCGTTGCCAAAACCGGGCAGGTATCCGGGATGCGCACCCCGGCCTGCCGGGGCGCTGGTCATCCCCGAGGTCTGATCGCTGTCGCTCATCGCGGCACCCATTTCATTGCATCTGCAACGAATATAGCCACCCACCTCGCGATGCGTCAAGCGACGCGGCCTTGCGCAGGCCACGCGGGCCGTGAATGCTGACACCCTGACGGAACGGAGGCGGTCATGACCGACATGCGCATCGCGAAACTGGGGCCGGGCGATCTGGCCGCGTTCAAGGCGATCCGGCTGGAGGCGCTGCGCCTGGCGCCGACGGCGTTTGCGAACACCGAGGCCGACTGGTCAAGCCTGTCGGATGACGAATGGGCCAGCCGGATGGCGCATCCCGTCTTCGTCGCGTTCCGGGGACAGCACCCGGTCGGGATCATGGGCCTGTTTCCGCAGCGGGGCATAAAGCGGTCACACCGGGCGACGCTGATCATGGTCTATCTGCGCGACGACTTGCGCGGGACCGGGGTGGCGGATGATCTGCTGAACGCGGTCACTGATTTCGCCGCCGATGCCGGCATCAATCAGATCGAGCTGGCGGTGAACGACCACAACGACGCCGCCATCCGGTTCTATCAGCGCCACGGCTTTGTCCAGACAGGCCGGATTCCCGCCGCACTGATCGACGCCGGGCGCGAGGTCGACGAATTGCTGATGGTTCGACGGCTGCGCTATGTGGACAGCTCACTGGGATAATCCGAGTTATGCAACATAGCAGTCAGGCCCGGTCGTCCTTGGACGTACCGACGATGACATGGGTGACGATCGTGGTCAGGTCGGGAAAGCCGCCCAGAACTTCGTGGTGGAACTGCTTGTAGCTGGCAAGGTCGCGGCATTCGACACGCAGCAGGTATTCCACGGTCCCGGTGATGTTGTGGCATTCGACGACCTGCGGCGCGGCGGTGCAGCGCGCCTCGAACGCCATCTGGACCTGCGCGGTATGCCGTCCCAGCCCGACCAGCACAAAGGCCGCAAATCCGGTCTGGCGCGCTGCGCCACCCAATACGGCGCGATAGCCGGCGATGATGCCCTGACGCTCCATCGCCTCGACACGGCGCTGGCAGGTCGATGCAGACATGCCCACCCGTTCGGCCAGCGCCTGATGGGTGATGCGCCCGTCCATTCGCAGGACGCGCAGGATCTTTTCATCGACGGCGTCCATCACGAGGTTTTCCTGCATAATGGGCGCCAATATCGCGCAGATCGGGCCCATCCACCAGCCGCCATGTGGCACCATCCGCCGTAATCACGCAGGAGGCAGGAAATGGACGCGCTAATCGGACTGGTGGGGTTTGCGGCGGTGACGACAATCACGCCGGGGCCGAACAATGCGATGCTGATGGCATCGGGCGCGACGGTTGGGCTGCAGGGCAGCTGGCGGCATATGGCCGGGATCGTGCTGGGGTTCGCGGCGATGGTGCTGGTGCTGGGCATGGGGCTGGCCCCGGCGCTGCAGTCGGGCCCCGACCTGCGGCGGGTGATGCAGGCGGCGGGGCTTGCCTATGTGCTGTGGCTGGCTTGGAAAATCGCGCGCGCGCGACCGATGCAGGCTGGATCGGCGGGCCGTCCGGTCGGCCTGTGGCAGGCGGCGGCGTTCCAATGGGTGAACCCCAAGGCCTGGGCGATGGTGCTGGCCGCGCTGGCGACCTATGGCGCGGCGCTCGGCGGTCCGCTGCCGGTTGCTGCGACCTTTGCGGTCGTGGGTCTGCCCTGCCATGTGCTGTGGGTCGTGGCTGGCGCGCGGATCGCACGGCTGATCGACGCGCCAGAGCGGCTGCGCCTTTTCAATATCGCGATGGCGGGGGTAATGGTCCTGTCGATGCTGCCCGTTCTGCTAGCATAGCAGCGGACAAGGGGCGCGCCGGGCCGCAAGGGCCCGGCGCAAGGTCGTCACATCGCGGGCAGAACCGTCAGATCGCGGATCTGGCCTTCGGCGGCGATTTCGCCCGCAGCGGTGGCCGCACCGGTTTCCAGATCGACCGAATGGATGGTGTTGTTCGTCACCAGCCACGCCATGTTTGCGCCTTCGGCATCGGTCTGGACGTCGAACGCCATCATGTCGCCGGGGTTCTCGACGTTCAGCATGCCGATGGTGGCCAGCGTGCCGTCGTTCGGTGCGGTCTGCTGCAACAGCGCGCCCAGACCTGCGTCGATGTTGTACATCGCCGTCGCCTCGGGGGTGCCGTGGCTGTTGATATAGGCCGCAGCAGCGATCATCGGGCTGGCCTCGGCGTTCTCATCCTCGGGCACCCAGTTCAGGCTGCCGTCGACGGTGACTTCGCCCGTATCCACGTTCACGCGGTGGTTCGTGGTCCCGGTCATGAAGCGCAGGCGGTCGGCCATCGGGTTGAAATCGACGATGACGGGCATGTCGCCCATCTCCAGCGGGGTGTCCATGGTGGACAGGTCGGTGGCGGCACCGGTTGCGGTGTCGATGGTGACGATACGCATGTCGTCGGTCACGCCCACCAGCGTGTTGTTCGACGGGCGCAGGTCGATGCCCAACAGACGGTCGACGCCCTCGACATCCATCGTGCCGGTCACTTCCAGCGTTTCGGTGTCGAACATGACCAAGGTGCGGTCGTCGGTCAGGCCGACGCCGGTCGCGGCAGCAGCCGCCGAAATGGACAGCGCAAGAGCAGAGGTCGAGAATGCAGCAATGCGAAACATGGGAATGTTCCTTTCGGTTCAGCTTCTGTCACAGGCGGCGGTCTTCGCCGTCCTTGACCCGATGACGCGCCGCCCGCGAAACCGGATGCAAAAAAAGTTAGCCCGATCGCAAAATTTCCGGTCGCGTGAAAAGTGACCGTACAGGCGGTTGCAACCGCGCAACCTATCGCGTCAGGATACCCGCACGATCAGGAGAGTTTTCGTGACCGATGACACAAAACAGCGCAGCCGCCAGCTTGACCGGGCCTTGACCGCATGCGCCGACGGCCGCCCCGAAGGTATCGATGCGATCCTGGACATCGAGGGGTCGCAGTTGCTGGGCGTGGCACGCCGCATTTTGATCCGTCATGATCTGGCCGAGGAGGCGGTGCAGGACGCGATGGTGCTGATCTGGCGCAAGGCCGCCCAGCAGCGACAGGGCGAGGGGTCGTCGCGCGGTTGGATCTATGCGGTGCTGCGCAACCGCTGCCTGACGATCCTGCGCGATGGCAAACGCCTGTCCAGCCTGTCGCCGGACGAATTGACGCGCATGCAGGACGCCCGACAGGACCTGTGTCACGACGACGACTGGAAGTTGCTGGCCGGGACAGGCCGGCTTGGCGATTGTCTTGACGCGCTGGACGATCCGGCACGGCGCGCGATTCTGCTGGCGCATGTCGCGGGATACAGCCACGGAGAGATCTCGGCCCGACAGGGCGTGCCGCTTGGCACGGCGAAATCCTGGATCAGACGCGGCCTTGCGTCGCTGCGGGAGTGCCTTTCATGAGCGTGTTTCAGGATGACGTGGCTGCGTTCGCCGACGACTATGTACTGGGCCTGATGTCGCCGACCGAGGCGGATCTGTTCGAGGCCCTGATTGCTGCGGACCCCGCCCTGTCCGCGCATGTCGCACGCCTGCGCGACCAGCTGCTGCCGCTGGATCTGTCGGCCGAGGCGATGGCCCTGCCTGCGGACTTTTCCAGCCGCGTCGGGGCGATCATCGCGCAGACGCCGCAGGACGCGGCCCCTGCACCCACGCCGATGTCGTCGGACCCCACCATGATACCTGTCGCCGCCAACATGCCTCGCGCGCCGCGCCGTTGGCTGACAGGATTGGCCGCGTCGCTGGTCCTGGGGTTGGCCCTTGGATTTGGCGGCGCGATGCAGCGTCCTGTCCCCGCCCCGCAGGTGGTGGCCGTACTGCTGGACAACGAGGGCCAGCCGCGCGCCGTCATCGAGGATTACGGCAACGAGACGGCCCAAATCCGCTTTGTGTCCGACGTCGATGTCCCGCAGGGCTTTTCGATTCAGGCATGGACGCTGCCATCGGCGGAAATGGGACCACAGTCCCTGGGGGTGCTGGACGGGCCGCGTGCTGCTGCGTTGGTCGGTCCCGAACTGCCCGGCCCTGCCGACGCGCAGTTGTACGAGATCACGCTGGAACCCGAAGGCGGATCGCCCACCGGGCGTCCGACAGGGCCGGTCATCGCCAAGGGTCTGGCCGCGGCGCAGAACATCTGACGGATGCAAGGGAACGTGTGGCGGCCTGGTCGGTTAAGGGGGTGCAGCAACACCTCAAGGTATCCATGTCCTCAACGTTCGACCCCTCCGACCCGGCCCAATCCGACCTGATCTGTGACGTGGCCGTGATCGGCGCGGGTACCGCCGGCATTGCCGCCGAACGCGCCGCGCGCAAGGCGGGGAAACGGACCTTGATAATCGACCCGGAGTTTCGCGGCACCCTGTGTGCCAACACCGGGTGCATGCCGTCCAAGCTGTTGATCGCGGCATCGCATGCCGCCCATGCCGTCCGTCGCGCACCGGTTTTCGGCGTGCATTCCGGTGAACCGATGATTGACGGCCCCGCCGTCATGGCCCGCGTCCGTGCAGAACGCGATCGGTTTGTCGAATTCACCCGGGAAAGCTTTGACGATCTGCCCCAAGGCACCGCGATCCGTGCCCGCGCCCGGTTTCTCGGACCGACGCTGTTGGCGCTGGATGACGGTCGCCGCGTCCGGGCCGGCGCAGTCGTGATCGCCACCGGGTCCTCGGCGCTGGTACCGGAAACGTTTCGCGATCTTGGTCCCCGCATCCTGACGAACGAGACCATATTCGAACTGCCCGACCTGCCAGAGAGCCTTGCTGTGATCGGGGGCGGTCCCATCGGCTTGGAACTGGCGCAGGCGATGGGGCGTCTTGGCGTGTCGGTCACCTTGTTCGATCAGGGAACCCGCCTTGGCAAGGCGCGCTGCGATGTGGTCCACGATGCCCTACATGACGCCGTCGCGCGTGATATGACCCTGTGCCTTGGGGTGGAAACGGTAGCCAGCGCTGATGCTGACGGCATTCGGCTGACCTGGACGGGCGATGCGCAGGGTGAACAGGTGTTCAGCCACGTGCTTGTCGCCGTCGGACGCCCGCCGAACCTGTCGGATCTGGACCTGAAGGCATCGGGGCTAAAGCTGGACGATCATGGTACGCCAACGTCAGACCGTACCACATTGCAATGCGGCAGTGCCCCCGTGTTCATTGTCGGCGATGCAAACGCCGACGCCACGCTGCTGCACGAAGCATCGACCGAAGGCGCCATCGCGGGAGCAAACGCCGCGGCGTTTCCCGACGTGACCCCCCGCGAACGCAGCGTTGCATTTGCGCTGACGTTCACCGATCCGCCGTTGGCGATGGTCGGAACGGGTCCCGGCGATGGTGTCATCAGTGGTCGCAGCGATTATTCCAACCAGGGCCGGGCGCGTGCCGAGGCGCGGGCCGAAGGTGCCGTGACGCTTTATGCCGATGCACAGGGCCGGCTGAGCGGGGCGGACCTTTGCTGTCCCGGCGGCGATCATCTGGCGCATCTGCTGGCGTGGTCGGTCCAGTCGGGCGCCACAGCGACGGGACTGCTGGCAATGCCGTTCTACCACCCCACACTTGAAGAGGGTCTGAAGGCTGCCCTGCGACAGATCTGCAGTGAGACAAATCAGGCGGAACCCGCCGGGCGTGACTTCGGTACGCCTCCGGGTGCATAGGGTGCGGTCATGACGGAATCGATTCACGATCTGGGCCAGGGGTTCTGGTCGATCCGGGGCGATCTGCGCATGGGTGGCGTGTTGAATGTCGGCACGCAGGCGTCGCTGGTTCGCCTGCGGTCGGGAAGCTTTGTCATGCTGGACAGCTATCCACTGACAGGAACAGTCCGCGACACCGTGATGGCATTGACCGATGGGGGCCGCGCGGTACAAGCGGTGCTGAATCTGCATCCGTTCCACACGCTGCATTGTGCAGCCATTGCGCGCGATTTTCCGGATGCAGCCCTGTTTGGCGCGCATCGCCATCGTCTGCGCCATCCCGATCTGGCGTGGCGCCCCGAGGCGGTGGAATCGCCCGAGGTACAGGATATGTTCGCGGACGACCTAGTGTTCTCGATGCCGCGCGGCATCGACTATGTCAGCGCCAACGAACGTGTTCACGCCGGATCGCTGCTGGCATGGCACCCGGCCAGCCGGACATTGCATGTCGACGACACGATCAACCTGATGCCGGTGCCGCGCCGTCTGCGGGCGGTTTTTCCGGAACCGCGCGTGTTCCTGCACCCCACCCTGCCCCACGCGTTGCTGCCGCAGGCCGGGGCTGTGCGCGACTTCCGCGACTGGTTGCACGGGCTGGCGGCACTGACCCGCGACCTGCGTTGGTTATGTGCGGCGCATTCCGGTCTGCGCGAGTTCAAACCCGGACAGTTCAAGGTCGAGCTGGTTGCGGCGTACCGCCGCGTGGAGGACAAGCTGGCCAGAACAGAGGCACGCCGCGACTGATCTTGTGTTTCAACGATTGACGCGGTCTGATCGCCCCGACAGGGGACCGCGATGATCGATATGGGACAGTTGCCCGACGGGCGCAGGGTACAGGCCGTCGACCTCCAGGCCGGGCGGCTGAGCGCACGGGTGCTGACCCTTGGCGCAATCGTTCAGGACCTGCGGTTGCAGGACATCGATCGCCCGCTGGTGCTGGGACACCCCGATCCTGCGGCCTATCTGGGCGCGTTCCGCCATGTCGGCGCAATCGTCGGGCGGTTCGCGAACCGTATCGCCGGTGCGCGCATCCGCCTGTCGGGGCGCATGCATGATCTTGATCAGAACGACGCCCCGAATTGCCTGCATGGCGGCAGCAACGGTGCGTCGGCCCGGCTGTGGCGCATCACGCAGGCCCGCCCCGACGCAGTGACCCTCGCCCTCGATTTCGCGGATGGAGAGATGGGCTTTCCCGGCGCGATGCAGGCGGTGGCGACCCTGTCGCTGTCGGATCACGACGGCATCGCCGCGCTGACCGTCACGCTGCAGGCGACGGCCACCCGTCCGACACCCTGCAACCTGACGCATCACGGATACTGGACTCTGTCGCCGGATGGGGCCGCGGCCCAGATCCTGCAGGTCGATGCCGACCGCTATCTGCCCGTGGATCACGAACTGATCCCCCTGCCCGATGCCCCCGCGAACGTCGCGGGAACGCGGTTCGACTTTCGCCAGCCGCGGCCGGTCGGGCATGCGGGGCTGGACCACTGCTGGTGTCTGTCGGACAGACATGGCCCGTTGCGCCATGCCGCCAGCCTGATCGCGCCGGACGTCCGGCTGCGCGTGTTGACGACGGCGCCGGGGTTGCAGGTCTATGACGGGGGACATTTCCCGCAGGCGGGCATACCGGGCCATCCCGACCAACTGGCACGCCCCCAAGGCGCCGTCGCGTTCGAGGCGCAGGAATGGCCCGACGCCCCGAACCGCCCCGATTTCCCCCAGGCGATCCTGCGCCCCGGCGCCGTCTGGCGGACCACGACGCAATATGTTCTGGACCGCCCCTAGCCGACCGTGACCACGGCCTCGGCCTGTGGGAACTGCGGATGGCGGGCGGTGATGCGGATGGTCCCCGCATCGCCGGTCAGACGCAGCCACAGGCCCGTCGTGCCCCCCTGCAGCATGCGCAGGTCCGGCCCGATCAGGCGCGCGGGGCCCTCGACCGTGACGGCGATTGCGGCGTCCAGAAACGGCAACCGGTTCCCGACCTGATCCAGCGCGCGCAGCATCACCCGCAGGTCGATATCCGCATCCGCCGGCAGCCTGTCGCGGTCGGGCGCGACCTGCAGCGTGGTCGGCAACGGGTCGGCGACATAGTCGCGCACCGCCACCTGTTCGCCATTCAGCCAGCCGGTGATGCGACCCGGATGCCAGCTCATCCCCCACTGGCCCAGCTCCTCGGCGCTGATATGGCGATGGTCGATGATGACGGGCGGGTGCGGCAGGTGCGGGAACCGTTCCCGGTCGGGACCGACGCGGCGGGTCACGCCCGCGCATTCGAACTGGACCTCGTCACAGTTGGTCAGCACGATCAGGGGCAGGACGCCGCCGATATTGCGCTCGCCGCGCGCCCAGAAGGTCACAGGCTCCATCACGATGCCCTCGGACGGTGGCTTTTGGCTGCCATAGGCATGGGCCGCGAATTTCGGTTCGCGCCAGATGTCCATGACCCCATGATGACAGATGCGGTCGCCCGCGCCGAAATCCTTGTGCGTGTTGTAATCGAACATGCACCAGCCGATGCATCCGGAAATGGCCGGGTCGCCATGCGCGGCGTTCAGCACCTCCAGATGCCGGATCACGTGCTCCATCTGGCGCAGCTCCGGGTCCTGCGCCTTGGTCGGGAACATGTGGCCATTATATTCGGTGACCAGATAGGGCACCGGCGTCTTGATCCCCGTGACCTCGGGCACCGACCGCAGCGCGGTGCGCGGACGGTTGACCAGCGGCAGCTCGGATTCGTCCAGGATGAAATCATTCATCGTATAGACGTCCTCCAGCATCTCGCTGTCGGTGATGCAGCGCACGCCGCCGGTGGCCCGCGTCGGGTCCAGTTCACGCGCCAGCGCGTTGGTACGGGCATAGAAGTCGCCGTTGTCCGCGCTTTCGTTGATGCGCACGCCCCAGATCACGATGCTGGGGTGGTTCCAGTCGCGGGTGATCATGGCGCGAACGTTGTCCACGCTGCGGTCCTGCCACGCGTGGTCGCCGATATGCTGCCAGCCGGGGATCTCCTCGAACACCAGCAACCCGATCTCGTCGCAGCGGTCCAGAAACCACGGGCTTTGCGGATAGTGCGACGTTCGCACCATGTTGCAGCCCAGGTCATGGCGCACGATCTCGGCGTCGCGTTCCTGGGCGTGACGGCCCGCGGCATAGCCCTGATGCGGCCAGCTTTGATGCCGGTTCAACCCGCGCAGCTTGATCGGCTGGCCGTTCAGCAGGAACCCATGCGGCGTCCACTCCGCGGTGCGGAAACCAAAACGATGCCTGGTCACGTCGCCACTGTCAGGCAGGGTCAGTTCGACCGTGTAGAGCTGCGGGTTCCCTGGCGACCACAGCGACAGGCCGGTCAGGTTCGACAGCGTCAGGTCGCCCTGTCCCTCGGTCGCGGCGATCTCCCGGTCGCCGTCCAGCAGGCGGGCGCGCACCGCGCCGGGGCCAGTGACCTCGGGCTGGATCACGACGGTCTTTCTCTCCGACAGCGCATCGGGCGTCAGGATGCGGGCATTGGTCAGGTGCCGTTCCGGCAGCACCATCAACCAGACATCGCGATAGATGCCCGCATAGGTCAGATAGTCGATCTGGGCGCCAAAGGGCGGGATCGCCGGGTTTTCCGACCCGTCGATCCGCACCGTCACCAGGTTGTCGCCGGGGCGCAGATGGTTGGTCAGATCGGCGACAAAGGGCGTGTAGCCGTCAGGATGGGCCATGACCTGCGTGCCGTTCACCCAGACCACGCTGTCGGCCATTGCCCCGTCGAACCGCAGATGCACCCGGCGGCCCGCCCAGGCATCGTCCCACGCGATCGCGCGCTGATAGGTGAAGGCGCGCTGATAGGACGTTTCGTCAAAATAGCTCAGCGGCAGGTCGACCGCGTTATGCGGCAGGGCGACCGCGTCGCCCGCCAGTGGTGAAATGGGGTCGGCCGCGCCGCCGGCAAAGATCCAGCCGTGGTTCAGTTTTTCGACGGTCCGCATGATCACCACTCTGCAAAGCTGCCGTCGGCATGGCGCCAGACGGGGTTGCGCCAGCGGTGCCCCTGGGTGGCCATCTGGCGGACCTTGTCCTCGTTCACCTCGATGCCCAGGCCCGGCCCCTGCGGAATCGCGACAAAGCCGTCGTCATAGGCAAAGACCGACGGATCGGTCAGGTAATCCAGCAGGTCGCTGCCCTGATTGTAATGGATGCCAAGCGACTGTTCCTGGATAAAGGCGTTGTAGCACACCGCGTCCAGCTGCAGATTCGCCGCCAGCGCGATAGGCCCAAGCGGACAGTGCAGCGCCAGCGCCACGTCATGCGCCTCGGCCATGGCGGCGATGCGATAGGTCTCGGTGATGCCGCCTGCATGGCTAGGATCGGGTTGGATGATATCGACGAAACCGCCCTGCAGGATCGTCTTGAAATCCCACCGGGAATACAGGCGTTCGCCCAGTGCGATGGGGGTGGAGCAGTGGTTGGCAATCTCGCGCAGCGCCTCGACATGTTCGGACAGGACCGGTTCCTCGATGAACATCAGGCGAAAGGGTTCCAGCTCCTTGGCCAGCACCTTGGCCATCGGGCGATGGACGCGACCGTGGAAATCGATGCCGATGCCGAAATCGGGGCCCATCTCCTCGCGGATGGCCTGTACGCGGGCCAAGACCTGATCGACCTTGGCGTGGCTGTCGACAAACTGCATCTCCTCGGTGCCGTTCATCTTGACGGCGGTAAAGCCCCGGTCGCCGCAATCGCGGGCCATCCGCGCCGTGTCGCCCGGACGGTCGCCGCCGATCCATGAATAAACGCGGATGCGGTCGCGCAACTGTCCGCCCAGCAGGGCGTGGACCGGCACGCCTAGATCCTTGCCCTTGATGTCCCACAACGCCTGATCGATGCCCGCAATGGCCGACATGTGAATGCCGCCGCCGCGATAGAACCCGGCGCGGTACATCACCGTCCAGTGATCCTGAATCAGGCGCGGATCGCGCCCGATCAGATAATCGGACAACTCCTCGACGCAGGTGGCCACCGATGCGGCGCGACCCTCCAGCACAGGCTCGCCCCAACCGCTGATGCCCTCGTCGGTGCTGATTTTCACAAAGCACCAGCGGGGTGGCACGATAAAGGTTTCGACGGCGGTAATTTTCATGGGCGATCCTCATAGGCGGGGGCCGCGTGCTGGCGGCCCGTCAGAAAGGCATCGGCGACCAGGCGCAACGGGGCCAGGTCGCATTCGCTGTCACCCGCCGCGACCAGATCGCGGAAACGGGCGTAAAGACAAGCATATTCGCGGTTCTCTCCGGCGGATTTCACGCCCGGGGCAGTGAAACGCGCACCGCCCTCGGACAGGGTCGCGGGGCCAGCATCGGTTTCAAAGGCGATCTGCCAGGTCTCATCCCCCGTCACGCGCCAATCGAAATGCGCCGTGATGGGGTGACCCGCATCCAGCCGCAGATCGGCGGCGATCGGTGTCTGGCGGCCCGCGGGCACGTGCAGATCGGCACCGACCAGCCGCACCGCGGGGATCAATGCGGTCAGGATCGACAGCGCATTGATGCCGGGGTCAAACACGCCCAGGCCCCCGGCCTGCCAGATCCAGTCCTGGCCGGGATGCCATTTACGCACATCCTCGCACCAGTCGATGCGGACGTCGCGAATGCGCGTGCCCGCCAGCCACTGTCGGGCGGCGTCCACTGCCGCCGCCTCGCGCGAATGCCATGTGGCGAACATCGTGACACCCTGCCGCGCGGCCTCTGTCTGCAGCACGGCTATCTCTGACAGGGTCGCGCCGGGAGGTTTTTCCAGCATCAGGTGACGGCCCGCACGCAGCACGGCCATGGCCTGATCGAACCGCCCCTGCGGCGGGGTGCACAGCGACACGGCGTCCACGTCCGCCAGCAGGTCGGACACGTCGCGGTGGTTCGCGACCCCCTCCAGCGTTGCGTTGCGGCTGGCGATGGCGGTCAGGGTCAGACCACCCGTCGCGGCGATGGCGGGCAGGTGCTGGGCGCGTGCGATGGTGCCCAGGCCCACGATTCCGACACGCAGGCTCATCTCAGCCGCTGCCCGGTATCGGCGTCGAAAAAGAACGCATCGGCTGCGTCGAATGCCAGGCCGACGCTGCCGCCGCCAGCCGGGTTCAACCGCTGCGTGGTTTGCACGACCAGCTTTTCGCCCGTGGGCGCGCGCAGATGCGCAAAGGTGGTGCCGCCCAGGTTTTCGGCCAGATCCACGCGGAACGGGCCTTGCGGCGTCAGGGTCAACGCGTCGGGGCGCAGCCCGATCTCGACCGCGCGACCCTCAGTCAGCGACGGGCCGGATCGATCCAGCCGGGCATCAAAGGCGGGTGCCACCACCTGACCACCCTGCACGCGCCCCGCGACAAAATTCATCGCCGGGCTGCCGATGAAGCCCGCGACAAAACGGTTGTCGGGGTCGTCGTACAGCTCCATCGGGCTGCCGACCTGTTCGATCCGGCCCGACCGCAGGACGACGATCTTGTCGGCCATGGTCATCGCCTCGACCTGATCATGGGTGACATAGATCATCGTCGCGCCCAGCTCGCGGTGCAGGCGCGCGATCTCGGCCCGCATCTCGACGCGCAGCTCGGCGTCCAGATTGGACAGCGGCTCGTCGAACAGAAAGACCTTGGGGCCGCGCACGATGGCGCGCCCGATGGCCACACGCTGACGCTGGCCGCCCGACAGGTTGGCAGGCTTGCGGTCCAGCAGCGGGTCCAACTTCAGGATGCGTGCGGCCTCGGCCACCTTGGTGGCGATCTGGGCCTTGGGGTGGCCGTTCATCTTCAGGCCGAAACCCATGTTCTGGGCGACCGTCATGTGCGGGTACAGCGCATAGGTCTGAAACACCATCGCCACGCCCCGATCGGCCGGGTCGGCATCGGTGACGTCCTGATCCTCGATCCGGATCTGGCCGGCGCTGGTCTCCTCCAGCCCCGCGATCATCCGCAACAAGGTCGATTTCCCGCAACCGGACGGTCCCACGAACACGCAGAACTCTCCCTGGTCGACTTGCAGATCGACGCCGTGGATGACCCGCACGGGGCCGAAATCCTTGGTGACGCGACTTAACTGGACGCCGGACATGGCAACCTCATGCTTGCTTGTGTTCGGGGAACCGCCAGGTATCGGCGGTCGCGGCGATTTGCGCCGCAGCCTGGGTCACAGGACCGGCCAGTGCCAAAAGCTGGTCGCGGCTGGTCGTGGCCGTTGTTGTGGTCACGGAAATTGCGCCCAGAATGCGCCCGGTCCCGGACAGGATCGGTGCGGCAAGGCAGGCGATACCCGTCTCGTGTTCCTCGTCGTCCAGCGCATAGCCGCGCTGGCGGATGCGAACCAACTCGTCGCGCAGGGCGTCGGGCGTGGTCAGCGTGTTGGGCGTATGCGCGTGATACGATTGCCGCGACAGCGCTGCGGCCAGCTTGTCCTCGGGCAGGTGGGCCAGCATCGCCTTGCCCACGCCGGTGCAATAGGCGGGACCGATCTTGCCCGATTGGGCGAACATCTCGACCGGCTTTTTGGCGTTACGCTTGTCCACGTACAGCACGGAACCGTTGTCCAGTTGCGCCAGATGGACCGTCTGCCCCAGATCGACGGCCAGCCGGTCCAAGACCTGTTGCGCGACCGGCGCCAGACTGGATTGCGCCCAGGCCGAATGGGCCAGCCGCACCAACCGCATGCCGGGGGCATAGGTCTGACGATCCTCGTCATAGGCCAGCATGTCCTGATGGGTCAGCGCCTGCAGGAACCGGTACAACGTCGCCTTGGGCAGGCCCGCCACAAGCATGATCTCGGCAAAGCGCGCCGGGCGACCGAACGCCGCCACAAGGTCCAGCACCGCCAGCGTGCGGCCCACCGTACCATCCGTCGTTTCGCGTCCCTGCCCCGCCACGCCATCCTCCCTCGTTGTTGACAGGCTATGCGATTCGAAGCATAGTTTCAATATTCAAAACTAAGTTTCAACATGTGGAACAAAAATGGGAGGGAGACCATGGTCCATCTGAGAAAAGGGCTGGTGCTGGCGATGCTGCTTGCCACCACCGCCCCGGCCTTTGCGCAAAGCCGTGTGCTGGTGTTCAACACCGACGCGTCCGACCCCGCACCAAAGGCCGCATTTGACCAGCTGATCGCGGATTTCGAGGCCGAGTACCCTGAAATCGACGTGCAGGTGAACATGTTCGACCACGAGGGATACAAGACCGCGATCCGCAATTTCCTGACCGCAGATGCGCCCGATCTGGCGAACTGGTATGCGGGCAACCGGATGAGCCCGTTTGTTCAGGCGAACCAGTTCATGGACGTGTCCGACATCTGGACCCAGAACAACCTGACCGAAACCCTGGGTTCGGCGCTGTCGTCGATGACGATCGACGGCAAGCAATGGGGCATCCCCTATACGTACTATCAATGGGGCATCTACACCAACAAGGACGTGTATGCGCAGGTCGGCGTCGAACCCGCCGAAACCTGGGACGAGTTCATTGCCAACTGCGAACAGTTCCAGGCGGCCGGGATCGACTGCCTGACCACCGGGTCCAAGGCGCTGTGGCCGGTCGCGGGTCTGTTCGACTATCTGTCGCTGCGCACCAACGGCTATGACTGGCACATGCAGCTGACCAACGGGGAAATCCCCTGGACGGACGACAGCGTGCGCGCGGTGTTCGCCGAATTCGCCAAGGTTCTGCCCTATGTATCGGCCAATCACGCCGCCATCGACTGGCAGGATGCAGTGTCGAACCTGGTCCAGGGCAAGGCCGCGAACTATGTCATGGGCAACTTTGCCGTGGCGGCGTTCAAGGATGGCGGCATGACGGACGAGACGTTGGGCTTCATGCCCTTCCCGACCATTAACGCCGACATCCCGCGGGCCGAGGATGCGCCGACCGACACGGTCCACATCCCCGCCGGCGCCAAGAACCCCGAGGATGCCAAGCTGTTCCTGACGTTCATGGCGCGCCCGGACGTGCAGACCAAGATGAACGAGACGCTTGGCCAGCTGCCCATCAATGCCGAAAGCAGCGTGGGCGACGATCCGTTCCTGCAGGCCGGGTTCGAGCTGCTGTCGACCGCCGAGGGTGGCATATCGCAGTTCTTTGACCGCGACGCACCGCCGGAGATGGCCAAGGCCGGGATGGAGGGGTTCCAGGAATTCATGGTCCGCCCCGAACGTCTGGACGCCATCCTTGAACGGTTGGAGCGGATGCGCCAGCGCGTTCACGCCCAATGATCCCGTCGCGGGCAGGGACATCCCTGCCCGCGCGTTTTCCCGCAAGATGAAGGTGGCCCCATGACCGCCCTGCCCGACACCCCACGACCGCGACGCCGGTCCCGCCGTCAGTTGACGCCATGGCTGTTTCTGGCGCCGGGATTGCTGATGTTCTCGGTCTACGTGATCATTCCGATCTTTCAGTCGGTCTGGGTCAGCTTTCACGATTGGGACGGCCTGGGCCCGATGACCTGGGTCGGCCTGGCCAATTATGACGAGCTGTGGTGGGACGAGGCGTTCTATACCAGCCTTAAAAACAACATCATCTGGCTGGCACTGTACCTGTTGGCGGTGCCCCTGGGTCTGATGATCGCGCTGTTCCTGAACCAGACGATCCGCGGTATCCGCATCTACAAGTCGCTGTTCTTCTTTCCCTTTGTCATCAGCCAGGTCGTGGTGGGACTGATCTTTTCGTGGTTCTATGCACCGGGGTTCGGACTGTTTTACGTGTTGATCGAATGGGTCACCGGCACCGGCGTCGCGGTTCTGGCCGACGAACGCTATGTCACCTATGGCATCATCGCGGCGGGCCTGTGGCCACAGATCGCGTATTGCATGATCCTGTATCTGACCGGCCTGAACGCCGTGGCCCCCGACCAGATAGAGGCCGCGCGGCTGGACGGTGCGCGGGGCTGGCGGATGCTGTGGCACGTCGTGCTGCCGCAATTGCGCCCCGCGACCTTCATCGCGGTGGTCGTGACCGTCATCGGCGCCCTGCGCAGCTTTGATCTGGTCAGCATCATGACATCGGGCGGGCCGTTCGGGTCGTCGCGGGTGCTGTCCTACTACATGTACGAACAGGCGCTGTCGGAATACGGCTATCGCATGGGGTATGGCGCGGCCATCGCGGTCGTCCTGTTCGCGATCATGATGATCTTCATCTCGGGCTTCATCTGGAAGATGTGGCGCGACGAGAAAGGGGTCTGACCCATGTTTCCCCGTCCCATCCAGACGATGTCCCCCGCGGCGCAGCGCACGTATAAGATCGTGCTGCCGATCATGCTGGTCCTGTGGCTGCTGCCGCTGTTGGGGGTTGCCATGACCTCGGTGCGCCCGTCGGGCGACCTGGCCGCGGGCAACTATTTCGGCATGCCGTCGCGTTTCGCGTGGGAGAACTATGCCGACGTGTTCCGCAATTCGCCGCTGGCGCAGTACCTGTGGAACAGTTTCCGCATCACCATTCCGGTGATGATCGGCGCGGTGGGCCTGTCCTGCCTGACCGGGTTCGCGCTGGCGGTCTACAGGTTCCGCCTGTCACTGGTGGTGTTCTTCATGTTCGTGGCGGGCAATTTCGTGCCCTTTCAGATCCTGATGGTGCCGGTGCGCGACCTGACGGTGGACCTGGGGCTGTACAACACGATCACCGGGCTGGCGCTGTTCCACATCGCGTTCCAGACCGGGTTCTGCACGCTGTTCATGCGCAATTTCATCAAGGCCCTGCCGCGCGAACTGATCGAGGCCGCCCGCGTCGAGGGCGTCACCGAATGGCAGATCTTCTGGCACATCGTGCTGCCGCTGGTGCGGCCCGCCATCGCGGCGCTGTCCGTGCTGGTCTTTACCTTTATCTGGAACGACTATTTCTGGGCCATGGTGCTGACCACGGGCGCGGATACACAGCCGGTCACGGCGGGGCTGAACAGCCTGAACGGCCAATGGATCGCCGCCTGGCATCTGGTCAGCGCGGGGTCGATCCTAGCCGCCATGCCGCCGGTCCTGATGTTCTTTCTGATGCAGCGGCATTTCATCGCCGGCCTGACCCTGGGTGCCGTGAAATGAGCGTCTGGCGCATCGACACGCCCACCCAGACCATGGTGCTGGGCAGCGATGGCGGCATGGCCTGTTGCCATTACTGGGGCGCGCCCCTGCCCTTGGACACCGACCTTGCCGCGCTGGTCGTGGCGGGGGCGGGCGGCATCACCGGCGGCATGCTGGATGCCCTGCCGCCCCTGTCCCTGATCCCCGAAGCGCGGCGCAGCTTTCCGGGCCAGCCGGGGCTGGTGGCGTTCCAGAACGGGCTGCCGCTGGAGCCGGACTGGCGTCTGGACAGTGCCGATCAGGGCGATGCGCTGATCCTGCGCCACACGGCGCCGGGGTTGCGGCTGGATGTGACCATTCGCGCGATGGATCATGGGCTGATCGGGCTGTGCGCCCGGCTGTCGTCGGATACGGAACTGACATTGCACCATCTGGCGCTGGCGCTGCCGGTTCCTGCGCACCTGTCCGAATTGACCGAACTGGCAGGCCGCTGGACCCGGGAATTTCAGCCGGTGACGACCACGCTGGACCACGGTGCCCGCCTGCGCGATGCGCGCACCGGGCGGTCGGGGCATGAACATCCGCCGCATCTGTGGATGACCACCCCCGGCACGACCAACACGGTCGGAGAGGCCGTGGCCCTGCATTACGGCTGGTCCGGCGGTCACCGCATGCTGGTCGAGGCCCTGCCCGAAGGCCGCCGCCAGATCCAGCTGGGCCATGCATCGGGGTCCGAACGCGCGCCCGGCACCGTGTTCCAGACGGCAGAGATCTGGCTGGCGCGCGGCGATCAGGGCCTGAACAGCGTGGCGATACCGTTTCAGCGCGCCATCCGCGACGCCCTGCCCCACGCCCGCCAGCCCCGCCCGGTGCATTACAACGGCTGGGAGGCGATCTATTTCCGCCACGACGCCGACGAACTGGCCGACATTGCCGAACGTGCCGCCGCCCTGGGGGCCGAACGATTTGTTCTGGACGACGGCTGGTTCGGCCGGCGCGACGACGATACGTCGTCCCTGGGCGACTGGACCATCGATCCGCGCAAGCATCCCCATGGGTTCGCGCCGCTGATCGACAAGGTTCGCGCGCTGAACATGCGTTTCGGCCTGTGGTTCGAACCCGAGATGATCAATGAGGACAGCGACCTGTACCGCGCCCATCCGGACTGGGTGCTGGGGCCGGCGGACCAGATCCGGGGGCGCAACCAGCTGCATCTGGACCTGTCGCGGGACGACGTGCGCGACCATCTGTGCAACCACATCGGCGCGATCCTGACCGCGTGGGACATCGACTATGTCAAATGGGACCACAACCGCCTGACACCCTTTCCCGACGCAGGCCAGACGCGCGGCGTCTATGCGCTGTTCGACCGGCTGCGGGCAGCCCATCCCGGGGTCGAATTCGAAAGCTGCGCGTCCGGCGGCGGGCGGATCGATGCGGGCATCCTGACCCGCTGCGGCCGCGTCTGGCTGTCGGACAGCAATGATGCGATCGAACGGCTGCGCATTCAGCATCACGCCGCGATGTTGCTGCCCGCCTGCGTGACAGGCAGCCATGTCGGTCCGCGCGACTGCCACACGTCCGGGCGGGTGCTGCCGATGGGCCTGCGCGCCTGGACGGCCGCGCAACGGCACATGGGGTTCGAGATGGACCCCCGCGAACTGACCGACGCCGAATCCGACACCCTGACCCGCGTGACCGCATGGTGGAAGGCCAACCGCGGCTGGATGATGGCGGGCGACATCTGGCGGCTGGACCGCCCCGCGGGCAGCCTGGCCGAGATGCAGTTGGCCGCCGACGGCCACCGTCTGGTGGTCTTTGCCGCCCAGATCGACGCGCCTCTGGCCCTCCAACCGCCGCCGTTGCGGCTGACCGGGCTGGACCCCCGCGCAACCTATCGCCTGACGATGCTGGAACATCCCGTGGGTCACCACAGTTCCGCTGTTGCGCTGTCGCGGGGTGCGGTGACCCTGTCCGGCGCAGCGCTGATGGCGCAGGGGGTTGCCCTGCCCCCGTCATTTCCGCAAACCATCGCCGTGATCGAAGGGACGCGCCTGTGACGATAGACTGGATTGCCGCCGATTGGGGCACGACCAACCTGCGACTGTGGGCCATGTCGGGCCGCCGCGTGGTCGACACCCGCAGCAGCGATCAGGGCATGGGCGGCCTGACCCCGGACCGGTTCGGGGCCGTGCTGGCACAGGCGACCGACGGCTGGCCCGCCGTGCCGGTCATCGCCTGCGGTATGGTCGGGTCGCGCCAGGGTTGGGTCGAGGCGCCTTATGCCCCCGTTCCCTGCCCCGTCGCGCCGCGCCTGGTCGCGGTTCCGGGCGATCCGGGGGGACGACCTGTGCGCATCGTCTGCGGCATCCGTCAGGACAACCCCGCCGACGTGATGCGCGGAGAAGAGACGCAGATCGCGGGCCTTCTGGCGCTGGACCCCGAATTCGACGGCATCGCCTGCCTTCCGGGTACGCATACCAAATGGGTCCGGATCTCTGCCGGGGAAATCTGCAATTTCAAAAGCTTCATGACCGGAGAGCTGTTCGGCCTGATTGCCGACCATTCGGTGCTGCGCCATTCGGTCGGCGGCGACGACTGCGACCCCGCGCTGTTCCTCGAGGCGGTGTCGGACGCCATGAGCAGACCCGAACGCGGCTATGCCGGCCTGTTCCAGCTGCGCGCCGAATCGCTGTTGTCCGGGCTGGACCCGGCAGCGGCGCGGGCGCGTCTTTCGGGCACGCTGATCGGGTGGGAAATGGCCGCCGCCCGGCCCTGGTGGCTGGGATCGCAGGTCACCATCATCGGCGCCCCCGCGCTGTCCACCCTCTATGCGAACGCGCTGTCCGCACAGGGCGTGCCCGCCGCGCGCATGTCGGTCCAGGATGCCACGCTTGCCGGGCTGTCCGCCGCCCACCGCCATTTTCTGCAAGGATAATCCATGTCCCGCCCCCTGATCGCCATCCTTCGCGGCCTGACGCCGCAGGACGCACCCGCCATCGGCCATGCCCTGATTCGGGCCGGAATCACCCGACTGGAGGTGCCGCTGAACTCTCCGGACCCGTTGGACAGCATCGCCATTCTGACGCAGGAATTCGACGATGTGGCACAGGTCGGCGCGGGCACCGTGCTGAGTGCTGACCAGGTCCGGGCCGTCCGTGACGCGGGTGGCCGCATGGTTCTGTCGCCCAACTGCGATGCGGACGTGATCCGCGCGACCGTTGCCGCAGGCATGGCCAGCTATCCCGGCGTCATGACCCCGACCGAAGCCTTTGCCGCCCTGTCCGCCGGTGCCACCGGGCTCAAGCTGTTTCCCGGCGAACTGATCGGCCCCAAAGGCCTGCGCGCCATGCGGGCGGTGCTGCCCGCCGGGACCCAGTGCTGGGCCGTCGGCGGCGTGTCCGCAGACACCATGGCCGAATGGCGCCGTGCGGGGGCTGCAGGGTTCGGGATCGGGTCCAGCCTGTACATGCCCGGCGACAGTGCCGACACCGTGGCGGCCAAGGCCGCGGCCATTGTCGCCGCATGGGAGGTCAGCGCATGATCTTTGACGACACCCCCTGCACCTTGGGCGAAGGCGCGCTGTGGCATCCCGACCGCCAGTCGATGATCTGGTTCGACATCATCGGTCGGCGGATGTTCGAAAAGCCGCTGGACGGCGTGCGCCGCCACTGGGACTTTGCCGACCCCGTCTCGGCGGCGGGCATCGTCGATGCGGACCGGGTCATCGTCGCGTCCAGCCGGGCCCTGTCGCTGTTCGACCTGCGCGACGGGACCGCGCAGGTTCTGGTCCCGCTGGAGGCCGACAACCCCGTCACCCGCAGCAACGATGGCCGCGCCGATCCGCAGGGCGGATACTGGATCGGCACGATGGGGCTGAACGCCGAACCCGGTGCCGGATCGATCTGGCGGTTCCACCGGGGCGAACTGCGCCTGCTGTTTCCCGACATCACCATCACGAACGCGATCTGCTTTTCCCCGGACGGCGATCTGGCGCATTTCGCCGGTACCGACCGGTCGACCATCTGGCAGGTCAGGCTGGACCGCGACGGATGGCCCGTGGGCGATCCGCAGGTGTTCATCGACCTTTCGGCCGAAGGGCTGAACCCTGACGGCGCGGTGATCGATGCCGATGGCGGGCTGTGGTCGGCACAATGGGGTGCGGGGCGCGTTGCGCGCTATGACCGGCAGGGGCAGTTCGACCGGGCGATCGATTTGCCCGCGCCGCATGTGTCCTGTCCGGCCTTTGGCGGCCCGGACCTGACGACGCTGTTCGCGACGACCGCGCGGCAGGGTCTGGACGACCCGCGCGACACGGACGGCTGCACCTATGCGGTGCCCGCCGGCGTCACGGGCCAGCGGGAGCACCGGGTGATCCTGGACTAGACCTCGACGGTGATCCGGCCCATCGGGTTGGAGCAACAGGCCAGGATCCAGCCCTCGGCGATGTCCTCATCGCTGATGCCGCCGTTGTGGACCATGTGCACCTCTCCGGCGGTCTTGCGGATCCGGCAGGTGCCGCACAGCCCGAACGTACAGCCGGACGGGATGTTCAGCCCGGCCCGCTTGGCCACGGCCAGCACGGTGTCGGTTTCTGCGCACGCCGCCGTCACGCCGCTGGACGCAAAGATCACCTGGGCGCGGGCGTCGTCGTCGGGGGTCACGTCCTCGATCACCGGGGCCTCGGCCTCGGTCGCGACGGGGGCCCCGAAACTCTCCTGATGATACCGCTCCATGTCATAGCCAAGCGAGATCAGCATCTCTCGGACGGCCTGCATGAACGGTTCGGGTCCGCAACAGAACACCTCGCGGTCCAGATAGTCAGGGGCCATCAGGCCCAGCATCAGGCTGTTCAGCCGCCCCTGATAACCGTGCCAGACGCGGAACGGCTCGGGCTGTTCCACGGTCAGGCGCAGTTGCAGCCCCGGCACGCGGGCCACGTAATGTTCCAGCTGATCGCGAAAGATGATGTCGGACGGGCGCTGTGCGGCATGCACGAAAACGATGTCGGTGTCCTGTGCCTGATCCCAGGCCCAGGTGGTCATCGACATCATCGGCGTGATGCCCGACCCGGCAGAGATGAACAGATATTTCGGCGCCGGATGGCGGTGAAAACTGAACAGGCCGTTCGGGCCGAATGCCCTGATCCGCATGCCCGGTTTCAGCTGATCCAACATCCAGCGCGTGCCTATGGAGGTCGATTGCGCTTTGACGGTAACGGATATCGACAGCGGCCGCGACGGAGAAGAGCTGATCGTATAGGTCCGCTGGACGTTTCCGGCCTGCCCGCGCGCGGGATCGACGGGCAGATCCAGCGTCACGAACTGACCGGGCTGATAATCGAACCACGCCCCCGACGGGGCCCGAAAGATGAACGTCGCGGTGTCGCGCGTTTCCGGCACGACCATGACGCATTCCAGCGGCTCGTCATCGGACCACGGTTCCGCGGCCCAGTTCAGGCGGGGTTTCGCCATCTATTCGGCCGCCTGCTGCAGCCCAAGACGCGATGCCATCACACCGCAATACCAGTCGATCAAGTGGATCACCCCGGCCTCCTGGCTGGGGGAATAGGGCCCGGGTTCATAGGCGGGCGACAGGATGCCGGCCTGATTCTCCTCGACCACCTGACGATCCTCATCGTTGGTGTTCAGCCAGACGCGGGTCAGCGTTTCCAGATCATAGTCGACCCCTTCGACCGCGTCCTTGTGGACCAGCCAGTTGGTCGTGACCTGAGTCTCGGTCGGGCTGATCGGCAGGATGCGGAAGACGATCGCATGATCGGCCAGGAAATGATTCCAGGACGACGGAAAGTGATAGAACATCAGGCTGCCCGCTTCGTTCCAGGGCATCGTGCCCATCCGCCGCGCCACTGCGGCCTTGCCCGACAGGGTAAAGCTTTCCTGATGGTCCATCAGTGGCACCCGGGCCATGCGCCATTGCATGTCGGCGGCGTTCACGAACCGGGACGGCAGGTTGGCCGCGTCGCATTTGGTCCAGTGGTCCAGAATTTCGGGCGAGGCTGCGTTCGGCCCCTCCATCACCGTCATCAGCGGATCGTCGGAATAGGTGCGGCACAGGGACGGATGGCTGCCGCTGCAGTGATAGCACTCGCGGTTGTTTTCCATCACCAGTTTCCAGTTGCCGTTCTCGACGATGGTCGAGCTGAAAGCGACCTTGGCATCCGCCAGCCCCGACGGCGCCGCATACCGGATCAGGTTGGCTGCCAGTTCGTTGATGGCGGGGGGCACTTGGGCCAGGCAGATGAAGACCATGCCATTCAGGTCAACGCAATGCACTGATTTCAAGCTGTATTTCGACGGATCGAAATCAGGGCCCATGTCGCGGGCGAACAGCAGCTTGCCGTTCAGATCGTAGGTCCATTGGTGATAGGGGCAGACCAGTTTCGGATTGGTCCCGTTCGATTTCGCGCACAACCGCTGGCCACGGTGGCGACAGACGTTGTGAAAGGCGCGGATGCGGCCGTCGGCACCGCGGGTGACGATGACCGGATACTGGCCGACCTGCATGGTGATGTAGCTGCCCGTCTTGGGCAGCTCGCAGCTGGGTCCGGCGAACAGCCATTCGCGGTACCAGATCTGTTCAAGGTCATCCTGAAACGTCTGCTGCCCGCAATACAGATCGCGCGGCAGCGCATGGCCGGGAAGACGCGCGGCGATCAGCTGGGCTGTGGTCAAGTCGGAGGTCTGGGTCATGGCGCTGCTCGGGGGTCCGGTGTGGCTTTCGCCCCAAATTAGTCGTCGGCAAACGACAGGGCGGCAGAATTGCGACATTCTGCCAGCAGAAACGGACATCGGCATCGACGCCTCGCATTTGAGGCAGAAAGCCTCGCAGCCCCCATCGAGGGGGGCGGCGAGGCTGCGGGGCCCCCGGACCCCCGCGGCACGGGCCGACAGGGTATTTTGCGTCAACAGTGGAAAATCGTTCCAAAACGCTTGGCAAGAGCGTCGCGGTGGCGTATCCCATGCTTGGGGTATGGCCCGATGCCTGAGGCCCCGACATCCGAGGAGAGCCCCATGACCCGTCCCGCCACCCCCCGCCACGGCCTTGAGGTCGATCCCGACTTTGCGCAGTTCATCGAGACGCAGGTGCTGCCCGGCACCGATGTGTCGGCGGACGCGTTCTGGAACGGGTATGCCGGGCTGCTGGACGGATTCGCAGCCGAAAACGTCACCCTTCTGGAACGGCGCGCCGCGCTGCAGGGTCAGATCGACGCCTGGCACAAGGCCCGCGGCAATCAGCCTTGGGATGCCGCCGCCTATCGCGCGTTTCTGACCGACATCGGCTATCTGGTTGACGAACCTGCGCCTTTTGCCATCGAAAACGGTACCATCGACCCCGAAATCGCCACTCTTGCAGGGCCGCAGCTGGTTGTGCCGGTCAGCAACGCACGCTTTGCGCTGAATGCGGCCAATGCCCGGTGGGGGTCGCTGTATGACGCCATGTACGGATCGGACGTGATGGGGCCGGAGCCCGCAAGTGGGTTAGACCCGGCCCGCCGCGATGCGGTCGTGGCCAAGGCGGCAGAGTTTTTGGATCAGGCGCTGCCGCTGGCAAAGGGCAGCCATGCCGATGTCACCGCCTATGACGCCGATGCGCAGGGGCTAATGGCGACCGTTGCGGGCCAGCCCGTGCGACTGGCCGAACCGTCGGCCTTTGTCGGCACCCGCCACAACGGCGCGGATGTCGGGTATGTCCTGCGCCACAACGGTCTGCATGTCGAACTGGTGATCAACAGCGACCATCCGATCGGCGCGGCATCCGCCAGCGGGTTGCGCGACGTGGTGCTGGAGGCCGCGCTGTCGGCCATTCAGGATTGCGAGGACAGCGTCGCGGCCGTCGATGCCGAGGACAAGATCGCGGTCTATGGCAACTGGCTGGGCCTGATGAAGGGCGATCTGGCAGAGACCTTTGACAAGGGTGGCAAGTCGATGACCCGCCGCCTGCAGGACGACCGCACCGTGACCCGCCCCGACGGCAGCACCGTGACGCTGCAGGGTCGGGCCCTGCTGCTGGTGCGCAACGTGGGCCACCTGATGACCACCGACGTGGTGCGCAAGGACGGCCAATCGACCCCCGAAGGGATGATGGACGCGATGGTCACCGTCGCCTGCGCCATTCACGACCTGAAGAAATCCGACGGTCCCCGCAACAGCCGCAATGGTGCGATCTATATCGTCAAGCCGAAGATGCACGGCCCCGACGAGGCTGCATTCGCCGACCGCCTGTTCGCCCATGTCGAGGCGGCTCTTGGCCTGGCGCCCAATACCGTCAAGCTGGGCCTGATGGACGAGGAACGTCGCACCAGCGCGAACCTGGCGGCCTGCATCCACGCGATCCGCAATCGGATCTTCTTTGTGAACACGGGCTTTCTGGACCGTACCGGGGACGAGATCCACACTTCGATGCAGGCCGGTGCCTTTGTCGGGCGTGACGGGATGAAGACCGCGACCTGGCTGAAGGCATACGAGGATCGCAACGTCCTGATCGGCCTGGCATCGGGCATGCGGGGCCGCGCGCAGATCGGCAAGGGAATGTGGGCAAAGCCCGATGCCCTGGCCGAAATGCTGCAGGTCAAGGTCGGCCACCCGAAATCGGGCGCCAGCACGGCCTGGGTGCCCTCGCCGACGGCGGCGACGCTGCATGCGCTGCACTATCACCAGATCGACGTGGCCGCGCGCCAGGACGAGCTGGCGGGACAGCCCATCCCCGATCTGGACCTGCTGCTGACGCCGGCGCTGGCCGACGGTCCGATCCCGCAGGATCAGGTGCTGCGGGAACTGGACAACAGCGCGCAGGGGATCCTGGGCTATGTCGTTCGGTGGGTCGATCAGGGCATCGGTTGTTCCAAGGTGCCCGACATCGACGACGTTCAGCTGATGGAAGACCGCGCCACCTGCCGCATCAGCGCGCAGTATCTGGCCAACTGGCTGGAACACGGCCTGATCACCGTCGATCAGGTCGAGGACGCGCTGCGCCGCATGGCCGCCAAGGTCGACGGCCAGAACTCGGGCGACCCGGCCTATCGGCCGATGGCCCCCGGTTTTGACGGACCGGCGTTCCTGGCGGCGCGCGATCTGGTGCTGACCGGGACCAGCCAGCCGTCGGGCTATACCGAACCGTCGCTGCACGCGCGCCGCGCCGAAGCCAAGGCGATGTAGCACACGACTCTGCGCAGCGGCGGTTGCAACGCCGCCGCCGCGCGCTATGGTGCCCGACACACCATCTGGAGCACCGCCATGTCGAGAAAAATCATAGCCGTTGCAGGCATCGGCTATGTCGGCCTGTCCAATGCCGTCCTGCTGGCCGCCCGCAATACCGTCCGCGCGCTGGACGTCGATGCGAGCCGGGTGGCCATGCTGAATGATCGTGAATGCCCGATCATCGACGACGACATCGCGCGCCACCTGGCCATGCAGACACTGGACCTGACCGCCACGACCGACCCTGCCACGGCCTATGCGGATGCGGATTTCGTCATCGTGGCAACGCCGACCGATTACGACCCGGTGACGAACTACTTCAACACCTCCAGCGTCGAGGCAGTGATCCGCGACGTCACGCGTTTGGCCCCGCAGGCGGTGATCGTGGTCAAGTCGACCGTTCCTGTGGGCTTCACCAACGACGTCCGCGCCCGGCTTGGCACCGATCAGGTGATCTTCAGTCCCGAGTTCCTGCGCGAGGGGCGCGCGCTGCACGACAACCTGCACCCGTCCCGCATCGTCGTCGGAGAGGACAGCCCCCGCGGCCGCGCCTTCGCCGATCTGTTGGCCGAGGCCGCGCTGGACGCGGATGTGCCGGTCCTGCTGACCGGATCGACCGAGGCCGAGGCGATCAAGTTGTTCGCAAACACCTATCTTGCGCTGCGCGTGGCCTATTTCAACGAGTTGGACAGCTATGCGATGTCGCTTGGGCTGGACAGTCGCCAGATCATCGAAGGCGTCGGATTGGACCCGCGCATCGGCGCCCACTACAACAACCCGTCATTCGGCTATGGCGGCTATTGCCTGCCCAAGGACAGCAAGCAGTTGCTGGCCAATTACAACGACGTGCCCCAGAACCTGATCGCCGCCGTGGTCGATGCGAACCGCACCCGCAAGGACGTGATCGCGGACGCGATCCTGGCCCGCAAGCCGCGGGTTGTGGGCATCTATCGGCTGGTGATGAAGGCCGGATCCGACAACTTTCGACAGTCCGCGGTGCAGGGCATCATGAAACGCCTGAAGGCCAAGGGGCTGGAGGTGGTCGTATTCGAACCCGCCCTGCCCGACGCGCGTTTTTTCGGCTCCGAGGTCATCCGCGACATGTCCGAATTCAAGGAACGCGCCGACGTGATCGTCGCAAACCGCCTGACAACTGACCTTCAGGACGTGGCAGACCGGGTGTTCACCCGCGACCTGTTCGGCGGCGATTGATCACATCCTGTCGCGCATCTTTGCCTCTATCTGACGGCGACGCCAACGCGACCGGATCTGGCGCGCGTGCAGGCTCTGCGGGCACAGCGACATGTCGTCCCCCTGACCCCGCATCGAAAAACGGCGGGCTGCGGCGGCAATTCGGCTGTCGGCCGCGGTGATGGCCGCGACGGTCACCTCGACCTCGCGGATATCCGCCGTCTCCAGCGTGTCAAAGCAGCTATGGCGGGCGCGGTCCAGCAGATCCAGAACACTGCCGATATCGACGTGATCGCCGCTTTTCAGCGGCCCCTGCAGGGTCGCCTCGCGCGGGGTCGAATGCTGGCCTTGCGCGATCTCTGTCCGGTCCGCGACCGAGGACATTCGTTCGCCGCCGGCCGTCCAGACGGTCAACATGATCTCAAGGACATAGATCGGCTCGAACCCCAGGTTGCTGACCAGGATGCGCGCCGACAGGGACCGGGCACCGCCCAGATAGATCAGGATCTCTGTTCTCCGCTGGCGGCGCAGGCCTGACACGATGATGTGCAGATAGACCATCCAGACAAGTGCCGTGACCGCCGCCATTCCGGCCTGAACCAGCCCGCTATTCTCTGATATCCAGTTCCACATATGCCAACCGGCCTTTCCCCAAGGCCCTCCCAACACGGCACATCGCGGGATGTTCCATGCCGCGATCAGTCGGTCAGGGCTGCGGCCTCGGCTCCCAGGTCCAGTGCGGGGCCCGCGCCGATTTCGTCCAGCGCCGCGTCGATCAGCGCCGTGCCCAGATCCGATGCGGGCAAAAAGGCGTCCTGACCCGCGCCGGCCACGGCCAATGCCACCGACCAGCCGTCCTGATCCCGGCACATCAGTGCCCGTTCCTTTTGCGCCTCGATCAGACGGCACACACCCAGATCGGTGTCATAGCTGGCCAGCGCCCGCGCCACCGCACCGTCGGCCAGGACGGCATCGCCACCGGTCGGCACCTGTGCCAGCGCGACCGCAGCCTGTTGCAACATTCCACCCGCCGGGGGCGTCATGCGACCGGCCAGAAAGCCGCCAAGCCCCACGGCCAGCACCACAGACGCGGCCATGGCCCACCCCGCCACTGGCCGGGCGGCCAGCTTGCGCCCGAACGGCACGACCACCGGCGCCGGGGCGCCGGCCATGATCGTGGCGATCAGCTGATCGGAAACGGGCTGGGGCGGATAGGCCGCCTGCAAGCCGTGACGGGTGTCGGCGAACAGGGAAAAGCGGTCGGCCAGCGCCGGGTCGGACTCGATCCGCCGCCACAGCCCATCGGCGGTCGCATCGTCCAGTTCGCCGTCCGCCAGGGCCATCAGCATCTCGTCGCTCTCGTCGTTGGGGTCTATCGGGGAATCTGTACGGGTCATCGGGACATGCCTTTGCGGATTGCGTGAGACGAGCCGGGCTGGCGACAGGGTTGGCCCTCCTGCAGGGACTGCGCCAGGGCCGCACGGGCGCGGCCAAGGCGGCTCATGACGGTTCCCTGCGGCACGTCCAGCGCCAGCGCCGCCTCGCGATAGCGCATGCCCTCGACGCAGACCAGCATCAGCACCACACGCTGATCCTCGGGCAGGCGGTTCATGGCGCGACGGACATCGGCCAGATGCAGACGCGTCTCGGTCACCTCGCGTCCGTCATGGCCGATGAGGGGCAGCGCATCGTCGTCGTCCAGGCTGTCGGTGTCACGCCGCGCACGCACATGGTCGATAAAACTGTTGCGCAGGATGCGGAACAGCCAGCTGTCCATCCGCGTCCCCGGCACGAACCGGTCCAGGTTGCGCAACGCCTTTTCCACGGTGATCTGCACCAGGTCGTCGGCCAGCGCGTGGTGCCGCGACAGGCCGCGGGCAAAGGACCGCAGGCGTGGCAGCAGCGCGATCATCTGGGCGCGCAGGTCATCGGTCACGGGCGGGATCCCCCTTGCGGTAACGGTCAGCCTTGAAACGCGGCTCGTCCGGTTTTATTCCACCATCGGCGAAAGAAAAGCGCGCGCCGCGGATCATGGGGAATAGAATGGCCGTGCCGCCCGTTCCCATGCCCCGATCCGATCGCATCAAGGACCTGCCCATGACCCAGGACGCCCCGACCACGCGCCGCGCGCTGCTGACCCGCATGGGTCTGGCGGCGGGCCTTGCCTATGCGGCGCCCACGCTGATCGGGACGGGGACCGCCCGCGCATCCGACGGCAGCGCAGCATCCGGGCGCGCGTCGGTATCCCGACCCGTGCGCCAGCGGCAGCCCCGCGCGCGTCCCCGCCCGGAAATGGTAGTGATCATGGCACCAGGTCAAACCCTGCAGCCGTTGCGGGCCGCAGGGTACGATGTGCTGTCGCAGCGCGACAACACCACGCTGGCCCGCAGCGCCGCCCGACTGCGCCTGCCGCCGGGCCGCAACGCAGCCCAGGCACGCGCAGAGATCGCCCGCCTGCTGCCCGGATCGCTGGCGGCGCTGAATTCGCTTTATCGCCCGGACGACCTGACATGCGACGGCGCCGATTGCGCGGCCCAGCAGATGGTCAGCTGGAGCCCCGCCGACCTGCAGGCCAGGCCGCGGATCGGCATGATCGACACCGGCGTCAATCCCGACCATCCGTCGCTGCGTGGCCAGTCGCTGCGCGTCGATCAGGTCGATCTGGACGGGCGCAACGCAGCGGGGCGCCGGCACGGCACCGCCGTCGCCGCGCTGCTGATTGGCAACGCGCAGGGCCGCGCCCCCGGCCTGCTGCCGCAGGCCGACCTGATGGCGGTCGAAGCGTTCCACAGCCGCGCCGACGGGGCGGCCGCGGATGCGTTTTCATTGCTGAACGCACTGGACGTCCTGATCCAGGCGCGGGTGCAGGTCATCAACATGTCGTTTTCCGGACCCGCCAACCCGGTGCTGCGCCAGGTCGTGGTACAGGCGCGCGATGCGGGTATTGGCATGGTGGCGGCGGCGGGTAACGGCGGGCCGGGCGCGGCCCCGGCCTTTCCCGCCGCCTGGCCCGAGGTGATCGCCGTCACTGCGATCGATGCCGATCGCGCGCCCTATCGCCAGGCCGCGCGGGGCCCGCATGTCGCATTGGCGGCGCCGGGGGTGAACCTGTGGACCGCCGCCTCGATCGACGGGGGCAGGCTGCGGTCGGGCACGTCCTATGCCGCGCCCTTTGTATCGGCGGCGCTTGCGCTTGGGATGGACCGTGACGGGCTGAGTGCCGTGGATGCGCGCGATCGCCTGTTTCGTTGCGCCACCGATCTGGGCGCCCCGGGCCGCGATCCGGTCTTTGGCCATGGCATGGTCGCATCGCCGTCGGCCTGCGCCGATACCGGATCACAGATTTTTCCCGTCGGCGGGGAATAAGCCGCCCCGACGGCCCGTTGCACATATGAACCGGACAGGACCGGTTGCAGCAACACAAAGGAAGAAGCCCATGTCCGATACATCCGATATCCGCCTCTCGCGTCGCGGTCTTCTAGCCAAGCTGGGTCTGGCCGCAGGGGCGGCAGGCGCGATCTATGTGGCCCCCGCGCTGGCAGGGTTCGGGACCGCGCATGCCAGTGACGCCAGCGGGCGCGGAGGAAGCGGTCGCGGAGGAAGCGGTCGCGGAAACAGCGGTCGGGGCGGCAGCGGGCGTGGCAATAGCGGTCGCGGAAATAGCGGCCGGGGCGGCAGCGGTGGCGGGCGGGCAAGCCGGGCCAGCCGCGCATCGCGGCCCGGCAACCGGGCAGGCCGTTCGACACACCGCGCCCATCGCGGCAGCCGCCCGTCACGACCCGGCATCCGCCGCGACTGGTCCAAGCCGTCGCGCTGATCCCCAGTGACCCCCCGGACCCGCACCCGCCCCGCAGGAATCCCGCGCCAGTCGCGCGACCCGGACACCACCCTGCACTTTCCCGGAACCGGCCTGTCGCTGCGCCTGCGGGGCGCACAGCCGGTCCACCAGGCACTGATGGCCGCGATCCACGGATGGCAGCCGCAGACCCTGTCCGCGCCGCGCCCCGGCGACAGGCAGACGCTGGTGACACGGGGGGCGGGC
The DNA here is from genome assembly GCF_045064235.1 of Paracoccus sp. Ld10. Taxonomy (NCBI): domain Bacteria; kingdom Pseudomonadati; phylum Pseudomonadota; class Alphaproteobacteria; order Rhodobacterales; family Paracoccaceae; genus Paracoccus; species Paracoccus sp. Ld10. The sequence continues at coordinate 42,856 of NZ_JBISHD010000028.1, read as the reverse complement.
GGGTTCTCGGCGCGATCGCCGTTCTTTGAGGGCGATCTGGCCGGGCTGGATGCGGCCAGTGCCGCCTGCGCCCTGATGGCCGACCTGTCCGAGGGGTTTGTGGCCGACCGCCCCAGTTGCATGGCGCTGCATTGCGGGGCGTTTCGTTTCGCGGGCGATCTGATCCTGCTGACGGGTCCGATGCGGGCGGGGAAAAGCACGCTGATCGGTCGCCTGACCGCAGAGCCCGACGTCACGGTGTTCTGCGACGACGTGCTGCCGCTGACTGCGGACTTGCAGGCCGTCGCTCTGGGCATCGCGCCCCGCCTTCGGCTGCCGCTGCCCAACGGCACGACGCCCGCGTGTCGCCGCCATGTTGCGGCAACACCGGGGCCGCGCGACAGGCGATACGCCTATCTGGCGGCCGCCAATGTGGCACCGCATGGCACGCAGGCCCGCCCCGGCACGCTGATCGTGCTGGACCGGCGCGATATCGCCCCCGCCACACTGCACCGGATGGACCCCGACCAGGCGGTGCGTCACCTGCTGGCACAGAACATGGCCGATCTGGGCAGCGCGGATCAGGCTTTTGCCACGACTCACGACATGGCAGCGGCGATGACCTGCCTGCGGCTGGTCTATGCTGATCTGGAGGATGCGGTCGCCCTGCTGCGCCGGGCTTTCGCACCCCATGCCCCGCCCCAGACCAACGTGCCGCTGGCCGATCCATTGGCGGATCCGCTGTTCGCGCCGGACCGGCAGTCCGTACCGGTGCAACCGGACCGGGTGATGCAGCAGTCGGCAGGCATCGTGGTACGGCAGATCGGCTCGGGCGCGTTCCTGTGGACGCCCTCGGACCCGGTCGTCTGGCATCTGAATCCGGTCGGCCATGCGGTCTGGGCCCTGCTGGCAATACCGGGCAGTGCGACAGATCTGGCCGTCACGCTGGCCGAGGTGTTTGCCGACGTGCCCCGCGACCGCCTGACCCGTGATATCGCGGCCCTGATGGGTGACCTGCTGGCGGGGGGGTTCATCACCGGATGAACCCCGCAGGCCGCGCCCGCGTTGTCCCGTCACATGTTCGCCCCAGGAGGCACCGATGACCGACACCGCCATTGCCACGCTGGAAGCCCGTCTTGTCGCGCAACGCCGCCTGTTGGCACAGTTGGTCGCAGCGCTGGATCCGCAGGCCCGCCAGCCGGTCATAGATTGGCTGGACCAACGGGAGACCCTGCGCGACGGGCAGGAGGATCCGGGCGCCGTCCCTGCCGAGGGCATGGGCCAAGCCCTGACCGTCACCGACGAATTTCGCATGATCCTGCGCCTGACGCGGGATCGCCTGCACGAGATGGACCAGCCCTAGCGTCGAGCCGCCAGCATGCGTGCCAGTTCGTCTGGCCGCACCAGCGCATCCAGATCGACCCGTGCGCGCAGTCGCGCCAGCAGCAGATACAGCCCTCCGATCTTGCGGTGCAGGAACAGGATCTCGGGCGGGGGCATCTCGGCGCGCGTGCGGGTGCGCGCGAACTGCATCGCCAGATCGGCCACCTGCCGGGGAATGTCGCTGTCGGTCAGGTCCATCATCCCGCCGGCACGCAGCGGGTCAAAGGCCAAGTCCATGATCTGCAACAGCACGGTCTGGTGCTCTGCGTCGGTCTGTTCGCGAAAATAGCCGATCTCGATGGCCGCGCGGCGTACCCCATCGCGGTCATTGGCCAGTGCCGCGCGCAACAGTGCCAGATAGCGCGGCGCAACGGGTGCGGAAAACCCTCGCGTGGCACCAAAGTCCAACAGCACGATCCGCCCGCCGTCCGGATGCGCGTCATCCGGCTGCCAGCGATAGTTGGCAAAGTTCGGATCGGTCTGCATCAAATCGAAGCCGAACAACTCCTCGATGACAAGGCGGGCCAGGTGATGGGCGGCGCGGTCGCGCATCGGTTGTGGTGCGTCGGCCAGAACCTCGATCGGGCGGCTATCGATGAAATCCATCGCCAGCACATCCGCAGTACTGAACTGATCGTCGGGCACCGGCAGGCGGAATTCGTCGCGCCCCGCCAGGTTGGCCGCGTACCGGCGCATCTGCGCAGCCTCGCGGACATAATCCGCCTCGGCATGCAGCTGGCTGCGGGCTTCGTCCATCAGGGCGGGCAGGTCGACACCCTGTGGCATCAGGCCGGGAATGCGCAACAGCAGACCCATATTGTCGATGTCGCTGTCGATGCTGCCGCGCACACCGGGGTATTGCACCTTGATCGCCAGATCGCGCCCATCCCTGGTCTGTGCCCGGTGCACCTGACCGATGGATGCCGCCGCGATCGGTCGCACCTGAAAGCGCGCGAAATGGCGCAGCCACCCCAGCCCCCAGGCCCTGTCCAACACGGCCTGCAGTTGTTTGGGTGGCATCGGGTCGGCATCGGCACGCAGCCGCGCCATGATCTGAGTCAGTTCGGGGGGCAGGAAATCGCCCGCCTCCATCGACACCAGCTGGCCCATCTTCATCGCGGCGCCGCGCATCTGCGCCAACTGTGCGGCCAGCCGTGCGGCATTCGCGGGCGTCAGGAACAGATCCTGCGCCGAAGGTCGCCGCCCCGTCGCCAACTGCCGCGCGCCTTGCGCCAGCGCGCGACCGCCCATGCCGCCTGCCAGACCGCCAAGGCGCATCATGCGCGTCAGCCGTCCCTGTGGCACAGGGCGGGGGGTGCGGTCGTCGGTCATGGTCGCGCCAGCAGATGCGCGGCCATCGCACGGCCGCTGGCCCAGCCATGTTCCGCATGCGGCCCCAACGCCCAATCCCCGCCGACGATCAGACCCGTCGTGTCATCAGCCAGGAAGGGTTGGCCAAGCGCCGTTTCCGTCAGTGCATAAAGCCAGCGATGGGCGACCGCGTGGTGCAGGTGATCGGGCCGCGCGCCCAGCAGGTCCAGCAACTGCGGCGCGATCAAGTCCGCCAGTTCCGCAAAGGGCAGGTCGATATGGGTCATGCTAAAATCAGGATCGGCCTGCACCACCCACGTGGTCAGGGGCTGTCCGTCGCGGCCCGGCTTGGCACCGTCCTGTGCGACCCAGGCCAGTGCGCCGGTGCCGCGATGCGTAACAAAGGGCCGCGGCGCCTCCGGGTCCAGCCCAGCCATCACCGTGATGCTGGCCTGATAGCGGACCTGCGCCAGCGGCGCGACGAATGCATGACCCGCACCCAGCAGGTCGCGCGCCTGCGGGGCGGGAATGGCCAGCACAACGGTGTCGGCGTGGTGGTCGATGCCCGTTCCGCGCAGATGCCAGCCGGTCGGACCGTGATCCAGTGCAGTGACCATCGCCCCAGTGTAAACGTCCATCCCCTGCGCCAAGGCACGCGGGATCTGGGCCATGCCGGGGGTGCCCACGAAACCATCGTTCCATTCCGCCGCATGACCGTCGCAGACCATCGTGTCCAGCAGCGCCGCGAAACCGGGATCGGTCGCGGGCAGCACCTGCGCGCCGTGATCGAACCGCAATCCGCCTTCGGTCCGGCGTGTCGCCAGCCTGCCACCGATGCCGCGACCCTTGTCGAACACGGCAACGGCATGTCCCGCATCCGCCAGCGCCCGCGCGCAGGTCAGCCCGGTGAGGCCCCCGCCGATGACCGCAACCCTACCCTGTTCGCCCATGTCCCGTGCCTTTCCTTGTCGGGGATCAGCAGGACAGACCGCGGCGGCATGCGCAAGGCGGCATTCTGTCCGGCAATGCGGTCAGGCCAGATCCAGCCGCCCAACGAAATCCAGGAACGCCGCCAGGGCCGCTGTCACCAGCTTGCGACTGGAATAGACGACATGGATCGGCACACCCGGCAACGCGTGATCCGCCAGCACCGGCACCAGCAACCCACGCGCCAGATCGTCGGCCACCTGAAATTCCGGGGCCAGTGCGATACCCTTGCCCGCAACCGCCAAGGCACGCAGCAATTCGCCATTGTTGCTGGAAAAAGCGGGGGTTATTTTCTGGTACACCATCTCGGTCCCGCTCAGCATCGGCCAAGTGCCCGCCCCCTTGAGGTTGGTATAGTGCAGGCACTGGTGGTCGCGCAGGTCCCCCGGGCGCTGTGGACTGCCGTGGCGCGCCACGTAATCGGGCGAAGCGACCAGCATGATGTTGGCATCATGCAGGCGGCGGGCATGCAGACTGCTATCCTCCAGAATGCCGATGCGGATGACGGCGTCGAACCCGTCGCGGGTCATGTCCGACCGGCTGTCATCCAGAACCACGTCCAGCTGGATGTCGGGATGTTCGTCCATGAAACGCATCAGATGCGGCTGAAAGACCTTTAACGTGTATTGAACCGGCACCCCCAGCTTCAGGGGGCCCGACGGGCGGCTGGATGCGGCGCGCACATCCTCGAACGCCGCGTCCAGGCGGGCAAGGATGTCCGTGACCTGCTGGTGAAAGCCAAGGCCCGCGGCCGTGGGCGTCACCGCGCGGGTGGTCCGGGTCAGCAGGCGCGTGCCCAGTTCCGCCTCCAGATCGGCAAGCATCTTGCTGCACATGCTTTTGGAAATGCCCATTCGCCGTGCCGCCGCCGCAAAGCCGCTTTCGTCGATGATGGCCACGAAACAGCGCAGTGCCTTGAGGTCCGTCATATGTCCAGATCCTCCGCTGGTCCCGCATCGGGACAAGCATACGGCACAAATGACAAGACCGCCACGCATCTGCGTGACGGTCCGTCATCAGTCGTCATCAGTGGATGACGCGGATCAGCGGTCGCTGTTCAGGTCAGCGATTTCGCTGTCGCCCGAGATCTTGGTCACGGTCAGCAGCTCGTCACCCGACAGGTTTGCGCGCGACAGTTCGGCCGAGGTCATCACGGTGTTGGCCGGAACCTGCACGGTTTCGACGACGGCGGTGGCGACCGAACCCGAATTGGGGCGCTCGTTGGTGCCATTCACGGCGGCCAGTGCGCCACCAGCGGTCAGGGTCAGGGCGGCGATGGCGAACACGAAGTTTTTCATGGTTATTTTCCTTAATCGAACAATATCTTGGCAACGGTGGCGCGCCGGATGCACGTCTGGTCCGTTCCGATGACTGTCAGATAAGGGTCACACAAACGAAAGATTAGGCGCGAAATCGCGCGCTCTGTGTTCGATGGAACGGGACAATCGCGCAGCATCGTCCCGTGTTTCGCCTAGGCCGTACAAACCTGTCCAATACGCGCCAGGATCGCGTCGGTCTGTCCGTCCAGCGTCGCGGATTGGCGGGGTCGTCCGTCCCATGCGCCCAACGGACCCTGGCGGTCGGCGGGGTTCATCAGCGTCAGGCCCAGGGCGATGCCGTCGGACAGGACACGGACCTCTCCCTGCACCAGGGTGAACAGATCGGGGTCGGTCAGATAGACGGCGGAGGTGCAGTCATGGACCAGCATCCCGTCATAACCCGCCGCCTGATAGAATCCGACATAGCCCTGCGACAGGTCGGCGACCAGTTGCATCCCCGCGCCCCCCCGCGCGCCCAGATCGGCCAGCATCGCGCTGTCCATGAAGGTGCGCGTGGTCAGGTCCAGCGGCACCGCGACCACCGGCCATTCCGCACCAAAAACGATGTCGGCGGCCAGCGGGTCGCCCCAGATGTTTGCCTCGGCCGCGGGGGTGATGTTGCCGGGTACGCGAAACGCGCCGCCCATGATCACCACGTCACGCACCAGCCCCGCGATGTCGGGGGCCATCTGCAACGCGCAGGCCAAGTTGGTCATGCGACCAACGGCCAGAACACGCACCTCGCCCGGATGGGCGCGGATGGTGTCGATCAGGAATTGGGCCGCGGTGTCAGGTTCGTCCACCGGCCGCTGCGGGGTCGGGTGGTTGCCCAGACCGTTGTCGCCGTGGATATGCGTGGGCCAGAATTCGGGCGGCATGTCCGGGGTCATCGGCCCTTCGGCCCCGCGATGGACGGGCGCGTCATGGCCCCATTCCTGTAACAGAAAGCGCGCGTTGCGTGTCGTCATCGCCACCGGCGCATTGCCGAACACGGTCGTCACGCCCAGCAGGTCGACCTGCGGGTGGCGCACCAGATAATAAAGGGCCAGCGCATCGTCCACGCCGGGGTCGGTGTCAAAGATCACCTTGTGCTGGGTCATCGTCATGTCCTGTCTGTGATCGACCCGATTTAACCTGCAATCCGGCCGCGTCAACAGGCGGTCACAGCGACATCGTGGCCTTTACCGCGCGGCGCCAGGCGTCATAGCGCGCGGCGCGGTCGTCATCGTCCATTGCGGGGGCAAAGCTGCGGTCCAGCGCCCAGTCCTTGGCGAACCCGGCCTGATCGGGATAGATCCCCGGCCCCTGCCCCGCCAGCCAGGCCGCGCCCAGGGCCGTGGTTTCCAGAACCTTGGGGCGGTCGACGGGCGCGCCCAGAATATCGGACAGGAACTGCATCGCGTAATCGGACGCGCTCATCCCGCCATCGACGCGCAGCGCGGTCTCTCCCTTTGGCTCCCAATCGGCCTTCATCGCCTCCAGCAGGTCGCGGGTCTGGAAACCCACGCTCTCCAGCGCGGCACGGGCCAGTTCTGCGGGGCCTGAATTGCGGGTCAGGCCAAAAATCGCGCCGCGACTGTCGGGCGACCAATAAGGTGCGCCCAGACCCGTGAAGGCCGGGACCAGGATCACCTGCTGTCCCGGATCGGCGCGTTCGGCCAAAGGTTGGGTTTCCTTTGCATCGCGGATGATCTTCAGCCCGTCGCGCAGCCATTGCACGACCGCGCCCGCGATAAAGATCGACCCCTCCAGCGCATAGGTCGGCTTGCCGTCCAGCTGATAGGCGATTGTGGTCAACAACCGCTGCGTCGACGCCACCGGCTTGTCCCCGGTGTTCAGCAACGCGAAACAGCCGGTGCCATAGGTCGATTTCAGCATGCCCGGTTGGAAACAGGCCTGACCTACGGTGGCCGCCTGCTGGTCGCCTGCGACGCCGGTGATAGGAATGGGCCGCCCGAACAGGTCGGGACGCGTGGTGCCGAAATCGGCGGCGCAATCCTTGACCTCGGGCAGCATCGACATGGGGATGTCGAACAGTTTGCAGATGGTGGCCGACCAGCGGCCCTTGTGAATGTCATACAGCATCGTGCGCGCGGCGTTCGTCGCGTCGGTGGCATGCACCTGTCCGCCGGTCAGGTTCCAGATCAGCCAGCTGTCCACGGTGCCGAATGCCAGATCGCCCGCCTCGGCACGCGCGCGGGCGCCGTCGACATGGTCCAGAATCCACTTCAGCTTGGTCGCCGAGAAATAGGGATCGACCAGCAGCCCGGTGCGGGCCGTGATGATCTCGGCATGGCCCGCGGCCTCCAGCTCGCGACAGAATTCGGCGGTGCGGCGGTCCTGCCAGACGATGGCGTTGTGAATCGCGCGGCCCGACCTGCGGTCCCAGACCACGACGGTCTCGCGCTGGTTGGTGATGCCGATGGCCTCGATGCGCGGATTGCCGCATTTCTCGATCGCGGCGCGGCAGGTGGCGGCGGTGCTGGCCCACAGATCGGCAGGATCATGTTCAACCCAACCCGATTGCGGAAAATGCTGGGGAAATTCCTCCTGCGCACTGCCGCAGGGGACCATCTTTGCGTCAAAGACGATGGCCCGGGACGAGGTCGTGCCCTGGTCGATGGCAAGGATGTGGGTCATGGGCGGTCCTTTCGTCACGAACGGGGGCGCGGATGACCGCGCCCCCCTCAGGTTAATGCGCAGGGATCACTCCTGCCAGCGCTTGATAAGCTCTTCATAGGCGATGGTGACCGGCGCGGGCTTTTCGTTCTCCAGCTTGGCGACGGGGGCGCCGGGCTGGTCGAGCCAGTACTGGGGGTCCTGCTCTTCGTTCAGGACCGGGCCCAGATCACCCTGCACACCGGAACGCTCCAGACGGTCCAGCACGTCTTCCTGCTGTTCGCACAGCGCGTCCAGCGCCTCCTGCGCGGTCTTGGCACCCGAGGACGCATCCCCGATGTTCTGCCACCACAGCTGCGCCAGACGCGGATAGTCGGGGATGTTCGCCCCGGTATCCGACCAGCGGACCCGGTCAGGAGAGCGATAGAACTCGACCAGGCCGCCCAGTTGCGGCGCCCGCTCGGTAAAGCTCTCATGCCGGATCGAACTGTCGCGCACAAAGGTAAGGCCGACATGGCTTTTCTTTGTATCGACCGTCTTGGACACGATGAACTGCGCATAAAGCCACGCCGCCTGTGCGCGGTCGACAGGGGTCGATTGCATCAGCGTGGCCGATCCCACGTCCTGATAGCCGACCTTCATGCCTTCTTCCCAATAGGCGCCATAGGGCGACGGGGCCATGCGCCATTTCGGCGTGCCGTCGTCGTTCATGACCGGAAGGCCTTCCTTGACCATGTCGGCGGTAAAGGCGGTGTACCAGAACATCTGCTGGGCGATGTTGCCCTGCGCGGGAACCGGGCCTGCCTCGCTGAAGGTCATGCCTGCAGCGGCCGGGGGCGTATAGTTCTGCAGCCAGTCGATGTATTTCTCGATCGCATAGACGGCGGCCGGACTGTTCGTCGCCCCGCCCCGCGCCATGCACGATCCGACGGGCTGAAAGTCGTCGTTGACCCGGATGCCCCATTCGTCGACCGGGAAACCGTTCGGTTCGCCCTTGTCGCTGGCCCCCGCCATCGACAGCCACGCATCGGTGAACCGCCAGCCAAGCGACGGGTCCTTTTTGCCGTAATCCATGTTGCCATAGACCTGCTGGCCGTCGATCTCGCGCCCGGTAAAGAACTTGGCGATGTCCTCGTAGGCGGACCAGTTCACGGGAACGCCCAGGTCGTATCCGTATTCGGCGCGGAATTCGGCCATGATGTCGGGGTCGGTGAACCAGTCGTGGCGGAACCAGTACAGGTTCGCGAACTGTTGCACGGGCAGCTGGTACAGCTTGTCGTCGGGCGCGGTGGCCTGATCCAGACCGATGAAATCGTCCAGATCCAGACCCGGGTTCGTGAAATCGGCGCCCTCTCCGGTCATCCAGTCGGTGATGTTGCGCACCTGCTGATACCGCCAGTGCGTGCCGTCCAGATCGGCGTCGTTGATGTACAGGTCGTACACGTTCTGGCCGGTCTGCATCTGGGTCTGCAGTTTCTCGACGACGTCACCTTCGCCGATCAGGTCATGGGTGACCTGGATTCCGGTGATGGCGGTAAAGGCCGGTGCCAGGACGCGGCTTTCGTATTCGTGGGTGGTGATCGTTTCCGACACCACGTTGATCGACATGCCCGACAGGGGTTCTGCGGCGTCGATGAACCACTGCATCTCGCCTTCCTGCTCCTCGCGGGTCAGGACGGACTGATCGCCGATCTCGGCATCGAGGAACGCGCGCGCGGCCTCGATATCGGCAAAGGCGGGGCCGGACAATGCCAGCATCACCGCGGTTGTGGACAGCAATCTCAGGCTCATTTGTATTCCCTCCCTGGAATTTCTCAACAGTCTCAGACAGCCTGCGAAACCCTCATTCCCGCAGGCCGATGCTCTATGTCAGACCCACCGAAAGACGGCGGCGGCCCAGACCAGGCAAACCAGCATCGCCCAGGGCAGCGCGGCCGTCATCAGTCCCAGCCAAGCCAGGGTGATGAAGGCAGAGCCCAAAAGCGTGATGAACAGGCGGTCGCCCCGCGTCGTCTCTATCCCCAGAACGCCGCGTCGGGGCGTTTCCGGGAACCGGACCGCCAGCACCGAAAAGGTGACCAGCAACAGGGCGATGGTGACGAAAAAGATCGCGGTCGGCAGCGTCCAGGCCATCCATGACATGGCGTATCCCCCTTACACGCGGCCCAGGGCAAAGCCCTTGGCGATATAGTTTCGGACGAACCAGATGACCAAGGCCCCCGGCACGATGGTCAGCACGCCCGCCGCCGCCAGCACCCCCCAATCGACGCCCGATGCGCCTTGGGTTCGGGTCATGGTCGCGGCGATCGGCTTGGCCGCCACGGATGTCAGCGTCCGTGACAACAGCAGTTCGACCCAGCTGAACATGAAGCAGAAGAACGCCGCAACCCCGATCCCCGAAGAAATCAGCGGCATGAAGATCCGGGTAAAGAACCGCCCAAAGCTGTAGCCGTCGATATAAGCGGTCTCGTCGATCTCCTTTGGGACGCCGCGCATGAAACCCTCCAGGATCCAGACGGCCAGCGGCACGTTGAACAGGCAATGCGCCAGCGCCACGGCAATGTGCGTGTCGAACAGCCCGACCGATGAATACAGCTGAAAGAACGGCAATGCGAACACCGCGGGCGGGGCCATGCGGTTGGTCAGCAGCCAGAAGAACAGATGCTTGTCGCCCATGAAGTGATAGCGGCTGAACGCATAGGCCGCCGGCAACGCCACGGCGACCGAAATCACCGTGTTCAGAACAACATAGATCAGGCTGTTCACGTATCCCATGTACCATGCCGGGTCCGTCAGGATGGTGGCATAGTTGGCAAAGGTCAGGTTGCGGGGCCACAGGCCAAAGGTGCCGGTGATTTCAGCGTTGGTCTTCAGGCTCATGTTGATCAGCCAATAGATCGGCAGCAACAGGAACAGAAGATACAGGATCATGACGACGGCGCTGCCGTTGATGCGCTTGCCCATACCTTCAGCCCCTTTTGTCCAGATTGGTCATGACCGTATAGAAGACCCAGGAAATCAGCAGGATCACCAGGAAATACATCAGCGAAAAGGCCGCCGCCGGACCCAGGTCGAACTGCCCCAGGGCCATCTTGACCAGGTCGATCGACAGGAAGGTGGTCGCGTTGCCCGGACCGCCCCCGGTGACCACGAAGGGTTCGGTATAGATCATGAAGCTGTCCATGAACCGCAGCAGGATCGCGATCATCAGGACGCCCGCCATCTTGGGCAGCTCGATATAGCGGAACACCTTCCAGCGGCTGGCCTGATCGATCCGTGCAGCCTGGTAATAGGCGTCGGGGATGGACTGCAGCCCGGCATAGGCCAGCAGTGCGACCAGTGACGTCCAATGCCAAACGTCCATCACGATGACAGTGGCCCAGGCATGGATAGGGTTCTGGGTATAGTTGTAGTCGATGCCCAAGGCGTCCAGCGTGTATCCCAGCAGGCCGATATCGACGCGCCCGAAGATCTGCCAGATGGTGCCCACCACGTTCCACGGGATCAGCAGCGGCAGCGACATCAGGACCAGAACGACGCTGGCCCAAAATCCGCGTTTGGGCATGTTCAGCGCGACAAAGATGCCAAGCGGAATCTCGATCGCGATGATGATGCCCGAGAACACCAGCTGGCGCCCAAGCGCGTTCCACATGCGTTCCGATTGCAGCAGGTCGGTGAACCAGCCTGTGCCGTTCCAGAAGAACACGTTGTTCCCGAACGTGTCCTGGAACGCATAGTTGACCACGGTCATCAGCGGGATCACCGCCGAGAACGCGACCAGCACCAGCACCGGCAGGACCAGAAACCAGGCCTTGTGATTAACGGTCTTTTCCATGGTTCCCCCCTTATGCCGCAGCCACGCGCCAGTCGTCGGCATAGACGTTGATGCGGCCCGGATCGAACACCGCGCGGGTCATGTCCGCGGTTATGGCCTGATCCTCGGGCGCGATGATGTTCAGGTCGTGACCCATCAGGTCGGCCCGGATGATGCGGTGGCGGCCCACGTCCTCGATCCGGCGGATGGTCACAGGCAGGCCCTGATCCGTGGACAGGCGGACATGCTCGGGGCGGATGCCCAACTGCACCTTGCCCGACAGCGCGCCATAGGATCCCGCCAGCGCGGTCGTGCCGCCCGGCACCTGCGCCTGCGTCCCTGCGACCGTCGCCGGCAGCAGGTTCATGCCCGGCGATCCGATGAAATAGCCCACGAACGTATGTTCGGGCCGGTCGAACAGTTCGTCCGGGGTGCCGATCTGGACCACGCGGCCATCATACATGACGACCACCTTGTCGGCGAATGTCAGCGCCTCGGTCTGGTCATGCGTCACATAGATCATCGTATGGCCGAAATCGTGGTGCAGCTTTTTCAACTGGGTGCGCAGTTCCCATTTCATGTGCGGGTCGATCACCGTCAGCGGTTCGTCGAACAGCAGCGCGTTCACGTCCTTGCGGACCATGCCGCGGCCCAGGCTGATCTTTTGTTTCGCATCCGCCGTCAGGCCGCGGGCCTTGCTGTCCAGCATGTGCTCCATCCCGATCATCGCGGCGATCTCGGCCACGCGTTCGGCGACATAGGCCTCGGGGCGGCCCCGGTTGCGCAGCGGAAAGGCCAGATTGTCGCGCACGGTCATGGTGTCGTAGACGACCGGAAACTGGAACACCTGCGCGATGTTGCGTTCCGCGGTGGGCGCGCGGGTCACGTCGACCCCGTCGAACAGGATGCGCCCCTGGCTGGGGATCAGCAGTCCCGAGATGATGTTCAGCAGCGTCGATTTTCCACAACCGCTGGACCCCAGCAGCGCATAGGCCGCCCCGTCCTGCCAGTCGTGGTTCAGTTCCTTGAGCGCGTAATCCTCCGGGCCCTTGGGGTGGGCGGAATAAGAATGGGCGAGGTTCTCCAGCGTGATCTTGGCCATGACCCCTCCTCAGGCGGCGCGTGCATAGGCGGCGGGGGTGACCATGCGGCCATCCTCGGCAAAGACATAGACGTGGCGCGGGTCCAGCCAGACCGGCAGCACCTGTCCCAAAGGCAGGTCGTGGACGCCATGGATCAGCCCGACCCACCGCTGTCCGTGATGGTCCAGATGAACAAAGGTTTCCGACCCGGTCAGCTCGGTCACGACCAGCTGCGCATCGAACTGCACCGCATCGGCCGCATGGCGCTGCAGGTGCAGGTGGTTGGGCCGGAACCCCGCCAGATAGCGCCCGTCGGGCAATGCAGGCATGCCCGCAACCGTGGCCTGCCCGCCCGCCACCTGGAACGGCAGAAAGTTCATCGGAGGATCGCTGAACACCCGCGCCGTGGTCGCATCGACCGGGCGGCGATAAACCGACGGCGTCGGCCCGAACTGCGTGACCCGGCCCTCCCACAGAGTCGCAGTGTTGCCACCCAACAGCAGCGCCTCTTCGGGTTCGGTGGTGGCATAGACAAAGATCGCGCCCGATTCCTCAAAGATGCGGGGGATCTCGACGCGCAATTCCTCGCGCAGCTTATAGTCCAGGTTCGCCAGCGGCTCGTCCAGCAGGACCAGACCCGCGTTCTTAACCAGAGCCCGCGCAAGGGCGCAGCGCTGCTGCTGTCCGCCGGACAGTTCCAGCGGCTTGCGGTCCAGCATGGGCGTCAGGCGCATCATCGCGGCGGTTTCCCGGACGCGGCGGTCGATCTCGGCCCGGTCCACGCCCATCAGGCGCAGGGGCGAGGCGATGTTGTCGAACACCGTCATCGCCGGATAGTTGACGAACTGCTGATAGACCATCGCGACCTTGCGGTCCTGGACGCGCATGCCCGTGACGTCGCGGCCCTCCCACAGGACGCGGCCCCGCGCCGGGCGGTCCAGCCCCGCCATCAGCCGCATCAACGAGGTCTTGCCCGACAGCGTCGGCCCCAGCAGCACGTTCATCGTGCCGCGTTCCAGCACCAGATCGGTGGGATGGACATGCACCTGCCCGTCGACCACCTTTGTCACACCCTGCAATTCTAACGTCATGTCCCCTCCCAAGGCCCTCCGACGGTCCGCGCTATCCGGCGGCGGCCCTCTGTGCCCACCGGGCCTTTATCCATTCGTCCAGGACCTGCACCTGATCGGCGCTCAGCCGCAGCCCCAGCTTGGTCCGCCGCCAGACCACATCGGCCGCGCGGCGGGCATATTCGTGATCCATCAGCCAGACGACCTCTGCCTCGGTCAGGGTGGCGCCGAAATCGACGCCCAGATCAGCGGCCTGACGCGCGCCCGACAAAATTGTCGCGGCCTCGGTCCCATAGGCGCGCACCAGACGGCGCGCCCAGGCTTCGGTCAGGAACGGATGGTCCGCCTGCAACCCCGCCACCAGCGTGGGCACGCCATCGACGGGGAAATCCCCCCCGGGCAGCGCCACGCCCCGCGTCCAGTCACCGGGCAGGTCCGCAAAGAACGGCGCGATCTTGGCCAGCGCCGATTCCGCCAGCCGACGATAGGTGGTGATCTTGCCGCCGAACACGTTCAGCACCGGTGCGCCCCCGGTCTGGTCGACCTTCAGAGTATAGTCGCGGGTCGCTGCCGTGGCGCTTTGCGCGCCGTCGTCATACAGCGGCCGCACACCGGAATAGGACCAGACCACGTCGTCCGCGGCCAACTGGCGGCGGAAATACTGGTTGGCAAAGTTCAACAGGTAATCCCGCTCCTGCGGCGTGCATTCCGGTGTCACCGACGGGTCCTGATGGTCGGCATCGGTGGTGCCGATCAGCGTAAAGTCGTTCTCATAGGGAATGGCAAAGATGATCCGCCCGTCCGTGCCCTGAAAGAAATAGCACTTGTCATGATCGTACAGGCGCCGCGTCACGATATGGCTGCCGCGCACCAGCCTCACGCCTTCGGACGAATTCAGCCGGATCGTGCCCTGGATCAGGTCGCCGACCCACGGGCCGCCCGCGTTAATCAGCATCCGCGCCCGGTGGCGCATCGTCTGTCCCGTCGCCACATCCTGGGTGGTCACGATCCAGTGGTCGGGATGGCGGTCGGCGGACAGAACCTTGGTCCCGGTCATCACCGTTGCGCCGCGCGCCTCGGCGTCGCGGGCGTTCAGGACGACCAGCCGCGAATCCTCGACCCAGCAGTCGGAATATTCATAGGCGTGGTGAAAGCGTTCCTGCAGCGGCGCCCCTTCGGGCGTGCCGTCCAGCGACAGCGTCCGGGTGCCGGGCAGGATCTTGCGACCGCCAAGCGTGTCGTACATGAACAGCCCCAACCGGATCAGCCAGGCGGGGCGGCGGCCCTTCATCCAGGGCATCACCATGCCCAACAGCTTGGACGTCGGCGTGTCCGATTCGAACCGCATGTCGGGGTGATAGGGCAGGACGAACCGCATCGGCCAGCTGATATGCGGCATCGCGCGCAACAGCACCTCGCGTTCGATCAGCGCCTCGCGGACCAGACGGAACTCGAAATATTCCAGATAGCGCAGACCGCCGTGAAACAGCTTGGTCGATGCGCTGGAGGTTGCCTGCGCCAGATCGCCCATCTCGGCCAGGGTGACGGACAGACCGCGTCCGACGGCGTCGCGGGCGATCCCGCACCCGTTGATGCCGCCCCCGATCACGAACAGATCGACCGTCTTGCCAGTATCCGTCACGCCCCGTCATCCTTTCGCCGCCTCCGTCTATCTCTGCCGCTGTTCGCATCAAAAAGAAAGACTTTTATTTTCGTTTTTTTTCATTTGTAATTTTCAATTAATATACAGATGGTTACCGTGTTTGCGTCATGCTTTATGCCCTATCTTCGGGCGAAAACCAGTCGTGTTGCCGCGTTTATCGTGCCGGACAGCTGCACGATCTGCACAAACCGCAACAAAGCGAACATCTTGCCTGTTCGGCCCGGGCGTGCAAGATCGGCAAAACCGCAAGGGGTGTCCCATGTCGCAAAGCTTTCGTCAGCCTGAGATTCTGGAGATCGCCCGCCGTGACGGCAAGGTCACGGTCGAGGGGTTGGCCAGCCATTTCAATGTGACGCTGCAGACGATCCGGCGTGACCTGACCGACCTGGCCGAGGCGGGTCGGCTGGAACGCGTGCATGGCGGCGCCATCCTGCCATCCAGCGTCGCCAACATCGGCTATGAGGAACGCCGCGCCCTGCATCACGACGCCAAAACCGCCATCGCCCGTGCCTGCGCGGCCGAGGTGCCCGAAAAGATCAGCCTGTTCCTGAACATTGGCACCAGCACCGAGGCCGTGGCCCGCGAACTGCTGGGGCATCGCGACCTGCTGGTGGTGACGAACAACATGAACGTGGCCAACATCCTGGCGGCCAATACCGACTGCGACGTGATCGTTACCGGGGGCAGCCTGCGCCGCGCCGATGGCGGTTTGGTCGGCACATTGGCGGCCGAAACCATCCGCCAGTTCAAGTTCGACCTGGCCGTGATCGGCTGTTCGGCGCTGGACAGTGACGGCGACCTGCTGGATTTCGACATCCAGGAGGTCGGCGTCAGCCAGACCATCCTGCGCCAGTCGCGCAAGACCTTTCTGGTGGCGGACCATTCGAAACTGTCGCGCAGCGCCCCCGCCCGCATCGGGTCGCTGTCGCAGCTGGACGCGATCTTTACCGACCGCGCCCTGCCCGGCGATCTGGCGCGGGCATGCGAGGCGTGGCAGACCCGCGTGATGGTGCCCTAGGCGCAGCACCCATTGATTTTAGCGGCGTAGCGTGGATCACGGCTCAAGAACCGAGCGTTGCATGTCGGATCTTTACTGGCTGACAGACGCGCAGATGACGCGTCTTGAGCCCTGTTTCCCGAAGTCCCACGGCAAACCTCGCGTTGATCATCGGCGCGTGCCGAGCGGGATTATCCTTATCAATCGCAATGGCTTACGGTGGCGGGACGTACCGCGCGAATATGGTCCGCACAAGACACTCTACAACCGTCGGAAGCGGTGGAGCGACAAGGGGGTCTTTGCGCAGATGATGGCCGGGCTGGCAGCCGAGCACGGTGAGAAGCAGACGGTCATGATCGATGCGACTTACCTCAAGGCACATCGCACGGCGTCCGGTTTGGGCGCGAAAACGGGGGGCGTGGTCGTCTGATCGGTCGAATCAAGGGCGGCATGAACGCCAGGCTGGATGCCATCCGCGACAGCAAGGGCCGCCCGATCGACGTCTTCGTCCCTGCCGGTCAGGTGAGCGATTACATTAGCGCCCGGGCTCTCCTGAGCAACCTGCCGGACGTCGATCAGTTACTTGGAGACCGGGGGTACGATGCCGATTGGTTCAGAGACGCATTGCTGGACAAGGGGATACGCGCCTGCATTCCCGGCCGGAAGCAACGTAGGATGCCCGTCCGCAACGATAAGCGGCGATACAAAAGACGCAATTGCATTGAGATCATGTTTGGCAGGCTCAAGGACCGGCGGCGCGTCGCAACACGGTATGACAGATGCCCAAAGGTCTTCTGCTCGGCCATCGCACTCGCCGCGCTCGTCATCTCCTAGCTGTGAAACTCAATGCGGCTAGAGCCTAGAGCCCAACGCTACAGGGACGCCAGCAGGGCGGCAGTGTCAGGCATGCGCGACAGGCTGGCCGCGATGCGGTCGCGCCAGCGCGGGCCACGGGACAGCGCGTCCTCATGCGCCTCGGCCAGATCGTCGGGGCGGTCGCGGGCCAGTATGGTGATCAGGAACGCCGCCTGTGCGCGATCCTTGGCCGATTTCAGTCGGTCGTCGGCACGCCTGCGGTCGGCCACGATCAGCTTGTGGATGGCGAACCGCTCCGGGCGGGGCACCTGTACCAGCACGCCGCTGCGATAAGGAATGGCCGCGGGGATCGGGTCCGCGATCAGATAGTTCAGGTGGTGCAACGCCTGCGCCTGTACCCCAAGTGCGGGCAGATCGCGCAGCCCTTCGTCGCCGAATGCGGGGGTCAGGAACTCGACCAGCGCATTGCCCTGCGTCTGGCGCCAGCGCCAGGCGCGGCCTGGTTCCAGACTGGGCGCCGGGGCGAAATCGAAATCGGCCAGCACCTGCGTGACCGGCGGCGCCGCCGCATCCTCCAGCGCCAGGGACAGACGCTCAAAGCTGGCGATGTCCAGATCATCGGTCTGCGCGGTCTGTTCCAGCGACAGCGACAGGTTCAGTTCTCCCTCGTACAGGCGAAAGGCATGGGTGCCGACGACCGTGCCGCCAAGGCGAAATACCCCCGCCCCGGACAGCGCCGCCATCAGGCTGCCACTGGTCGGGTCAAGGCCCAGGAACCCCTCGGCCCGCAACAGGCGCACCAGCCGGGCACGGCTGCGGCGGCGCTGTTCAGCCGGCACCCGATCGTCACGCGCCGCCTGCATGCGCCCGGCCATGTCGGGACCATCCTCGCCCAGATAGCGCTTGCGAACCTGGGTGCCGATGCGAAAGCTGTCGTACCAGTAGCCCCGCCCGTTACGTTCGACCAAGGTGGGCGTGCCACGCAGGTCCCGCAGGCCCTCGTCGCGCAGCGACCGCAACAGATCATGGTAAGCCGCGTGGGCCAAGGCAGAATGAGATCGGGTCATCATGCTCAACAGTTGGGACATCTGTTGAATACAGTCATGTTCAACAGTCGGCAAGTTTGTTGAACATTTTACCGACGGATCACGGCAACGATGCTGAATGCACGCGACCGATCCAATGCGCCTGCGGTCTTGTTCCGACCCGGTCACCCCAGCCAAGGCACGGGGCCGGTTACCACCCGGTCACGTCGCCCGGTGACATCGCGCCCCTGTCGCAAAAGATGGGCGGCGGCGCCCGAATTCTGAACGCCGCCGCCCTGTTTTCACATTATGCCAGACGCTCAGCGCGCCGCGCGACGCCGCGCTGCTGGTCCTGCAACGGAGGGGGGCACATGGCCCTCCTCTTCGGCGCGTTCTGCGGAATCGGCCGCCGATTTCGCCGCGTCGGACTGTGTCGCACCGGCCTCGATTTCGGCGGCGGCACGGGCCCAGTGATCGGCCTCCTGGCCCTCCTGGCAGCCTTCGCTCTCCCAGATCTGATGGGCGCGGGCGCGGATCAGTTCGTCTTTGTCCATATCGGTCATCATTTCCTCCAGTGATAAGACATAGGATTTGGGCGGCGCTTACGCACGCGTCAGGGCCACCACGCTTTGCCATCCCAGGGGCAGAACCCCCGAAACGGTATCCATGCAGGCGACGTCGTCACGCGCGGTATCAATGCGCAACGTCCAGTCACCTTCGGGCAGGGCGAACTCGCCGTCCTCGCCCGCGTTCACGATGATCAGGATCTGCGGCGCATCCGCAGGCTGCAGCATCAGCCCCAGAATGCGCAGTTCGCCGTCCGACCAGTCGCTGTCCACCATCGCATCGCCACGCGGGTGCAACCACTGGCCGACGGGCTGGCCGTCGGCTGCGGTAAAGTGGGTCTGCGCCAAGTCGCTTTCCCGACGGAATGCTGACAACGCGGCAACCGCATCGCAGATATCCGCACGTGCGCCGTCCCAGTCCAGCCAGCTGATGTCGTTGTCCTGGCAATAGGCATTGTTGTTCCCGTTCTGGGAATTTCCCATCTCGTCACCGGCCAGGATCATCGGCACCCCCTGCGACAAGAAGATGGTGGCCAGCATGCCCCGCACCCGGCGAACGCGGGCGGTATCGACACCCTCATCGTCGGTTGGACCCTCGATGCCCATGTTGTCCGACAGGTTGTGGTCGTGCCCGTCGCGGCCATCCTCGCCATTGGCGTCGTTGTGCTTGTCCGCATAGCTGACGGTGTCCCACAGGGTGAACCCGTCATGCGCCGCGACAAAGTTCACGGAACTGGTGGCGGGGCGGTGGCTGTGATCGAACTGCACCGGCGATCCGACCAGACGTTCCGCGATCACACCCAACTGGCCGGAATCACGGCGCCAGAAGGCGCGGGTATCGTCGCGGAACTTGTCGTTCCATTCGCGGAACGGCCAGCGGTATCCGCCGACCTGGTACCCGCCCTCGCCGATGTCCCATGGCTCTGCGATCAGCTTGATGCCGGACAGGACCGGGTCCTGGCGGATGGCGTTAAAGAACGATCCGTCACGCTCGAACCCTTCGGTCTCGCGGCCGAGCGTCGATGCCAGGTCGAACCGGAATCCGTCGACATGCATGACCTGCACCCAATAGCGCAGCGAATCCATGACCATGCGCAAGACCATCGGATGCGAGACGTTCAAGGTGTTGCCCGTGCCCGTGGTGTCAAAGCTGTGGCGCTTGTCCTCGGCCAACAGGTAATAGCTGGCGTTGTCGATCCCGCGGAACGACAGCGTCTGGCCCAGCTCGGACCCTTCGCAGGTGTGGTTGAAGACCACGTCCAGGATGACCTCGATCCCGGCCTTATGGAACTTGCGGATCGCCTCCTTGACCTCACGGATCTGGCCGGTCTTCAGATAGGGGGTATGGGGCGCAAAGAACGACAGGGTGGAATAGCCCCAATAGTTCGACAGGTTCTTTTCGACCAGATAACGGTCATTCGCGAATGCGTGGATCGGCAGCAGCTCGATCGCGGTGACGCCAAGCTTTTCAAGGTGATTGATCACAGGTTCGGTCGATAACCCGCGGAACGTGCCCTGCAGGTCCTCGGGGACGTCGGCGTGCCGTTTCGTCAGCCCTTTGACATGCGCCTCGTAAATGACCGTGTCCGCCCACGGCGTCCGCAATGCCCGTTCCGTGTCCCAGTCGAACCGGCTGTCCACGACCACGCCCTTGGGCATAAAGGGCGCACTGTCGCGTTCGTCAAACGACAGGTCGTCCTCGCCGATCGTATAACCGTGCAGCGCGTCGTCCCAGATGATCTCTCCGCACAGCTCGCGGGCATAGGGGTCCAGCAGCAGTTTGTTGGCGTTGAACCGGTGTCCGTTCTCGGGCTCGTAGGGGCCGTGGACGCGATAGCCATAGACCTGACCCGGCATGATGTCGGGCAGGTACCCGAACCAGATGCCCCCCTCCATGTCCGGCAGGGTGAGGCGATGCAGCTCTTCCTTGCCCTCATCGTCGAACAGGCACAGTTCGACCTTTGTGGCGTGGTCTGAATACAATGCGAAATTGGTCCCGTCGCCCAGAAATTCGGCGCCCAGGATGTCGGAACGGCCCTGGGTGGCATCAAAGATGGGCGGGGTGGTCAGATCACGCATGAAGTCCTCGGCGGTTGGAAGGGGGCGGGGTGACAGAGCGACGGATATGCGCGTGCGCGGCACGGCGGTCCAGCATCGCCTGGGTAATCAGCACCGTACCCGAGGGTGTGCGGGTAAACCAGCGCGCATCCTCGGCCGCGTTCTCTCCGGTGGTCAGGCCGGGTGGGACATGCGTGCCGGGCGCGACCAGCGTGCAGGTCAGGCGCGCGCTGTCGGGAACGATCGCGCCGGGCATGGCAATACTGCCACGCCCCAGATACCAGTCCGAGGCAGGGCTGGCAAAGGGCAGGCGCGCGGGCTCTGCGGCCACGAAATCCAGTTGCGCGCGGCGCAGCGCATCCAGGGTTCCCACGTCGCGCCAATAGCCACGTCCCGACGGTCCGGCGGGCATCTGCCACACAGCGGCCACACCCTGGGCCACCGCGTCGGGGATCACGTCCTGACCGAAATCCATCGCCTCCACAGGACGATCGAACAGCGCTTCCTGCAGCCAGCGGCGATCAAAGACATAGATGCCCATCGACACCATTGCACGGTCGGGCTGGTCGATCATGCCCGGCGGATCGGCGGGCTTTTCCAGAAATGACAGGATCCGGCCCTGTGCATCGGCCTGCATGACGCCAAAACCGCGCGCCTCGGCCCGCGCGACCGTATCGACCGCCACGGTGACCGCCGCGCCCGATGCCCGATGCGCCGCCAGCAGATCGGCATAGTCCATGTCATAGACGTGATCCGCCGCCAGGATCAGCACCTGATCGCCGCCCATCGCCTGCAGCGCATCCCATGTCTGGCGTGCCGCATCTGCCGTGCCCATGAACCGGTCTTGTCCGTCCTGCAGAACAAGCCCAGACTGCGGGAAATGGCGCCCCCACCGGGTCGGCAGGTGATGGTGAAGGCTGTGCGGCGCATATTGGGTCGCGACCAGCATGCGGTGCAGACCGGACCGCACCGCATTGGCCATCGCGAAATCAATGATCCGGTTCGTGCCCGCAAAGGGGACTGCGGGCTTACTGTCGCGCGCTGTCAGCTGATGCAGGCGCGTTCCCTTGCCGCCAGCAAGCAGCAGAGTCGCGACCGGCAATTGGGCCGCAGGGGTGGGGTGGCGCAGCACGGCGGGCGTCTTGTCTGACATGGCGACATCTCTTGTGGACCAGGGTTTCATCCCGCCGCGCTGTCCCGGTGACACGGGACCGTCTGGCGCTTCACCTGTCGAACCGATCCGGCCCCCTGTTGTTCCCCCGCGCGTCAAATATCAATTCGTCTGCCCTGGATCGGTGCATCCGTCAGACGCACACGACAGCCGTCAACGCCACGCCAAGCCAGAACATCGGCAGCCCCATCGTCTGATGCCGCACCACCGGGCAGTTCAAACAGCGCCGTCAGCTGTCGCTTGGCCGTGCGACGGATCAGGCGCACACCGTCATCGTCGATCTCTACCTGCGTCTCGGCGTCATGGAACATCGCCGGTGCATCGCGGCGCAACGCCAGCAACTGCTTGGTCCAGTGTGTCTTGACCGCGCTGATATCGACACCATGCGAACCCTTGGCCAATGCCGCCCAGGGGACGGGGCGTCGATTGTCCGGGTCGGTCAGCGCCAGGAACAGACCCTGTGTGCCCTGATAGATATCCGGAAAGCCCGGCATGACGGTCTTGAACAACAGCTGTGCCAGCATCAGGGCCTGCCCCCGGTCCAGCAGGCGGGTCAGGGCCGGGGGGGCGTCGGTGTCCCATTGCGCCAGCAGCGCGCGACCCAGACCAGAGATGCGGCCCTCGACCGCCTCATCGGGGTTGGTCCAGAAACTGTCCTGCTTGGCCTCGCGCAGGGCCTTTTCGACATGGGGGATCAGGCGGTCGGCCGCATCCTCGGCCCCGTGCATGGCCAGCGCGGTCTGGACCATGTACCACCGCCAGCGCGGGTCCACGCCCTGCGCCTCCGGCAATGCCGCCGCGGCCTGATCAAGCGCCGCCAGATCCTGTGGCAGGTGGCTGGCCGCGATCAGGCGGGCGCGCGCATCCTCGGACCGCTTGCTGTCATGAGACGACGTCAGCACCATGTCCCCCACGCGCCGCTGTGCCATCGCATGCGTTGCCTCCTGTCCGGTGATCGTTGCCTCGTCCGGTTCAGCGCCGACCTCGTTCGCGGGCAGATAGCGGGTCCAGCGAAAGCCAGCAGTATCCTCCTGCGCCTTGGCCAGCAACGCGCCTGACACCTGCTGCAGGCGCGTGACGAACGCCTGTTGCGCGGGTGTCGTCGGATCGGCCCAGACCTTGGCCAACTGTCGCAATACGTCGTCACTGCGCAGCCCCTGCGCGGCCGTGTCGGCCACCTGCCCGATCAGCGCACGGTCATCCGGACCAGCACCGCGTGCAGTGACATAGGTGCGGTAACGCGGCGTCGCGATCAGCAGGGCGGTCACCGCCTCGCGCAGCGTCTCGGGGCCCGGCTCGACCTGTGGCAGCGATTCAAGTGCGTGGGCGGCCATGCGCGCCAGCTGCATCCGCTCCGTCGCCAGTTCGTTGTCCAGGATCTCATGCTTGGCTTGGGTCAGCGTGTCGGCAAACGACGGCGTCGGCCCGACGGCATCGTGCCACGCGGTGTCCAGACGCTCCAGCCCCGTGGCGGGGGTCAGCATGCGGGTGATCAGGCGACCGGCCTCGTATCCGGTGGTGCCTTCGGTGGACCACCCCGCCGGCAGGGGCTCGTCACCGGTCAGGATCTTTTCGATCCAGATCGGCGTATCGGGCAGCGCCTTGGCCAGTCGGTCCATATAGCCGGCCGGATCGGCCAGCCCGTCAACGTGATCGACCCGCAGGCCCTGGACCTGCCCGCTGCGCACCAGATCAAAGATCAGCGCATGGGTGTCGTCGAACACGCCCTGATCCTCGACCCGCATGCCGATCAGGTCGGTGACGTTGAAAAACCGCCTATGCGTGATGCCGTCGCGTTCCAGCGGCCAATGCACCAGCCGCCAATGCTGTGCCTCGTGCAGGGCGCGCAGATCGTCGGTCGCGTTCGTCCCCGGTGCCAGCGGCAGGGCCAGATCACCGAACAGCCACTGTCCGTCGCGGACGCGGAACGCGCCCTCGGTCAGCATCTGTTCGAACGGGTCGGGCAGCCAAGGCAGGACCAGCGGCCCCGCGTGCCAGTCGATATCGAAATGCCGCGCGCGCGGGCTGGATCTGCCATGCATTAGCACATCCGCCAGCCACGGGTTCTGGACCGAAAAGGCCGTATGGTTCGGCACGATGTCCAGGATGATCCCCAGACTGCGCGCATGCGCCTGCGCGGCAAGTTCGGCGAACCCCTCCGCCCCGCCCAGGGTGTCGTCGATCCGCGTCGGGTCGGTGATGTCATATCCGTGCGTCGACCCACGCGTCGCGGCAAAGATCGGCGACAGGTACAGGTGCGACACGCCCAGATCGGCGATCTGGTCCAGACGCGCGGTCAGGGCCGCGAAATCAACCCCCTCGCGCAGCTGAATGCGGCAGGTGGCGGTCGGGATGCGCGGGATCATGACAGGGCTTTCACGGTCAGGGAAAACAGGTCGCCGGGTTGTCCCACGGACAGGTCGGCATCGGGCAAAGGTGTCGGGTCGGGCTGCCCCAGGGCGATGGACAGCGCCAGCCCCCCGGCGGGGAACTGCCACAGGGCGCGGATCAGGCCCGGCCCTTCGCGCGTGACGCTGGCCTGGGGCTGACCGCTGTCCAGCAGCGGCACGACATGGGCGGCACGGAACGCCAAAGCGCGGCGGGTCAGGTCCATCCAGCCGCACGCGTCGGCATCCTCGCGCCAGCCGAGGCGCGACCGTGCCATCGTCGCAGGGTCGATCGGGTCGGGCACGCTGTCGCCCATGCTGGCGATGCCCGGAAATTCGCTGGCCCGACCCTTGCGCACCGCCTCGCCCAGCTCTCCGCCGTAATCGGCAAAGAACTGGAACGGCGCGGTCTCTCCGCGCTCTTCGCCCATAAAGACCATCGGCACATAGGGCGCGACCAGCAGCAGCGCATAGGCGACGCGCACCGCCTCGGGCTTGGCCAAGGTCAGCAGGCGTTCACCCAAGGCGCGATTGCCGATCTGGTCGTGGGTCTGGATCGCATTGACAAAGGCGGTCGGCGGCAGATGGCCACAGGGCGCGCCGCGCGGGTGGTCCAGGCCCTGGCGGGGCTGACCCTCCTCGATATGGCCGCGCGACAGGGCCAGCGTCAGGTCGGCGATCGGGTCGACGGCAAAGCTGGCATAATAGCTGTCGGACTCCCCCGTCAGCGCGACATGGACGGCATGGTGGAAATCGTCGTTCCAGCTGGCGTCGTACCCCACCTCGCGCAGGTCGGGGATGTTGCGCTCATCCTCGGTGATCAGGTGGCGGCGGGGGGTCAGCGTGGCGACCTCTGTGGCCAGATCCTGCATGAACGCGGCCGATCCCGGCCCGGTGATCTGATGCACCGCGTCCAGCCGCAGACCGTCGAACCCGTAATCACGCAGCCAGTGCATCACGCAGCCGATCCAGAAATCACAGACCTGCGGACGTGAAAAATCGATTGCTGCACCCCAGGGCGTGTTGCGGGTCGGGTCAAAGAAATCGGGCGCTGCATGGTGGATCCATGCGCCCTCGGGGCCGAAATGGTTCATGACCACGTCCAGTATTACCATCATCCCGCAATCATGCGCAGCCCGGATCAGGCGGCGCAGATCGCCGGGGCTGCCATAGGCCGGATGCGGCGCATAGGGCAGGACGCCGTCATAGCCCCAGCCCCGATCGCCCGGAAACTGTCCCACGGGCAACAGCTGGATCGCGGTGAACCCAAGCGCGGCCAGACCCGGCAGCCGCGCGGCGGCGGCGGCAAAGGTGCCTTCGGGGGTGAAACAGCCGACATGCAGCTGATAGATGACCGCGTGCGACCAGGGGCGCCCCTCCCAGGTCTGCGGCGCGGGGCTGTCCGTCACCACGGATGCGTCGTTCACGCCCCCCGCCTGCAACCGGCTGGCAGGGTCGGGCATGTCCTGTCCGTCGACGCGGAACAGATAACGGGTACCGGGTGCCGCGGTGTTGCGCACCTGCCATATGTCCAGATCGCCCTTGTGCATCGGTTGCCGATGTCCGTCGATCATGAGGTCGACCTGTTGGGCGCGCGGTGCCCACAGGCGGAACGTCAGGCCGTCATCATCCCGCAAGGGGCCCCAAAGGTTGCGCATCGTCCCGGTCCCTCTGACTGTGGCTGCGCAAATCAATGACCGGGATGCCAAGGCGTTCCCGCCTTATGATAAAAAGCAATCGCGTCACGCATCCTGCGGCGGCGGGACGGCCGTCTGCCCGATGAACAGGCGATGACCGTCATGGGTGACGGCCCAGACCCCGCGGTCGCCCATCTCGATCAGGATGCTGCGGTCTTCGGCGGCCGCCTCGAAGACCACGACAAGATTGCGCAGCATGTCCAACGTAAATTCGGCCTGCGCCTTGACGGCCAGCGGGCCCGGCCAGGCCCGGACGGTCGGACGTTTCATCGGAACCTCGAACAAGGATGACATTCACACCGTACAGTTTAGCACAGATGTCCGTCCTTGGCATAGTCCCGTGCCATCATCCCGCGTCGGGATCGATCCGGGCCAGCGGCGCGCCATGCGCCAGGGTCTGGCCCTCTGCCGCAAGACGCGTCAGACGACCCGCATGGGGGGCCTCGATGCTGGTCTCCATCTTCATCGCCTCGATCACGGCGATCACCTCTCCGGCCTCGACCTGCGCCCCGTCCGCCGCCTGCCACAGCGACAGCGTGCCCGCCACCGGCGCGCCGATGGTGCCCGGATCGGCCACGGCCTCCTGCGCATCCGTGGGCGACCCTGCTGCCGACACGCCCGCCCCCAGAATGCCTTGGGGCAACGCAAGGTCATGCCGCTTGCCGTCGATCTCGATCGACAGGCGCAGCATCGGCTGATCGGGGACGGACGTCACCCGGTCCGCGGGCTGGACCGCGGCGGCCAGACGGTCGGCGAAATCGGTCTCGATCCAGCGCGTGTGGACCGCGAAATCATCGGTGAACTCGGGCGCGTCCAGCACCGCGCGGTGGAACGGCAGGACCGACGCCACCCCCTCTATGCGAAATTCGCGCAGCGCGCGGCGGGCGCGGGCGATGGCGGTCGCGCGGTCGGGACCGGTCACGATCAGCTTGGCCATCATCGAATCGAACTGGCCCGCGACCTGTCCGCCCTGTTCGACGCCGCTGTCCAGCCGGATACCGATGCCGCCCGGCGCCGACCACAGTGTGATCGGCCCCGGCGTGGGCAGAAAGCCCCGACCCGGATCCTCGGCATTGATGCGGAACTCGATCGCGTGGCCCGTGGGCGCGGGCACGCTGTCATCGGTCAGCCGCGCGCCTTGCGCCACGCGGATCATCGCGCGGACGATGTCGATGCCGGTCGTCTCCTCGGTCACGGGGTGTTCGACCTGCAACCGGGTGTTCACCTCCAGAAAGCTGATCGTCCCGTTTGCCGACAACAGGAACTCGACCGTGCCCGCCCCGCTGTAACCCGCATGGGCGCAGATCGCGCGCGCACTGTCATGGATGCGCGCGCGCTGCTCGTCGGTCAGGAACGGCGCGGGCGCCTCCTCGACCAGCTTCTGGTTGCGGCGCTGTAACGAACAGTCGCGGGTGCCCAGCACCTTGACCGTGCCGTGACGGTCGGCCAGCACCTGCGCCTCGATATGGCGGGGCCGGTCCAAGAACTGCTCGACATAGCATTCGCCGCGGCCAAAGGCGGTGACGGCCTCGCGCGTGGCGGCGTCGAACAGCTCCTCGACCTCGGACAACTCGCGGGCGACGCGCATGCCGCGCCCGCCGCCGCCGAACGCCGCCTTGATGGCCAGCGGCAGGCCGTGGTCCCGCGCGAATGCCAGCGCCTCGGCGCCGCTGGCGATGGGACCGGGGCTGCCCGCGACCAGCGGCGCGCCGACGGCCTGCGCGATCTCGCGCGCGCGGATCTTGTCGCCAAGCGCGTCGATCACCTGCGGGTCCGGCCCGATCCAGATCATCCCCGCATCCTGCACCGCACGGGCGAAATCGGCGTTTTCCGACAGGAAACCGTAGCCGGGATGGATCGCATCGACCTGCGCGCGCGCGGCAATGGCCAGCACCTTGGCCGCGTCCAGATAAGTGTCGGCGGGGCGGTGCCCCTCCAGCGCCCAGGCCTGATCGGCGGCACGCACGAACGGCGCATCGCGGTCGGGATCGGCATAGATCGCCACCGATGCGATGCCCTCGTCCGCGCAGGCGCGGATGACGCGCAACGCGATCTCTCCGCGATTGGCGATCAGGATGCGGCGAATGGGGGTCAGGGGGGTGTCACGAAACATCGGTGGCCTCCGGGTCGATGAGGGCGAATGGGGCGGCGGGCGCGAACCGGATGCGGACCCCCGGCGGCAACTGCCCCGCCAGATCCAGCGCGGACGGGTCCAGCGTCGCGATGACCGGATAGCCGCCGGTCAACGGGTGGTCGGCCAGAAACAGCACCGGCTGGCCGGAATGGGGCACCTGGATGGCGCCGGTCGCGGTGCCCTCGCTTGGCAGTTCGCGGGCGTCGTCGCGGGTCAACGCATCGCCCGACAGGCGGATGCCCACGCGCGACGATTGCGGCGTCACGGTCCAGTCCTGCGCCAGAAACCGCGCCACGGTGGCCGCATCGAACCAGTCGGTGCGCGGTCCCATGGTCACGGGCAGGGTCACGACCGCGCCGGCCTGCGGCAGCTCGGGTCCGGGGCCGGAGTCGGTCACCGCCCCCGCCGGGCGGCCCGCGGGGGCCAACGCATCGCCCGCCGTCAGGGGCGCAGGGCCGATCTGCGCCAGCGTGTCGGTCGCACAGGACCCCAGCACCGGTGCCACGTCGAACCCGCCGCGCATCGCCAGATAGCTGCGCATACCGGACGCTGGCGGCTCGATCACGACTTCGTCGCCCGCGTCCAGCGCGAAGGCCCCGGACTGGACCAGACCGCCGACACGGGCGGTCGCCGCGCCGGTCAGGGCCAGCGTCATTGCCACCTCTGCCCGCAGTGCCACGGGGCCAAGCGTGATCTCCAGCGCGGCGACACCTGCCGGGTTGCCCACCGCCCGGTTCGCCCGGCGCAGCGCGGACAGGTCCAGCGCGCCGGACGCGCTGACCCCCTGCCCCGCCTGACCCATGCGGCCCGCATCCTGCACCAAAATCGGAAACGCGGTCCGGACCACCCGCAGACCGGTCACCGGCGCGGGTTCCGCAACCGCCACCGCATGCACCCGCGCGGACCCGGTCACGAACCGCGCCCGCACGCCGGGGCGCAACAGCGCCGGGATGTCGCGGGTCAGGTCGAACATCGGCACCTCGGTGCGGCCGAGCAGCTGCCAACCGCCGGGGCTGGCCTGCGGATAGATGCCACAGAACCGACCCGCCAGCGCGACCGACCCCGCCGGGATGCGGGTGCGCGGCGCGGACCTGCGCGGCAGGTCAAACCGCGCATCCGCACAGGTCATATAGGCGAAACCGGGCGCGAATCCGCAAAACGCCACCTGCCACGTCGCCTCACTGTGGGCGGCGATCACCTCGGCCTCGGTCAGGCCCATCAGGGCGGCGACCTCGGCCAGATCCTCGCCGTCATAGATCACGGGAATCTCGACCGTCTCGGCGTCGCGCGCCGCGGGCACGGTGCCGGGCGCAGGCTGGCGGGCCAGCACCGCACGGGCCAGCGCGGCGTCCGCCGCCACGCCCGGATCGGACGTGATCATCAGCGTGCGCGCCGCAGGCACGATCTCGGCCACGCCGGGGACGGGGTCCGCGGCCAGCGCGTCGAACAGCGCCAGCGTCGCGTCCAGATCGGCCAGTTCGACCAGAAAGGCGCGCGGCCCGATGGGCAGGACGCGGGTCATGCGCGCCACCGCGCATCGGCAATGGCGGCAGGGGTCACGCTCCGGCCCCCGCAAAGGGCGCGATGGTCACGCCCTGCGCAACCAACACCTCGCGCACCCGCGCGGCAATGGCCACCGCGCCGGGGCTGTCGCCATGCACGCAGATGCTGTCCGCCGCCAGCCGCAGGATGCTGCCGTCTTCGGCCTCCAGAACACCCTCGGTCGCCAGACGCAGCATGCGTGCCGCGATTAGGTCCGCGTCGTGCAGGACCGCGCCCGGATGCTTGCGCGACACCAGTGCACCATCCGCGGTATAGGCGCGGTCGGCAAAGGCCTCGGCCACCACGGACAGGCCCGCGGCACGCGCGCGGTCCAGCACGGGCGCGCCCGCCAGACCCATCAGCACCAGTGTCGGATCAACCGCCAGCACCCCCGCGATGACCGCATCGGCCTGACGCGCGTCATCCGCGATGGTGTTGTACAGCGCGCCATGCGGTTTCACATAGGTGACCCGCGTGCCCGCCGCCCGCGCCAGACCGGACAAAGCGCCGATCTGATAGATCACGTCGGCGGTCAGGTCGTCCGGGGCCACGTCCATGTTGCGCCGCCCGAACCCGACGCGGTCGGGATAGCTGACATGCGCCCCCACCGCCACGCCCCGCGCCGCCGCCTGTCGCAGCACCGTCAGCATCCCCGCCGGGTCGCCCGCGTGAAAGCCGCAGGCGATGTTGGCGGAACTGACGATGTTCAGCATCGCCGCGTCGTCGCCCATCGGCCAGGGGCCGTACCCCTCGCCCAGGTCGCTGTTCAGGTCGATTGGCATGGATTCTCCTTACACGCCCAGAAAGGCAAAGATGGTGGTGAACGACCGTGCGCCCATGTACCAGGTCAGCGCACAGACGATGGCCCCAAGCGCCAGCAGCACCCGGTTATAGCGGTGCCCGCCCATCAGGTCGGACCGCGCATAGCCGATATAGGTAAAGATCGTCAGACCGATGGGCAGGATCAACCCGTTGAACCCGCCCACGAACACCAGGATCGCCGCCGGCGCGGTCCCAAGCGCCAGATACACCGCCAGCGAGAACGCGATGAACGCCACCGTCGCCCGTGCCCGCGCCGCATCGCTGCGCACGCCCACCACGTCCAGAAAGCTGACCGAGGTATAGGCCGCCCCGATGACCGAGGTCAGCGCCGCCGCCCACAGGACCACGCCGAACACGCGCATCCCCCAATCGCCCGCCGCCGCCTGGAACGCCTGCGCCGCCGGGTTCGCGGCCTGCGACGACAGGTCCAGCGTCACGCCCGATGCCACGACCCCCAGGATCGCCAGGAACAGCACGAACCGCATGACGCCCGTGACCGCGATCCCGGTCAGCGCCGCGCGGGTCACGGCGGCCAGGTTGTGCTGGCCGGTCAGGCCCTTGTCCAGCAACCGATGCGCGCCGGAATAGGTGATGTAGCCGCCGACCGTACCGCCCACGATGGTGGTGATGGTGGCGAAATCGATGCTGTCGGGCCAGATCGTCTGGCGCAGCGCATCGCCCACGGGCGGGTTCGACTGGACCGCCACGAACAGCACCAAAAGGATCATCACGATGCCCAGCCCGATGATCGCCCGGTCCAGCAGGATCCCCGCCTGCCGCGACAGAAAGATCGCGATGGCCAGAACCGCGGTGATCGCGCCGCCGATCTTGGGGTCCAACCCCAGAATCGCGTTCAGGCCCAACCCGCCACCCGCGATGTTGCCCACGTTAAATGCCAGACCGCCGATCACGACCAGCGCCGTCAGCAGATAGCCCGCGCCCGGAATGGCCGCATTGGCCGTGACCGATGCGCGCTTGCCGGTCAGCGCGGTGATGCGCCAGATGTTCAGCTGAACCACGAAATCGATCACGATCGACGCCAGGATCGCAAAGGCAAAAGCCGATCCCATCCGGGCGGTGAATGTTGCGGTCTGGGTGATGAACCCCGGCCCAATGGCCGATGTCGCCATCAGAAAGATCGCCGCCAGAAGGCCTCCGCGAAGGCTGGCGGCCGCAACGCTGCGGTCGTTGGTCATGAATGTTTCCCCGTGTCGGACTGTTGTTGATTGCCGCCAGCCTGCCACGTTCCCGTGATCCGTCAACTATTATCTGACACCGTTGCCAGTTTTGTTCAACAATCTGATACGATCTGCCCGGCAATATGCCCGGAAACAAGGCAACAGCCCGCTTGCAGTGCCCCTGCCCCGCCGCCATGATCATCTCCGCATCACAGGAAGACCCATGACCGACCCGAATCCCGCAGGCCCAAATCCAGCAGGCTTGGCCGAAGACACCGCAGCACGGCTGCGCGCGCAGGTGATCGCGGGCCATCTGCGCCCCGGACAGCGCCTGTCGGAAACCCGGCTGGCGGGCGATCTGTCGGTGTCGCGCAATACCCTGCGCGAGGTGTTCCGCCTGCTGACGCATGAGGGGTTGTTGACCCACGCGCCCAATCGCGGCGTGTCCGTGGCCGTGCCGTCGATGGCGGGGGTGCTGGACCTCTATCGTGTCCGCCGCCTGATCGAGGTGCCTGCGCTGGCGCAGGCCTGGCCCCGGCACGCGGCGGCGCTGCGCATGGCCGAATGCGTGGCCCAGGCCCGTATCGCGCGCGAGGCGGGCGACTGGCGCGGGGTGGGCAGCGCGAACATGTCGTTTCACGCGGCCA
Organism: Paracoccus sp. Ld10; assembly: GCF_045064235.1. NCBI lineage: Bacteria > Pseudomonadati > Pseudomonadota > Alphaproteobacteria > Rhodobacterales > Paracoccaceae > Paracoccus > Paracoccus sp. Ld10. The sequence goes on along the minus strand of NZ_JBISHD010000028.1, from coordinate 10,589 downwards.
TCGTGGCCCTGACCGACAGCCCGCGGCTGACGGCGTTCTTTGCGCAGGCGATGGCGGAACTGCGGCTGGCCTTCGGATTGCTGGACAGCCCCGAATTGCTGCACGCGCCGTTCGTGCAGGAAAACGGCGCGATCCTGGATCTGCTGCAGGCCGGCGACACGGGGGGTGCCGCGGCCCGGCTGGCCGATTATCTGGACCGGTCAGAGCGGGTCGTGATGACCGCATTCGCCCGGCTGGAAAACGGCGTCACCCCGGGGTGACGCCGCGACGGCTCAGCCGCCGGTGATGGCCAGCAACACCAGATAGACGACCGACGGCCCCATCAGGCAGCCCAGCCCGGTATAGAACGTCGCCGTCATCGCGCCATACGGCACCAGCCGCTTGTCGGTGGCGGCCAGACCGCCCGCGACGCCGCTGGTCGTGCCCATCAGCCCGCCATAGGCCATTGCCGATTTCGGGTTGTTCAGCCCGATCATCGGCGCGACCAGGGGCGTGCCGATCATCACCAGAACCGCCTTCAGCAGGCCCGCGGCCACTGACAGGGCAATGACCTCGGAACTGGCGCCCAGGGCGGTGCCGGTCACCGGGCCCACGATATAGGTCGCGGCCCCGCCGCCGATGGTCGCCATGCTGACCGCATCGGTATAGCCGAACGCCGCCGCGACGACCGCGCCCACCGCAAACGACACGACGATGCCAAGCGCTAGGGACACGACGCCCGCGGCACCCGCCTTGCGGATCTCGCGGATGTCGACGCCATAGGCGGTTGACACGATGGCCAGATCGCGCAGCATCGCGCCGCCCATCAACCCGATCCCCGCGAACATCGGCACGTCGGCCAGCCCCTTGGACCCGCCGGTCGCAAGACCGCCCAGCCAGGCCAGGATCAGGCCGATGATGATGGCCACGGCCGACCCGTGCAGACGACCCGCCGACAGCCGGTCAGACAGCTGATAGGACAGCCACATCACGACGCCCACGACGACAAAGGCAAAGACCAGCCCGTTCTTGGACAGGATTTCTGTGATCATCTCCATGCGCTCAGGCCTCCTGCGCCATCAGGGGCGGCAGGGGCTTGTCCTGCCCGCCGATCCGCGCCACCACGGGCACCAGCGCCAAACAGGCGATGGTCGCACCGACCCCTGCGATGATCGCGATGGGACCGCCCGCCAGCGCCGCCACGACGTTCTGCTGGGCCGCCATCGCCACGACGATGGGGATGTACATGGCCGACCAGAACAGGATGCCCTGTTCCGACAGTTGCGGCAGACGCCCGGTGCGGCGCAGCCAGTCACTGGCCACGATCAGCAGCAGCATGGCAAAGCCAACGCCGCCCACATTGGACTGAACGCCCAGAATCATGCCCAGCAGATCGCCCAGTATGACGCCTGCCAGATGACAGGCGGCCAGGGCCGCGACTCCATAGATTATCATATCTTCCTCCCGTTGAATGACCGCTGCTCCGGGCCGCGTCCTCCTCGACGCGGGCCCGGGCGGCCGGATGTCAGGCCAGGGCCTGCGCGTACAGTTTCGCATGGGTCTTGCGCAGTTCGGCCTTCTGCACCTTGCCCATGACGTTGCGCGGCAGGGCGTCGACGACGATCACCTGCCGGGGTTGCTTGAACCGTGCCAGATCGGACAACGCGGCGCGGATCTGGTCCGCGTCCAGCCTGCCCGATTTCGGCACGACGATGGCGGTCACCGCCTCTCCCAGGTCGGGATGGGGCAGGCCGATCACGGCGCTTTCCAGAACGCCGGGCAGCGCGTCGATGGCCTCCTCGACCTCCTTGGGATAGACGTTGTACCCGCCGGAAATCACCAGATCCTTGTCGCGCCCCACGATGCGCAGATAGCCGTCGCCCTCGATCGTGCCCAGATCGCCGGTGATAAAGAACCCGTCGGGGCGAAACTCGGACGCGGTCTTTTCCGGCATGTTCCAATAGCCCTCAAAGACGTTCGGGCCCTTGACCTCGATCAGGCCGATGTCGCCCGGCGCCACCGGATCGCCGGACTCACGGTCGGTGATGCGCACCTGAATGCCGGGCAGCGCCATGCCAACCGCCCCCGCGATGCGGTCGCCCTCATAGGGGTTCGACGCGATCATGCAGGTCTCGGTCATGCCGTACCGCTCCAGGATGCGATGTCCGGTGCGGTCGGTAAAGGCGCGGTGATCTTCGGCCAACAGCGGCGCTGACCCAGACACGAACAACCGCATGTTCGACGTCGCCTCCCGGTCCAGCCGCGGCGATTTCAGCAGACGGGTATAGAATGTCGGCACGCCCATTAGTACGGTCGCGCGGTCCATCAGGTCGATCGCCTGTTCGGCGTCGAATTTCGTCAGAAAGATCATCGTGGCGCCGGCGACCAATGCCATGTTGGCGGCCACGAACAGCCCGTGCGTGTGAAAGATCGGCAGCGCGTGGATCAGCCGGTCGTTCGCGTCGAACCGCCAATGCGCCAACAGCGCCTCGGTGTTCGATGTCAGGTTGCCATGCGTCAGCACCGCCCCCTTGGACCGCCCCGTCGTTCCCGACGTGTATAGAATCGCGGCCCGGTCGTCTGGCCCGCAGACGTGCGCATCCTCGCGCGGGGTGGCCGCAGCGGCCTCATCGGCCAGCGTCCCCTGCCCGTCCGCTCCAAGCGTCAGAACGGCCAGCGCATCGCCCGCCCGGTGCGCATGCGACGCGGCCAGACCGGGGTCGCACACGAACAGCCGCGGCGCGGCGTCACCGATGAAATAGTCGATCTCGGCCCCGGTATAGGCGGTGTTCAGCGGCAGAAAGATGCCGCCCACCTGCAGCGTCGCCAGATACAGCGCGATGGCCTCGGGCGATTTCTCGACCTGAACGGCCACGCGGTCGCCCGGCGCCACACCGATCGCGGTCAGCGCGCCCGCCATCGCCTCGACCATGCCGCGCATCTGCGCAAAGCTGATGTCGGGCTGGGCGGGGCGTTCGAACAGCGTCTTGCCCTGCATCACCTCGGCGGTCTGAATGAAATGGTCGTGTATGGTCTGCATGCTGGTCTCCTCCCTCATGTCGTTCTCGCCTTCAGCGCATCGTCGATCTGGGCGCCAAGCGCCACCGCGCCGTCGCGCACAAAGGCCTCGTGCCGGTCCTCGATCCGGTCCAGTTCGTACAGATAGTTGATCATCAGCCCATGCGCCGATTTCAGCGCCGACGGCGCCATGTCGGCGGGCCAGTTCAGGCGGTGCGCGCTGGCACCGTTGCCCAGATGGAACCGCGCCACCGGGTCGGCGGGCAACCCGCCGCGCCCCTTGGCCTCGGCAATGTAACGCGCGCCTGCGGCCAGAACCTGCGGGCGCAGCGTCTCGACCGCGTCATCGCTCCAGCCCTTGGCCAGCGCCGCGCGCAGCTCCGCAGCATCGTCCTGATCGGCCAGCCACGCGGCAAAGCCCGGCACCGGCGACAGCGTCACGAAACAGCGCAGGTCCGGCAGGTCGGCAGACAGCTGCGCCACTACCTGCTTGATCAGGAAATTGCCGAAACTGACGCCCTTTAGCCCGGCCAAACTGTTGTTGATCGAATAGAAAACCGCCGTGTCCGCCACCACCGCCTCGCGCGCGTCCGGCGCGGTCAGGATCGGGCCGATCGCATCGGGCATGCCTTGCGTCAGCGCCACCTCGACAAAGATCAGCGGCTCGTCCCCGGTGGCGGGGTGAAAGAACGCGTACAGGCGGCGGTCATTGTCGGCCAACCGGCGTTTCAGGTCCGGCCAGCCCTGCATCTGGTGGACGCTTTCGTATTTTATCAGCTTTTCCAGAATCGCGGCGGGCGCGTTCCAGTCGATCCGACGCATGGTCAGGAACCCGCGGTTGAACCAGCTGGCCAACAGATGCGCGAAATCCTGATCGATCGGCGCCAGATCGGGGTCGCTGCGCATCGCGGCCAACAGATCCTGACGCATCCGCACCAACCGCAGCGTCGCACCAGGCGCCATGTTCAACCGGCGCAACAGCGTCTGACGCGCAGGCTCGACTACCTCGAACAGGCGCGCAACCCCCGCGGCATCGGGCTGCGCATCCCACGCGGCATAGGCCGCCCGGATCGCATCCGCATCCACCCCGTGATCGTCGCGCATGGCGCAAAAGAATGCCAACCGTTCGTCCGCGTCCAGTTCGGCATAGGCCGACAGCGCCTGTTCGGCCACCGCCACCCGCGCCGCGTCCCCAATCCGCCCCATCAGCACCGCACAGGCCACCCGCGCGCGTTCGGACGCGGGCCGTGCCAGCGCCTTCAGCGTCTCGGCCTCTCCGCCGCGCTTGCGCCGCGTGATGGCCTCGACGAAATCCGACAGGAATCCCAGTCTTTGCTTGCCCATGATGATCCTCCCCGCCGTTGATATACACGGCTTTCGTTCTGTTGTATACAACAACAGCGCAGATGGACTTTTTCCTGCCGTTGCGGTGAGGTGACATGAAACAGGTGCCGACATGACCCTTCCGACCGCACAGCGTATCCGCCTTGCCCTGGAAAACGCCATCGTGGACGGTCGCCTGACCCCCGGCCAGCAGATCGACCCCGACCGCGTCGCGCGCGATTACGGCTGCTCGCGCACCCCCGTGCGCGAGGCGCTGCAGGCGCTGGAGGCGTCGGGCCTGCTGCTTGTGCAACCCAAACGCGGGACCTTCGTCGCGAAACTGGGCGTTCCCGAACTGATGGACCGGTTCGAACTGATGGCCGAACTGGAATCCTTTTGCGCGCGGCTGGCCTGTCGTCGGGCCGATGCGGACGACCTGGCGCGGATCGACACCGCCCTGACCGCCTGCGACGGGGCGCGCCACGACCCGGACCGGTACTATGCCGAAAACACCGCCTTTCATCAGGCGATCTATCGCGCCGCGCACAACCCCTTTGTCGAAACCGAAACCCTGCGCCTGCAGGCCGCGCTGCAGCCCTATCGCCGCCGCCAGTTGCAATCGCCGGGGCGGGTCGCCAATTCGCTGGCGGAACACCGCCAGATCGCGGCGGCGATCGCGGCGGGCGATGCCTGCGGCGCGGCACAGGCGATGACCGATCACGTCGTGGTTCAGGGCGAACGGTTCCGAGACCTTGTTGCCGTGGTCGGCAGCCTGTCGCGCCCTTAGGCCGGGGGCGTGGCCTTGCGCTGACGGCGGCGTTCCAGCCCCAGGCTGTGTTCGCGCCAGATGATCAGGATGCCCGCCAGAATGACCAGCCCGGACCCGCCGATGACCGCCGCGCCCGGGACCTCTCCGAACACGTACCAGCCCAGGGCCACCGCCCAGATCATCGCGACATAGTCGAACGGCGCCACCACCGACGCATCCGCATAGCGATAGGCCGAGGTCAGCAGGATCTGACCCACCCCGCCCAGCAGCCCCGTCGCGATCAGCTGCATCAGCACCCAAGGGCCCGGCATCACCCACCCGAACGGCAGCGTCAGCAGCGACAGCCCGGTCGACGTGACGGAAAACCAGAACACGATCGCCGATGTGCGTTCGACCTGTACCAGCTGACGAACAAAGATCTGCGCCAGCGCTGCGGCCCCTGCCCCGCCCAGGGCCACGACCGCGCCCAGCATCCGCAGCGGGTCGCCCGCCGTACCAGCCTGCAGCTGCGGCGACAGCACGATCAGCACGCCCGCCAGCCCCAGCCCGACCATGCCAAGACGAAACGCGCGGACGTTCTCTCCCAGAAACATCCCGGCCAGCACCACCACCAGCAGCGGCGCGGCAAAGCCGATGGCCGTCACCTCTGGCAGAGGCAGCAACCCAAGCGCCCAGAAATTCAGCGCCATCGCCGTGGTCCCGACCAGCCCGCGATACAGATGCCCCATCGGGTTCGCGGTGCGGAGCCCGACGCTCAGCTCGGACCGCAACACCAGCCACCCCAGGATGACCGGCAGCGCAAAGAACGACCGAAAGAACACCTGCTGCCCCGGCGGGATCTGCGCGCTTTCCGATGTCGCCTTGATCAGCGACGCCATCAGAATGAACACCGTCACGCTGAGACATTTCAGCGCGATGCCGCGCATCGGGGAATCATTGGGGGGCATGGTGGGCGCCTTGATGCCGTGGGGGTTGCCCTTGGTGCTACGCCGGGATTGCACGTTCTGCAACAACCAACAGCATGGCAATGTGAATGCGTAACTTTTCGTTTAATATTAGTGGTTTAACTTTACCCTTCCCCGTGGGGAAGGGTGTGCCCCGCGGAAAAGGGCCCTGCCCTTCCCCGCGGGGAAGATCATTCGATCTGGTCCAGCATCGATGCGACCGCAGCCTCAAGCTTTCGGCGGTCCACGGTCGAAAAGTCCCGTGGCAGCCGAATCTCCAGCCGGCCATTCGCGGCCGTGCATTTCGCGCTGCCCTGCGGGCGCGTCAGTTGGAACGTCGTCTTGGCCTTGGCGGTCGATGTCGGCGCGGACGGGGTGCTGCGCGGGGCCGGCCCCTCGGGCAGCGCATCCCCGCCCTGCCCCGCGTAACGACGCAGGACACCCAGTTCGTCGGTGATGGACCGCGTGTCCCAATCCTTCAGTTCCGTCCGGATCGCCGTGACCAGCCCCGGCACCTCCTCCAGACGCTGCGACAGTGACAGGCCCAAGGCGCGCGGGATCTCCTGGGGATACATCAGCACCTCGCCCAATCGCTCGACCAGGGGGATAAAGTTCCGGATATAGCTGCGCTTCTGATAGCCCGCCGACCGGAACAGGATCGCCACGGCCTTTTCCGCATCGTTCTCCGCGGTCAGCGGGTCCATCGCGTAATGCACCGCCAGCTGCGCCATCTCGGCAAAAGAGATGTCCTTGCGCACCAGGTTCTCGTCAACCATGCGCCGGTACAGCGCCTCCAGCTGATCGCCGCGCGCGGCGATCCGAGGGAATACGGACCGGCGAAGATCCTTTATAATCGGTGGAAGCGCTGGAGCGATAACGGGGTCTTTGCCCGGATCATGGTGGGCTTGGGTGCCGAAGGCACGGACCCGAAGACGATCATGATCGACGCGACCTATTTGAAAGGGCACTGCACGGCTTGCAGCCTGCTTGCAAAAAAGGGGAGCGTGGTCGCCAGATCGGTCGAACGAAAGGGTTCGAGGGACGAAGAAACTGTCCAGTGGACAGTTTTGCCCGAGAACGGAACACAAAGCTGCATGCCGTCACCGATGCGGAAGGCCGGCCCATTCGCCTCTTCATCTCGGCAGGACAAGTCAGTGATTATACCGGCGCGGCAGCGCTTCTGGACAGCCTGCCGCAGGCTGACTGGTTCCTGGCGGACCGGGCTATGATGCTGACTGGCTGCGAAAAGCGTTGCAGGACAGAGGGATAAAAGCCTGCATCCCCGGCCGGAAGTCCCGCAAGAAGACCGTGAAATACGATAAACGCCGCTACAAGAGACGCAATCGCATCGAGATCATGTTCGGTCGTCTGAAAGACTGGAGACGTGTCGCAACGCGTTACGACAGGTGCCAAGAGACATACCTCTCCGCAATCGCTTTGGCCGCAACCGTCCTGTTCTGGTTATGATCAAGAACGAGTCCTGACCCTAGCAAAACACCCGCTTGAGAACCGGGATCTGAGCGCCAATTAAAGCGCCAGCAGTAGCAATTATCAGTGTCAGAGCTGCAGTTAAAAGCCCGGATATGAGGGAATTGGGCTCAATCAGATTAGTCACCTTCCAAAGCACCACCATATGTAGCGCGTAGATACCGAGTGATACTGCTCCAATACGCCGAATCGCTGCAGCAAGAAAAGGTATCTGAATGTCGACACTCATACATAGCACAGCTATGCCAAAACCAAAGGGCACAGTGCCAATCAGGAAATTGTGGCTGGAGATCGGCGCATTGAAAAAATAGAAAAGAAACGTTGCCTCTGTAACGCTTAACACAACGCCAAGTGCAATCAACATTAATCCTCTTAAGGTAGAGGATTTGAATAGTCTTATGCGCAAAGCAGCTCCAAGACTTACGAAAAGCAAACCCATGAAGGGTCCATTGCGCGGATTAAAAGAGCGATCGACCTCACTAAATGGAAGATCAACTATAGCTGCTTCATAAGAGCCATTAACCAATCCACATAAATATAAAAAAACGGCGAGTAAAAGCAGAATTTTTATGGAAAAATAATATCTTACAACGGCTGCTATTGCCAAACACACACCCAAAGATGGTAAAAACCATAGATGAAAACCAACGCCCCCATTAGTCATGTTTTTCAGTATTACCGATGAATTCGAGAGAAACCAGAATGGATTTCCGGCGATAGCTTCATAGGCTGTTACCCAAAAAATAAAAACGGGGAAAAGCCGATTGAAATACTTAACTGAAACCTTTAACCAGCCTGTCCCTGCCGGCATGAAGTAACCAGCGAATATAAAGAAAAATGGAACAGCCCATCTGGAAGAAAAATCAAGGATTTCGCGGATATTGTAATAGGCACCATAGTTATTTGAATTTTGATGGATAAAGATCACTGCAAGACATGCAATAATTCGGCCAAGTTCAATGCCGGCTAGGCGCTCTGATGTTGTGCGCGGTAAGAGTACAGTCTGCGCATTTTTTCTGTGAAGATTAAGCAGTGGCCCGTCAGCTGTTTTTGACATTAGTAACCTCAAATGACTAGGTTCAGGACTCGTTTTTGATCACAGCCAGAACAGGACGTTTGCGGCCAGAGCGACAGCGGAGAGATAGGTCTCCGGGCATCTGTCGTAACACGTAGCGACCCGTCTCCTGTCTTTCAGACGACCGAACATGATCTCGATGCGATTGCACTTTTTGTGGCGGCGCTTATCGTATTTGACTGCCTTCTTGCGCGACTTCCGGCCTGGAATACAGGCTTGTATCCCTCTGTCCTGCAGTGCTTCTCGCAGCCAGTCAGCATCATAGCCCGGTCCGCCAGGAACCAGTCAGCCTGCGGCAGGCTGTCCAGAAGCGCTGCCGCGCCGGTATAATCACTGACTTGTCCTGCCGAGATGAAGAGGCGAATGGGCCGGCCTTCCGCATCGGTGACGGCATGCAGCTTTGTGTTCCGTTCTCGGGCAAAACTGTCCACTGGACAGTTTCTTCGTCCCTCGAACCCTTTCGTTCGACCGATCTGGCGACCACGCTCCCCTTTTTTGCAAGCAGGCTGCAAGCCGTGCAGTGCCCTTTCAAATAGGTCGCGTCGATCATGATCGTCTTCGGGTCCGTGCCTTCGGCACCCAAGCCCACCATGATCCGGGCAAAGACCCCGTTATCGCTCCAGCGCTTCCACCGATTATAAAGGATCTTCGCCGGTCCGTATTCCCTCGGGCAAGCCCACCGACAATGGCTTTATCGAAGCGTTCAACAGCAAGCTCAGGTCGGAATGCCTGAACGCGCACTGGTTCATGAGCCTTGCGGACGCACAGGAAAAACTGGAGACTTGGCGTAGGCACTACAACGAGGACCGACCCCACAGCGCCATCGGATATAACGTCCCGATCGCCCTGCATTATCCCGGCGGCGCAGCCAGCCCGTCGCCGGACCAAGCCGGAAAACTCCAGCATCCGGCGGTCCAAGGTTAGGGAGCAGCGCACAAACCGGCAGACTCTCGTTATGATCGAGGGACCAACGGGGGGCAGGTCGCCGGCTATGTCACGTCGACGGCGTTTTTCATCAGCAACCGCATCTGCAGCATCGCCTTCGTGGCCAGACATGGAGTGGTATCTATCCTCCAGAACGTTGCCATCGCGAAGGCACCAGGAAGTGGATTTTCCCGGGAAAAGTAAAAAGCACCATCTGAGGAACCTGGAGCTGTTCTGTGGGAAATAGGAACAAATCGACGCCGGCGTTTCGCAGTGAAACGATGCGGCTGGCGCTGACCAGTGGTCGGACGCAACGGGAGACCGCGAAGGATCTGGGCATCGGGCTATCGACGCCGACGCGATGGCTTGATCGGGAGCGCGATGCAGGTGAGCCGAGCGAAGGACCTGTCGACCTGCATGCCGAAATGAAATGTCTGCGTCGGAAAAATGCAGTCCTGAAGCATCTGAGAGGGATCATAAAACCATCCGGGGGATTGTTTTCCCGGCTAATGGCAATATCCAGAAAACGCCGCGGCCTTCTTCGCGAAAGAGGGAAGCCGATGGCCTTCTGCTTAATCGAAGTGGAGAAGGGCAGCGGCCCGATCAACCGGATGTGCCGCGTCCTTGGGACCAGCCAGAGCGGCTTCTTCGCTTTGCAGGACCGTCCGGCCAGTCGCCCTATGTGTTCAGTCCCGACATTTGGTGGGTGGGATTTGGGATGAATCGATCTGGTTCGGAAGTCCAGATCTTGCCGATGTATTCGTAGGGCGTGAGACCGTTGAGGTTTTTGAGCCCGCGTGCGACGTTGTATGCGTCAATGAAGTCGGGCAAGTGCGTGCGCAGCTGATCTTGGGTGTCGCAATGGTATGGTTTCACCGTCGCGTCCTTGATGGTTCGGTTCACCCGCTCAACCTGGCCGTTTGTCGGGAAAACAGACCCAGAACTGTTTCCTGATCCTCGCAACTCCACGGATGGTTTGGCTTGGTCAGGCTGTGCTCGATCCCGCTCGACCATGTCCTTCGGACCAATGGCAGACACGGTCTCGCCCTTGCAGATCATGTCGAAACGC
>NZ_JBISHD010000027.1:0-498130 GCF_045064235.1 Paracoccus sp. Ld10 | reverse complement strand
CCCAAGACGATCCGGGTCGACAATGGCAGCGAGTTCATCTCGCGCGACCTCGGTCTGTGGGCCTACGCCAACGATATTACCCTGGACTTCTCACGCCCTGGCAAGCCCACCGACAATGGCTTTATCGAGGCGTTCAACAGCAAGCTCAGGTCGGAATGCCTGAACGCGCACTGGTTCATGAGCCTTGCGGACGCACAGGAAGAACTGGAGACTTGGCGTAGGCACTACAACGAGGACCGACCCCACAGCGCCATCGGATATAACGTCCCGATCGCCCTGCATTATCCCGGCGGCGCAGCCAGCCCGTCGCCGGACCAAGCCGGAAAACTCCAGCATCCGGCGGTCCAAGGTTAGGGAGCAGCGCACAAACCGGCAGACTCTCGTTATGATCGAGGGACCAACGGGGGGCAGGTCAAGTCAAATTTGAATGCCAGCGGTGCGGCACACGCAAAGTCATCCACAAACCGCGTGGCTGTTCAGACCTGACGTCTTAGAGGCACGAAATGGCGTCGAGCGTGTCGTCTGCCCGGTTTGAAGGCCGGGAGACAGTCGCAGCCGGTTCCGCATCAGCCACTGTGGCGCAGGGCGTATCAGTCACCTCTTGCCACCGGGCACTGACCCGCTCGGCCTCGTTCTGCAGTAATTCGATGAACCGTGCAGCGGCCGTGCTCATCGGGCTGCGAACCGGCTCGATCAACATCAGGTCAATATGCATGTCCGGCCCGGTGATCGGGTTGACGGTCAGCGCCCTGTGGCCACCATCCTCGGACATCATGATCGCGGGGAGGATCGATACCCAATCCGTTTGCCCGACGAAATCCAGGGTGCCCAGCATGGCATCCAGTTCAACGATCTGGTCGATGGCGACATCGTTGGCGGTGCAATAGCTCTCAATCGTATGGCGACGAATATTGTTGTGACCGGGCATGACCAACTTCAATGGTTCCAGATCGCGCAACCGCAGGGCCTTCAGTGGCACAAGCCCGCTGCCGGGACGTGACACCAGCACCTCGGGCGTGCGCACAAAGAACCGTCCGCGCACCCCGAGCGCCGTTGCACCGGCCGGCACGATGGCGCAGTTCAATTCACCGGTCTGAACCATCTGCGTCAGGCTGGCACTATATCCTTCGGTGATGCGTACATTCACGTTCGGAGACTGCTCGATGAAAGCTTTCAATGCCGGGGCCAAGATCCGGCTGGTGATCGTGGGCATCAGGCCGATGCGGATTTCGCCGGTTTCGCCCTTGGCAAAACGGGCGACATCAGCACGCGCCATGGCATGCAGCCGCAGCACCTGAAGGCAGTTGCGATACAGGCCTGCAGCGGCGGGTGTTGGCGTGACACCGCCGCGTTCGCGCAGAAACAGCTGCACCCCCAGCATGTATTCCAGATTGCGCATGTGCTGTGACACGCCTGACTGCGTAGCGTTTTCGCGCTGCGCGGCCGCGGTAAAGCTGCGCTCTTCGTAGGCGGCGACAAAGATGGACATATCTCGAAGACTACAGTGCATGGTAAATCCCTGTGTTCCTTACGAACTCGAGGTGCGCCAAGCCTGGCATGGCAAGGGCGGGCAGAACCGGTTCTGTGACCAACCGGGAGAGTGGCATGATGTATCACAAACGCACAACCGTTGATCAATAGCTAGTTCAGCGGCAGTTCGGCGGTCAAGTATCATTATGCCAGCCAGTAGATAATCTTCTAAGGCCTTTATATTTCAGCTTTTTTGAAAGGATCCTTGACACAACAGCCGTGCTTCGTGATATTTCAGATAACGGTTTGAAAGCCGCGCTGGCACTGCCGGTGCGGTCAGTCGAAAGCGCTGGGAGGCGTTGGCGGGTTCGGATCGGACGGCATCGACGGGGGGAGACGGACCATGCCACAGAAAATCGGCTTTATCGGTCTGGGCGTGCTGGGAAACGCCATCGCCCGCAATATTGTCGCGGGGGGACACCCGGTTCTGGGGTATGATCCGGCCCCCGATGCGCGGGCAGCCGCCGCGGCCGATGGCGTGACGATGGCCGCCGATGCCGACGAGATTGCGGCCGGCTGTAATCTGGTCTTCACCTGCCTGCCGCATGGCGGCGCGGTGCAGGCCGTGGCGGCAAACATGGCCGACACCCCCAACCCCGGACAGATTGTCGTCGACCTCAGCACGCTGTCCATCGCTGACAAGATGGCGGCGCGTGATGTCCTGGTCGGGGCAGGGCGACGGATGTTGGATTGCCCGGTCAGCGGGAACCGGATCATGGCTCTGGCCAAGGGTCTGACCGCGTTCTGCAGCGGCGCGCGTGCCGACTATGACGCCATGCGCGGCACGCTGCTGACCTTTTGCCGCAAGGAGCATTACGTCGGAGAGTTCGGGAACGGAACCAAGACCAAGCTTTGCGGCAATATCCTGAACCTGGTGCACAACACGGTTGCCGCCGAGGCGATGGTTCTGGCCATCAAGTCCGGCCTTGACCCCCAGATGTTTCATGAGGTCATCAGCGGCAGTGGATCCAGTTCCGGCATGTTCGAGGTGCGTGGCAAGCTGATGGCCGACAATGATTACGACAGGGAGGGCATGAACTTTTCGGTCCCCCTCAAGGATTCGCGCATCATCGCCGAACATGCCGCCAGCGTTGGCATGCCCATCCCGCTTTATCAGGCCGCGGTGCAGTTCTATCACGCGGCGGCGGCGCAGGGCTTGGCTCATCTGGATGCGGCCGCCGTGTGCCGGGTCATGGAGCGCAATGCCGCATGCGAGCGGATCGCATGACCGCCCTGGGCCCCTGTACCCGCATCACAAAGGCGCCCGTCAATGGTTCTTTCGATCCTTTCGGTCACGGCCCCTGTTCTGATCATCATTGCCCTGGGCTATCTTTGGGCGCGGATGCGGATGCCGTTCGACAACCCCACGATCGGCGCGCTGGTGCTGCGCATCGGTACGCCCTGCCTGATTTTCTCCAGCCTGACCAACGCGCAGATTGCGCTGGCGGACATGGGAACGATGGTGCTTGCGGCGGTGCTGGTGATCGGCGGATCAACGGTTCTGGGGGCGGTGACGCTGCGCATCGCGCGATTGCCGCTCCACACCTATCTGATGATCCCGATGCACGGCAATTCGGGCAACATGGGCCTGCCGCTGGCAGCGATGGTGTTCGGTCCCGAGGGGCTTGCCCTGGGCATCGCGTATTTCACCGTAGTGGCGATTTCGCAGAACACGTTGGGCCATGTGATCAGCGCGGGGCGGTTCGATCTGCGGTCCTTTGTGGGACAGCCGGTGGTTCATGCCAGCGTCGTCACCATCGCGGTGCTGCTAAGCGGCGTGGCGGTGCCGGCATGGTTGGCGCGCACGACGGAAATGCTGGCCGGGATGGTCATTCCGACCATGCTGCTGCTGTTGGGCGTGGCGCTGTCGCGGCTCAAGGTGGCGGATTTGCGGCTGGCTGCGGGCCTTTCGGTGATGCGGTTCGCCGTCGGTGCGCTGGCCGCGACGGTGATGATCGTAGCGATGCGGCTTGGCGGTGCCGAGGCCGGGGTCGTGTGGATCATGGCCACGATGCCTGCAGCCGCGGTGAACGTGCTGTTCGCCGAACGCTATGCGCGATCACCGGAAAAGGTGGCCGGCACGATCGTTGTCTCGACGGTGGCGACGTTGGCCGGTTTGCCGGTGATTGTCTGGATGGCGATGTGGATCGCCGCCTGACCCATGTCTCTCAAAGGAGTCTGTGATGACACCGACCCAGGCCGCGCCAAGCGGCATTCTGAACCGCCTGAACTTTAACTCGGTGGTGGCGCTGGGGTGCGTCCTGCTGGGTCTGGTGATCTGGCTTCTGATTCCCACCGAAGTAAAGGAACCACCAAGCTTTTTCGGGCGCCCCAGCGCCGGGATAAGCCCAAGGCTGTTCCCCGAGGTGATTGCCACGGGCATGATGATCATCGGTGCGTTCTACTTTGTTGCCAGCCTCAAGATGACGGAACTCAACGGGTTTCGGGGATTGTCGGTCTCCGCCTATGTCAACTTGTGCGTGATCCTGTTCGCGATGATCGCCTATGTCGTCTTGCTGCGGCCGCTTGGCTATGTCGCATCCAGCATGATGGTCGCAACGGCGATCTCGATTTACTACGGCTCGCGCAATGCGGTCGGTATCGGGATCACCGGGATCCTGGCACCTCTGGCGATTTATTTCCTGTTCACGCGATACCTTAACGTGTCGCTTCCACCATTTCCCTGGGGCTGATCCATGATCGAAATGCTGACTGAAGCCGCAATGATGCTGATGCGCGTCGATGTGATCGTAATGATCTCGGCCGGGATGGTGCTGGGGATGCTGGTGGGCGCCCTGCCGGGGTTCACCACGGTGATGGCGATGGCCATCGTGTTGCCGATATCGTTCTTTCTGGAACCTATCCTGGGCATCCCGTTTCTGATCGGGGTCTATAAAGGGGGCATCTTCGGCGGCAGTATCCCGGCGATCCTGGTGAATATTCCGGGGACCGGGGCATCGGTGGCAACCACGCTGGACGGCCCGGCAATGACCCGCAAGGGACAGTCGCGCAAGGCGCTGGAGATGGCGCTGGTCGCCTCTGCCATCGGCGATTTCCTGTCGTCCTTTGGCACCATCCTGGTGATCGGCCTGATCGCCACCTTTGCCCTGCTGATCGGTCCACCCGAAATTTCGGCAATCCTGATCCTCAGCCTGTTGGTCATCGTCGTGTCCAGTGCCGGCAGCTTCCTCAAGGGGATGGTCATGCTGCTGATCGGGATGTTTCTGGCCACGGTTGGCCAGGATCCCGTGGGGGCCATGGTCCGGTTCGATTTCGGATTTCATCCGTTGCAGGCTGGCATCGACCTGCTGCCGCTGATCATCGGCCTGTTCGCCATTCCCGAAATCCTGCTGGCGATCGAACAGCGTCACGCCAATGTCGTCGACGCAAGCCAGACCAAGGCGCAAGGCGACCGACTGACCTGGTCCGAGGTCAAGCGCTGTCGCCGGACGATCCTGCGCTCGACCGCAATCGGCGGGGTGATCGGCATGATCCCCGGCGTGGGGCAGGTGGTCGCCGCATTCATGGGCTATTCGGCGGCCAAGAACGCGTCGACCCACCCGGAAACCTTTGGCCACGGCGAACTGGAGGGCGTTGCCGCCCCCGAGGCGGCGAACAATGCGGTCAACGGTCCCACCATGGTGCCGCTGCTGACGCTGGGTATTCCAGGTGACAACATCACCGCGATCTTGCTGGGTGCCTTTGTGGCGCAGGGGTTGCGCCCCGGTCCGCAGCTGTTCGAGGAGCAGGGCGTGCTGGTCTATGCGATCCTGTTCTCGATGCTGATCGCGTGCGTACTCCTGCTGGTCATCGGCTATCTACTGACGCCGGTTTTCGCCCGCGTGGTCAGCATCAAAAAGGCCTATCTGGTGCCCCTGATGCTGCTGTTCGCGGTGGGCGGCACCTATGTCTATCGCTCGAACCCGATGGATCTGTATTTCATGATCGCGTTCGGCCTGTTCGGCTATGGCGCGCGCAAGCTGCGCTTTGATGTGACGCCGTTGGTCATGGGCTTTATCCTGACGCCGCCCCTTGAATACGCGCTGGCGCAGTCCGTGTTGCTGTCGCAGGGCAATCTGGTCGGATACCTCGTCAGCGATCGGCCCATCGCGGCAGTGGTTCTGGCGCTGACCCCTGTGTTGATTTTCTGGATCACCAACCGTCAGCGACGGCAGGACCGCCTGGCGCAGAAACGCGCGGCAGGCTGAGCGCCGCGGCGCATACGACCCAACCTGGAGGAGGAGAACGACAATGAATATGATGAAAACGATGATGTGGGGCATGGCAACGGCCCTTGGACTGGCCGGCGCGCCGGTGATGGCACAGACTTTCCCGGACCGTCCGATCACGATGATCATTCCGCTGGGGGCGGGGGGGTCGCATGATCTGATGGCGCGTGTGATGACCTCGGTTCTGCCGTCGGTCCTGGGGCAGCCGGTCGTCGTCCAGCTGATGCCTGGTGCCGGTGGTCAGACCGGGACCGCCGCCGCGGCCGCTGCGCCCGCCGATGGTTATACACTGCTGTTCACGCATAACTTCATCGATCAGCTGCAACAGTTCGTCACCGAACTGCCCTATGACCCGAACGAAGATTTCGTCACCGTCGTGCGCAGCAACACGGCGCAGCCCGTCCTGGTCGTGCGCGAGGACAGCCAGTTCGAGACGTTCGAGGATATGGTCACCTATGCGCAGGCCAACCCCGGCGCCCTGCGATTTGGCCACAGCGGCAACTGGGGTGCATTCATGGTGCCTGGCCTGGCGCTGATGCAAGAGGTCGGCGCCGATGTCACGCTGATCCCGTATCAGGGCGGTGGCCCCGCCATGCAGGCGGTGATGGCGGGTGATGTCGATTTCACCTTTGCCTTTCCGTCGGTCCTGACGGGTCAGGATCTGCGCGCGCTGCTGGTCGTGGGTGAGGATGCGATTGTCGAAGGTGTACCGACCACGTCGGAGCTGGGATATGATCTGGTGTCGGACATCGGTGTCATGCACCGGTCGGTCCTGGCCCCGGCTGGCACGCCCGAAGATCGTCTTGAGATCCTGCGCGCAGCCTTTGTGTCGATGAACGAAGACCCGACTTACCTGCAGTTGCTGGGCCGTCTTGAAGAAAATTCGGCCATGATGAGCGGGCCGGAGTTCAACGAAATGCGCGCCGAACAGGCCGTTGGATACAAAGCACTGGTTGAATCATTCACCCAGTGATGCTGATAGGACAGAACATGACGGGCGGTGCCATGTGGCGCCGCCCGTCATCTTTTGTTCAGGGGGTGTTGGTGTTCAGGCCGTCGACCAGGGTGTCATAGGCTGGATAAAGCCTCGTGAAATCCTGTGCCATCAGGTCCAGTCCTTCGCCCTGCGCCAGCAACGCGGCGGTCAGCCCGACATAGGCCGATGGCTGGCCCAGATTGTCGAACAGCGTGTGCGCCATCGCCAGATCCTTGGCCAGATTGGCGGTGACCGATCGGCCATCAAACGTTTCGCTGATGATATGATCGGGAAACCGCCGTTCGCTGACAAAGCTGCACGCGTTCCCGGCGTTCAGAACCGCAACCGCGCGGTCCAGGGAAATGCCTGCGCGCTCGGCTGCGCGGCAGCCTTCGGCAGTGGCCAGAAAGATCGTGTGGCAGATCATGTTGTGCACCAGCTTCATGGTATGCCCGGCCCCGATGGGGCCGACATGAAAGATCTGGCTCGCAATGCATGTCAGGGCCGTATTGGCCCTGTTCAGCGCGTCCGCCGGACCGCCAATCATCAGCGTCAAGCGCCCGGCCTGTGCGCCTGCTGCGCCGCCGCTCATTCCGGCGTCCAGATAGGCAACACCGCCATCCGCTGCGCGCGCGGCCATGGCCTGCGTGGCCACGGGGTCCGATGTCGTCATGTCGATCAGGACCCGGCCGGGCGGCCCCTGCAGCAGCCCCGCGTCGAACAGTCCGGCAATCTGCGCAGTGCCCGGCACGACCAGCAGGATGACATCGCACCCCGCCACTGCCTCTATTCCATGCGCCATGTCGCCAAACGCGCCAAGGGTCGTTGCATGGCTGTCGCAGACCGCGCCCAGCAGGCCCGCGTCCCGCAATGTCGCGGCGATGCCGCTGCCCATGTTGCCCAGTCCGACAACACCGCAGCGTGGCCCGGTGGGCGCGGTCATCCACCTGCTTTCTTGTCGGCCTCGATCATGTCGGCAAGCCGCGCGAGTGAGCTGTTCGACAAGGGCAGGTCGATGGGCTCGCCGGTTTCGGCCGACAGGTCGGCGGCGCGATAGGTCTCCATGACCATCCGCGCATGTTCGGGGGCGACCATCACCGGGCGGTCCAGCAATACGCTTTCCAGGAAATGCAGGGTTTCCGGCCCCATCTGTCCGGCAAACACATGGTCCACCTGTTCGCCCGGCATGGTCGACATGGGATACTGCGTGCCCTCGGACACGGTGTTCAGCCATTTGTCGCGATGCGTGTCATCCAGAAACAGCGCGCCCTCGGTGCCGGTGATCTCTATCCAGGTGGCGCAGAAATTGGGATAGCTGGGCGGCAGGTTCCACCCTCCGCCGACGACGACCAACATGCCGTTGTCCATCGTGACGGTGGTCCACATCGTGTCGTATGACCCGTTGACGTCCTTCATGTAGCCATAGGACCCCTGCGAATAGACCCGCACGGGCTTTGCAGGCTCCATCAGCCAGAACACGAAATCCAGGTCATGGGTCGATTCCATCACAGCAGGCGACAGCCGGGTGCGCGACGCGATCTTTTTGCCCAGTGACCGTGACAGATGGCGGCTGACCATCACGTTGACCACCCGGCCAAGGGTTCCATCGGTCACCTTTTTCTTGGCATAGGCGATCTTGGTGTTGAACCGCTGCGAATAGCCTATCGTGAATTTCACGTTGTTGTCCTGGGACAGCTTGATCAGGTGATCAGCTTCTCCGAACTCCATCGCGATCGGCTTTTCCAACAGCACATGCTTCCCCGCCTTGAGGCAGTCGCGCGCGATGGGGTAATGGGTCTGTTCGGGCGTGGTCGATATATAGACGACCGAAATGTCAGGGTTGGCGACGATATCCTGATAGTCCGTCGTCGCGGTGGCCGGATTGGTCAGAACGCGAACCTCCTCCAGACGCTCGGGCTTGATCTCGCAAATGTGCAGCTTGTCCACCAGGGCCGATCGGGCCAGCGTTTCCGCGCGGATCCCACCGCACCAACCGGTCCCGATAACGGCGACTTCGACCTGTTTCATCTGCTGCTCTCCCCTGCATGCTGTGCCGCCCGGAATGGTTCGGGCGGTCCGGTGAATTTACCGGGCCACGCGCAGCGGCGGTAATGATTTCTGCGGGTTGCAAAGATCAGCTTTCGTGATGCCGATCGCACAGCAGCGGGGCGGTTGTCTCCGGCACGGCCGTTTGCGCGCCGTTCATCACCACTGACAGCATGGTATAATAGCCGATGATGCCGAACAGGTCGATCACGCCCTGTTCGCCGAACAGCGCCAGCGCGCGGGCGTGGGTGGCATCATCCAGCCGCTTGTGGCGCAAAAGCTGATCGGTGGCACTGTGAACCACGGCCTCGTCGTCGCGGGCAAAGACAGGCTGCACCCCCTCGGCCATGGCCGCGATGACCCCGGCATCGATCCCCTCGCGCAAGGCGAGGGGCGCATGGATGGCCCATTCCACCGGCTGATCCCAATGGCGCGAGGTGCACAGGATGGCCAATTCGCTGAGGCGCTGGCCGATGGCGCTGCTGTAGCGCAGGTATGCGCCGACATGCTGCACCCGGTCCATCAGGTCGGGGCTGCGCATCAGCGGCACAAAGGGGCTGACGATGGCACTGCGCGGCCCGTCCAGCATGGGCTGCAACCGCGCGCGCTGTTCAGGGGTCCAGTCGGATTCCGGGATCGGGGGAAAGCGGTCGGTGCCCATGGTGATCATCCCAGCCCCTCCCACAAGGTCGCAAGGTCCTTGGTGGCATCGATATCGGGCAGGGGCGCGGCCACGGCATAGCGCCCACCGCTGAACAACAGCGGACTTGCGGCGTCATCGAAGCTGGCGCGGACCACCCGGCCGATCATGATGGCGTGATCACCCGCCTCGACGATCTGATGCAGGTCGCATTCAAACAGCGCCAAGGTGTCGTCCAGCACCGGACAGCCGCCATGCCCGGCGGAATGGCCGATATCGGCGAACTTGTCGGGGCTGGGCGTAGCGAAATGATGCGACAGCGCAGCTTGTTCCTGGGTCAGGATGTTGATCGCAAACACCCCCGCGGCGGTGAACGCGGGCAGGGTGACGGCCTCGTTGCGGATGCTCCACAAGATCAGCGGCGGATCAAGCGACACCGCGGAAAACGAATTGGCCGTCATCCCCTCGCGGCGGCCATCGGCGGTGCAGGTGGTGATAACGGTCACACCAGTGGTGAACCGCCCCAGTGCCTGGCGAAACAGGCGCGCGTCCGGGGCGGGCTGGCTGTCAAAGCTTAGGGATATACGGGTCATCGGTTCCTCGCAGTCGAGAGTCATGCGATTGTTTCAGGTTCGCGGCGCAAGGGGAAACAACGATTTCTGTTGTCAGGCATTAGCCTGGCTTGCGGCTGATGGCTGCCAGCCGGAATTATAATTTCAAATGACGACGGCACGGCTTTAGGCTGGCACCGACGGGGCCGGACTGTGACACACTGATCCCGAATTGGCGGGCGGCTCCGGGCGCGCGCGTCACACACAGCATTGAGGAATATCCAGCAATGGCACGGGTTTTTTCAGCGCAGCGGCTGACCGATTTCGCCGCCGCCATCCTTCATGCCGAAGGCGTGCCCCAGACGGATGCCGCAACCATCGCGGGCCTGATGGTCGAGGCCGATCTGCTGGGTGGCGATGGTCACGGCCTGTTTCGCCTGCCCCGCTATTGCGAGCGGCTGCGCGCCGGGGGGTGCAATGCCACGCCAGATATCCGCATCGACAAGGAACGCGGCGCGATGGCCGTGGTGGACGGCGACAATG
Organism: Paracoccus sp. Ld10; assembly: GCF_045064235.1. Taxonomy (NCBI): domain Bacteria; kingdom Pseudomonadati; phylum Pseudomonadota; class Alphaproteobacteria; order Rhodobacterales; family Paracoccaceae; genus Paracoccus; species Paracoccus sp. Ld10. The sequence goes on along the minus strand of NZ_JBISHD010000027.1, from coordinate 487,615 downwards.
GTTTTGGCCATCTGGTCATGAAGTTCTGTGCCGATGAGGCTGTGAAACGGGCCAGGACCCACGGGATCGGCTGGGTGGGTGCGCACCATTCGAACCACGCGGGGGCGGCGGGGGTCTATGCGATGATCCCGTTGGCGCATGACATGATCGGGCTGTATGTCGCCGTGGGCAGCGCCAACCACATGGCGCCCTGGGGCGGGCTGGAGGCGTTGCTGAGCACGAACCCGATCGCCGTGGCCCTGCCCGCGACGGGGCGACAGCCGGTATTGCTGGACATGGCGACGACGGTTGCCGCCTATGGCAAGGTCAAGCTGGCGGCGCAGCGCGGAGAGACGATGCCGCCCGACTGGATGATTGACGCCGACGGGAACCCGTTGACCGACCCCTTGCGCGCCGCCGAGGGGTTGTTGATGCCCATCGGCGGGCCGAAGGGTTATGGTCTGTCGCTGATCTTTGGTTTGCTGGCAGGGACGCTGAACGGCGCCGCGTTTGGGCGCGATGTAATCGATTACAACACGGACGATGACAGCGTTTCGAACACCGGACAATTCATCGTTGCCATCGATATTGCCAGCTTTACCGACCTGGATCATTTCAAGGCAGAGATCGCGCGGATCGGCGACGAGATGACCGGATCGGCCCTGCGCCCGGGGTTCGACGCGATCCGCATGCCGGGCGAGCGCGCGCTTTCGGTGCGCGATGAGCGGTTGGCACGCGGAATCCCGGTGCCCGATGCCGTCGTCGCGAAACTGGACGACATGGCGCGGGCCTGCGGCGTGCCCCCCCTGCAGGAAGGAAACGCCTGACCGCCAAGATGGCATAGGTCCGCAAGCGTGGCGACATTCACGCCGTTGGGCGGCGCCATGGCGTCGTCATAAAATCGTTTTGAAATAATAAGATGTGCAACGCCACATCTGCGATAAGCCGTTCATCATCGTTACAGGCGGCGTTTCAGGGCCGCCGCTCTACCTTACCGATTGAAACCGCCTTCATCCCTCAGGATCACGTGCATGCTTTGACAATTCAGGCGATGATGCGGTCCTGATGGTGTTCATCCATGGCGCGGGCAAAGTGACGCACCCGTGTCAGGGGTGTGGCGAAACCATTGTGCATTCGCCACGCGCGATCGCGCGCAGCCGGGACGGCAAACACAGGCCCGGCCGGACAGCATGCACCATCGGTCCTTGTATTGCCTCGGGGCATCGAAATTCTCCTTTTACACACGAATTGAATGGCTTGTGCGGTTTGGCATGGGGCATTGGGTGCTGCCGCCTTCCCAGCCTGGGCGGGGCCGGCGCAGTTCGTGCCGTTTGAAAATCTGTCCGCGGCAGTTGAGGTGGTATCCGGTGTCGCCCACGATGCTGTGGCCCGAACGGGCTGCGAGGCATGTCCGCTTTCGGCTGCGTTTATGGCAGGTTTCACGGTTTGGACGCCGCTGACACCAGCGGTGACCCGGGCCGTCCAGGTTGACCATGCCCTGCACTGATCGCGGCCAACAGATCTTTTAATTTCCGGGCAGCTTTGGCCATGCCTATCGTTACCGTCAACTGAATGGGGGAGGGGAAACGATGGCGATCAGAAATGAAATCGGGCTGGCAATCGTTGGATGCGGCACGATCGGGCGCATTCGTGCAATCATCGCGCGCGATTATCCGGGTATCAGCTGGCTGGGCCTGTGCGACATCAACCGCGATCTGGGCGAAAAGCTGAAAACCGACAGCGAAGCCGACTTCTTCACGACCGATTTTCAGGAGCTTCTGAACCGCCCCGAAGTGACCGCCGTGATCGTCGCCACCGACGAGAACAACCACGCCGCCCCGATCCTGGCCGCCACCGAGCGCAAGCAGGCGCTGTTCATCGAAAAGCCGATTGCGACCGATGCGCGGGAATCGCTCCAAATCCTGCGTGCGATCGAGGCGTCGGGCGTCGATGCCGTGATGGGATACACGCAACGCTTTCGCCGCCGGTTTCTGGCCGTCAAGGAGCGCCTCATCACCGGGCAGATCGGGGATGTCCATTCCGTCGTCACCCGCGCCTTCATGAACCGGATGGTGCCGATCGCCACGGTGGCGCGCACCCAGAACCGACGCAATCTGACGCCGATGGTGGTGTCGGGCACGCACTCGCTGGACATGTCCATGTGGCTGATGGAGGGCAAGACGCCCGTTTCCGTCTATGCCAAATCCACCGACAAGGTGATGTCGCGCTGGGGTACCAAGGATTCGACGTTCGGCATCTTTGAAATGGATGACGGGACGATCTTTTCCATGAACATCTCCTGGGCCCTGCCCGAGGTCTGGCCCGGGTCGGTCTATGGTCTGGAGATCGGCATCGTCGGCACCGAGGGTGTGATCGACATCGAGGACACCCACCGCGATCTGGTGATGGCCACCAACGTGGCCCAGGGCGGCGGCTATGTGCCCGATGGCTATACCCCGCCGGCCCGCCACGTTGATTTCCTGACCAGCTATCCGCCCGGCGATCTACATCTGTCACAGCTTTGGGGGCCGATGCGCGAAGAAACCGTCAGCTGGTATCAACGTCTGTGCATGAACCAGCCGACCCCCCATGCCACCGCGCAGGACGGGCATCGCAACCTGGTTTTGACCATGGCGATGGATCTGTCAGCGCGGCGTGGCCAGCCCGTGCGCCTGCCCGTCGATCCTGAAGAGCTGATGGCCGACGACTGACGACCCTGAACCCTGCAATCACGATGGCGGGCGGTCGGCCCGGTCATTCGCCCAACAGACAGCGGAGAGCACTATGGAACTTGGATTTTTCACCATGCCGATCCATCCTTTGGAAAAGGATTGGCGCCAGTGCATGCGCGAGGACCAGGAGGCCTTTGTCTTGGCCGATGAGCTTGGCTTTGCCGAAGGGTATGTGGGCGAACATGTCACCGATCTGGCCGAGAACATAACGTCCTGCATGATCTTCATCGCCACGCTGGCCAGCCGGGTGAAAGGCATGCGGTTGGGCACCGGTACGGTGAACCTGCCCAACACCCATCCGGCCCATGTCGCAGCGCAGGTCGCGATGCTGGATCATCTGCTGGACGGGCGATTGATCTTCGGGATCAGCCCCGGCGGCCTGCTTTCGGACGCTGAGATATTCGGCAATCTAGACAATGACCGCAACGCCATGTTCCTGGAATCGATCGACATGATCCTGTCGATCTGGACGAAGGATGCCCCCTATGACCTGAACGGGCGGTTCTGGAACGTGTCGACCGCGCGCACCCTGATGGCCGAGATCGGGCAGGGCATCGTCGGCAAGCCCATGCAGCGCCCGCATCCGCCCATCGTGGTGACGGCGGTCGCACCGTTCTCGAAGGGGGTGACGGCTGCGGCGGCGCGGGGGTGGGACCCGATTTCGGCGAACTTCCTGATGCCGAAATGGGTGGCTTCGCACCGGCAGTGCTATATCGACGGTTGCGTTCAGGGCGGGCGCACCGCTGATCTGGCCAACTGGCGCGTCGCCAAGAGCATTTTCGTGTCCGAAGACCCCGCGCAGGCCCGCGAGTATGTAATGGGGCCGAACAGCCCCTATCTGTACTACTATCGGCAGTTGCTGACAAAGCTGGTCAAGAACGGCCGTGCCAATCTGTTCAAGGAAGACCAGAGCATGCCCGACGAGGCCGTCACGCTGGAGCATGTGATGGACCGGCTGGTGACATTCGGCACCCCCGACAAGGTCGCGGATGAGTTGTTGGCCTTTCGCGAACTGACCGGCCAATTCGGCACCCTGCTTTATGCCGGGCATGACTGGGTCGATACCGATCTGGCGCGTCGGTCGAAAATCCTGATGGCGGAAAAGGTTCTGCCGCTTATCAATGACGCCGAAAAGAACAAGGCGGAGGCCGCAATATGACACGTGACACCCTGAAATCAGGCGATACAACCCTGTCGATCCGGATCGACGGCGATGCGGACAAGCCGTGGATCGTTCTGTCGAACTCGCTGGCGACCGATCTGCACATGTGGGACGACCAGATCGCGCTACTGTCGCAGACCCACCGGATCGTGCGCTATGACACCCGCGGCCATGGCCAGAGCGGGGTTCCGGACGGGCCCTATGATTTCGACATGCTGGTGGGCGACATGCTGGCCGTGCTGGACCATGTGGGTGCGGACACCGCCGATGTCATGGGCCTGTCGCTGGGGGGCATGACGGCGCTTGGCCTTGGGCTGACCCATCCCGGACGGGTGCGGCGCATGGTGGTGTGCGATGCGCGCGCCGACAATCCGCCGCCCTTTGTCAGTGGCTGGGACGACCGGATCGCACTGATCGAAAATGGCGGCATGGAGGCCATCGCACCCGGCACGCTGGATCGGTGGTTCACGGACACCGTGACGCCCGATGTGGTGGCGCGTGCGAATGCGATGATCTGTGGCACGCCGGTTGCGGGCTATGTCGCATGTGCCCGCGCGCTTCAGGGGCTTGGCTATCTGGGGCATCTGCATAACCTGTACCTTCCGGTGCTGTATGTCGTCGGGGAGGAGGACCACGCCGCACCGGTTGCCGCGATGCAGGGCATGACCGATGCCACGCCAGGCGCGACACTGACGGTGTTGCCCGGTCTTGCCCATGTACCCAACATGCAGGACCCCGCCGCCTTTGGCGCGGCCGTGCTGCCATGGCTGCGCGGATAGGGGCGGGACCAGCATGTTGAACATTGCGATCATCGGTTTCGGATGGTGGGGCCGTCACATCCTGACCCGCCTGCAGGGGCATGACGCCCTGAATGTACTCAGCGTGGCCGAACCCAATGCTGCACTGCATGACGATATCACCGCGCTTGGCGCCCGTGCCGTGGCCAGTTTCGAAGAGGTTCTGGCCGATCCTGCGGTGCAGGCCGTCATTCTGACCACGCCCCATATGCTTCATGAGGAACAGGTGCGCGCCGCCGCCGCCGCAGGAAAGCACGTATTCTGCGAAAAGCCGCTGGGCATGAACGCGGCCAGTGCGCGCCGGTCGGTGGCGGCCTGTCGCGCGGCGGGTGTCGTGCTGGGCATCGGGCACGAACTGCGCTTTGACCCGGCGATGCAGCGCTTGAAGTCGCTGGTGGCAGGCGGCGATCTGGGCACGATCATGCACGCCGAGGCCGCGTTCAGCCATAACAAGCTGACCGGTGTGCCGACGGGCGGCTGGCGCACATCAAAAGAGCTGTCGCCCGGCGCGGGCATGACCGGCATGGGTATTCACCTGAGCGATCTGATGATCTGGCTGTTCGGCCCTGTCGCTTCGGTTCAGGCGCAGGTCCGAGACCGTACGCTTGGCTGGCCTACTGGCGATATGGTTGTGGTGCAGCTGGGGTTTGAGGCGGGCAACACCGCGCATTTTCAGGCCATTCTGAACACCCCGCATTTCATGCGCTTTGCCGTGTTCGGATCCGAGGGTTGGGCCGAGGCGCGCTATACCAGCCACCCCGACACCCCCGGTGGCCGGATATTGTGGGAGCATTGCGCCAAGGGCGGCTCTCCGCAGCAAGAGGTTCTGGAATGGAGCGATGCCGTCGTCGCCAACCTGTCTGCCTTTGCGACAGCGGTGGCAGGGGCCAAGGCCTATCCCTGGAGTGACGAGGAGCTGATTGGCAATATCGCGGTATACGAGGCGATCGTGGCGTCAGCGGACAGTGGTGAGACCGTCAGACTAAGCTGATCGATCACCCTACCAGCACACCACCCGAGACAAGGCGCCGATGATCCGGCGCCTTGTCTGTTTTTTGGTTCAGGCGGTCGGCAAGGACCAACCGGCATCGGCAAGCCGCTTGCGCAGGCTGTCCAGGTCGGCCTGGGGCAGGGCGTCCAGCGGCGGGCGCAGGGTCGACATGCTGGCCTCGTTCATTTCGGCCCCCAACAGCGCCTTGACTGCAGGGATCAACGGATAGGACGAAACGATCGCGCGCACGTCGGCCACCTGCTTTTGCAGCGCGTCTGCATCGGGCGTGCCAAGCGCATCGATCAGCGAGCGGATGCCACGCGGGTTCACGTTCCCCGAGGCCGTGATGCACCCGACGCCACCCAGGGCGTGCGATTTGACCAGCATGCCCTCTGATGACGGAAAAATGCTGAAGTTCGGAAAGCGGTGCAGCATCGCTTCGGTGTTCGCCCAGTCGCCCGAGCTGTCCTTGATACCCAGAACCGTGTCGGGATAATCGCGGATCAACCGTTCGATCAGATCATGCGGAATGCCCACGCCGGTGTTTTGCGGAATATGATACAGCCACAGCCCCAGATCGGCGGAGCCGATCGTTTCTATGACGGTGGAATACCACGCATAAAGGCCGTCAACCGAGACCGGTTTGTAATAGAACGGCGGCAGCGCCAGCACCCCCCCACAGCCCAGCGACAGGGCATGTCTGGTCAGTGCCACGGTATCGACCAGCGACGGCATGCCAACGCCGGGCATCAGCACGTCCGCAGGCACCCCGGCGGCCACGACATCCTCTAGCAATGCCATCCGCTCAGCGATGCTGAGCGAATTCGCCTCACTGGTGGTCCCGAACACCGCCAGTCCGTCGGCGCCATTGGCCAACAGCCATTTGCACAGTTTCACGAACGCCGCGCTGTCCGGGGACAGATCAGCGTTAAAGGGGGTGATTGCCGGCACAAGAAGCCCGCGGAATTGTTTGGCCATGGGGTTTGTCCTCTCAAAGATCTGGGCAGCCGGGATACGGGCCGCGCACGGGTCGGTTCGGGGCGGTCCTGTGGCCCTGGCACCCTTGGCTATGGATATGTGAGAGGCTGCGTCGTTCTGTCAACTGAAATATCACAGTTGACAAAACACCTTGTGATATTCTTACTTGTAACTGTCCCGCTGCTGTCGATAGAGAGGCGAAAGCAGTGTTTTTCGTTGAAAGGTAGTTTCAGGACCATGGATACAACAGGTCAGCCCCGCGATCTTGCCAGAGACTCTGTATATCAGAAGCTGCGTTCCGACGTGCTTTCATGCGAACTGCGCCCTGGTCAGCTTTTGCGTGAACGTGACCTGGTCGGGCGTTTCGACGTCAGCAAATCACCGATCCGCGACGCCCTTTTGAAGCTTGAGGGACAGGGTCTGATCGAGGTGTTGCCGCGCAAGGGCTATCGCGTGCGCCGCATCGATGTCAGCGATGTGCGCGACATGTACGGGCTGCGCCAGATTCTTGAGCGGGAATGCATCGTCCTGATGATTGAATCTGCAACGCCCTCCGTTCTGGAGGGCCTCGAGGCGTTTCGCGCCGCACCACCCAGCCCCGATCTGACCACCTGGATCGACTATAACCGTGCCTTTCACAGCTATATCGCGCTGAACTGCGGCAACGCCCGTCTGGCGCAGATCACGCAAGAGATGATCGAACAGTTCGACCGCTTTACCTATGTCAGCGTGACCAGTTCGGACGATATGTCGCTGGATCTGTTCGTGCGCGAACATGGCGAAATCATCGACGCGATCCGCGCGGGCAACAAGCGGCTGGCCGTCGCACACGCCCGCGACCACATCCAAAGCTCGCGCAAGCGCGTGCTGGACAGTCTGCAGAATGCATCAATCGTCGATACGAACCCCGCACCTCGATAAGCCGAACCCCGCAAAGGAAACTCTGCCATGACCACCGACACCCATGACGACTGGCCTGCCGAACTGATCGAGGACATGAATGCCAACCGCCATAGCGCAGTCGTCGGCAGCGTGCTGGTGTCGGAAACCGATGCGGTTCGGGTGTGGCACCTGCATCTGCCGGCCGGAAAGCGCTGCGCGTTTCACCGCCATGTGCTGAACTATTTCTGGACGTGCCACAGTCACGGCACCGCGCGCGGGTATTTCGAGGATGGCCGTGTCAAGGATGTGACCCATTTCCCGGGCGACACCAGGCATTTCGTATTCGGCCCGGACGAATACCTGCTGCACAGCGTGGAGAACATCGGTGAAACCGATCTGTTGTTCACCACGGTCGAGTTCAAGGACAGCGCCAATCAGCCGTTGCCTGTTCCCGACAGCGTCCGTCTGTCCACCGCCGCCTGAGCCCTGCAACCTAAGGAAACCATAGATGTACGCACCTCCCGGAGTGACAACCGGCCCTGCCGTCACCGTGCCCGAGACCATGAAGGCATGGGTTCTGGGCGATCCCGAGCAACTGACCCGCATCGACAAGCCGACACCTGTGCCCAGCCGTGCCGAAGTGCTGGTCCGGATCGACGCCGTTGCCATCTGTGCCACGGATCTTGATGTGATCTCGTCCGGTCCGCCCGCGATCATCGAAGGTGGGTTGCCGTTCAACAAGAATTTCACGCCGGGCCATGAATACATGGGCACGGTCGCGGCCCTTGGACCGGGCGTTGACGAATTTGCCGTAGGCGACCGGGTGACGGTGGAAATCCATGCCGGCTGCGGTCAGTGCAAGCGTTGCCGGATGGGCATGTATACCTCCTGTCTGAACTACGGCAAGAATTATGGCGATGTGAACAAGGGGCATCGCGCCAACGGGTTCACGACCAACGGCGGTTTTGCTTCCTATGCCGTGAACAACATCAACACGCTAATCAAGATCGCCGACACCATGAGCGATGAGGAAGCAACCCTTGTGGTGACCGCCGGCACGTCGATGTACGGCCTGACGGAACTGGGCGGGCTGATCGCCGGCGAGGCGGTGGTGGTGTGTGGCCCCGGCCCGATCGGACTGCTGGGAGCTGCCGTGGCAAAGTCACTGGGCGCTGATCCTGTTATCCTGACGGGAACGCGCGACAACCGATTGGCGGTGGGGCGCGAATTGGGGGCGGATTACGTCATCAACGTGCGCAACGAAGACCCTGTCGCAGCCGTCATGGCGCTGACCGATGGCAAGGGTGTGGACTATGTGCTGGAATGTTCCGGTGCACCGGGTGCCATCGACGTTGCAGGTCGCATGTTGAATCGCGGTGGCAAGATCTGTCTGGCGGCCTTTCCGCACGACCCCGATCTGGTCGATGTGGCTTATCTGGTGCGCAACAACATCTATGTTTACGGCATTCGGGGCGAAGGCAAATCGGCCACTCATCGGGCCCACGCCTTTATGGCCGCAGGGCGATTCGATGCGACGAAAATTCATACCCATACCTTTGATATGGAGGAATTGCCCGAGGCCTTGCGCTATGCCCGTGAGAGGGTTGAGGACGCAATCAAGGTTGTCGTAAAGAATAAGAAATAAAGAAACCAACACTGTCTTCACCGCTGGTGAATTGCCTGCAAATAAGAAGTCGTGGCTTCTAGTGTGGTAATATTCAGGCGCCTTCCATTTTTGGAGGGCGTAATTTTTTATCGTTTATTAACAATAATTTGGTATATTATAAATTGTATACTCGGCTTTTCTGCCTGGCCTAAGAACGATATTATTTTGCCATCGGATACGGTAATGTCGAACCATTGAAATGGTAATGACGTATTTGTTGACGCAGTGCCGGAATCTTAGTCATCTTTTCGAACTGACCGAAAAACTCCAGCCAGAACACGCGTCAAAATAAATGGCGCATTTGGAGAGACGGTCGATTTAGGGAGGATGAACACATGACCAAAGGATTCGACCGTCGTACGTTTCTGGGCGCCGCTGCAACCGCCGCCATGACCATCACGATGCCGGGGCTTGCCACCGCGCAAAGCTATCCCAGCCGCCCCATCACGGTGGTGATCATGTTTGCCGCCGGTGGCGGAACAGATGTGCTGATCCGAAAGCTGGCCGAAGAAATGAGCAAGGCTCGCGGCTGGAACATCAGCATCAACAATCGCCCCGGCGCGGTCGGTGGCATTGCCACCCAGTTCGTCGCTGCGCAACCGGCTGAGGGACTGAACATCCTCGGCGCGGCCAATTACAACAAATTCGTGCGCGTCCTGGGGCATGTTCCCGCAGAGCCCGCACCCTGGGAGGAATGGGCCTTCATGAAGGCCGGCAACTCCATCGCAAGCTGGTCTGTCCCGATGGGGTCGCCGTTTCAGACCTTGCAGGATGTGATCGATGCCGCCCGGGCCGACCCGGGCCGGATCAGCATCTCGACCTCGGGCACCGGCGGCATCTGGCATGAAATGGCGCTGTTGATCGCGTCGTTTGCCGAAATCGATCTGCGCTATGTGCCTTATCAGGGCGGCCAACCCGCCACGCTGGCAGGGTTGCAGGGCGAGGTCGATATTGCCGGGGGCGGTGTGCACGAGCACCTTGAGCTGGTGCGCGCCGGACAGTTGCGCATGTTGCAGCATACCGGCACCGAAGACATCGTTCTGGACAACGGCATGGTCCTGCCCACGGTGGCGAACCTACTGCCCGCGCTTGCGCCGTTCCTGCCCATGGGCGCCACCTACAACATGATGGTGCGCCGCGACACACCGCCCGAGATCCTGCGCGAAATCCAGGGGGCCTTCCTTGAGGCCGTAAATACCCCGGAATTCCTGTCATATCTTGAGACCAGCTTTTTTCAGGCCGACTTCAAGGTCGGCGAAGAGGCCGACCGCGAGGCCGCCAGCATGGAAACCGTCACCGTGGATCTGTTCAACAAATACGCGGATCAGATCGGGTCGGACGTCGTCTCGGCCGAGGCGTTGGGCCTGCCGTCGCCTGACGGGTTTGCCGAATGGTGGCCGCCGCAAAACTATCGGCCGCTGGACCTGTGAGCGGCGATCGGCACATGAGCACCCCCGACAAAAGTGACTTCGCCGGCGAGGAGGAGGGGGCGGGATACGCCACCCCGACCGTCGATATGATCGCGGCCATCCTGCTGATCGCCTTGGCGGGATGGTACACATGGGAGGCGCTGGGGTTTCGCAGCCCCGGCGGTTGGCGAACCGGGCCGGGTCTGGTGCCCGCCGCGGCGGGGATCAGCCTGTTGGTGATGGCGATCGGGCTGGGCGTTACCGCCTGGGCCCGACGTGGCCAGACAATGCCCGCCCTCGACCCTGAAACGGACGAAGATTCGATCGGCGACCCGGTGCGCACCGCGATGCTGGTGGGGGTGATCTTTGTCTATCTGTTGGCGATGGATGGCATTTCCTTTGGTTTGGCAGGGTATGTCGCAGGGTATTACCTGGTGGTGGGATCGTTCGAAATCACCACGATCTTGTGTCTCAGCGTCCTGATGAAGATCTTCTGGAACGGTCCGTTGGCAAGGATCCTGCTGTGCTCAGTGGGTTGGACAATTTTTCTCAGCCTGACGTTTCGCAACATTTTTCTGATCTCATTGCCAAGGTGACACACAATGATTGACGCTTTCCTTCAGGTCCTGTCGCCATGGCTGCTGATCATGGCATTCGCGGGTGTATCACTGGGCATCGTCTGGGGCGCATTGCCGGGCCTGTCCACGACGATGGCCATGGCCCTCTTGATCGGGCTTTCGACGGGCATGGCGCAGGACACGGCCATCGTGTTCATGCTGGGTGTCTATACGGGCAGCGTGTTTGGCGGCGCAATCTCGGCGGTGCTGATCAACATACCCGGCACTCCCGACGCCGTACCGACCATGATCGAGGGTAACGCCCTTGCCCGGCGGGGCGAAGGCGGGCAGGCGCTGGGGATGGCGATTGCCGGGTCGTTCGTGGGCAACTGGGTGGGTATCCTGCTGCTGGTGGCGTTCATCCCGCTGGTGCTGAGCTTTGCCTTGCAGTTCCGGTCGTGGGAAATGGCGCTTTTGGCGATGATCGGCATTTCGATCTGCGGGTCCATGGCCTGTGGTGCGATGCCCCTGAAGGGCTGGATCGCCGGGTGGCTGGGCATCATCGTGGCGCTGGTCGGGCTTGACCCGATCCATGGCGTGCCGCGCTTTGCCTATGGCGTGCCGGAACTGATGGACGGCGTGAATTACGTCGCCGTACTGGTCGGCCTGTTCGGCATGACCGAACTGTTTCGCGTGCTGCCACGCAAGCAGCAACAGGCGGTGCCGCAATCGGTGGGTCGGGTCATTCCGCCATTGGGCAAACTGATGCGCTACAGCGTGGCCGCGGTGCGTTCGGGGGTGATCGGGGCCGTGACGGGCGCCATTCCGGGGGCGGGGGCCAATGTGGCGTCTTTCCTGTCCTATGACATCGGGCGGCGCTGTGCCGGACCCGAGGAAAAGGCGATGTGGGGCAAAGGCAGCTATGAGGCCATCGTATGTGCCGAAGTAGCCAACAACGCCAATATCGGCGGCTCGATGCTGCCCACGCTGACGCTCGGCATTCCCGGCAACGCGGCGGCGGCGGCGCTGATTGCGGCCTTGGCACTGAACAACATCGTGGTCGGGCCGACGATCGAGGTTGATCACCCCGGCCTGATCTATTTCATCTATGCCTCGCTGATCGTGGCCAATCTGCTGATGTATGTCGCCGCCATCGGATTGATCAAACCGTGCGTAAGGCTGTTCAGCCTGCCGCGCGGGGTGCTGATGCCGCTGATCCTGCCGATCTGCGTGATCGGGGCCTATTCCGTGCGGCTCAGCATGTTCGATGTGTGGATCATGTTCGCATCGGGCCTGTTCGGGCTGGCGCTGCGGCATTTCCGTTTTCCGGTCGCGCCTATCGTGCTGGGTGTGATCCTGGCCCCGATGGTCGATGAAAACCTGCGCCGCGCGCTGTTGGTGTTCGAGGGACGGCCCTTCAGCTTTGTCGCATCGCAATGGGTCGGCACGGTTCTGGTGGTCGTGCTGGTGGCCATTTTCGCCGAAGGCATCCTGCGCCTGGTGCGCGGGTCGCGGGTGAAAACCGGAAAGGCAGCCCATGGTACACGCTGATACATCGCGGCCGGCGGCACGTTTTGCCGCCCGTCACGCCCTGATCACCGGGGCTGGCGGTGGCATTGCGCGCGCAGTGGCCCTGCGGCTGGCACGCGAGGGGGCGGTGGTGGCCGTCACCGACATCGACCTGGCGCGCGCCGAACAGACGGCGCAGGCGGTGCGCGATATCGGGGGCACCGCCGTCGCGCTGGCCGCCGATGTGACCGATCGCGCATCCGTTCAGGCGATGGTTGATGACGCGGCCAAGGCCATGGGCGGGCTGGACATCCTGGTGACATGCGCTGGCGGATATACGTCCTATGCGACGTTCGACGCCATTGCAGATGATGACTGGGACCACGTGATCGCGCTGAACCTGCGCAGCGTGTTCCTGTGCTGCACCGCTGTCCTGCCGCATATGAAACGCGGCAGTTGGGGCCGGATCGTCAACCTTGGATCGCTTGCCGGGCGGTCCACCAGCGCCGGGTCATCGCCCGCGCATTATGCGGCGGCCAAGGCGGCGGTCGCGATGATGACGCAGTATCTGGCCAAGGATGTGGCGCCATTGGGCATCACCGCCAACACGGTCGCCCCTGGCACCACCCGCACCGACCGGGTGAACGCCCTGCTGACACCCGAGAAGGAGGCGGCCTTTGCCCGCATGACGCCCGTGGGCCGCTTGGCCGAACCCGAGGATATCGTAGGCACCATTGCCTTTCTGGCCAGCGATGATGCGGCCTATGTTACCGGCGCGACCATCGATGTGAACGGTGGCCGGCTGATGCTGGTCTAAAGGGGAAAACGATGACAAATCTGCGTATTGGCGGCTATCAGGGGCCCAAATCCATCCTGACTGCCGGTCTGTCATGCTTTGCCGATGCGTTGGCCACGACCGACCTGCGGCTTGATCGGGTCGACGACGTCACCCGGACGGGCGCGACCGCGCGCGCCCTGTTCGACGGCATCGACGCGGGAGATTTTCAGGCCGGGTACATGGCGTCGGGGTATCTGACCGCGCGCGTGCCGGAACTGGCGGTGATCGACCTGCCGTTTTCTCAAAGCAACCGCCATGCGGCCTATGCCGCCCTGGACGGTGCTGCCGGGGACATTCTGCGCCGCGCCATCCATGACACGACCGGCTATCGGGTGCTGGGTTTTTGGGACAACGGGTTTCGCCACCTGACCAACCACGCCCGCCCCCTGCGCAGCAGCGCCGATTGCGCGGGCCTGATCGTGCGGACATTGGACAACCAGATCTATCAGGACACGATGGCCGCCATCGGCTTTACCCCCGTCGTCACCGATGTGCGCGAACTGCGCGAGGCCGTGATGTCGGGCCGCGTGGATGCACAGGAAAATCCCCTGACCAACGCCATGGTGTTCGAACTGTATCACAGGCACCGCTACCTCAGTCTGACGGGCCATTTCTTTGGCGTTGTGTTGTTTCTGTGCAATGCCGATTGGTTCGATGGCCTGCCTGCCGAAACCCGGGACGCCGTACAGGCCGCCGCTGATCTGGCCACCGCCGAACAGCGGCGTCTGGCCGAGGCGCAGGACACCGATGCCCTTGCCGCCCTGCGCGATGAGGGTGTCGCCATCCTGCATCCGGCCGATATCGACATGGACAGCTTTCGCACCGCCTGTGCCCAGATCGTCGCGCGCGAACGGGCCAGGCTGGACGGGGGGTTGGTGGCCGCCTATCTGGGCAGCTGATTGCGACAGCAGGCAGAGCCGAGCCGTTTCGTCCTCTCCTGCGGCCCTGTCACCGACGATGCTGCCAAGGGTATGCGTGCATCCATCAGCGGACCGGCATTGGCCGCGCGTTCCAGCCCACGCGCGATGACCGTCCGGTGCATTCTGCCATCGACGCCTTGGGCAGTCTGTCGGTTTTCCGGCGTTGTGCTGTATGATCGGTCAAGCGTGAGGCCTGTTTGTTTCAACTGCTAAAGGGCCGCCTCATCAACAGGACATGTCAGCCTGACCGCCCCCGATCGCGGGCGTTCTTGCGGACTTTCAGGACAAGGACATGCGCTTTGCCATGCAGGCTGCGGAATCAGTGTGGCTGTATTGCAAGTGCTTGGTGTGAACAGATGCAACGCTCCGGGCAGGCGGGGTCAGCTGGTTCGGACCAATCTGCGACAGGTCAGGATACCGACCAGTGGCCCGGGGACAAGCAGCCACACGGCCGCCGGGCCGATGCGCTGGAACAGCGCCGTGGTCAGCGTGATCGAGACGACAGTAATCGCAAAGCCGATGGCGTTTTGAATGGCCAGCGACGCGCCGATCGCATCCTGTGGACAGGATCGTGCGGACAGTGCCGAGAATTGGGGCGAGTCCGCGACGACCGTCGCCCCCCAGACCAAGAGCAGCGCCAGCAACCAGTTCGGTGACAACAGTTGCCAGAATGCGGCCACGCCGACGGCGCATGTGCCCGACAGGATCAGGGCCGCGATGGCAACCGGTGCGCTGCCGACCGTCCGGGCCACGCTGCCGCCGACCAGGCACCCGATGGCACCGGCCGCGATGATCAGGAACGACAGCCCGGACACGCCAAGCGCCGGATACTCTGTCGCCAGGCCCGTCGCTGCGACCAGAACCGGCACGATCGTCCAAAAGGCGTACAATTCCCACATGTGGCCGAAATAACCGAATGCGGCGGCACGGAAATCGGGAATGGCAAAGGCGCGCAATGCGGCGGGGCGGCCCTTTGCATGGCGACGCGCGGGCGGTGCAAGATGCGGGCCGTCGCCCAAGGCCCGGATCATCGCCGCCCCGATCACGGCAAGGATCGATGACGACGCGACCACCCATTGCCACGGCAGCTCTCCGGCTGTCGCACGCAGCAGGTGCGGCAACCCGGTCCCCAAGGTCAGCATGGCGACCAGAAGGGCCAGTGACTGTCCCGCGCGATCGGGTGCCCAGCTGACGATCATCTTCATCCCGATGGGATAGATGCCCGCCAACGACAGCCCTACCAGAAAGCGGAACGCGGCGCCTGTGGCGATATCCTGCGCCAACCACGCGAACCCAAGGTTGAACACGGCCCCGGCCACGGCCGAGACGACAAAGGTTGCACTGGCGGTGAACCGGTCGGCCAGACCGCCAAGCGACATGACCAGCGTGCCTGCGATGAAACCGATCTGGACCGCATTCGTCAGCAGACCGATATCGGCCGCGGTTGCGCCCCATGCGTGCATCAGCCCCTCGGCCGCGCTGTTCGCGCTGAACCACAGCGATGTCCCCAGCAGCTGGGCGATCGCGATCACCGCGATGGGGGACACCCGGTGACGTTCCGTGGTTCTGGTCATCGATCGCTCCGTCTGGCGTCATCGCCGTTGCGGCAGGTTGCGTCACCCCGGTCGTGTCGGGACACCGACGCCATTACGGGCCATCGCCTGTTTTGGCGGTCAGCCGGAACGTCGTCGTGTCATCGCGACAGGTAACGGCGATCGTTCCGCCATGCGCCCGGGCGATGGACGATGCGATATGCAGCCCAAGGCCAAGGCCCGAACCCTCGGCGGTCCGGCCACGCTGGAACGGTTGAAAGATGGCACGCTGCGCGGCGTCCGGGATAGGGTCGCCTGTATTGACCACGTCCATGATGACCATGCCATCGCTGAGGCGGCCGCGCACGGTCACAGGCGTACCGGGGGCGCCGTGATTGATGGCGTTCGAGATCAGGTTCGATACCGCCTGCGACAGGCGCAACGCATCGCAGCAGACCGTCCCGCCGAACTCCAGGTCGGTCGTGATCTGGTGGTCGGGTGCCGCCAGGCTGATCTCTGCGACGACCTGCGCGATCGCGGCGCCAAGGGGTGCGTCCGGGGTGACCGCAACAGTGATCCCGTCCCCAAGCCGCGCCTTGGCGTGCAGCATCATGTTGTCGACCAGCTCTCCCATCCGGTGCAGCGAGGATTGCATCAGGCCGATCACCCCCCGACCGCGCTCTGTCAGCGTCTCCTTGCCCAGCATCCTGATGCCCGATCGCAGGGCCGTGACGGGGTTGCGCAGGTCATGACCCAGGATTGCCGTAAACTCCTCCTGAATCCGGACCAGTTTGCGTTCCTGTTCGATGACGCGTTCCTGTGCGTCCAGACGTTCCGCCGTGTCCAGGGTACCCCCGATGATTTCCGCGAACATCTTCAGCATGGCGACGCTTCGGGTGTTGCTGACGTCCTTGGTTTCCGTATCGATCGCGCAAAGCGTGCCGAAAAAGCTGCCGTCGGCCCTGAAGATGGGCACCGAGGCATAGCTGACGATGCCAAAGGCCGCGGCAATGGGATGGTCGTGATAACGCGGGTCTGTCGACGCCTTGTTGAAGATGATCAGTTCTGATGTCTTGCGGACCGTCTGGCAGAACGTCGACCCGATCTCTATCTCGTCGCCCGCGGCGATACCGAAC
Source organism: Paracoccus sp. Ld10 (assembly GCF_045064235.1). Classification (NCBI taxonomy): domain Bacteria; kingdom Pseudomonadati; phylum Pseudomonadota; class Alphaproteobacteria; order Rhodobacterales; family Paracoccaceae; genus Paracoccus; species Paracoccus sp. Ld10. The sequence continues at coordinate 470,527 of NZ_JBISHD010000027.1, read as the reverse complement.
TGCAGCTCGTCGATGGTGCGACAGGCGACCCACCGATCCGCCGTGACGCGCGCGACCCCGGCGAAACGCATGCGGGTGGCAAGCATCACCGTTTCCAGAATCGTACCGACCAGATCATTGCCGGCCAATCGTTGAATGTCGGACTGAAAATCATGGTGGCCGGCCTGGAATGCTGCATGATCCTGCATGGTGCGGTCGCTGCTGTGCAAATCCATTGATTGTCCCCCGGCTTTGGACGGTTTTTCGGCCTGTATGTCTATTGCAGCGTCGTGAAAATGCACAGGGTTTATTCGGCGCGCTTCCCAATCGGCCTCAACGTTTTCCGTCGGTCCGGGTCGCCGCCGTGGGGAACGGTCGGCTAAGCCCGCTGGCCCCCGCAAGACCGAACCGCCATGGGAACGCCTGTGCCCGACTGATCCCGATGCGCGGTCCGGTCAGCAAATCGTGTTCCTTTGACGGGAGGGAGATGCTGAAATCGGAACGGTCGAATGTCACACCGTCGTCGTCGGGTCTGATCCCCAACGCCTGGGTCAGGCGTCCCGGTCCGCTGCAGAGGATGGGGTTTTGACGGCGCGTCCGCATCAGGTCCAGGCCGGTGTCGGGTGCCAAAGCGCGTATCAGGACAGCATTGCCCACGGCTGCGACGACATTCAGGCACAGGTGGATACCGTAGGAACGATAGACATAGGCATGTCCTGTCGGTCCGAACATCGACGCATTGCGCACCGTTGGTCCCATATAGCTGTGCGATGCGGGGTCGTCGCGGGCATAGGCCTCGGTTTCGATGATGATGCCACCGACGCCGCGCACGACAAGGCGCGCGCCGATCAGACGCCGCGCCAAGGTGACGCTGTCCCATCCCGCGATCTGTTGCGTGAATGGCGTCACGGCGTCCCCCTGTTGGCACAGCGTTGTCATGATGGGGGCCACCACCCTTGTGTCCGGGTGGCGGCCCGCGTGGTTCAGGCGGTTCCGCGAACCGGATAGTCGTTCTTCATCACAAAGCCCAATCCCTGCATCAGATCGTCCAGGCGCGGGCGGGCAAAGGGGGTGTTCTGCAGGAACAGCGCATAGAGCGTGCCGTCCGCCTTGAGCACGGCGATGGCGGGTTCCGCGAAACGGGTCGGTTCTGCATCCTTGGCCTTGTCCGACAGGTACAGACCCCAGTTGCGGGCGGATGCTTCGGTCAGGCCATGGCCGATTGCCAGCGATCCCAGGTCCCATTCCTTTGTCTGCCGTGCAAAGCGGTCGTCGTCGTCCATCGACACCGCCGCGACGGACAGGTTCGCGGCCCGCAGTTCATCCTCGCGGCTGGCCAGTTCCTCGATCTGGGTCTTGCAGATCGGGCAATGAATGCCGCGGTAAAAGAAGACCACGCTCATGCCGCCATCCGGGGCGGTGGGCAGGGTAAACGGGGTGCCGTCCGGCATTTGGGCGTCGATTGCGGGAACGGCGGCGGCGGGCATGAGGGTGGTATGGGTCATTGTATCTTTCTTTTCTCAGAAGGCCCGGCTTTTCCGGGATGGATGTGCTAGGAACGATTTTCGGAACGGATGGTTTCAAAATAATCGCAAACGAAGGATCGCACGCCATGCCTACCCGCCCGATACTGGTGTTTGACGTCAACGAGACGTTGCTGGATCTAAATCATCTGTGCCCGCTGTTCGACGAAATTTTCGGCGATGCAGAGGTCATGCGCGACTGGTTCGCGCAGTTGATCCTGTATTCGCAGACACTGACGATCACCGGTCTGAAAAGCGACTTTGGCACGCTGGCTGTCGGGGTTCTGCGCATGACCGGAAACATCCGGGGCGTTCCGGTCACCGACACCCATGCAGAGGCGTTGCGGCAGGCAATTGCCACGATGCCTGCCCATCCGGACGCGGCTGACGCACTGGATCATCTGCGACAGCAGGGGTTCCGGATGGTGACGCTGACCAACTCGCCCCCGTCGAAGGGTCCATCTGCGATCGATCGGGCGGGACTTGCCGAGTATTTCCAGGCAAGCTTCAGCGTGCAGCCTGTCGGCCGCTTCAAGCCAGCGCCCGAGACCTATCGGCTGGTGGCCGATGCGCTGGCCGTTCCCTCGCAAGACCTGTGTCTTGTGGCGTGTCACGTTTGGGACACGATCGGTATGCAGGCGCTGGGTGGAAAGGGGGCATTGGTCACGCATGGCGTGAACGCGCCGCTGGTTCTGCCGGACATACCGCAGCCGGATGTGGTGGCATCCGATCTTCGCGCCTTGGCCTGGGCGATTGCCGATCGATGGGACGGTCGCTAAGGCGTTTTTCTTTGCTAGGATTCCGCCCATAACCGGGATGGACGTTTTAAGACACGAGGACCCGATGGCCCTGACCCCTTCCACCTCCCGCCCACGCGGGCGCCCGCGTGGGTTCGACGATACGACCGCGCTGGAGGCCGCGATGCGGGTGTTCTGGGCACGGGGGTACGATCAGGCACCGGTGGACATGCTGTGTCGGGCGACGAACATGCCGCGCACCAGTCTTTACAACCTGTTTGGTGACAAGGAGGGGCTGTTTCTGGCCTCGGTCGCGCATTACGCGCGCACGCGCATGCGCCCCGTGATAGAGGCGCTGGGGCCGAACGGCACGCTGGCTGAGGACATGGCCGCGTTCTTTGCGCAGGTCGTGCATCTGGCCTGCAGCGACAGCGATACGCCGGGGTGCATGATTTCCTCGGTCCTGAGCGATGCGGCCGTGACGACGGCGGGCTTTCGGGCGGAACGCGACCGTCGTCTGGATGCGCTGGAGGCGCGGCTGGCGGCACGCCTGACGCAGGACGGCTGGCCCAATGACGGCGCGTGCCCGGTATCCGTTGCGGCGGCGCTGGCGGCCGCAATGGCGCGGGGCATCGTGGCGCGGGCCCGGTCGGGGCAGGGCGCGGACATGCTGCTGCCGGTGGGCCATGCCGCGGTTGCGGCGCTGATGGCGCTGCGCGGCACCACAGGTGACGCAACACAGGGACGTGACCGGATCGTTTGCGACGATGTGTAACACACCGCACATTCCACCGAACTGCCCGGTGATGTCCGCCCTTATGCGGACCAAGACAAAGGACCTGCCGTGACCAGACCCATTCTGTTGATCGTGTTCGCAACCCTGATCGTGGCCGGCTTTTGGCTGCTGGGCGGTCAGGACCTGACGGTGCAATCACTGCGCGGACATCTGGCGGCGGTAGGCGATTACCAGCAACAGCGGCCCGCCCTGGTCGCGACGCTGTTTCTGGCGGCCTATGTCGCGGTGACCGCATTGTCGTTGCCCATCGCCCTGTGGCTGACGCTGGCCGGTGGGGCGTTGTTCGGGTTCTGGACGGGCCTGCTGATCGTGTCCTTTGCATCGGCCATCGGGGCCACGCTGGCCTTTCTGGCGTCGCGCTATCTTTTGCGCGATTGGGTTCGGGCGCGGTTGGGCGCCCGCGCCAAGGGCATCGAGGCCGGGCTGGCGCGCGACGGGGCCTTCTATCTGTTCTCGCTGCGGCTGATCCCGGTGGTGCCGTTCTTTGCCACGAACCTGCTGATGGGGCTGACCCCGATCCGGGCCTGGACGTTCTATTGGGTCAGTCAGGTGGGCATGCTGGTGGGCACCGCCGTCTATGTGAATGCCGGCACGCAGCTGGCCGGTCTGGACAGCCTGTCGGGGATCGTGTCACCGCCGCTGCTGGCGTCGTTTGCCGCGCTGGCCGTCTTTCCGTGGATTGCCCGCGCGATTGTGGGCATGGTCCGGCGTCGCCGCGTCTATGCCGGCTGGACGCGGCCCAAGCGGTTCGACCGCAACCTGGTGGTGATCGGGGCGGGTTCGGCGGGGCTGGTCTCGGCCTATATCGCGGCGGCCACCAAGGCGCGGGTGACCTTGGTCGAGGCCGGAGAGATGGGCGGCGACTGTCTGAACTATGGCTGCGTGCCGTCCAAGGCCCTGATCCGCAGTGCGACGCTGGCGCACCAGATGCGCCATGCCGGACAGTACGGCCTGACGGACACCACCCCGGCCATTCCGTTCCGGTCGGTCATGGCCCGAATCCATCGCGTCATCGCCGACATCGCCCCCCATGACAGCGTCGAACGCTATACCGGGCTGGGGGTCGAAGTCCTCAAGGGACATGCCCGCATGATCGATCCCTGGACCGTGCAGATCACCGACGATCAGGGTGTCCAGCAACGGCTGACCACGCGCGCGATCATCATCGCCACCGGTGCGCGTCCCTTCATGCCGCCGCTGCCGGGGCTGGATCTGGTGGACCCGCTGACCTCGGACACGCTGTGGTCGGGGCTGGCCGACCATGACCACGCGCCGCCCCGCCTTGTGGTTCTGGGCGGCGGGCCGATCGGGTGCGAACTGGCGCAGGCATTCGCGCGGCTTGGTTCCGGCGTAACGCAGATCGAGATGTCCCCCCGGCTGATGATGCGCGAGGATCCCGATGCCGCGGCGCTGGTCACGGCGTCTCTGACGGCCGATGGCGTGTCGATCCTGACCGGGCACAAGGCCGTGGCCTGCGGCGTGGACGGCGACGGCAAGTGGATCGAGGTCGAACAGGACGGGCAGACCCGTCGCATTGCCTTTGACCAGATCATCGTCGCGGTGGGCCGCAGCGCACGCCTGCAGGGATTTGGCCTGGAAGAGCTGGGCATTGCCAGCGACCGGACCATCGAGACGAACGACTATCTGGAAACCCGCTTTCCGAACATCCTGGCGGCGGGCGACGTCGCGGGGCCGTTCCAGTTCACGCATGTCGCGTCCCACCAGGCCTGGTTCGCCAGCGTCAATGCGCTGTTCGGCACCTTTCGTCGGTTCAAGGCCGACTATCGGGTGATCCCCTGGGCGACATTTACCGACCCCGAGGTGGCCCGCGTCGGCCTGTCCGAGGCCGAGGCCCACGAAAAGGGCATCGCGGTCGAGGTCACCCGCTATGACCTGGCGGAACTGGACCGCGCCATCACCGACGGGGCCGCGCACGGGTTCGTCAAGGTGCTGACCCCGCCGGGCAAGGACCGCATTCTGGGCGTCACCATCGTTGGCGATCACGCGGGCGATCTGATCGCGGAGTTCGTTCTGGCCATGAAACACGGCCTTGGCCTGAACAAGATGCTGGGCACGATCCACATCTATCCGACCTGGGCCGAGGCGAACAAGGCGGTCGCCGGAAACTGGCGGCGCGCGCATGTGAACCCCCGCCTGCTGGCCGTGGTTGCCCGTTACCACGAATGGAGGCGCGGATGATCGACGCCCGTCTGCAACCGCTGCAGCGCGCGGCATTGCGCCCCCCGGCCCAGATGCTGGTCAGTCGTGGCATCGGCGCCGACACGATCAGCATCGCGGGCTTTGCCGTGGGGCTGTTGGGGGTGGCCGCGCTGGCGTTGGGGTGGTGGACGGCGGCGCTGGTGCTGATTGCCGCGAACCGGGTCATGGACGGGCTGGACGGTGCGGTGGCGCGCATCGACGGGCCGACCGACCGGGGCGCGTTTCTGGATATCGCCTTGGATTTCGTGTTCTATGCGCTGGTGCCGGTGGGGTTCGCGTTGAACGACCCGGCAGCGAACGCGCTGCCTGCCGCGGTGCTGATCGCGGCCTTTGTTGGCACCGGATCGTCGTTTCTGGCATTTGCCGCCGTCGCCGCCCGCAGGGGCGATCAGGCGGCGGCCTTTCCAGCCAAGGGCATCTATTATCTGGGCGGCCTGACCGAGGGATTCGAGACGATCGTCCTGTTCCTGGCCATGTGCCTGTTCCCCGCGTTCTTTCCGCTGCTGGCCTGGATCTTTGCCGCCGCCTGCGGCGTCACCACCGTCCTGCGCTGGCATCAGGGCTGGACCGCCTTTCGCTGATCGCCCAAAACCCGGAGAAGACGATGAAACTGACCCTTTCCGCCGCGGCGCTGATGCTGTCGATGACCCCCGCCACGGCCCAGGGCTGGCAACAGGTGCTGGATCAGGCGCGGGGCCAGACCGTCTATTTCCACGCTTGGGGCGGCGATCAGCGTACCAACGACTTTATCGCCGGGGTGGGGGATGTGGTCCTGGAACGCCACGGTGTCACGCTGCAGCACGTCCGCATTGCGGATACCGCCGATGCGGTGGCGCGCGTGCTGGCGGAACGCGCGGCGGGGCGCGACACGGATGGGTCGGTCGATCTGGTCTGGCTGAACGGGCCGAACTTTCTGGCGATGAAGGATCAGAGCCTGCTGCACGGCCCCTTTGTGGCGGACCTGCCCAACGCACGCTGGCTGGACCTGTCCGACAGTTCGCCCAACAGCGTCGATTTCACCGTCCCGGTCGAGGGGCTGGAAAGCCCGTGGCGGCTGGCCCGGTTCGTCTTTCAGTACGACAGCGCGCGCATTGCCGCGCCGCCCGCCGACATGGCCGGATGGATCGACTGGACGGCCGCCCATCCGGGACGCGTCACCCATCCGGACCCGGCCAATTTCATGGGCGCGACCTTTCTGAAACAGGCCCTGATCGAACTGGCCCCACCGGGCACCGACCTGTCGGTGCCGCCGACCGATGACAGCTTTGACGCCGCCGCGGCCCCCCTGTGGGACTGGTACGACGCGCTGCGCCCGCATCTTTGGCGCGACGGGCGGTCCTTTCCCGAAAACGAAAGCATCCAGCAGCAGATGTTGAACGATGCTGAAATCGACGTCGCCATGTCCTTTGACCCTGCCGCTGCGGCGGCGGCGATTGCAGACGGCCAGCTGCCCGACAGCGTGCGCGTGCATGTGCCGGCGGCGGGCAGCATCGGCAATGTCAGCTTTGTGGCGATCCCCTTCAATGCGGCGCATCAGGCGGGGGCCAAGGTCGTGGCCGATGCGCTGCTGGACCCTGCGATACAGGCGCACATGCAGGACATCACCGTGCTGGGGTCGTTTTCCGTTCTGGACCCCGCGCGGCTGGACGGTGAGGGGCAGGCGGCATTCGCGGCCCTGCCCACCGCACCCGCGCTGCCGACACTGGCTGATCTTGGGCCGGTCCTGCCCGAACCGCATCCCGACTGGATGACCCGGCTGACCACCGCATGGCAAGGCCGCTATACCCGGTGATCACGCTGCGCCTGCTGAGCGGCACCGTCATCGCCACGACGGTTGTCCTGCCGGTGATGCTGGGGCTGGTCCACAGCATTGCTGCTGGGTTCGGGCACATGCCCTTGCTGGGTGTGCATGGCCCCGATCTGGACGCCTGGCGGGTGCTGCTGGCGCAGCCGGGACTGTGGCGGGCGGCGGCGCTGTCGCTGTGGACCGGAATGGCCGCGACGGTGATCGCACTGGTGCTGTCCCTGGGGGCGGTGGCCGCGCTGCAGGGGCGGGGGGGCGCCCTGCGCCGGGTCATGGCGCCGCTGCTGGCCGCGCCGCATGCCGCAGTGGCCATCGGGCTGGCGTTTGTCATCGCACCGTCGGGGTGGATCGCGCGGGGGCTGGCACCGCTGCTGGGCTGGAGCCTGCCACCCGATCTGGCGACGGTCGGTGACCCTTGGGGCCTGGCGCTGACCCTGGGGCTGGTCATCAAGGAGGTGCCATTCCTGACCGTCGTTCTGCTGGCCGCCCTGACGCAGATCCCCCTCCGCCAACAGATGGCGGCAGGGCGCGCGTTGGGATACGGGCGCGCGGCGGTATGGCTGTGGCTGCTGACGCCGCAACTGTGGCCGCTGATCCGGCTGCCGGTGATGGTGGTGCTGGCGTTTTCGGTGTCGGTCGTGGACATGGCACTGATCCTGGGGCCGTCGAACCCGCCCACGCTGGCGGTGATGGTCGCGCGCCTGTTCACCGACCCCGACCTGCGGGCGCTGCTGCCCGCATCCGCCGGGGCGCTGTTGCAGCTGGGGCTGGCGGGGCTGGCCATCGCGATGCTGTGGGGCGGCGCGCATCTGTGCGGGGCGCTGTCACGCCGGGCGCTGCGGCGGGGTGCGCGGGGGCGGCGGTTGGACGCGGTGCTGACCGTGCCCGTGGTCGCGCTGATGGGGCTGGGCGTGCTGGCGCTGCTGTCGCTGGCGGCATTGGGCGTCTGGTCGGTCGCGCTTTCGTGGCGTTGGCCGGATGCGTGGCCGGACCGCCTGACCCTGCGGACATGGCAGGACGGCGGCGACTGGCCGGGTGCGGCGTGGCGCACGCTGTGGATCGCGCTGGCGGCGACGGGATTGGCGATGGCGCTGGCCATCGGCTGGCTGGAGGGGGGCGACCGTGCGGGCAGGCCCGGCCTGCGCGGCTGGATGCGCGCGGCGGTGGCGCTGCCCCTGGTGCTGCCGCAGTTGTCGGTGCTGATCGGGCTGTCGGGTCTGCTGCTGCGCACGGACATCACGCCGACGATCGCGGTCGTCTGGGGCCATCTGCTGTTCGTCCTGCCGTCGGTGATGATCGCGCTGGCCGGGCCCTGGGCCGCGCTGGACCCGCGGCTGGACCGGGCGGCCGCAGCCCTTGGCGCGGGTCCGTGGCGCAGGCTGGTGCGGGTCAAGCTGTCGGTGCTGCTGGCGCCCCTGTCGCTGGCGGCGGCATTGGGTTTTGCGGTATCGGTCGCGCAATACCTGCCGACGCTGTTTCTGGGCGGCGGCCGCATCGCCACCCTGACAACCGAGGCGGTCGCCCTGTCATCGGGGTCGGACCGGCGGGTCGCGGCGGTCCATGCCAGCCTGCAGGCGGGGCTGCCGTGGCTGGTCTATCTGGCCGCGCTGCTCCTGCCCGCACTAGTCCATCGCAACCGCCGGGACCTGAGAGGAGACGGCGCATGACCTTGGTCCTGGACCGCCTGTCCGTCCTGACGCCCGCGGGCGATGCCCTGTTCGGGGCGCTGGACCTGCGCATCGCGCCGGGGCAGGTGATATCGGTCACGGGGCCGTCGGGCGTGGGGAAATCGACGCTGCTGGATGCGGTGGGCGGTCATCTGGCGCGGGGGTTTCACGTATCGGGCCGGGTGATGCTGGACGGTCGCGACGTCACCGACCTGCCCGCCGAGGCGCGCGGCATCGGCGTGATGTTCCAGCATGCGGTGATGTTTCCGCACCTGTCGGTTGCGGACAACCTGGCCTTTGGTCTGTCGCCCGACATCCGCGGCCGGGCGGCGCGTCATGACGCCGTGGCACGCGCGCTGGATCAGGCGGGGCTGGCCGGGATGGGCGGCCGCGATCCGGCGACCCTGTCGGGGGGACAGCGCGCCCGCGCGGCGCTGATGCGCACGCTGCTGGCGCGCCCGCGCGCGGTCCTGATGGACGAGCCGTTCTCCAGCCTCGACCCGGATCGCCGCCATGAGATCCGGCAGTTCGTGTTTTCAACCGTGCGACGCAGCGCCATCCCGGCGCTGCTGGTCACACATGACCGCCAGGACGCGGATGCCGCGGGCGGTCCGGTCGTCGTGCTGGCCTGACCCCGCAGCAGACCGTGTCTTTCCGCAATGAGCGCTGTTGGCGACCTGCCTGCCGGCCGGTGTGCGCAGGGTTTTCCCGGTGCGCAAACAGCCCACGGGTCTGACGTCACATGGGAAAACGCGTTTCGACCAGTCGCGCATTTGTGGCGCTGGCCTGACGCATCGCAACGACAGCGTCGTTGGTCAGACACAGGCTGAAACGACCTGTGCCTGTGGCCGCAAGTGGATCAGACGCGCCTTTGCCATCCCCGCGCCGATCGTGGGGCTGGTGGCACGACTGCGGATCGTGTGACCGTCGGGCCGAAGACCAAAGCGCGCAGCACGGACGATGTCTGTTCGCCATCGTGCCGCGTCTGGCGAAATCATTCGCAGCCGGTCCCGTTCGAATGACATCGATAAGCGTCTGGTGGGTGCGCGACTGTGGCTCCATCACCATCTGCAACCACATGAGCGCCAGATAACCGGGTCATCGCCATCAGACAGTTGGCAGCGGATCAAAACGGTCAGCGCGATAGCGTTGACCCAAGATGGTCTGACTGAGCTGCGGCTGGTTTCGTGGACGCGACGACAAGATCGTGACCAAGGAACTGGAGCGTGGATAGGACGAGCCGAAAGTTCTGCCGTGAGTTCAAGACAGGGGCCGTGAGGCTGATGAGCGACCGGGGCGGTGCGGTGTCATGGGCCGCACGCGACCTCGGGCTGCCCAAGGGTGTGGCCCATGTCGCTGGATGAGGGAGCTGAGTGCAGCCCCGGCTGCGGCCTTTTCCGGGAACGGGCAGATGCGTGCCGATCTGGTCGATATCGCAGCCCTGAAGAAAGAGGTCGTCCGGCTTTTGGCCGAGTGTGGCATCGTCAAGACGGGTGAGACCATGATCCGCCATCGGTCCAAGGACACTGGTCCACCGCTGTCGTTGCGCGCGGGGCGACATGAGGGTCGTCTTCATTGCCAGGCACCGGCATATCTGGTCGGTCGATCGGCTCTGTAGGGCGTTGGAGGTTGCGTCTTGCCTAATCACCCGACGACCGCCCATGAGATCCATGATGCCAAACTGGTCACGGCGATCGCAACGAGCGTCGATGACAGCGATCGGACCTTTGGCGCGCGTCGCGTTGTTCGGTAATAAGGACCGGCCTGCAGACTGCACCGGATCGAGCGGTTGATGAGACGCAATGCCTTTGGCACGCGGCCTCGGCAGCGTGGCAAGCCCATGGACGTGGCGAACGCCTGGCCATTGCCGACATTGAGCCGGTGATCGCCACCGGTTCGAGTGAACCGGCGAGACCTGATGCGGGATTTCCAGGCATGGCGGTCAAATCAAGAATGGCTGGCTGATTTCACAGACATCTGGACCGCTGAGGGCTGGCTGTATGTCGCGGTCGTTCTAAACCTGTTTTGCCGCCGCGCGACAGGTCTGGTCCATGAAGGGAGATCGCAATGCGCCACGGATCACGGATGCCCTGATGATGGCGGTCTGGCGCCGAGAGAAGGCTGATGCGCGCCTTCATCGTTCCGACCGGGGATCCACATACAAAAGCGAGCAGGGTCCGCGCCTGCTGGCGGACAACCAGATCACATGCCTGATGAGCGGGGCCGGCAATGTCTGGGATCGACTTATCGGAACGCCACTGGCCCGAGAGATCATGACGAGATCGGCGCAGGACGGTTTCATTTCAACGCCGAAGTCCGAACGGACAGTCCGCACGGTGTATCGCACCGGGAACGAAGCCCGCGCCGATGTCCTCGACGACTTCGACCGCTTTGACAATCCACGGCGCCGCCATTCGAAACCGGACCACCGCAGCGCGATGGAGATCGAGACACGCACCCCGCCAGCTTGACCTGTTGTCCACGACATCAAAGGCAGCTCGCCATGGGCTCTTGGCGTCAATGCTGAGAAAGTTACCCTTCGTAAAGAGGGTAAGCCGAACAGGCAGACCTTTTGACGGAGAGGGACGAATTCTTTGCCATGGCACAGGTGCATATGCGTTTCGCACACCTTCCGGGTTGTCGGCGTCAGCCCGGCTTGTGCTGTTCGGCAAGGGAGGCGACGTCGGCTCGATGGATCAAAGCGTAGGGCTTTGGATGCTCGGGGGATCGGCACGTCCAGATCCACCACCACCCGATTGATCGCTTGTGATTGACCTGTCAGGTCAAGCCAACCGGCGCGTCCGGTCCAAGCCAGACGGTGAACGAGCGTTCACGAATGATGTGCCCTGCGACATCCTCCGGTTCAAGGGCAAGTCAGCCGCGATGCTCTGCCAGCGGATGTCAGGCGAAATTGCGGTTTCCAACGGCCCTGTTGTCAGCGGCGACAGAACATCCCGTGCATGCCTGTCCGGTCGGCCGTGCCCCGGTGCGCGCCCATTCGCATGCCGTGCTCGCTGGCATCAGCGTGGGTGCCGCATGACAACACCGTGACCGGCGCCGCATGCGCGGTTGCCTGTGGTTGACATGGGTGGCGATCCGGTGACGCATGGGCCATGCGCATTCTATCCCCCGTTATCATGGCCATCGGACTGTTGCTGCTGGTCTTGGCCGTGTCGGCCTGCAATGCGCGGGGTGGCCCCGTGCCGCCGCCGGCCGATGGCGCGTTGCGCGTCGTGACGATGAACGCCCATTACATCCTGCTGAATGCCGATGACGACGATCCCTGGTCCGTCGCAGGGTGGCAGCAGCGCCGCGGGGCGATGGTTCAGGTGCTGGATGATCTGGACGCCGACCTGATCGCGTTGCAGGAGCTGGAGAGCTTTCAGCGTGGCGATGATGGGTCGATCAATCTGGCGCGCGACGACCTGATGGCTGCGATGCCCCGGTTCGGACTGGCGGCCAGCGGCGACTGGCAGCAATTTCCCTCAACACAGCCGATCCTGTATCGTCGCGACCGCCTGCAGCTGTTGGATCAAGGCTGGTTCTTCTTTTCCGACACGCCGGACGTGATCTATTCCCGCACGTTCAACGGGTCATTTCCGGCGTTTGCGTCATGGGCCTGGTTTCAGGATCGTCGCGATGGCACCAGATTGCGAGTGGTCAACGTGCACCTGGATTTCCGCAGTGGGCAGAACCGCCTGCAATCGGCCCGGTTGATCGCCGCGCGGATCGCCCCGTGGCTGGAGGACGGGGACCACGTCGCGCTGGCGGGCGATCTGAACGCGTTGGCGGACAGCAAAACCGTGGATATCCTGACCGATGCCGGGTTGCAGCTGACAGCGGCACGGGGGTCCAGCTTTCATTTCAACCGCGGACTGAACCTGTTCGGCGCAATCGATCATGTCCTGCATGACTGTGGCACCGGCCTGACGGACCGGCCCGTCGCTGTGCGGCAACGGCCCGGCGGACAGTGGCCGTCGGACCATTATCCGGTGCTGGCGCAGCTGACGCCCGGCCGGGGGAATTGCGGTCAACGCTGAGGTTCGTTCGCGCGATCGACTGCCGGTGCAGTGCCGCGCCATCATGGTCGTCGAAAGGGTCATGGCGGCATCCTTGGACGTGCCACGGCGGCGGCCCGGACCTTGAGGATGTGTCGTTTCGCAGGCAGGGTGCCGCCGATGATGCCGATACGGGGGGAATCATGACGCAGCCCGATAAGACTGTCGTGCTTTTGGCAGGCAAACCTGTGGACGAAACCCTGCAGGCCCGGCTTGGTGAGTTGGACCTTGGCGTGACCCGTATCGACGCCGATGGCCCCTTTGACATGCTGGACGACTTCAACGGAACGACCCGCACGGCAGGGCAGCTGTTGATCAAGACCGGCCGGACCCTGTTCCTGATCGATCAGGATCAGGGCGTGGTCGCACAGCCGGTGGACCGATCCGTGAAATTCGTGTCCGACATGCGGGCGGGGCCCGTCAAGGCCGCCCTGCACCGTGTGTCGCCGCTGCGCAGCCTGCTGCTGATCGGGTCGGGAACGATATGCGTCCATCACCTGTCCCTGACGGATGACGACGGCAAGACGCAGGCGCGCGCGCGGCTGACGACGTTGGTTCCCACCGGCGCGGGGACACCCGTGACCGTCGCGACGGTGCAGGGGGTGCGCGGTTATGACGACGCGCTGGCAGTGTTGCGCGATCACCTGCAGGCCAGCGCCGCCCCGGTTGCCACGCCGTCGCGGGTGCTGTTTCCAGACCGGTTGCCCCATGTCGCAAAGCCCGCGATCCCGCTGACGGATGACAGGGCGGCATGGGCCGTGGCGGGCGACATCATCGCGGCCCATCTTGACGTGGCCCGCCGGAACGAGGCCGGGGTCATCGCTGACCACGACACCGAATTCCTGCATCACCACCGCGTTGCCCTGCGCAAGGTCCGGTCGGTCGTCAGCCTGTTCAAGGGCGTCTACTCCGACGACCAGACCCAGATGCTGAAGCGGGCGGCATCGGACCTGATGGCGCCGACAGGACGGTTGCGGGATCTGGATGTCTATCTGCTGGCCCGCGACGATTATTTCGCCATGATCCCGACGTCGCTGCACGCGGGGCTGAGCCTGATGTTCGCGATGTTCGAAAAGGAACGCCGCCTTGCGCAACGCAGGATGGCGGCCCGTCTGAACGGCGCCCAATACGCCAATGCCATGTCTGACCTGCAGGCGCTGTTCCGGACAGCGGACCGTCCGGACAAGGGGCCGCTGGCCGATCAGCCGTTCGGACCCTATGCACGGGGGCTGATCCGCAAAAGATACCGCAAGGTCTGTCGCATCGCGCGCACGATCACGGACGACACCCCCGACGACCGCATCCACGAACTGCGCATCGCGTGCAAAAAGCTGCGCTATCTGATGGAGTTCACCGCGCCCCTGCTGCCGCCCGGCGACATCAAGCCGGTGCTCAGGCCGCTCAAGCGGCTGCAGGATAATTTGGGTCTGTTCAACGACTATTCGGTGCAACAGGGCGCGCTGCATGATTTCATGCAGGACCACGAACCGATCGGCCACAGCCGGGATCTGATCCTGGCGCAAAGCATCGGGGCACTGATCGCGGTTCTGCACGACCGGCAGGCCGAACAGCGGGCGCGGGTTACATCCAGTTTCGCCTGTTTCGACAGCCCGGCCATCCGGGCGCGGTTCCGCACGCTTTTTCCCAAGGAGGAATAGGATGAAGATCGTCGCCTGCTATAGCAACAAGGGGGGCGTGGGAAAAACCGCCGCCTCGGTCAATCTGGCCTATGCGTTTGCCAGCGGTGGCGCGCGCGTCCTGTTGTGCGATCTGGACCCGCAGGGGGCGGCCGGGTTCTATTTCCGAGTCAAGCCGTCCAGCAAGCTGCAAAATGAGACATTCTTCGAGGATGAACATCAGGTGGCCAAGGCTATTCGGGGCAGCGATTTCGAGAACCTGGACATCCTGCCCGCCAATTCCAGCTTTCGCGATTTCGACGTGTTCCTGTCCCAGATGAAGAACAGCCGGTCGCGCCTGAAGAAGATGCTCAAGGCCGTGGGTGGCGAATACGACGTCATCGTGCTGGATTGCCCGCCCAACCTGTCGATGCTGTCGGAAAACGTGCTCAAGGCAGCAGACCTGATCGTGGTGCCGGTCATCCCCACGACCCTGTCCGAACGGACGTTTGAACAGCTCCTGGATTTCGTCGGCGGGGGCGGTGCCAAGGATACGTCGGCCCGCGATCGCATCGTCGGGTTCTTCTCGATGGTCCAGCGCAACAAGCTGTTGCATGGCGATACGATGGCGCGCATGCGCGAGGTGCATCCGGACCGCATGTTGCGGGCTGTCCTGCCTTTTGCGACCGATGTCGAACGCATGGGTGTGCACCGCGCACCGGTTCTTGATTTCGCGCCCGACCGTCCGTCTTCGCGGGCATACCGCCAGATCCACGCAGAGCTTTGCGACAGATTGCAGACAGCATGACCCCGATGACCGCCCCCCTGGAGATCGAACGCAAGTTTCTGGTCGCCACGATGCCCGATCTGTCGGAGGCGACGCGATCGCTTTTGCGCCAGGGCTATGTCACCTTGCCCACCGATTCGGTCGAGGTCAGGCTGCGCCAGACGGATGACCGCTTTGTGCTGTGCCTGAAATCCGGTGAAGGAATCGTGCGCACAGAACGCGAGGTCGCGATCGATGCGGCACAGTTCGACGCGCTGTGGCCACAGACGGACGGGCGCCGCATCTGCAAGACCCGTTGGACCGGCAGCCTGCACGACGGCCTGATGTTCGAGCTGGACATTTTTGGGGACGACCTGGCCCCGTTGATCATGGTGGAGGTCGAGTTCCGGTCCCAAGGTCAGGCTGGCGCATTCGTTCCACCCGACTGGTTCGGACGCGAGGTCAGCACGGACAAACGGTTCCGCAACAAGTCGCTGGCGCTGTCCGGTCCGGTTCAGTTGCCAGACCCGTTGGCGTAGCGACGACACGACATGGCGGTCGCGGTCGGAATTGGACATGCTGCACGAAACGTGTTGCCCTCCTGGGGTGGCGCACGTCGCCGGCTGGTTGGCGGCGGTCCCCCATCATGCACCGAATGTCCGCGCCCCATCCGCGGGGCCTATAGCCGCGTGACACGTCGCGCGGGGCAGGCCTGCGCCGCAGACAGCGGCTCAGGCGACATTGATGATCATGGGTGACGTGGCACTGTCCGGAGTGCCATGAAGGTTGGGGCAGCCAAGGCATTGCCCTTCCCCTCGGTCCCGGCGATCCAGAACCCAGGGCGGTTCACGTCCGGCTGATGTGTCCGTGACGCACCGCCAGGCAGGAAACCGACGCGGGTGCCCTGCCGCGCATCTGTGACGTGAAAGACCCGCGCCCGTGGGGTCACATATGTCGCGGGCACCGGGCCCTGCATCACCCGGTGCCCGCGAATGGCCGCCTTCTGTATGTTTCACGATGGTGCCGCGCGGCGGCGGAACGCAGATGTCCGCCCATCATAACGCGCGCGATTTCCAGACCATGGCGCGGTCGAACAAACAGTGGGCTTTGTCGATGAGGGCGGTGTCGTCGTGATGCACCCCGAGGACGCTTTTGCCGCAATTTTATTGATATCATATGGGCTGGACTGCCAGCGTGATGTCGCAAGCATGGGGCGTGAAACGAACATTGTTCCTCGGGGTGCCGTATTTTTCGACCCGATCTCAGGGGCGGACAGTGGATGCACGGGCTCCGGGTCGGTGTTGGTGCCAAACAGGCCATGGCCGGTTGATCACGAAAATCGACCACCGAAGGACCGGTACGACCTCCGGCAACCAAGGCGCCGGTCATAGTCTGTTTTGATTCACAGGCTGCAACATGTGGCAGGATCACGACCAGTTGGAAACGGTTCATCACTGGGGCACGCGCGCAAGATTCTGGATTGGGGGCGTTCGATCCGACCATCTTGTGGCCTGCCTGATGGTCAATCGTTGGGCAATGGTATGGTGTGTCGTGTCAAAAACCGATCGCCGGCGCAGGGTGGCGCGACACCGGGCTTATAGCGTGGCCGCGTCATGTGCCCTGGCGTCCAGTGCGGGCCAGGGGTCTGTTCGTGTGGCAATATAGTCTGCAGGTGGCGGTCACACGATGTGATGACCCCCGTCCGGCGCGGTTTGCCCCCGTTTGGCATCACTGCGACCTGTCCAGCCAGATTCCGGTGCCGATGACCAGAGCCGGTCCCGTAGGAGTTGATTCAGACAGCCGCTCGGTAACGCCGTTTGCGACGTCGTCCGATGATAAAATCGGGTCCCGGCGCATGGACCGGCAGTGTTGCCGGGGCACTTTTATCAGGTGCGAATGCCACGCTGTGAGGGCCTGACGAGGGTTCGACCGTGTCGCAAGCATTGGGGTTCGTGCAGCGGTGACAGGATACCGTCGGCCAGTCTGCGATGTGACACAGGCCACGGCGTTGTTCGGACAATATATGCAGGACGGGGCATGGCGGTTGCCCTTGGCCAGTGAATTTCTGTGCTCAGCCGTGGTGACTGATTGTCGTTTCACGCCATGCCGAAGAGCCCGATGGGGCACACATCATCGACGCAGTGCATCTTGCGCGCAATACCAAGTCACCGGCCGATGATATCAAGCAAAGATCAGATCATCACTCAACATGGCGATCGTCGAATTGCGCACCGTCAGGATGTCACCGTCCCCGAAATCAAAGACAACGTCAGGACCACCCTGCGTTGCATGGGCGCGTGCCTGCGCAAAATTCGAGATGCCGAAATCAGCGATCCGGATAGTGTCGATGTTGTCCTGAAAATCCAGAATGGTGTCCCGTTTGGCGCCATCCCGAAAGACGAAGAGGTCGCTTCCCAGACCGCCTCTCAGCATATCCCACCCGACTCCGCCGTCCAGCGTGTCGCTTCCGTTGCCGCCATTCAGGGTGTCGTTTCCGGCACCGCCTTCCAGCCGATCGTTGCCCTGCCTGCCATGGATGAAATCGGACCCGAATCCCCCACGGATCAGGTTCGCTTGGGCATTTCCCAGCAGGACATCGTTCCTCGTGCCTCCATGAATGAATTCGACGTTCCGGATGACGTCCCGACCGTGCCACGTGAACTGTGGCCCGACCAAGGCCAGATCAACCCGTGCAGCCCAATTTGCACCCATGAACGACACCCAGTCCGTGCCGGCCCCACCATCCAGGGTATCGTTTCCAAAGCCCCCGCTCAGCAGATCGTTGCCAGCACCGCCGTACAGCACGTCGTTTCCCGTGCCGCCGAACAGCATGTCACCACCACCGCCTCCAAAGATCGTGTCCGCGCCGCCTGCGCCACGCAGAACATTGTTCGAGGCATTGCCGGTCAGGCGATTGGCCAGATCGTTGCCGATGCCGTGAATATGGGCGGTTCCGCCAAGAACAAGTGCTTCGACGTTGTTGGCAAGTTCATAGGATACGAAAGCATAGACGGCATCCCGGCCACCATTCGACGTCTCGACAATGACATCGCCACGATTGTCGATGACATAGACGTCGTCACCCGCCATGCCGTACATCGTGTCGGCGCCGCCCAATCCGTTGATCGTATCGTTTCCGGACAGTCCGAAGATGGTGTTGTCGGCTGCGTTTCCTCTCAGCAGGTCAGCACCCACGGTGCCCCTGAAAGTGTCCGAAATTGCGTCGGCGGGGGAGACAGGGACACTTGGGCCCGGGACAGACACAAAGCTGCTGTCGTACTCACCGGCCCTGATTTCCGCGCCTGCCACTCTGGCGACCAGGGGTTCCCCGGGATCGACCCATCGTCCGGACCAGCTTTCCTGCGCCGGTGCGGCAGCCCACAAATCGACATAGCTTGTCATCGGACCGATGTTCCAGATGCCTCCGGGCATGTCTGCGCTGGTAAACCGCGCGACGACGCGCCCGTCGACATAAAAAATGGCAGCGTTGTCAGTGACCGTGACTTCGTAGGTGTGAAATCCTTCGGATGCGTCAAATCCAAGGTCGATGACCGATTTGCGCAGGCCGTTATCATTGAAGGTGATGTGATTTCCGGCGGCGTCTTCCATATGGATCGCCAGGTGGACCTGTGTCGTATCCGCCCCGACGAACTCAAAGTCGAACTCCACCCAGGGCTGGTTCGCCCAGTCCGCCCTGTAGGTGAACATCCCGAACACGGCCCCGGAGACCATTTCCGGCGCCTGTGCGGTCCATCCCCATGTGCCGGTGGTCGCGACCTCTGTTCCCTGGATCTCGCCGCCCTGATACGGACGGGATGCCCCCGCAGGAGAACGGCCAAGCGACAGTTCGATCGCACGGTCTTGACCAATGCGCACATTGTCGTCCGACCATTGCATGATGTTCGACTGACCGGCTGTCCAGTCGGAGATCACCCAACTGTCGTCCGTATGCCGTTCGCCAAGCATGTGCAGGTCCAGTGCAGGCAGGATGGAACTGAGAGCCAGGGGCATTGTAGGGCTGGCCTTATATGGCTGTAGAAGCGGTTATGGTCCGGAATGTATCAGCAGAACACGGCCTTGCGACCGGCGCAAAGGAACGGTCGATGATCGTTTTGTTCATTGATACGGTTCAAAAGTAAATTATTCATGAATTGCCGTTCTGCACAAACAGGGTGGCAGCGCGGCTTTAGCAGGACACGTCGAGCGCATGTTCGTCGGTGCGTGCGCCGCGTCCGAACATGGGGTCGCCCGTCATCCTGCCAGTCCATCCACGGTTCACATTCATCCCCGTTGAATTGGCTGTCACTGTCCGTTTTGCAGGCGCGTCCGAACGGGTGCTTGCCGGTCCAGAATGGCGGTGACCTGAGGTCCGCAGCGTGCCGATCGACGGCCGCATGGCTCAACTGACCATGCCAGGTCAATCATGCCGTTTTATGGCTCATCCTTGGTCCCGGCATCATCACGCGTGGTCCGCACGAAGGGACGGCCTCGTCGCTGACGCCCAGCTGAACGCAAGCATCGAGAATGCGCCGCAGACGCTGTAGGCGGTCAAGCATTCCAGATACGTGAAACCGCCGAATAGAAACAGCAACACGACAGCAACGGCAACTGTCAGGGCAAAGGCAACATTTGCTGCAATCATCCGATCTCTCCTCTGGATATCCGTCCGTTCGTGAGACGGCAGACCAAGAATTCTGTTTAAAACCGACTGGAGCAGGATGCGATCTCGCATCGTCTGATCCTGTATGACAACTCCGTAATATCACGGACCAAGACGCGCAGCATAGGCGTGCCTGTCTGCCAAATGGCGTGGCGGCAGTATTATGCCGTTGTGCCCGGCTGGCGGCGTCGCCCCATCGTGGCCGCTGTTGCATCGCGTTGTTGGACGATGCCTGATCTGCCTGTGACTGCAGTGCGGATTGCTGCATTCAGGCACTCCAGACAGCTCTGGGACTGTCGCGGGTTTTCGCCGACATGCCGGATCGGCATTCCGATAAAATGCCCCATTTTCAGGCGACTATTGCAGACGGTGCAAATCGCCCGATGGATTCATGCGTCTGGCGATGCCACCGATGGCGTCCAAAGCATGGCGGCACGCCTATCCATCCGCGACCGAATCGCGTCGCTGGCTGGCGCGATGCCGCGACCCGCCGTGCCGGTAATCCGGCAGGGGCGTGATGTGACGCCCATCCGTTCGCGCAGGCGATGTCGCGAACCCTGATGCCGACAGTGATGGGACGATGGGCCGCAACGCCGATTGGCTGCGGATGATGATGCGCAAGGGGGCGGGCATCGGCGCGGTCGAATGGGTGCCAATCGTGCTCACGATGAAACGCGACCCGGCTGCCCACAGTGAATATGTCGATCATGGGATGGTGGCGATCCCGCCGCCCGGCAAGGTCGTGCGGCATGTATCGGGCCGGCACGACCCGGTCGCGCGCGCCGGGCCTTGCACCGGCACCAGCCACCGATACCGTCCCCGCCACTTGATTTGCTGTCTGGGCCGGCCATCGCCGCTGCAGGAAAGCCGTTCTCCCGTAACAAATGTCTGCCAAAGCCCCTTCAACGGACGGCCATCATGGCGAAACCGTCGTCAATCACCCCAACATGTGATGAAACCGACAGGTGGGGGCGTTGATTGCGCCGCCCCCTGTCGTTAGGCTGGATGACAACGCAAACGTGATTTCCGGAAGTGTCGCCCTTGACCCAGACCCGCCCCTTCGCTGCCCTGATGCGCCTCGCCCTGATGGCTGCGCTGACGACTGGAACCGTCTTGCCGGTTCAGGCGCAGGACGCCCCGCCCGCGCCCAAACCCGTGCGGCAGTCGCCGCAGATCAGCGGCCTGGCCGGGCCCTACCTGGCGGCACGCATGGCGACGGTAGAGAACGACTTTCGCGCTGCGGCGCGGTATTTCGTGCTGGCCTCGGCCCAGGATCCACAGGACGTCTATCTGCAGGACAGCGCGCTGGTCGCACTGTCATCCGCGGGGGATGTCGATCAGGCCGTGGCCATGGCCGAACGGCTGTTCGCCGAAGATCGCCCGACCGAACTGGCCGGTCTGCTGCGCCGCGCGCAACTGGTCCGGGCCGAGGATTGGCAGGGTGTGATCACGCTGATCGACGCCACCCGCACGACGGACGTGCCGCTGGACCAGGACCTGATGGACGGTACGATCCGGGCCTGGGCCCTGCTGGGGGCGGGGCGCGCAACCGACGCCATCGCCGCGTTCGAGGCGATGGCCGCGAATGCCGAACTTGCCCCCATCGTGAACTATCATCTGGCCTTGGCCCGCGCGCTGGCTGGCGATTACGATGCCGCCGACCGCCTGATCGGGCAATCCGAAGCCAGCGGCCACCTGATGGGTTTGACCGCCCGCGTCCAGATCCTGTCGCAACTGGATCGCGACGACGATGCCCTGGCCCTGCTGTCGGGTATCGAGGGGCTGGAGGCCGAGCCGCAGCTGCTGGAACTGCGCCAGCGTCTGGAACAGGGTCAGTCCGTACCGTTTGACGTGGTGGGTGGCCCGTCGGACGGGATCGCGCATCTGCTGCTGTCCTTTGCCTCTGCACTGGCCAGCAGCCCGGATCCCGAACCTTTGGCGTTGATCCACGCGCGGCTGGCATCCTGGATCGCGCCGCAGAACCCCGAGGCGCGGCTGGTGGCCGCGCAGCTGCTGCAGGACCGGCGGCAGTTCGATCTGGCCGAAACCGAATTCGACGCCGTTCGCCGCATGGGAGAGATGCGGCCCCAGGCTGAACTGTCGCGCATCGACGCGCTGTCGCGCGCCCAACGCCTTGTCGAGGCAGAGCGTGCGGCGTTGGCCCTGACCGCCGCGTATCCTGGCGTGGCGCAATCTTGGATCGCCCTTGGCGATGTCACCCGCCAGCAGGAAAAGTATTCCCAGGCCATTCCCAGCTATGACAAGGCGCTGGACCTGCTGTCCGATGCCCCGCCCGAGGCACGGTGGTTCCCGCTTTATGCCCGCGGCATCTCGCTGGAGCGCGCGGGCCAGTTCGATCGCGCCGAGGCCGACCTGCTGGCCGCGCTGGAGATTCGCCCCGATCAGGCCAGCCTGCTGAACTATCTTGGTTATTCGTGGATCGACAGGAACCAGAACCTGGATCAGGCACTGGACATGATCGAGCGCGCCGTAAAACTGTCTCCCGGCGACGGCTATATTCTGGACAGCCTCGCCTGGGCCTATTTCCGGCTTGGCCGCTATGCCGAAGCCGTGGCCCCGATGGAACAGTCCATCGCCACCATGGCCGCCGACCCGTTGGTCAACGACCACCTGGGCGACATTTACTGGATGGTCGGCCGCCACCGCGAGGCGCAGATCCAGTGGCAGCGCGCCCTGTCGCTGGAACCCGGCGAAAGCGGCGAGGTCGATGCCGATCGCATCCGCGCCAAGCTGGATCGCGGGTTGAATGCGGTGATGGACGACGAGGGTGGCCCCGTTGCCAGCCACCCCACCCAGTCCCCGCAGACCGAGGCCGACGCGGCCGAATGATCACCGAGGCGGCCCCCGCCAAGCTGAATCTGGCGCTGCACATCACCGGGCGGCGTGCCGATGGCTATCACCTGCTGGATTCACTGGTCTGCTTTGCGGCCATCGGGGACAGCGTTGCGCTGATGCCCGGGCCTCTGTCGCTGACCATTGACGGCCCGTCTGCGGCCGGGCTGTCCACCGATGACAACCTGTGCCTGCGCGCCGCACGGCTGGCGGGCGGACAGGCCGCGATCCGGCTGACCAAGGTGCTGCCCGTCGCCTCGGGCATCGGGGGCGGTTCCGCCGATGCGGCGGCGGTGCTGCGCGGGCTGGCCCGAATGGGACATCCGCTGCCCGACCGGACCGAGCGGCTTGGGGCGGACGTGCCGGTCTGTGTGCCGTCCGCCCCCGCGCGCATGCAGGGCATCGGAGAGGTGCTGACCCCGCTGCCCCCCCTGCCGCCGCTGCATCTGGTGCTGGTCAATCCCGGCGTCGCGGTGCCCACCCCGGCGATCTTTGCCGGTCTGCGGTCGCGCGACAATCCGCCCTTGCCGCCCATTCCCGCCTTTGCCGATGCCGATGCGCTGGTGGGCTGGCTGGGCACCACCCGGAACGACCTGCAACCGCCGGCAATCGCCGTCGCCCCGGTCATCGCCGCTGTCCTGCAGGCGCTGGATGGGCAGGGGGCGCGGCTGGCGCGAATGTCGGGGTCAGGGGCCACCTGTTTCGGCATCTTTGCCAACGCGGGCGCGGCCGACCGTGCGGCTGCGGCGCTTGCGCGCAATGGCTGGTGGGCGGTGGCAACCGAACTGGCATCCGCCCCGGCACGCGGCTAGACTGCGCCCGACCCGACCCCGGAGGAACCCATGCTGCGCCTTGGCGTCAACATCGACCACGTCGCCACCATCCGCAACGCGCGGGGCACGCCATGGCCCGACCCGCTGCGCGCCGCGCTGATCGCGCAGGCGGCGGGCGCGGATGGCATCACCGCCCACTTGCGTGAGGATCGCCGCCATATCAGCGACGCCGACATCGACGCGCTGATGGCCAACCTGACCCAGCCGCTGAACTTTGAGATGGCCGCCACGATGGAGATGCAGGCGATCGCCCTGCGTCACCGCCCCCATGCCGTCTGCATCGTCCCCGAAAAGCGCGAGGAACGCACGACCGAGGGCGGACTGGACGTTGCGGGCAACGACAATGCGCTGGCCGGGTATATCGCGCCGCTGCGCGAGGCGGGCTGCCGGGTGTCGCTGTTCATCGGCCATGAACCCACCCAGATCCGCGCCGCCGCCCGGATCGGCGCGGCGGTGGTCGAACTGCACACGGGCGCCTATTGCGATCTGGACACCGAAGGCCGCCATGCCGAACGCGACGCCGAACTGGCCGCGCTGTGCGAGGGGGCCGCGCTGGCCCACGACCTGGGGCTGGAGGTTCATGCGGGCCACGGCCTGACCTTTGACACGGTCGCCCCAATCGCGGCCATCCCCCAGGTGGCTGAACTGAACATCGGACATTTCCTGATCTCGGAATCGGTGTTTCTGGGGCTGGATGGCGCGATCCGGGAAATGCGCGCGCGCATGGACGCGGCGCGGGCGTGATGTCCGCGTTGTTCAGATACCTGTCCGGACCTGCGGCATGATCCTGGGCATCGGCGCGGACCTGGCCAATATCGACCGTATCCAGGGCACGCTGGACCGGTTCGGCGACCGGTTCCGCAACCGCGTCTTTACCCCGACCGAACTGGCCAAGGCCGCCCGCCGCGCCGACGAGGCGGGAACCCTTGCCAAGCGGTGGGCCGCCAAGGAGGCGTGCTCCAAGGCCTTGGGCACGGGCCTTGCCATGGGCATCAGCTGGCGCGACATGGCGGTGACGAACCTGCGGTCGGGACAGCCGGTCATGGCGTTGACAGGCTGGGCCGCCGACCGGCTGGACGGGATGACGCCTGCGGGCCATCACGCGGTCGTGCATGTGACCCTGACCGACGACCACCCGTGGGCACAGGCCTTCGTCGTGATCGAGGCGCGCCCCGGCCCTGCGCCTGCTTGACTTTGACCTGCTGACCGGCCCATGAACGCGCGATGCAGGGCCCCGGCCCGACGGACAAGAGGACCACGCGGAATGGCAACGGCAGCGCCCGAGAAAAAGGACGGCATCTGGGAGACGATCAAGACGATCTTCTGGGCGCTGGTGATCGCAGGCATCTTTCGCACGCTGTTCTTTCAGCCCTTCTGGATCCCATCGGGCAGCATGAAGGACACGCTGCTGATCGGTGATTTCTTGTTCGTGAACAAGATGGCCTACGGTTATTCCGCACACAGCTGTCCGTTCTCGGCCTGCCCCATCAGCGGCCGTATCCTGGAACGCGAACCGGCGCGCGGCGACGTGGCCGTGTTCCGCCACCCGACCCGCAACGTCGATTTCATCAAACGCGTGATCGGCCTTCCGGGCGACACCGTGCAGATGCGCGGCGGCCGTTTGTGGCTCAACGGGGAACCGGTCCAGATCACCCCAGCCGGTGAATTCATCGAGGTCAAGGAACAGCAGGGCCCGCAGGGGCTGATCCCGCGCTGCGTGAACGACCCGGTCGCCGAGGGCGGCGACTGCATCAGCGAGCGCATGACCGAGACGCTGCCCGGCGGCAACAGCCATGATGTCCTCAACATCGTCGATGGCTGGGTGGCCGACGACACGCCGACGTTTACCGTCCCCGAAGGCCAGTACTTCTTCATGGGTGACAACCGCGACAATTCCGAAGACAGCCGCTTTCCGGCGGAAATCGGCGGCCTGGGCTTTGTGCCCGCCGAATACCTGATCGGCCGTGCCGACCGGATCATGTTCTCGTCCGCGGGGCGGTCATTGCTGTATTTCTGGACGTGGCGGTCCGACCGCTTCTTCAAGGCGGTGAATTGACGCCCTCGGCCGACATCCGGGCCTTCATGGTCCGCTTGGGACACGAGTTTGCGCGGCCCGAACTGCTGATCCGCGCGCTGACGCATGGCTCGATCGCCAGCGTCACGCGGCCCGACAACCAGCGGCTGGAGTTTCTGGGCGACCGCGTCCTGGGACTGGTCATAGCCGAGGCGCTGTTCACCGCCGACACCACCGCCAGCGAGGGGCAGCTTGCGCCGCGATACAACGCGCTGGTGCGGGGCGAAACCTGCGCCGCCGTCGCCCGCGACCTGGCCCTGGGCGATGTGCTGAAACTGGGCCGCTCGGAAATGCTGTCGGGCGGGCGCCGCAAAGAGGCCCTGCTGGCCGACGCGATGGAGGCCGTGCTGGCCGCCGTCTATCTGGATGCGGGGTTCGACGCCGCGCGCCGGGTCGTGCTGCGCCACTGGGCGCCGCGTCTGGCGCGGGTCGATGCCGACAGCCGCGACGCCAAGACCGCCTTGCAGGAATGGGCGCAGGCCCAGGGCATGCCGCCCCCTGTTTATGAACAGACCGAACGCAGCGGCCCCGACCATGCGCCGGTCTTTCTGATCACCGTGCGGCTGGAAGACGGCCGCGACGCGCAGGCCCGTGGCACGGGTACCAAGCGCAGCATCGAACAGGCCGCCGCGCAATCGCTGCTGGACCGGCTGGAAGGACTGACATGACCGACGACGACATCACCCCCGATCAGCCCGCCGTGGCCCAACCCGACGACGGTCCCACCCGCGCCGGTTTTGTCGCCCTGATCGGAGAGCCGAACGCGGGCAAATCCACGCTGCTGAACCAGATGGTCGGCGCCAAGGTCAGCATCGTGACCCACAAGGTCCAGACCACGCGCGCCCGCATCCGCGGCATCGCCATGCACGGGCCAGCGCAGATCGTGTTCGTGGATACGCCGGGCATTTTCCGCCCGCGTCGCCGTCTGGACCGCAGCATGGTCGCCGCGGCCTGGGGTGGGGCGTCGGATGCCGACATCGTGCTGGTCCTGATCGAGGCGCATCGTGGCCTGACCGACGGCACGCAGGCGATCCTGGATCAGTTGGTCAACCTGGGCAAGGGCACGCCCGTCGCGCTGATCATCAACAAGATCGACCGCGTCAAGGCCGAGGCCCTGCTGGCCCTGTCCCAGCAGCTGAACGAGGCCTATCCCTTTGCCGAAACGTTCATGATCTCGGCCATGCGCGGGCACGGATGCCAGCAGTTGCGCGGCTGGCTGGCCCGCACCCTGCCAGAAAGTCCGTGGCTGTACCCCGAGGATCAGATCGCCGACCTGCCCATGCGCATGATCGCCGCCGAGATCACCCGCGAAAAGCTGACCCTGCGCCTGCACGAGGAGATCCCCTATCAGCTGACGGTGGAAACCGAGGCGTGGGAAGAAAAGGACGACGGCAGCGCCCGCGTCGAACAGGTTGTCTATGTCGCCCGCCAGGGCCACAAGGGCATTGTCCTGGGCAAGGGCGGAGAGACGATCAAGGCCGTGGGCCAGGCCGCGCGCGTCGAGCTGGAGGAATTCATGGGCCGCCGCGTCCACCTGTTCCTGCAGGTCCGCGTCCGCGAAAACTGGGAGAACGAGGCCGAACGCTATGACGAGATCGGCCTGAACTTCCGCGACGGCGATGGCTGACATCCGGCTGGCGGCGTCCCTGTGGGTCGCGGCCTATCTGGCGCGGCTGGCGCAGGCCAATATCCCCGCCTATGTCCTGGCGCGCGGCGACGACACGGCGGGGTCCATCTCCGTTAAATGCGCGCGTCTTGACGGTACCGCCGCACTGTGGATGCGCGAATGGGACATGGACAGCGACACCCGCCCCTGGGTCGCGACCAACACGGGTACCGAACGCGACATCGACGCCGCCATCGCCCGCCAGCGGTCCCGCGACCGCGACCTGTGGGTGATCGAGATCGAATCGCGCGACGGGACCACGCTCTTGGATCAGGACGGGTTGTTCTGACCTCTGGCGGGGTCGGTGATTGCAGAATATGCATCCGCGCATGACCAGCATCCCGCAGACCGATTCGCCCAAGGGCCTTGCCTATGCCATCGCCGCCTATGTGCTGTGGGGGGTGCTGCCGATCTACATGAAGGCGCTGTCGCACCTGCCTGCGGCAGAGATCATCGCCCATCGCATCATCTGGTCGCTGCCCATCGCGGCAGCCGTCCTGCTGTGGCAGGGCCGCGCCGCCGAGGTGAAACTGGCCCTGCGCCAGCCGCGCCTGCTGGCGATGGCGGCGCTGACGGCGGTGCTGATCTCGGTCAACTGGCTGATCTATGTCTGGGCGATCGCGAACGATCACGCATTGGACGCGGCGCTTGGCTATTACATCAACCCGCTGTTCAGCGTGTTTCTGGGCGCGACGCTTTTGGGCGAACGACTGACGCGCGGGCAGGTGGCGGCCATCGCGCTGGCGGCCACGGCGGTGATCGTGTTGACCGTCCAGGCGGGCAGCCTGCCGCTGGTGGCGATCGGGCTGACGCTGTCCTGGGGCCTTTACGCCTATTGCAAGAAAAGCCTGCCGCTTGGTCCCAACCAGGGTTTCACGCTGGAGGTGCTGCTGTTGACGCCCTTTGCCGTGGGTTTCCTGATCTGGCAGGCCCTACAGGGCCAGGCACATTTCACCGCCGCGGGCTGGGGACAGACGTTGCTGTTGCTGGGCTGCGGGCCGGTCACGGCGATCCCGCTGCTGTTCTATGCCAACGGGGCCAAGCTGATTCGCCTGTCGACCATCGGCATCCTGCAATATATCGCGCCTACGATGATCTTTCTGTGCGCAGTGGTGCTGTTCGGCGAACCCTTTGACGGCGCGCGCCTGATCGCGTTTCCGATGATTTGGGCGGCGCTGGTGATCTATTCGGTGACCCTGGTCCGCCAGGCGGGCCAGCGCCGTCGTGACCGCCGCGATCTGGCCGCCCGCCGCATGCAATAGACGGACGCGACCCCGGATCGCTGTCCGACGGCCGCGGGTCCTGGGACGATCGTGCATCGACAGGATGTGCGGCATCTGGCCCCCGCGCGCGTGATCGCGCAAGCTGGGCGCGACGAATGCGGAGGCCTTTATGGAATGGCAGGCAGAGGGCACGGTGATCGGTCGCCGTCCGCACGGAGAGACGGCGGTCATCATCGACGTGCTGACGCTGGAACACGGCCGCCATGCCGGTATCGTGCCCGGTGGCGCGTCGCAGAAACGCGCCGCAATGTTGCAACCCGGCGCGCGTCTGACCCTGCGCTGGCGCGCGCGCCAGTCTGACCAGTTGGGCAGCTTTGCGGCCGAACCGCTGCGGATGCGCGCGGGGCTGATGGCCGATGCGACCGCACTGGCCGGGCTGAACGCGGTCTGTGCGCTGTTGGTCTTTGCGCTGCCGGAACGCGACCCGCACCCGATGCTGGTCCAACGGACCGAGGCGCTGCTGGACCAGATCGAGGCCGGGGCGGACTGGCCGCCCGCCTATCTGGCATGGGAGATGCTGCTGCTGGATGAAATGGGGTTTGGTCTGGACCTTGCCAGCTGCGCGGTGACGGGCGCGACCGAGGGGTTGGCCTATGTCAGCCCGCGGTCGGGCCGCGCGGTCAGCCGGCAGGGGGCGGGGGATTGGGCCGATCGTCTGCTGCCATTGCCGGCGGTTATGGGCGGGGCGGGCGACAATCGCGGTCACGACCTGGCCCAGGGGCTGGCGATCACCGGGCATTTCCTGGAACGGCGGCTGGCGCCCGATCTGGTCGGGCGGCCACTGCCCGCCGCGCGGGGGCGGCTGGTCCGTCGTCTGCTGCGGCCCGCCCCGGGGGTGGGGCCGCAGGACGGTTGAAGCCTATTGGTTGCCGCGCGCGGCCGACAGGGCGTCCGTCGTCTGGCCAGCGGGGCGACCGCTTTCAAAGATCAGCCAGGTCGGGCCCTTGATGCGCAGCACGCCGCCATAGAACTCCATCGAGGTGGCCTGCTGCAGAGCCTCGAAAAAGCGCTGTTCGACGGCCAGATCCGCACAGTCGGTGACGCCGGTGGTCTGCAGCGGCTCGAACGCGATGGCGGGCAGCGGGACGGTGTTCGTTGCGGCATAACCGTTGCACGGCCCCAGGCCCGACACGCCTTCGGGGCGGGTCGTCAGGGTGATGTTGCGCAGCGGCACGGTGCCGTTGCCGATGCCGACCAGCACATAGTCGTTGGCCGGGATGCCGCCCATCGGATCGCCTGCCGGTTCCGAACAGGCGGACAGGGTCAGCGTGGCGATGGCAGCCAATGCAAGGGCGGGTCGGATCGTCAGGGACATGGGGCAGGCTCCTATGGGCGCGGACAGGCGGAACTGACGTGGTCTAGCGCCATTTGCCGCCCCGATCCAGCCCGTCCGCGCATCTGCCCAGCAACCTGCGCGCGATCACCTGGGCCTGAATTTCCGCAGCACCCTCAAAGATGTTCAGGATCCGGGCGTCGCACAACACCCGGCTGATCGGATATTCCAGCGCGAAACCGTTGCCACCGTGGATTTGCAGGGCATTGTCGGCCGCCGACCAGGCCACGCGGGCCCCCAGCAGCTTGGCCATCCCGGCCTCGACATCACAGCGGTGACCGTGATCTTTTTCCCACGCGCTGAAATAAGTCAGCTGCCGCGCGATCGTGATTTCGACCGCCATCATGGCCAATTTGTCCGCCACGCGGGGAAAATCGAGCAGCGGTTTGCCGAATTGCTTGCGGTCCAGCGCGTATCGCAGCCCCAGATCCAGCGCATTCTGCGCCACCCCGATGGCCCGCGCGGCTGTCTGGATGCGGGCGGATTCGAACGTCTCCATCAGCTGCTTGAAGCCGCGGCCCGTTTCTCCGCCCAACAGGTTCGCGCCGTCGATGCGAAAGCCGTCAAAGGCCAGTTCGTATTCCTTCATGCCGCGGTAACCCAGAACCGCGATCTCTCCTCCGGTCATGCCGGGGGTGGGAAAGGGGTCGGCATCGGTGCCGGGCGTCTTTTCGGCGATGAACATCGACAGCCCGCGATAGCCGTCGGTCGCAGTGTCGGTGCGCGCCAGCAGGGTCATGACATGGGTGCGGGCCGCATGGGTGATCCAGGTCTTGTTGCCGGTCACCAGCCAGTCGTCGCCGTCGCGCACCGCGCGGGTCCGCAGCGACCCCAGGTCGCTGCCGGTGTTGGGTTCGGTAAAGACCGCCGTCGGCAACGTCTCTCCGCTGGCCAGCCGGGGCAGCCAATGGGCCTTTTGCGCGTCCGTGCCGCCGCACAGGATCAGCTCTGCCGCGATCTCGCTGCGGGTGCCCAGTGACCCCACGCCGATATAGCCGCGCGACAGTTCCTCGGACACGACGACCATCGCGGCCTTGGACAGGCCCAGGCCGCCGAATTCCTCGGGGATGGTCAGGCCGAACACGCCCAGTTCGGCCAGCTCGTCGATGATCGCCATCGGGATCAGCTGGTCCTGCAGGTGCCAGTGGTGGGCGTGGGGGGCGACCTTGTCGGCGCTCCACCGGCGGAACTGGTCGCGGATCATCTCCAGATCCTCGTCCAGGCCACTGGCGCCAAAGGTGGCCGCACCCGCGTCGCGTGCCATCAATGCGGCCAGTTCGGCCCGCGCCTCGGGCGTGTTGCCCGCCATCAGCGCGCGCGCCTGATCGGACGGGTCCCACGTCACGCCCAGATCAGACAGGCGGGCGAATTCGGTCTGGCTCATCGGGATGCCGCCCAGGACCTGGGCCAGGTACTCGGCCATGCCGATACGGGTGATCAGCGCCTCGATGGGACCGTCCACGCGGGCCGACCAATCGGCCAGCTGGCGCAGGGACAGCACATAGGTCGCCAGCCAGGACAGCGCGTGTGCCGCGTGCTGGTGGACCTCCAGCGCATCGGCATCGATACGGCCGTCCACCGTCACGCGGATGCTGAGGGCGTCCTTGGCCCGGGCCAGCAGATCGTCCAGTTCGGACAGGGCGGCCTGCGACTGATGCTGCATGTCTTTCATCGGTACGTCCCTTTGCCGCGTTGCAGCATGAATAGCGCAGTCGATGTCTCTGCGCAACAAATATGCGAAAATAATCCGTTATAAGACCTAATGTGTCGCACGCGATTTGCGAGCCGGTGAGCGGTCGAAGCGGCCTTTTCCTTTTCGTGCGACGCCGCTAGCGTGCGGCCATGTTTGGACTGGAACTTTGGCAATTCGTGGCGGCCTTTGGGGTCACCGCCTTCGCGGGCTTCGTGAAGGGGGCGTTGGGTTTTGCGATGCCGATGATCATGATCTCGGCCTTTGGGTCGATCATGCCGGCACCGGTGGCCCTGGCCGCGATGATCCTGCCGACGCTGTTCACGAACATCCAACAGGCTGTGCGCGATGGGCGGCCCGCCGCCGTGGCATCCGCGGTCAAGTTCCGGCTGCACATCGTGATGGTCGGCATCTTCATCTGCGTATCCGCCGGGTTCGCGGTCTTGATCCCGCAATGGGTGATGTACGCGCTGCTGGGGGTGCCCATCACGCTGTTCGCGCTGTGGCAGCTGTCGGGCCGCCCGCTGGTCCTGAACCTTCGCCACCGCAGGCGTGCCGAAGGGTGGTCGGGTGTCATCGGTGGACTGTATGGCGGCATTTCGGGCATCTGGGGGCCGCCGCTGATCGTCTATCTGCTGTCGATCGGCACGGAAAAGCGTGAACAGGTGCGGGTGCAGGGCGTCGTGTTCCTGATCGGCGCGACCGTGCTGACCGTGGCGCACCTGTTCTCGGGCCTGCTGAACGCATCGACCCTGCCGCTGTCCGCGATCCTGTGCATTCCGGCGTTTGCGGGGATGATGGCGGGGTTCGCGCTGCAGGACCGGCTGGACGTGGATCAGTTCCGCCGCTGGACGCTGTTGCTGCTGATCCTGACCGGGCTGAACCTGATCCGCCGCGCCTTTGAACTCTGGAGCCTGTGATGCCTGACGCCGCCGACCTGACCGCCCGCCTGATCCGCTGTCCATCCGTGACACCACATGAGGGCGGCGCACTGGTCCTGCTGCAGGAGATGCTGGAGGAGGCGGGTTTCGAATGCCACCGCGTCGACCGCAACGGCACGCCGAACCTGTTCGCGCGATGGGGTGCCAAGGGCGCGCGGACCATCGGTTTCAACGGCCATACCGACGTGGTGCCGCCGGGCGATCCTGCGTCGTGGATGCATCCGCCGTTTTCGGGGCATTGGGACGCCGACGACGTGATCTGGGGCCGGGGCGCGACCGACATGAAATCGTGCGTTGCGGCCTTTGTCTGCGCCGCGATCGAATTCGTCCGCCAGACGCCCCCCGACGGGGCGGTGATCCTGACCATCACCGGCGACGAGGAAGGCCCGTCCCGCGACGGGACCATCGCCATTCTGGACTGGATGGCGGCCAACGACGAACGCATGGAGGCCTGCATCGTCGGCGAACCGTCCAACCCCGAGGTCATGGGTGAGATGATGAAGATCGGCCGCCGCGGATCGGCCACCTATACCATCACCGCCAAGGGCCGTCAGGGTCACGCCGCCTATCCGCACAAGGCGCTGAACCCCCTGCACGCGCTGACCCGCTATCTGGCCGACCTGACGGCCGAACCGCTGGACCAGGGGACGGACCATTTCGACCCGTCGGGGTTGCAGATCACCACGATCGACTGCGGCAACCCCGCGTCCAACGTGATCCCCGAAAGGGCGGTGGCGGTGGTCAACATCCGTTTTAACGACATCCATACCGGGGCGGGTCTGCTGGATCACCTGCGCGACCGCGCGGCGTTGGTGCAAGACCAGACCGGCGTGACGCTGACCGTCGAGGCCCAGATCTCGGGCGAAGCGTTCCTGACGGCGCCCGGCCCCTTTGTCGACATGGTCCGCGGCGTGGTCCAGCAGGAGACCAACCGCCAGCCGGTGCTGTCCACGACAGGGGGCACGTCGGACGCGCGTTTCGTCAAGGATCACTGCCCGGTGGTGGAATTCGGGCTGGTGGGTGCCCACATGCACCAAGTGGACGAACGTGTCCCCGCCCAGCAGGTCCGCCAGCTGCAGGTGATCTATCATCGCATCCTGGAAAGGTTCTTTGCATGACCATCGTCGAGACGACCGACTTGGCCACCTGTCATGCGCTGCGCCGCACCGTCTTCATCGAAGAGCAGAACGTCCCCGAGGCCGACGAGATGGACGACCTGGACGACGATGCCGTGCATCTGCTGGCCAGCGACGATGCCGGCCACCCGGTCGCGACCGCACGCCTGCTGCTGAAGGATGACATCGGCAAGATCGGCCGCGTCTGCGTGCTGGCCGATCATCGCGGCACCGGCATGGGGGCGGCACTGATGCGGGCCGCCATCGACGCGCTGGCCGCGCGCGGCGTGCGTCAGGTGCGGCTGGGATCGCAGACCCATGCGATGGGTTTCTATGAAAAGCTGGGCTTTGTCGCCGAGGGGCCCGTCTATGACGACGCGGGCATCCCGCATCGCGACATGGCCCTGAACCTGAAGTGAGCCGATGACCGAGACCCAGATCCCCAGCAAGGCGCAGATCATGGAATGGGTGTCCGACAATCCGGACGCCAACTCCAAGCGCGATATCGCCAAGG
This sequence comes from Paracoccus sp. Ld10, assembly GCF_045064235.1. Classification (NCBI taxonomy): domain Bacteria; kingdom Pseudomonadati; phylum Pseudomonadota; class Alphaproteobacteria; order Rhodobacterales; family Paracoccaceae; genus Paracoccus; species Paracoccus sp. Ld10. Next base: position 436,399 of record NZ_JBISHD010000027.1, on the reverse strand, counting down.
CCTTTGGCATCAAGGGCGCCGCGCGGATCGAGCTGAAGCGCCTGCTCAAGGAGCTGGAGGCCGAGGGCCATCTGGAACGCCGCCGCCGCCATTACCTGGACGCCGAGACCCTGCCACCGGTAACGGTCCTGGAACTGCTGGCCCCGGACGGGTCGGGCGATCTGTTCGCACGTCCGCTGGAATGGTCGGGGACCGGGCCGATGCCGCGCATCCTGTACGCGCCGCTGAAGGCCGACCCGGCATTGGGTCGCGGCGACCGGTTCCTGGGCCGCCTGATGCCCGTGGTCGGAGAGGAGTACCAGTATCAGGCCCGCCTGATCCGGCGCATCACCGCCAGCGCGAACCGCATCACCGGCATCTTCCGCAAGGACAGCGAGGGTGGCCGCATCCTGCCCATCGACAAGGGTCAGGACAAGGAATGGCGGATCCGCGCCGATGCCACGCTGGACGCCGAGAACGGCGAGTTGGTACAGGCCGAACAGATCGGCCCGCGCGCCCGCATGGGGCTGCCCATTGCGCGCATCATCGAACGGCTGGGCGATCCGTCGGCCCCCCGTGCGGTCAGCCTGATCGCGATCCATCAACACGGCATTCCCGACGAATTCCCGCAAAAAGCCATCGACGAGGCCGAGGCCGCCAAGCCTGCGCCGCTGAAGGGTCGCGACGACCTGCGTCACCTGCCGCTGGTCACCATCGACCCCTCGGATGCGCGCGATCACGACGACGCCGTCGCGGGATTCGTCGAGGAGGATGGCGGCGCGACGATCTGGGTCGCCATCGCCGATGTCGCCCATTACGTCCGCCCCGGATCCGCACTGGACCGCGAGGCCTGGGGGCGCGGCAATTCCACCTATTTCCCCGACCGCGTGGTGCCGATGCTGCCCGAGGCGCTTTCGGCAGACCTGTGTTCGCTGCATGAGGGCGTGGACCGGCCGGTTATTGCTGTGGAAATGCGTCTGGATGCACAGGGCAACAAGACCGGCCACCGGTTCCACCGCGCGATGATGAGCAGCCGCGCCAGCCTGTCCTACGAACAGGCGCAGGCGGGGGCGGACGGGGTGCCCGACGCACAGACCGAACCGCTGATCGACGAGGTGATCCGCCCATTGTGGCATGCGTACGGCCTGCTCAAGGGCGCGCGCGAACGCCGCCAGCCGCTGGAATTGGACCTGCCCGAGCGCCGGATCGAGCTGTCGCCAGAGGGGCGCGTCAAGGCCGTGGCGTTCCGTGAACGTCTGGACGCGCACAAGCTGATCGAGGAGTTCATGGTGCTGGCCAACGTGGCCGCATCCGAGGAGCTGACCCGCCGCAAGCGCCCTTTGCTGTTCCGCGTCCACGAAGAGCCCAGCCTGGCCAAGATGGATGCCCTGCGCGAGGTGGCGCAGGCATCGGGGTTCACGCTGGCCAAGGGGCAGGTGCTGCACACCAGCCATCTGAACCGCCTGCTGGCCCAGGCCGAGGGCAGCGATTTCGATGAGCTGATCAACATCAGCACGCTGCGGTCCATGACGCAGGCCTATTACCACCCCGACAATCTTGGCCATTTCGGCCTGTCGCTGAAAAGCTATGCGCATTTCACCTCGCCCATCCGGCGCTATGCCGATCTGGTGGTGCACCGGGCGCTGATCAGCGCGCATGGCTGGGGCAAGGACGGGTTGTCCGAGGACCAGGTCGAACGCCTGCCCGAAACGGCCATCCATATCAGCGAGACCGAACGGCGCAGCATGGCAGCCGAACGCGACACCACCGACCGCTATCTGGCGGCGTTCCTGGCCGAACGCGTGGGCACGGAAATGACCGGTCGCATCAGCGGCATCCAGAGATTCGGCGCCTTTATCAAGCTGGACGAAACCGGGGCCGACGGGCTGCTGCCCATCCGCGCCATCGGTCAGGAATATTTCCACTTTGACCCCGACCGCCAGATGCTGATCGGCAGCGACACGGGGCTGGAGATCGGCATCGGGCAACGGGTGACGGTCCGCCTGGCCGAGGCGCTGCCCCTGACGGGCGGTCTGCTGCTGGACCTGCTGGAACTGGAGGGGGCGACCCTGCCGCGCGGCCCGTCCAAGGGCCGGCGCGGAGGTGGCCCCGGTCGCACCGCGGTCAAGTCCCGCCTGGCCGAGATCAAGCGCGCGACCAAACGGCGGCGCAAGCGCTGATCAGCTTTCGCGGAACGCCCGGTTGAAATAGTCGGTCAGCGGTTTCATCAGATAGGCCATCGGGCTACGGTCGCCGGTCTGGATATAGACCTCGACCGGCATGCCGGGGACCAGCGCCAGCCCGCCCAGCTTTTCCAGCTGGTCAGGCGGGATCGACACCTCGGCCCGGTAATAAGGCGTCTGGGTCGCCTCATCCAGCAGCGCGTCGGCCGAGATGCGGTCCAGCCGGCCGTCGATTTCGGGCGTGGTGCGTGACGAGAATGCGGAAAACCGCAGCACCACGGGCTGGCCCAACTGGATTTCGTCGATGTTGATGGTGGCCACGCGGGCACCGATCACCAGGGGGCGGTCCTGTGGAATGATGTACAACAGAGGATCGGCCGCCCGGATGACCGACCGGGGTGTAGTGACCTGCATGTTATAGACGACGCCAGACACGGGCGCGCGGATGTCCAGGCGTTCCATCTGTTCGGTCAGGCTGCGACGGCGTTCGGCCAGTTCCAGTTCCCGATACCCCAGATCGCCCAGTTCGGTCTCGGCCTCTTCGCGGCGTTCGGCGGCCAGCCGCAGGCTCTGGATCTGCAGTTCGGTCTGGCGGATCGCGGCGGATGCGCGGCTGGCCTGCAAAGAGCCCAGTTCGCCGTCGATGCGCGCAGCCTCGCGTTCCAGCGCCAGAACGCGGCTGGCCTGCGCCAGACCCCGGTCCAGCAGGCTCTGCTGATCGGCCAGCTCTCGTCCGATCAGCCGACGTTGGGTGTCCAGGGCAGCGATCTGGGCATCGATACCGTCAACCTCGGAGTCGATCTGGTCGGATTGCTTGGCCAACTGGTCCAGCGACTGGTGCATCGTGTCCACGCGGGTGCGGAACAGGCTGGTCTGACCCGCGATCAGGTCCTGCAATGCCTGCGATTCGGTCGCGGTCTGCACCAGTTCGTCGGGAAAGGTGATCGTGTCGGCGTCGGCGCGCTCGGCCTCCAACCGGCCGCGACGTGCCATCAGCTCGAAATACTGGCCCTCGACGATCGTGTGCTCGGTGCGCAGCAGCGTGCCGTCCAGCGTCAACAGCAGGTCGCCCGCAGCGACGGTGTTTCCTTCGGAGACGGTGATGTCCTGAACCACGCCGCCATCGGGATGCTGGACGATCTGGCGTTGCTGTTCGACCTCGACCTGTCCTCCTGCGACCACCGCGCCGGAAATGAGCGTGGACATCGCCCAGGCCGTAAAACCACCCACCAGCACCAGAACCATCAGCAGTCCGGCGATGATCGGGCCGCGTACGGGCCAGCGGCGGTCGCCCGATAGTGCGCGTGTCGCCCCGCCGTTCATGCGACGCCCCCGCCCTGGCCGATGGTCTGCGCATGACGGATCTGGGCTGAATTCTGAACCATCTGTTCCAGGACCTTGTCGCGCGGCCCAAAGGCGCGACGCACGCCGCCCTCCAGCACCAGCAGGTTTTCGCATTCGTTGATCGCTGCGGGGCGGTGGGCCATGATGATGACCGCGCCACCCTGCGATTTCATCCTCCGGATCGCGGCATTCAGCGCATCGGACCCCAGATTGTCCAGGTTCGAGTTCGGCTCGTCCAGAACCAGCAGCACGGGGTCGGGATACAGCGCGCGCGCCAGCCCGATGCGTTGGATCTGTCCGCCGGACAGACGCCCCGCCGTCTGGCTGATGCGCGTGTCATAGCCCTGCGGCAGGTCCAGGATCATCTGGTGCGCAGCAGCCGCCTGCGCAGCGCGCACTACCCGGTCAGGGTCGGGGCGGTCGGACAGGCGGGCGATATTTTCGGCGATGGTGCCGTCAAAAAGGGTCACCTGCTGGGGCAGGTATCCGATCAGGCCGCCCAGCACGTCCGGGTGGTACTGGTCCAGCGTCGCGCCGCCAAGCCGGATGCTGCCCCCGCCGACACGCCATGCACCGATCAGCGCGCGTGCCAGCGTCGATTTGCCCGCACCCGACGGCCCGATCACCCCCAGGGCCGTGCCCGGCGCCACGCCGAAGCTGACCGAACGCAGGGTGGCCTGCCCCTCTCCGGGGGGGGCGACGGACAGGTTGCGAACCTCCAGCCGGGCCTCGGGGCGGGGCAGGGGCGTGCGGGCCGGGTCGGCGGGCTGGCGCGACAGCAGACCCGACATGCGGCCCCATCCGTCCTGGGCCGCCTGGACGGCTGGCCAGCCCCCGACCAACTGGTCGACCGGCGCCAACGCGCGGCCCATCATGATCGAACTGGCGATCATCGCGCCTGGTGTCAGCTCCTGGCGCAGCACCAGCCATGCGCCGGCAGCCAGCATCGCGCTTTGCAGAAACAGCCGAAAGGTACGTGAAAAGACGCTGAACCCCGCCGACAGATCCCCCGCACGGACCGAGTTGTCTTGTGATTCCGACCGGGCCAGCCGCCAGCGGGTGAATGTCGCGCCGCGCATGCCCAACGCCCCGATCACTTCGCCCTCGTCGCGGTACAGGTCGGCCATGCGCTGTGCCTGTGCACCGGCCTGGGCCGATCCCTGAAGGGGCGCGCGAGTCAGCACGCGGTTCAGGATAGTGGTGCAGACCAGAATAATGCCGCCGACCGTGGCCACGATTCCCAGAACCGGGTGAAAGACAAAGATCGCCGCCAGAAACAGCGGCGCCCATGGCAGATCGAAAAAGGCCAGCATCACGGGCGACCCGATCAGCCGCTGCACCGCGTCCAGATCGCGCATGCCGCCTGCCGCCGCGGCCGATTCGTCGCCGCGCAATGCGCCTTCGCGCAAAGCCGCGTCAAACACGCGCCCCTCCATCCGGTCCTGAAACCGGGCGGCGATCCGCTGCATCACGCGGTTGCGGATAAGGTCGATGACGCCCATCAGCGCGAACAGAAAGATCACCAGCACGAACAGTGCGGTCAGGGTTTCCACGCTGCGCGAGGCCAGCACGCGGTCATAGACCTGAAGCATGAACAGCGGGCCGGTCAACATCAGCAGGTTGACGACGGCCGAAAACACGCCCACCGCCAGAAACAGCGGCCAGCCCGTGGCGCGCGCCTTGCGCAGTTCCCGGGCCCCGTCGGGCAGGTTCGCAGCCTTGGCCATTCGTCACGCCTTGAAATCGCCGCGCCTCTGGCGGGGCTTGCCTCGTTCCGGCGGCGACCATATCACCACGCAGGGCTTATGCCAGCCTGCAGCGGCCCGTGTATCGAAAGGTTATGATTTCCCGTGCGCCACAACATCCCTCCCGTCATGGCCCTGCTGCTGATGGCCCTTGTCGCCGCCGGTTGCGCGCAGGCGCCCGTCCAACAGGACGGCATCACCATCAACGACCCGTACGAGGCGCAGAACCGCCGCGTCCACGCCTTTAACAAGGGGTTGGACGCGCGGGTGATCGGCCCCGTCGCGAACCGGCTGAAGGGCGAGGACGACGACGCGCCGCGCGACCCCGACGCGCCGATCGGACCGCTGCAGATGGTCATCAACGCCGGGCGCAACCTGTCGCTGCCGGTCAAGGCCGTGAACGGCCTGCTGCAGGGCAGGCCGGGCGATGCGGGCGCGAACCTGACCCGGTTCGCGGTCAATTCGACGGTGGGTCTGGGCGGCGTCTTTGACCCGGCCGCCGACAGTTTCGGCGTGACCGAACGCGACACCGATTTCGGCCAGACGCTGGCCGTCTGGGGCGTTGCCGAAGGGCCGTATCTGGAACTGCCGGTGCTGGGTCCGTCGACCCGGCGCGATGCGGTGGGGCAGGTGGTCGATCTGATGATCGATCCGTTGTACCATCTGCTGGACGGTCGCGACGCGGGCGCGGTCTTTGGCCTGCGCGTCGCGTCAAAAGCCGGTGATCGGGCGCGCTTTGGCGACACGGTGGATGGCATTCTGCAGGGCAGTGCGGATAGCTATGCCCAGACGCGGCTGATCTGGCTGATGAACCGCCGCTTTGATTTGGGAGAAACCGGTGACGATTATGACCCCTATGACGATGCGGACGTCATCGACCCTTATTCGGACTGATCGTCGGGGCCTGTTGGGCCTGATCGGATGTGCGTCGCTGACGGCGGTGCTGCCTTGGCGTCCCGCCCATGCGCTGGACGCGGACGGGGCGCGGGCGCTGATCGACCGGTCGCTGGCCGAGGTCTATCAGGTCATCAATTCGGGTCAGCCCACCCCGCAGATGTATCAGCAGTTCGAGGCGATCTTTGCCCGCTATGCCGATGTCGACGTCATTGCGCGGTCCGCCCTGGGCCCCGCGGCGCGCCAGACCGACCCCGTTGTGTTCGCCGATTACCGGCAGTCGTTCCAGGGCTATATCGGGCGCAAGTACGGGGCGCGGTTCCGCGAGTTCATCGGGTCCCGCATCGAGGTGACAGATTCGCGGCAGCTCAAAAGCTTTTATGCGGTGACGTCTGTGGCCTATCTGAACGGTCGCGCGCCGCTGGAGGTGGAGTGGCACGTATCGGACCGGTCGGGGCAGGACCTGTATTTCAACATCATCATCGAGGGTGTGAACATGCTGGCCAGCGAACGCGCCGAGATCGGCGCCATGCTTGCCCGCCGTCAGGGCGACGTGGCAGGTCTGGCCGCGGATCTGCGCCAGGCAGGCTGACATCGTGAGCCCATGAAAAAGCCGCCCGGTCCTGCGACCGGGCGGCTTTTTCATATCCGGGGATCAGTTCCCGCCCAGAATGCCGTTCAGGGCACGGGACAGCGCGTCGTCCGAATCGGACCCGACGCTGTTGCCCGGCGTGACGGGGGGGCCGCCCTGCACGGTGCCGGGGTTCGGGATCACACGACCGCTGTTCTGCGCCTCGATGCCGTTCATCACCCCGGCCAGCGCTGCGGCCAGCGGATCGTCGGGCGAACCGCTGGTCACCACCTGCGGAGTGGTGCCGCCGCTGGACATGATGATCCCGCTGCCGTCGGGCGACACGGTCGACAGGGCCAGTTCGGGCAGGCCGTCATGGATTTCCTGCATCACGGCCTGCCAGATTTCCGCAGGCAGACCGCCGCCGGTGACGCCGGTCAGGGGCGTGTTGTCGTCGTTGCCCATCCAGACGCCGGTCACGTACTGTTCGGTGAACCCCACGAACCACGCGTCGCGATAGCTGCTGGTGGTGCCGGTCTTGCCCGCCACGGGCCGGCTGCCCAGTTGCGCGCGCCCGCCGGTGCCGTTCGTGATGACCTGCTGCATCATGTAGATCAGCTGGCCCGCAGCGCGCTGGCTGATGACGCGTTCGCCGAAACCGCCGGTCTGCCCCATCAGCGGGCGGTCGTCGCCCTGCATCGCGACCTCGACCACGCCATAGGGCGCCACCGAAGTGCCGCCGTTGCGGATGCCCGCATAGGCCCCGGTTAGTTCCAGCAGCGTCGCCTCGGACGCGCCCAGACCCAGGGACGGGCTGGTGGTCAGGTTGCTGACGATGCCGAAATCGCGCGCCACGCGGATCACCTGATCACGGCCCACGACCTCCTGCAGGCGGATGGTCGAGGTGTTCAGCGACTGTGCCAGCGACGTGGTCAGCGTGACCATGCCGCGATAGTTGCGGGAATAGTTCTGAGGCGACCAGTTGCGCCCGCCCGGAATGCGGATGGTCAGGGGGCCGTCCTCGATCCGGTCGCCGGGCGAATAGCCGGCCTCCAACGCCGCGGCGTAGACAAACGGCTTGAAGCTGGACCCGGTCTGGCGCTTGGCCTGGGTGGCACGGTTGAACACGCCGTTCACCTTTGTGTCGCGCCCGCCGATGATCGCGCGCACCGCGCCGTCCGCGGACATCACGACGACCGCCGCCTCGGCGGTCGAGCCGTCCTTGACCTTTTCGTCGAACACCTTCTGCAGGGCACGTTCGGCGGCCCGCTGGATGCGCTGGTCCAGCGTGGTGGTGATGGTCACGTCCTCGGTCGTCTCGCTGGTCAGGAAACCGGGACCCGATTCCATCAGCCAGTCCGCAAAATAACCGCCCGCCCGCGCGGTCGCAGCCTGCGACAGGGTCGCGGGATTGGCGCGGGCCTGTGTCAGCTGCTGGTCGTCCAGATAGCCTTCCTGATGCATCAACCCCATCACCACACTGGCGCGATTCTGCGCGCGCTCCAGGCTGGCGGTGGGGGCATAGCGGCTTGGCGCGGGCAAGAGGCCCGCCAGCATCGCGGCCTCGGACACGTTCAGGTCGGTCGCAGGCTTGTTGAAATAGACCTGGCTTGCGGCCTCGAAGCCCCGGGCGCCGCCGCCCAGATAGGACCGGTTCATGTAGATGCTGAGGATCTCTTCCTTGCTGTACTTCGCCTCCATGGCGAAGGCATAGGGGATCTCCTTGATCTTGCGCCACACGCCGCCGGACCGGCATTCGGCCTCGAACTCGGCCTCGTTGGCGAAACGCGTGGGATCGAACGTGTCGCCCAGGCACAGCAGCTTGGCGACCTGCTGGGTGATGGTGGAACCGCCGTTCCCCTCTAGCGGGCCGCGACCCTCGGCCATGTTGATCCGGATGGCGCTGGCGATGCCGCGCGGACTGACGCCGAAATGGCGGAAAAAGCGCCGGTCCTCGGACGACAGCACGGCCTGTTGCAGCACAGGCGGGATCTGGTCGCTGGTGACCGCGCCATAGGTCTCTCCGCGCCAGGCAAAGACGCGACCGTCGCGGTCCAGCATGGTGACGCTGCCGCGGGCGCGGCCGTCGAACAGATCCTGCGCCTCGGGCAGGCTGACATAGAAATAGGCGCTGGCCGCACCGATGATCAACGCGACCGTCATGGCCAGCCGCCAGATCGACCCCCAGACGATGCGCCAAGCCAGCGTCACCAGCCCGGCGATCCACCCCAGGATGCCGCCGCGCCGCGGTTTGCGGTGACGTTTGACCTTGCGGGGCGTCGTTTTGGCCGGCGCGGGCTGGCTGCGCCTGTCGGCAACAGGGCTTTTGCCCGAGCGGGGCGGGGTACCGGTGGGTCGTTTCATGCGTCGGGTGCCTGCGTGACTGCGAAGCCGGTTGGTCCGGCCGGATTGGACGACAGACTACAACAAGACGATGCAAAGGGGAATTGGGGTGACCAATCCGTGATACAGGCGCGGCGGACGCCGTCGCGTTACGAATGGCTGGCGTACGGGCAGGTTGCACAGCGTGCGGGCAACTCAATCGTCCGACCAGATAATATGTGCATAAAAATCGGGCTATGCCGCGTTTTTCCGCACGTTTGGAGGGCAGTTCAGGTTTCCGGCCTGTCCCTGGCCCGGCGCATCTTTGCCGAGGCGGTGGAATTGCAGATGAAAGGGGCGATGACAGCCGGTCCGGCGGCTGTGGCACCAAGCGAGGTTTAATCACATGAACAAGACCCTCCCGCTCATCGCGAGCCTTGGCGTGATGGCGGCTTTCCCCGCCGCCGCGCAAGAGGCCGCGGCGCCCGTGGAGGCGGCGGTCGCCGTCAGCGCGGATGTCGCCTATATCTTCAACACGCTGCTGTTCCTGATCGGCGGCTTTCTGGTCATGTGGATGGCTGCGGGCTTTGCGATGCTGGAGGCGGGCCTAGTCCGCTCCAAGAACGTGACGACGCAGCTGTTCAAGAACATCGCGCTGTTTGCCATCGCGGGCATCATGTACTGGCTGATCGGGTACAATCTGATGTATCCGGGCGACTGGACCGTGGCCGGCTGGATCGGAGAGATCTTCAGCCCCAAGGGCATCGACCCCGTCGCAGGTGCGACCGCCGAAGACGGCTATTCGGCGGGATCGGATTTCTTTTTCCAGCTGATGTTCTGCGCCACCACCGCGTCCATCGTGTCGGGCACCCTGGCCGAACGCGTCAAGCTGTGGCCGTTCCTGATCTTTACCGTCGTGCTGACCGGCCTGATCTATCCGATCGAGGCCAGCTGGCAGTGGGGCGGCGGCTGGCTGTCCGAGGCTGGGTTCTCGGATTTCGCGGGCTCGACGCTGGTCCATGCTGCCGGTGGTTTCGCTGCGCTGGCGGGTGCCATCGTGCTGGGCGCACGGACGGGCAAATACCGCCCCGACGGTCGCCAACAGCCGATGCCGGGTTCGAACCTGGCGTTGGCCACGCTGGGTACGTTCATCCTGTGGCTGGGCTGGTTCGGGTTCAACGGCGCATCGCAACTGGCCATCGGGTCGATCAACGACGCCGCTGATGTCAGCCGGATCTTTGTGAACACCAACATGGCCGCATCGGGCGGCGCGGTCGCGGCGATCATCGTCACGCAGCTGCTGTACGGCAAGATCGATCTGACCATGGTGCTGAACGGCGCGCTGGCCGGTCTGGTGTCGATCACGGCAGAACCGCTGATGCCGTCGATCTTTGCCTCGATCCTGATCGGTGGCGCAGGCGGTGCGATTGCGGTGCTGGTCGTCCCGATGCTGGACAAGATGAAGATCGACGACGTCGTCGGCGCCATTCCCGTCCACCTGGTCGCGGGCGTCTGGGGCACCATGATCGTCCCGGTCACCAACCCCGACACCAGCTTTGCGACGCAGGCGATGGGCGTGCTGGCGATCGGTGCATTCGTGTTCGTGATCAGCTTTGTCGTGTGGACGATCCTCAAGGTCACCATGGGCATCCGCGTCAGCAAGGAAGCAGAGATCAGCGGGCTGGACATCTCGGAGATGGGCATGGAGGCCTATCCCGACTTCGTCCAGGCAAAATAAGGCCCGACGCAGGGCGCAGGAAAAAGGGGCGGGCCGCTGATGCGGCCCGCCCCTTTCGCATGGACGCGACAGAATGGCAGGGCTGGCCCCGCCGTTCAGGTATCAGGCAACGCGACTGACCACGAAATCGGCCAGGTCCGCCAGCATGTCGCGGATGGGATGGGGAGGCAGCACCAGCAGCGCGGTGCGCGCGCGGGCTGCATGGTCCAGCGCGTCCTGGCGCGCGGCCTGCATCGCGCCGTGGCGTGCCAGCAGGCTTTGCGCATGATCCAGATCGCCGTCGCGCTGGTCGCCGGCCTCGATGGTGCGCGCCCAAAAGGCACGTTCCTCGGGGGTGGCCTTGGCGATGGCCTTGATGACCGGCAGGGTCAGCTTGCGTTCGCGGAAATCGTCGCCGGTGTTCTTGCCGATCGTTTCCGTCGTGCCGCCGTAATCCAGCAGGTCGTCCACGATCTGAAAGCTGATGCCCAGGGCATCGCCGTAATCGAACAGCGCCTGCACCTGATTGTCGGGCGCGCCGGCAATGACGCCGCCCACCTCGGTCGCGGCCGAAAACAGGGCCGCCGTCTTGCCGCGTACCACCTGCAGATAGACCGATTCGTCGGTTGCCAGGTCCTGGGCGGCCGTCAGTTGCAGAACCTCGCCCTCGGCGATGGTGGCGCTGGCATTGGCCAGGATCTCCAGCGTGCGCAGGTTGCCGGGTTCGACCATCAACTGAAAGCTGCGGGCGAACAGATAATCGCCGACCAGCACGCTGGACTTGTTGTCCCACAACAGGTTCGCCGTTGGCCGTCCGCGGCGCTGGCCGCTTTCGTCGACCACGTCGTCATGCAGCAGCGTGGCGGTGTGGATGAATTCGACCGTCGCGGCCAGATGGATGTGCCACGGCCCCGGATAGCCCAGCAGCTTGGCGGCAGCCAGCGTCAGCATCGGGCGCAGGCGTTTGCCGCCGGCATCGATCAGATGGGCCGTCACCTCGGGGATGCGGGGGGCATGGCGGCTGGCCATGCGGTCGCGGATCAGCGCGTTGACCGCCTCCATCTCGGCGGTGAGGGCTTCGGTCAGCCGATCAAGCGGTTTGCGGACGTTGTCCTGCACAGTCATGCCATACCCCGTGTCTGCGCCAACGCATTGCCACGGCATCGACAAATGCGCAACCGCCGCTTAACGTCGCGCCCATGAAAGAGCTTTTTCGCAGCAATGATCCCGTCCGCATGTCCGCCGCCACCAGCCTGCTGGAATCAGAGGGGATTGTCACGTTTCCGATGGATCAGCACATGAGCGTTCTGGAGGGATCGATCGGCGTGCTGCCCGCGCGGCTGATGGTCGCGGATCGCGATGAATTCATGGCCCGCGCCATCTTGCGCGACAATGGGCTGAATGACTGACACGCGCATCGACGGGTTTCTGGACGGCCGGCTGCGCGTGGCACAGCCTGTGCGCGGCTATCGCGCGGGGGCCGATGCGGTGATGCTGGCGGCCGCCTGCCCGGCACAGCCGGGGCAGGCGGTGCTGGAATTGGGCTGCGGGGCGGGGGTGGCCAGCCTGTGCCTGGGGTGGCGGGTGCCGGATTTGGCGATCACCGGGTTGGAACGCCAGCAGGCTTATGCCGATCTGGCGCGCGACAATGCGGCCGCGAACGGCATCACGCTGACGGTCCTGATCGGCGACCTGGCGGACCCGCCGCAGGGTTTGCGGGACGTGACGTTCGATCAGGTGATCATGAACCCGCCCTATTTTCTGGGCGGGACGCCAGCGCCTGATGCGGGTCGTGCGCTGGCCCGGCGCGAGGAGACGCCACTGGCGCTGTGGATCGACACGGGCCTGCGGCGGTTGCGGCCGGGGGGCTGGCTGACCGTGATCCAGCGCGCCGACCGTCTGGACGGGGTCATGGCCGCACTGGCCGCCCGCGCCGGGTCCATCGCGATCATGCCGATCGCTGCCCGGACCGGCAGCCCGGCAGGGCGCATTCTGGTGACGGCGCGCAAGGGTGCCCGCGGCCCGCTGCGCCTGTTGGCCCCGTTGATCACCCACGCCGCGGCCCGCCATGACCAGGGAACCGACGACCTGAGCCCGATGGCTGCCCAAGTCTTGCGCGAGGGGGCGCCGATCATGATGGGAATTGCGAAAGCTGCGTGACAGAATCAATAAGCTGTGGTGAAATGAAAGGGTTCGAGACAACTATAGAGGAGTACGTAATGACGGTTGCTTCCCATGTCGAAGAGCTTCGCAAGAAGCATCAGAACCTTTCAGTTGCCGTGGAACGGGCCCAGAGGAGCCCAAGTGCCAGCGACCACGAAATCACCGCAATGAAGCGCGAGAAACTGCGTCTCAAGGAACAGATCGGCCGACTTGGTCACTGACCCGTCGATAGCACGATACCCTCACGGAAAAAGGCCCGCGCAGATTGCGCGGGCCTTGATCATTCAGACGCGGAGGCCTGCGTCAGGCAGAGTATTGTCCGCCGTTCGCGGTGATCGTCGACCCTGTAATAAAGCCCGCATCGTCCGCCGCCAGAAACACCACGGCGCGCGCGATTTCGTCGGGTTCGCCAAGGCGGCCGACGGGGATCTGGGGGATGATGCGCTCGTTCAGGACCTTTTCGTCGATGGCGCGCACCATTTCGGTCCCGATATAGCCGGGGCAGATGGCGTTGACGGTGATGCCTGCGCGCGCGCCTTCCTGTGCCAGCGCCTTGGTAAAGCCCAGATCGCCTGCCTTGGCCGCGGAATAGTTCGCCTGCCCTGCCTGGCCCTTTTGTCCGTTGATCGAACTGATGGTGATCACGCGCCCGAACCTGGCATTGCGCATGCCGTTCCAGACGCCGTGGGTCATGTTGAAGACGCCGGTCAGGTTGGTGTCGATGACCTCTTTCCACTGTTGCGGGGTCATTTTGTGGAACATCGCATCGCGGGTGATCCCGGCATTGTTGACCAGCACGGCAACCGGGCCCAGATCTGCCTCGACCTGCCTGATGCCCTCGGCGCAGGCGTCGTAGTCGGCGACCGACCATTTGTAGGTCTTGATGCCGGTTTCCTTGGTAAAGGCCTGCGCCGCGTCGTCATTGCCGGCATAGTTGGCCGCGACGCTATAGCCTGCGTCCTTCAACGCCTTTGAAATAGCAGCGCCGATCCCCCGCGATCCCCCTGTGACAAGTGCAACTTTAGACATGGTGCCCCCTCCCTTTCTTTCGCCGTGAAATATTATTAGTCAATATTATTTTCCTGCGCAACATAGTTGCACAGGAAAATACACTCAGCGTTCAAGGCACATCGCAACGCCCATGCCGCCACCGATACACAGCGTTGCCAGACCCTTTTTCGCGTCACGGCGACGCATCTCGAACAGCAGTGTGTTCAGCACCCGTGCCCCCGAGGCACCGATCGGGTGGCCGATCGCAATGGCTCCGCCGTTCACGTTCACGATCGACGGATCCCAGCCCATATCCCGGTTCACCGCACAGGCCTGGGCGGCAAAAGCCTCGTTCGCCTCGACCAGATCCAGGTCGCCGACGGTCCAACCGGCCTTCTCCAGCGCGCGCCGACTGGACGGAATGGGACCCGTGCCCATGATCGCAGGGTCAAGGCCAGCGGTGGCATAGCTGGCGATGCGCGCCAACGGCGTCAGCCCGCGACGCGCGGCCTCGTCCTCGGACATCACCATCACTGCGGCCGCGCCATCGTTCAGGCCGGATGCGTTGGCCGCGGTCACGGACCCGTCCTTGGCAAAGGCTGGGCGCAGCTTTTGCATCGCCTCGATCGTCGCGCCGTGGCGGATGTATTCATCCTTGTCCACGACCGTATCGCCTTTGCGTGACTTGACGGTATAGCCGACGATCTCTTCGTCAAAGCGCCCCCCTTTCTGGGCGGCCTCTGCCTTGTTCTGGGAGGCCAGCGCGAATTCGTCCTGCTGGTCACGGCTGATCTGCCATTTCTCGGCGACGTTCTCAGCGGTCTGGCCCATGTGATAGTTGTTGAACGCGTCCCACAGCCCGTCGCGGACCATCGTGTCGATGAACTGCATGTCGCCCATTTTCTGCCCGGCGCGCAGATAGGCGGCGTGCGTCGACATGGACATGCTTTCCTGACCACCCGCCAGAACGACCCGGGCATCGCCCAGGATCACGTGCTGGGCGGCCAGTGCCACGGCGCGAAGGCCCGAACCACAGACCTGATTGATGCCCCAGGCCGAGGATTCCTGTGGCAGGCCCGCCTTGATATGCGCCTGACGGGCGGGGTTCTGGCCCTGTGCGGCGGTCAGCACCTGACCCAGGATCGTCTCGTCGACGTCACCTGCGTCAATGCCGGCGCGGGCGACGACTTCGGCCAGAACAGCGGCGCCCAAGTCATGGGCGGGGACATTCGCAAAGGCCCCCAGAAAACTTCCGACCGGCGTGCGGGCGGCGGAAACGATCACGGCTTTGGTCACGACAGACTCCTTCGCATCAGTGCCGGACGAACCGGCCTGTTGTCAGGATGCTGTTTCAGGACGCTACGTCAAGTCGAAGCCTGGGGCATTTCGATGCCGAACCATGTGGCGGCCCGCGTGGTGTCCCTTAGCGGCTGGCCAGCGAGGGGGGCTTTTTCCACGGCGGTGCGATGGTTGGGGCGCCGAAATAGTAGCCCTGCAGGCAATCGATGCCGATATCGATCAGGAACGCGGCCTCATCGGCCGTTTCGACGGATTCGGCCACCGTGAACATGTCGAAATGATGCGCGATGGATTGCAGCGCGCGCGTCAGGACCTGATTGTCGGGTTTCGTTGCGATCTCGCGGATGAACTGGCCATCGATCTTGATCATGTCGAAACAGAAATCCCGCAGATAGCGGAACGACGTGTAGCCCGCGCCGAAATCGTCCAGCGCCAGGCTGATGCCGTATCCCTGCACCTCGGCCATGAAGGTCTGCACCTCGTTGGGCATGCCCATCGCGCTGCTCTCGGTGATCTCCAGGATCAGGCGTTCGCCCAGTGTCGTGTCGTCGGAGACACCACGCCGCAGCGTGTTGATCCATTCCGGGTACAGGATCGAGCGTGCGGACATGTTGATCGACAGGCGCAGGCCGGGATCCTCGGCCAGGGTCTGCAGACCCAATGACAGCGACAGGCAATCGATCTTGCGACCCAGTTCCGTCACCTCGGCCTGGGGCATGAAATCGCGCAGTGGCACCAGCCGTCCGCTGTCGTCTATGATGCGGATCAACCCTTCGTAGAAGGCGGGCGTCTTTGTGCGCTGCGCCTGTACGATCGGCTGAAAAGCCAGCGTTGCGCTGCCTTTTTCGACCGCCGCTGAAACGGCCGCCAGGGTGATGCGGTCCTGATGGCGGATCGCATCCTCAAGGGGCGAACTGTTGTCCATTGTTCTGTCGCTCACGGGCGGCCTCTTACCGAGTCGGGTCTGCTTGCAGTCTGCACATATTGGCTTAACCTGCCGTGAAGCGTGATCTCTTTCTCGAGTTTGGGTTAACAGATGATGGACCGTTGCGGATGGTGCGGTGACCTGCCGGTCTATGTGACCTATCATGACCGGGAATGGGGCGCGCCCGAACACGACCCGCGCAGGCTGTGGCAACAGTTGGTTCTGGAGGGGTTTCAGGCCGGTCTGTCCTGGATCACCATCCTCAAGAAACGCGATGCTTTTCGCGCCGAATTCGACGGGTTCGACCCCGAACGGGTGGCGTGCTGGGACGCGGCGCGGATCGATCGCGCGCTGACGAATCCCGGCATCATCCGCCACCGTAGCAAGATAGAGGCGACCGTGCGTGGTGCGCGCGCCTTTCTGGACGCCGAGGCC
Organism: Paracoccus sp. Ld10; assembly: GCF_045064235.1. NCBI lineage: Bacteria > Pseudomonadati > Pseudomonadota > Alphaproteobacteria > Rhodobacterales > Paracoccaceae > Paracoccus > Paracoccus sp. Ld10. The sequence continues at coordinate 419,832 of NZ_JBISHD010000027.1, read as the reverse complement.
GGGGACGGCTTTGCCCACTGGCTGTGGTCCTTTGTGGGCGGTGCCCCGATCCAGAACGACTGGCCCGACCTTGCCCATGTGCCTGCGGAAACACCCCAATCGCGCGCGATGTCCAAGGCGCTGAAATCGCGCAGTTTTGGCTTCTGCGGACCGGTGACCACCTATGCCTTCATGCAGGCCACGGGCATGGTCAACGACCATGTCGTGACCTGCCACAGGCATGCGCCCGTCAGGGCGCTGTCAGCTGGGTGATCAGCGTCTTGGCCGCGTCCGAATCCCATTCGGCATCACCCAGATAGCGCGCAACCTCGTTCCCGTCGCGGTCGATCAGGACGGTCACGGGCAGGCCCACCACGCCCATCTCGCGCGCGACCTGCTGGCGGGGGTCCAGCAGGATCGGCAGCGTCTCTACGCCCACCTCGGCAAAGAAATCGTCGATGCGCTCGACCGCGTTGCGGCCCGTCGCAATGGTCACCACCTCGAAATCGTCGCCGCCCAGTTCGGTCTGCAACCGGTCCAGGGCGGGCATCTCCTCGCGGCAGGGCGCGCACCAGGTCGCCCAGAAGTTCAGCAGAACGACCTTGCCCTGCCAATCGGCCAGGGTGTGGGTGCCGCCGTCGCGGTCGGTGAACTCGGCGGTGGCCACGGGGACGGGGGTTTCGGCGACGACCATCTTGACCAGGCCCCCGTCGCGGGCCGCCTGCCAGTCGGGGTCCGCGGCAAAGGCGGTGTTTGCACCGAAAACAAGGGCCGTATAAAGCAGGGCGGAACGCAGCATGTGACCTCCGAAGGACGTACTTGATGACCGACCGGCCCCAGACCACCGCCAACAGCATGTGGGGCGGGCGCTTTGCCGCCGGTCCCGACGCGATCATGGAGGCGATCAACGCCTCGATCGGGTTCGACCGGCGGCTCTACGCCCAGGATATCCGGGGCAGCCGGGCCCACGCGGCAATGCTGGCCGCCACGGGCATCATCAGCGATAGCGATGCCGAGGCGATCGGGAAAGGCCTGCTCACCGTCTTGTCAGAAATCGAGGGCGGTCAATTCACGTTCAGGACCGACCTGGAGGACATCCACATGAATGTGGAGGCCCGCCTGAAGGAGGTTATCGGCGAACCCGCGGGCCGCCTGCACACGGGCCGGTCCAGAAATGACCAGGTTGCGACCGATTTCCGCCTTTGGGTGCGCGACCAGTGCGACGCGGCCATCGACGGACTGACCGCGCTGATCTGTGCGGCTTTGTCGCAGGCCGAGGCCGGGGCCGATTGGGTCATGCCGGGATTCACACACCTGCAGACGGCGCAGCCGGTGACCTGGGGCCATCACATGATGGCCTATGTCGAGATGTTCGGCCGCGACCTGTCGCGGTTCCAGGATGCACGCAAACGCATGAACGAATCGCCCCTGGGGGCCGCGGCGCTGGCGGGCACCGGCTATCCCATCGACCGCGACATGACCGCGCGGGAACTGGATTTCGACCGTCCCATGGCCAACAGCCTGGACGCGGTCAGCGACCGGGATTTCGCGCTGGAGTTCCTGGCGGCCAGCAGCATCTGCGCCGTCCACCTGTCGCGTCTGGCCGAGGAACTGGTGATCTGGTCGTCGGCGCAGTTCCGCTTCGTGTCGATGTCGGACAAGTGGTCGACCGGGTCCAGCATCATGCCGCAAAAGCGCAACCCTGACGCCGCCGAGCTGATCCGCGCCAAGATCGGTCGCATCCTGGGCGCGACCGTCGCGCTGTTCACCGTGATGAAGGGCCTGCCCTTGGCCTATTCCAAGGACATGCAGGAGGACAAGGAACAGGTGTTCGACGCCGCCGACACGCTGATGCTGGCACTGGCGGCGATGACCGGCATGCTGTCGGACCTGACCGCGAATCGCGACCGGCTGGAGGCTGCGGCATCCACGGGGTTCTCGACCGCGACGGACCTGGCAGACTGGTTGGTGCGCGAACTGGGCCTGCCGTTCCGCGACGCCCATCACGTGACCGGGTCGTTGGTGGCGCTGGCCGAACAGGGGCGCGTCGATCTGCCCGACCTGACGCTGGCGCAGATGCAATCGGTGCATGGTCAGATCACCGACGATGTGTTCAATGTGCTGGGCGTGCACAATTCCGTCGCCTCGCGACAGAGCTATGGCGGGACGGCCCCCGCGCAGGTGCGCGCGCAGATCGCCCGCTGGAAGGAGAAACTGGCATGAGAAACACGGTCATCATCGTCGTCGTTCTGGTCGTGGTCGTCGCCGTCCTGGCCAGCTGCGGCGTCGACGGCGCCCCGCAGCGCCCGGTGGAAAAGCCGTTGCAGCAGCAGATGGGCGTCACCGTCAGCGGCGATGCCCGGTTCGGCGTGTCGGCCGAGCTGTAGATGGACCATTTTCTCTATCGCAATGGCGAATTGTTTGCCGAGGACGTGCCCCTGTCGTGCATCGCGCAACAGGTGGGTACGCCCGTCTATGTCTATTCCGCGGCGACCCTGACGCGCCATTTCGGCCTGTTCCGTCAGGCGCTGGACTGGACCGACCATCTGGTGTGTTTTGCGGTCAAATCGAACAGCAATCTGGCCGTGCTGAAGCTGATGGGCGATCTGGGGGCCGGCATGGACGTCGTGTCGGGGGGTGAATACGCCCGCGCCAAGGCCGCCGGCGTGCCGGGCGACCGGATCGTGTTTTCCGGCGTCGGCAAGACCGTTCCGGAAATGCGCATGGCGATCGAGGGCGGCATCCGCCAGTTCAACATCGAGAGCGAGCCCGAGATGCGCGCCCTGTCCGCGCTGTGCGTCAGCATGGGCGTGACGGTGCCGGTGGCCATCCGCGTGAACCCCGACGTGGACGCCAAGACGCATGAGAAGATCGCGACCGGCAAGTCCGACAACAAGTTCGGCATTCCGATTTCGCGCGCCATGGCCGTCTATGCCGAGGCCGCGTCCCTGCCGGGGCTGCGCGTCGTGGGCGTGGACGTGCATATCGGCAGCCAGCTGACCGACCTGGCGCCGTTCCGCACCGCCTATCTGAAGGTGGCCGAACTGACCCGCGCCCTGCGCGCCGAGGGTCACGACATCACCCGGCTGGATCTGGGCGGCGGGCTGGGCATCCCCTATCGCCGCGACAACAGTGCGCCGCCCCTGCCCATCGAATATGGCCAGGTGATCCGCGAGACGGTCGGTGATCTGGGCTGCGAGATCGAGATTGAGCCGGGCCGCAACATCGTCGGCAATGCCGGCGTGCTGCTGTCCCGCGTGATCTATGTAAAGAACGGCGAGGATCGCGATTTCCTGATCGTTGATGCGGCGATGAACGACCTGCTGCGCCCGGCCATGTACGGTGCGCATCACGACATCGTCCCGTTGATCGAACCGGCGGTGGGCGCGATGGTGCGGCCCTATGACGTGGTCGGTCCGGTCTGCGAATCGGGGGATACCTTTCAAAAGGGGGCCGAACTGCCCGAACTGGCGGCAGGGGGATTGGTCGCGTTCCGCTCCGCCGGGGCGTATGGCGCTGTGATGGCGTCGGAATACAATTCGCGCCCGCTGGTCCCCGAGGTTCTGGTGCAGGGCGATCACTTCGCCGTCATCCGGGCACGGCCCACGTTTGAGGAAATGCTGGCACGGGATAGCATCCCGGCATGGCTTTGATCGGGCGACAGAACGACACCGACAGCCCCCGGACCCCCGAGGGTATGTCCACGATCCGAATGGGGCCGGTAGCCCGCGCGTTGCGCCTGACCGGTGCCGGAATGGCATGGGAACGGGCGGCGCGGGTCTTTTGGCCGCTGGCGACGCTGTTGTGCTTTGGCATCGCTGCGCTGGCGCTTGGCGCAGTGACTGCGGTGCCGGGCGCGGTGCTGCCATGGCTGGCGGGGCTGTGGCTGCTGGCGGTCGTGGTTGCGGCGGTTCGGGGCGGATGGCGCTTTCGTCGCGTGCGCCGGGCCGAGGCGGTGGCCCGGCTGGACCGGACCCTGCCCGGACGTCCGCTGACCGCGCTGTCGGACCGTGCCGCGATCGGCGGCGAGGGACCGCTGTGGCAGGCACATCTGGCGCAGATGCGCGACGCCGCGCTGGCCGCACGTGCGGTGCGTCCCGATGCGGACCTGGCGCGGCGCGACCCTTTTGCGTTGCGCTTGGCGGGGCTGGTGGCGCTGGTCATGGCGCTGATCTTTGGCGGGGTGGGCCAGATGGGGCTGGGCGTGCGCGCTCTGGCCGCGACGATGACCCCGCCGCAGCCCGGTGCCGCCCCGCCGCAGGGCCCGGTCTGGGAGGGCTGGGCCGAACCGCCCGCCTATACCCGCCGACCAACGCTGTATCTGAACGCCCTGGCCGAGGGGCAGGCGCTGGACCTGCCCAAGGGCAGCACCGTCAGTTTTCGCCTGTATGCCCAGGGCGCCGACCTTGTGCAGGACATTGGGCCCGTCACATCGGACGATCCGACCGCGCCTGCATTCCGGGCTGACCGGTCCGGCAGCATCGACATTCAGGGGCGTCGTTTCGCCGTGACCGTCCTGCCCGACGCCGTGCCGGTGATCCGGGCGGGGGCGGCGCCCACGCGACGCGCCGACGGGCGGATGATCCAGGACTATCAGGCCGGGGACGATCACGGCGTCATGTCCGCACAGGCAGTCATCGCGCTGGATCTGGACGCGGTCGATCGCCGCTTTGGCCTGACCGTGGCGCCCGAGCCGCGCGACCCGGTGGCGCTGGACCTGCCTTTGCCGCGTGGCGACCGCCGCGAGGTTCAGGGGCAGCTGGCCGAGGATCTGTCCCGCCACCCCTGGGCCAACCTGCCCGTGACCGTCACGCTGCGCGCGGTGGACGGGATCGATCAGGCGGGCCAGTCCGATCCGATGGCGCTGCCCCTGCCGGGGCGGCGGTTCTTTGACCCGTTCGCGGCCACGCTGATCGAACTGCGCCGCGATCTGTTGTGGTCGCGCAGAAATGCCGGTCGCAGTGCCGAAATCATGCGCGCCGTCACCTGGCAGCCCGAGGGGTTCGTCGAGGACGACCTGTATGCAGAGCTGCGCGCCGCCGTGCAGCTGTTGGACGGGGACGATCTGAGCGTCGAAGCCCGCGACCGTCTGGCCGAAGCGCTGTGGGAGGCTGCGGTTCAGCTGGAGGATGGCGGCCTGTCCGACGCGTTGGAGCGGATGCGCGCGGCGCAGGAGCGCCTGTCCGAGGCGATCCGCAACGGTGCCAGCCCCGACGAGGTCCAGCGGCTGATGGACGAGCTGCGCGAGGCGACCGACGCCTATACCGACATGCTGGCCCAGCAGAGCCAGCCGCAGGACCAGACCGACAGCCCCGACCGCGGCGACAGCCAGGGCCAGCAGATCACCGGCGACCAGATCCAGGAGATGATGGACGAGATCCAGCGCCTGATGAACGAGGGTCGCATGGCCGAGGCCGAGGCGCTGTTGGAACAGTTCAACCGGATGATGGAGAACCTGCAGGTTCAACAGAGCCAGGGTCAGGGCGACGGAGAGGGCCAACAGGGCAGCCAGCCGATGAACCGCCTGGCCGATACGCTGCGCGATCAGCAGGAGCTGTCGGACGAGGCGTTCCGCGACATGCAGCGCCAGTTCGGCCAAGGCCAGCAGCCCGGGCCCGAGGGTCAGGACGGCGACAGCATGGCAGACCGCCAGCGCGCGCTGCGCGAGGAACTGGGCCAGCAGCAGGGGTTGATGCCGGGGCAGGGGTCGCCCGAAGGCGATGCCGCGCGCCGCCAACTGGACGATGCGGGCCGTGCGATGGAGGATGCCGAGCAGGCGCTGCGCGACGGCGACATGGCGGGTGCGATGCAGCGTCAGGCCGACGCGATCCAGTCCATGCGCGAGGGCATGCGAGCCTTGGGCGACATGATGGCCCAGGAGGGTCAGGACGGTCATGATGGCCAGCCGGGCGGCGAGGGAGAGCAGCCCGGCCAGCAACCGGGCCAGTCGGCGCAGGGCGGGCAGGGGCAGCCCTATCAGGGACAGCCGCAGCTGGACCCGTTGGGCCGCGAGAGTAATGGCGGCGGCAATGTCATCACCAATGGCGATCCGCTGGCCGAGGGGCTGGACCCTGCGCGCCGTGCCCGCGACCTGCTGGACGAGATCCGCCGCCGCAGCGGCCAGACGGACCGTCCGCAGGACGAACGCGATTATCTGGGCCGGTTGCTGGACCGGTTCTGACGGCTCAGGCCCCGACGCGGATGGCCAACCATTGCCGCAAGGCGTCCAGCCCGTCGCGTGCCGCCGTCAGCGTGCCGACCAGTGGCCAGTCGCGTGCCTCTGCGACTGGGGCCAGCAGATAGATCGCGGGCACCGCCGCCATCACCAGCAGCGCCAGCGTCATGCCCGTGCCAAATCCTGCGCCGTGACGTACCACCCGGATGGGCGTGGGGGCTGACCGTCGATGCACCGCGGTTTCGGCCTGCTGGCGCAGTTCGGGGGGGCGGCTGTCCGGGGTTGCCTTTGCGGCAAGAGGCGCGACGACCTGAGGCTGAGGCTGAGGCTGAGGCTGAGGCTGAGGCTGAGGCTGAGGCTGAGGCTGAGGCTGAGGCTGAGGCTGTACCTGTGGCGCGGCGACCGTCGGCGGGGCGGTGGGGCGCGCAGTCTGGGTCACGGTGGTCGCGGGCCAGTCGATCTCGTCGGTGGTGGCGCGCACGTCGTCCTGCTGTTCGGCGTCGCGCAGGCGGCGTTCGTGGTCGACCTCGCTTTTCAGCATGTCCAGGATATCCGGGGACAGACGCGCCCGGGCCGGGGGCAGGGGGCGGGGCGTTTCGTCGTCATCGGGCAGCGGGCGCGAAAAGCTGCCCAGATCCAGCCGTCCGGCGGCAGCCGGGGGATGAGCCTGCCAGACATGACCGCAGGCTGGACACTCGACCTCGCGGCCGCCCTGCGGGATGGCATCCGAGGGCAGCGCATATTCGGCGCGGCACCCTGGACAGATCAACTTGAATTCAGCCATGCCACCCTCGCAATCATCGTGCGGCTGTTCTATCAAGCGCGGGTCCGGCTTCCAAGTCGCGCCGGGCGCCAACGGCCCGCACCAGACGGGTCGCAGCGGAAAAGAGGTGGCGCTTGATCGAGATGCGGGATGTCGGCTTTGGCTATCATGGCCAGGACGAGCTGTTGTCGGGCATGACGCTGACCCTGCAGCCGGGCATGTTCCATTTCCTGACCGGGCCGTCCGGGTCGGGCAAGACCACGCTGCTGCGGCTGTGCTTTGCGGATCTGCTGCCCAGTTCGGGCCAGATGACCGCCTTTGGCCAGGACATGCGTGCGCTGTCGCGTGACGGCATCGCCGATCTGCGCCGTCGCGTGGGCGTGGTCCATCAGGACCCGCAATTCCTGGACCACCTGCCGCTGGCCGAGAACATTGCCCTGCCTTTGTCCATCGCCGGAGAGGAGGTGGACATGGACGCGCTGCGCGATCTGCTGGGCTGGGTTCAGCTGTCGCAGCACGCGCGCGTTTTGCCGCCATCGCTGTCGGGTGGCGAACGCCAGCGCGCGGCGCTGGCCCGCGCGGTGATCCTGTCGCCGGACCTGGTGCTGGCGGACGAACCCACGGGCAACCTGGACTGGGACATGTCCATGCGGCTGATGCAATTGCTGATCGAGCTGAACAAGTCGGGCAAGACCGTGCTGGTGGCGACCCATGACCTGAACCTGATCCGCGCCACCAAGGCGCAGGTGACGGCGCGCGTCCTGCGGATCACCGGCGGCAGCCTGCATCTGGCGGGGGCGGATCTCTGATGGGACGGCTGAATATCGGAAGCCTGTGGCAGGGTCTGACGGGCGACAGGGACGGCGCGGGCGACCGCATCGTGCCGCCGACCGGGTTCACGGCGCAGCTGACGCTGTTTTCGGCGGGCGCGATGGCGTTTCTGGCGGTGTTCGCGCTGGCGCTGGCACTGGCGACGGGGCGGTTGGCGGATCGCTGGTCGTCCGAACTGGCCGGCAGCGTGACGGTGCGTGTCAGTGCGCCGGTCGCTGAACAGGACGCGCTGGTGCAATCCGCGCTGGCGATCCTGCAGACCACACCGGGCGCGGGCACGCCACGCCTGCTGCCGCAGGACGAGTTGGCCCAGTTGCTGGAGCCATGGTTCGGCCCCGACATGCCGGTGGATGCGCTGCCCGTGCCCGCGTTGATCGACCTGCCGGTCGAGGACACGTTCGACGCCGAGGGCCTGAGCCTGCGTCTTGAGGCCGAGGTGCCGGGCGCGGTGCTGGACGATCACACCGAATGGCGCAGGCCGCTGGTCTCGGCGGCCAAACGGCTGCGGATGCTGGGCATCGTGTCGCTGATCCTGATCGGGGCGGCGTCTGCCGCGATGATCACGCTGGCGGCCAAGGCCGCGCTGGCCGCGAACGTGCAGGTGATCCGCGTGCTGCGCCTGATCGGGGCGCGCGACCTGACCATCGCCACGGCCTTTGTGCGCCGGTTCACCCGCCGCGCCGCGATGGGGTCCGCCGTGGGAACGGTGCTGGGCATCGGCGCGATCGCGATCCTGCCCGATGCCAGTGCCGCGGGCGGGTTCCTGACCGGGCTGGGCTTTCAGGGTGCCGACTGGCTGATGCCGCTGGCGATCCCGCTGGTCGCGGCGGGCGTGGCCTTTGTCGCGACGCGGTGGGCGGCGCTGAAAATGCTGGAGGCCGTGCGATGACCGACGGCGCGCGCCCCGGCGCGCTGACGCCATGGCAGTACGTTCAGAACGTGCTGTTCTATGTCCATGTCGGCTGTGCCACGCTGATCATCGGACTGCTGGGCCTGCCTGCGCTGCGCCACGGACGTGCGGGCGCGAACCGTATCGCCACGCGCTGGATCGCGTATATGGTCTGGGCCGCGCGTATCCATCTGGGCCTGACCTGCGAGATCCGCGGCACGCCGCCGACCCACGACTGCATCGTCGCGGCCAAGCATCAGTCGTTCTGGGACATCATGATCATTGCCCATGCCGTGCCCCGCCGCGCCTTCATCATGAAGCGCGAGGTGATGCGCGTGCCCGTCATGGGCTGGTACGCATGGAAGACCGGCTGCATCCCCATCGACCGGTCGCGCGGGCGCGATGCGATGGCCGCGATCAGCACCACCATCAACCAGCGTATGTCCGCCGAGGGGTTGGGTCAGCTGATCATCTATCCCGAAGGCACGCGTACCCTGCCGGGACAGCGCAAGCCCTATAAGCAGGGCGTGGCCACGATCCGCGAGGGGACCGGTCTGCCGGTCGTGCCCGTCGCCGTAAACACCGGCATGTTCTGGCCGCGCAGCGGGTGGGGCATCCGTCCCGGCCGCGCGGTGGTCGAGTTCCTGCCCGCCATCGATCCCGCCATCCCGACCGAGGGTTTCCTGCCCCGCCTGCGCGCCGAGATCGAGACCCATTCCGACCGCCTGATGGCCGAGGCCGGGCTGCTCCTGGCTGAACCGGGCGACGCGGATGACGCCGCCCGGAACAACACTCACCTCAGATCATAATAGCGCGGAACATGCGGCCCCAGTGGGGGCAGCCCGATGTCGCGCCGCATGTGCGGGGACATCAGGTATGGGTCGGGCGGCCGGGGCCGCCTGCGCCGTGGCAGCAGTGCCGCGCGGATCGCGGCCCATAACACCGCCGTCGCGCCGTGCCGGGCGATCAGGCGGTGCATCGCGGGACGCAGGCGGGCGCTTTGCGGGTGAAGATCGGCAATCATCATCAGTCTCCAGGGATGGGGACCGGACATGGCAGGGCCGTGTGCGGTCGACGGGGTTCAGGGATGGGATGACGCCATGCGGACAGGCCCGCGGACTGCGGTCGTGTCAGGTCATGATGTCGGCGGGGTCTGCCTTGCGGCGGTCAGGCGCCTTGTCGGACCGACGAAGGCTGGGCCGGACCGGTGCGGGTCAGGGCGGGGGCATTGGCATATGATGTCATGGACCCCTCCTTTCGCGCATGCGTGTGGGCAGAATTGCACGCTGGCCCAGCCTTGCAGATCGCGCAAGACGGCAAAACGCGCCAGCCGCCCCAAGACGGGACGGCTGTTGCAGGTCGGTCACAGTGGCGTGTGCGTCAGGCCGCCAGGCCCTTGGACCCCATGGCCAGGAACTTGGCGCGGCGGTCCTTGATCAGCTGGGCGGGTTTCAGGTCCGCCATCTCTGCCAGCATGGCGGTGATTTCGTCTCCGACCGCGGCGATGGCCTGCGTGGGCGCGCGCTGCGCGCCACCCAACGGTTCGGGGATGATGCCGTCGATCACAGCCAGCTTTTTCAGGTCCTGCGCGGTCAGGCGCAGCGCCTCGGCGGCGTCGCGCATCTTTTCCGCGTCCTTCCACAGGATCGACGCGCAGCCCTCTGGAGAGATCACCGAATAGATCGAATGTTCCAGCATGGCGATGCGGTTCGCGGTGGCGAATGCCACGGCCCCGCCCGACCCGCCCTCGCCGATGATGACGCTGACCAGCGGCACGCCGATCTCCAGGCATTTCATAGTGCAGCGGGCGATGGCCTCGGATTGGCCGCGTTCCTCGGCACCCTTGCCGGGATAGGCGCCGGGTGTGTCGACCAGCGTGATCACCGGCAGGCCGAAGCGATGCGCCATGTCCATCAGGCGGATCGCCTTGCGGTACCCCTCGGGGCGGGCCATGCCGAAATTGTGGTGGATGCGCGATTTGGTGTCGTTGCCCTTTTCATGCCCGATCACCACGCAGGGGGCGTCGTTGAACCGTGCAAGGCCGCCCATCACCGCATGGTCGTCGCCAAAGGCGCGGTCACCCGCCAGCGGCGTGTATTCGCTGAAAAGCGCTGCGATATAGTCGCTGCAATGGGGGCGGTCGGGATGGCGGGCGACCTGGGTCTTTCGCCAGGGATCAAGGGTCTTGTACAGGTCGCGCAGCAGGTCTGACGACTTGCGGTCCAGCGCTGCGGCCTCTTTCTCGACGTCGACGGCCCCCTCGCCCTTGCGGGCCATGGCGCGAAGTTCCTCGGCCTTGCCCTCGATATCGGCAAGCGGTTTTTCGAAATCCAGATAGACCATGCGGGGTACCTTCACGGTTCGGGCGGGGTTCGGGTTTGGCGCTATATAGGGCGGTGCGGTACGGGTTGCAACGCGGGCGCACGGCCCGCGCCACCCGGCCTGCACGGCGATGCAAGGTCCTGTCGCGTCACTGAAGGTCGGCGAATGCCGCGCGCAGCCGGTCTGCGGCCTCTATCACCCGCGCGCGGGGCGTCGCGATGTTGAAGCGCATGAACCCCTCGCCGCCCAGCCCGAAGGTCACGCCGTGATTGGCGGCGATGCGGGCGTCGCCCTGGATGCGGCGGGTGATTTCCGTGTCCGTCATGCCGGTGTCGCGGAAATCGACCCAGGACAGATAGGTCGCCTGCAGCGGCATCGACCGCAGGCCCGGGATCGCGTTCACCGCGTCGTCAAAGATGCGCCGATTGCCGTCCAGATATGCGACCAGCGCATCGACCCAGGCCGCGCCCTCTGGCGAATAGGCGGCGGCGACCATGTCCTGTCCCAGCATCGCCGGAGAGATCCCCGCCGCGGCCAGCGCGCCCTGAAACCGTGCCCGCAAATCGGCATCGGCGATGATCGCATTGCCGATATGGGCGCCCGCGATGTTGAAGGTCTTGGTGGCTGCGGTCAGCGTCACCAGCCGTCCGGCGATGTCGGGGGCGACCGTCGCCATCATCCGGTGCCGCGGGCCGCCCGGCAGGACCAGGTCGGCATGGATGTCGTCCGAAATCAGGATCAGGTCATGACGTTCGCAGAAATCGGCGACCTGGCGCAGTTCGGCATCCGACCAGACGCGGCCACCGGGATTGTGCGGCGAACACAGGATCATCAGGCGTTCGCGCCCGGTCAGCATGCCCTCCCACGCGGGCCAGTCCATGGTGTATTGCCCGTCCGTCAGCGCCAGCGGCAGTTCGACCAGATCGCGCCCGGCGGCGCGGATCACCCGGCCAAATGCGTGATAGACCGGGGCCATCACGATCACCCCGTCACCGGGCTGCGTATAGGCGTTCAGCGCCATCGCCACCGCATTGACCAGCCCCGCGCAGGTCAGCACCCATTCGGGTCGGATCTGCCAGCCATGGCGGTTTTCCATCCACCAGCCGATCGCCGCCAGATAGGGCGGGTTCGCGCCGGGATAGCCATAGACGCCATGCGCCGCCGCGCGGTCCACCGCCGCCTGCACCGCCGCGGGGGGCGCGAAATCCATGTCCGCCACCCACATGGCCAGCCCGTCGTCGGCGCACACGCCATAGGCGGCCTGCATGTCGTCCCACTTGCTGCAATGCGTGCCGCGGCGGTCGATGATGCGGTCGAAATCGGGCTGGGTCATGGGGGCTCCTGCGGGCTGCGTGCCCCATCCATAGCGGGGTTGTTGCTTATGGTGAAGGCTTGCCCTAAATCCCTTGCCATGAGCCTGAGACCCATCCTGATCCATCCTGATCCGCGCCTGAAAAAGGTGGCCCAGCCCGTGGCCCGCATCACGCCCGAGATCGAGACGCTGGCCGCCGACATGCTGGCCACCATGTACGAGGCGCCCGGCATCGGTCTGGCCGCGCCGCAGATCGGCGTGGGCCTGCGCGTGTTCACGATGGATGCCAACCGCGACCCCGAGGCGCCGCGCGCGCCGCTGGTGCTGGTCAACCCCGAGGTAAGCTGGGCGTCCGACACGCCCAACACCTATGAGGAGGGCTGCCTGTCCATTCCCGAACAATACGGAGAGGTCACGCGCCCCGCCCAGATCCGCATGCGCTGGCTGGGACTGGACGGCAAGACCCACGAACGCGAGTTCGACGAGCTGTGGGCCACCTGCGCCCAGCACGAGCTGGATCACCTGGACGGGGTGCTGTTCATCGACCACCTGTCCGCGATCAAGCGCCAGATGATCACCCGCAAGATGGTCAAGCTGAAGCGGGACATGGCCCGTGCCTGAGCGCACGGGTGCCAGTGGCTGGAGACGCCCCGACCTGCCGGGGGACCTTGGCCTTGGCACCCTGCGCGACATCGTCCTGTGGCCTGACCCGCGCCTGCGCCTGCGCGCGGAACCGGCCGGGTACATGACCGGCCCGGAACTGCGCGTGCTGGCCGCCGACATGCTGGCCACGATGTATCACGCCCAGGGGCGCGGCCTGGCCGCCCCGCAGATCGGCGTGCTGCGCCGGATTTTCGTCATGGATGCGGGCTGGAAGGACGGCACCCCCGAGCCGCTGGTCCTGATCGACCCCGAGATCCTGGTCCGGTCCCAGGAGACCGAGATCGCCACCGAGGGGTGCCTGTCCATCCCCGGCCGCCCTGTCGATGTCCAGCGGTCCCACGCCATCGGAATCGGCTGGTACGATCTGGACGGCCGCCATCAGTTGCGCGACATGCGGGGCCCCGCCGCCCGGATCGCCCAGCACGAGGTCGATCACCTGGACGGCCTGTTGATCATAAAGGACTGACCATGGCCGTGCGCGCGTTCCTGCCCTATGCCGACCCCCGCCTGCACCGCGCCGCCGCGCCGGTGGCCGAGATCACCGAAACCGTCCGCATGATCTGGGATGACATGGTCGACACGATGGAGGCGATGCCCGGCGTGGGCCTGGCCGCGCCCCAGATCGGCATCATGATGGCGCTGGCCGTCGTGGACGCATCCGGCCCCCGGGGGCAGGCGGTGCGCATGGCCAACCCGCAGATCCTGCATGCCAGCGTCAAGTTGCGCGAGCACGAGGAGGCCAGCCCCAACCTGCCCGGCGTGTCCGCCCCGATCAGCCGCCCGCGCGCCGTCACGGTGCGGTACCTGAACCAGGACGGCGTCGAGGAGGACCGCGATTTCGTGGGCCTGTGGGCCACCAGCGTTCAGCACCAGATCGATCATCTGGCCGGGCGGCTGTATGTCGATCACCTGACCCCGCTGCGCCGCAAGATGCTGGTCGCGCGGTCGGCCAAACTGGACCGTCGCTGAATTTTCATATTGCCATGGAATAAGACGGCGTGGTGGTCCGTTCTGCTGTCGAATGGCCCGGACGGCTGTTCGTGCCGCGGGGACTGGCGTCGCACCCCGTCGCAAGATCACCGCGACGCCTGGATTTTCACAGGGATGACCCCATGGCACGACTCATCGGAAATGACGACGACAACCGCCTGACCGGCACCAATCTGGCCGACCTGATCTATGGTCGGTCAGGCGACGACCTGCTGTACGGGTTTGGCGGCAACGACATCGTCGATGGCGGCGAGGGCAATGACCGCATCTGGGCCGGAGAGGGCGCGAACCGCGTCTTTGGCGGGTCGGGCAACGACCGTATCTGGTCAAGCAGCGGCAACGACGTGATCGCCGCCGGCGAGGGCAACGACGTCGTTGCCGCCGGCAATGGCAACAACCGCGTCTGGGGCGGCGAGGGCGATGACGTTCTGTACGCCGGTAATGGCCGCGACACGATGGATGGCGGCGAGGGCAACGACCGCATGTTCTCGGGGGCGGGCAACGACATGCTGACCGCGGGCGAGGGCGACGACCTGATGGTCGCGGGCTTTGGTGCCGACCGCCTGATCGCCGGCGAGGGCAACGACACGCTGAACGGCGGCCTGGGCAATGACACGATGACCGGCGGCGAGGGGGCGGACGTGTTCGTCTTCAACGGCGGTCGTGACCGGATCACCGATTTCGAGAACGGTGACGATCAGATCGACCTGCGCGCACTGGCCAATGTCGACAGCTATGCCCAGATCCGCGGGGCCGCCGTGCAGAACGGGTCGGACGTGGCGCTGAATTTCGGCCCCAATCAGCTGATCATCCAGGATTTCCGCCTGAACCAGATGAGCAGCGACGATTTTACCTGGTAGGATGTTTCGCCAGTTCCCCCCGCGCAGGGTCGTCCTGCGCGGGGGTTTTTACGTCTGCGCAGGTAGGTCGTCGCGCACCCGTTCCCATGCCTGCGTCAGGTGGCGGCCCAGGGTTTCCGACAATCGGTCCGCGTCGCGCGATTCCAGCGCCACAATCATCTGTTCGTGCTCAGAGACAGCGCCGGCCCATTTTTCCGCACCCTCGTGGCCGATGAAGCGAACACGTTTCAGCCGCGTCTGCAACCGGGAGTGCACCTCGGACAAGGCGCCATTCCCGGCAAGGGCCACGATGGCGGTGTGGATCGCCTGGTTCAGCTTGTAATACGCCATGCGGTCGCGCCGGGCATAACAGTCCAGCATCCGGTCATGCAACGCACGCACCTCTGCGATGCCGGCATCGGTTGCCTGCGCGCAGGCGATGATGCCCGCCTGCTGTTCCAGGATGCGGATCACCTCCAGCATGTCGCGGACCTCGCGGGCGCCGAACTGTTTCACCACCGCGCCGCGTGACGGGATCAGTTCCACCAACCCTTCGGATGCCAGGTACTTGATCGCCTCGCGCAGCGGCGTGCGGGACACGCCCAGTTGCAGGCCGATCTGGCCTTCGTTCAGGCGGGTGCCCGGGGGCAGTTGCCCCTCGATGATCATGTCACGCAGCCGCGACAGGATTGCGTCCAGCAGGGGCAGGCGTTCGATGCGGGCGTCTGTGTCTGTCACCGGCGTCTCCGTTGGCGCGTCTTTCTCTGGCTATGACGGGGGCGCAGGCAAGTCAAGATTGCGTTCTGTGTGCTGTATACAGAATTATTGATACGGGGTGGCGACCATGCTAGCAAGAAACCGGGACGTGATTCGGGAGGGGATCGATGTCGGGGAACACGCTGTACTGGACGCCGCAGGACTGGCCCATCGCCTGTGCGATGATCCCGTTTGCCACGGTCCAGGATGCCGGGCCTGCGGCCTGGGCGCGCGATCTGGGACAGGTGGCGGCGGCGGGGTTTGATACTGTCGATCCGACCGACAGCTGGCTGCGGCTGGCCGATCTGGACGATGCCGGGCGGGCGCGGTTCATGACGATATGCCGCGACCTGGGTTTGTCGGTGCCGGCCATTTCGACCGCGCGGCGCAGTGTCATCGACCCGGTCTACGGCGACGACCATCTGGCCTATTGCCACCGCGTCATCGATTGTGCCGCCGATATCGGCGCGGGGCATGTCAGTTTCGGCCTGTTCGGCCCGCTGAGCGATGCGCAGCGCGCCGCCCTGTGGTTCTGGACCGAGCCGGGCGTGACCAACCCCGACGATCCTGCCACCCGCGCGCTGGCCGTATCCCGCATCCGCGACCTTGGCCGCCACGCCGCCGATCGCGGCATCCAGGTCGCGCTGGAGATGTACGAGGACACCTATCTGGGCACTGCCCCTGATGCGGTCGCGTTCGTGACCGACGTGGACCACCCGTCCGTGCGGCTGAATATCGACATCGGCAACCTGATCCGCCTGCACCGCCCGGTGCAGCCATGGGCGGACATGATCGCGCTGTGTGCGCCGTTCGCGGGCTACTGGCACGTCAAGAACTACTACCGGATGACCGACCCGTCGGGGGTCATCCTGTCCCATCCCGCGCCGATGATGGGGGGCACGATCAACTGGCGCGCGGCGATCAACACCGCGCTGGACCATGGGTTCGCCAGTCCGTTCCTGGTCGAACATTACGGCGGCGACGGCCTGGGGGTCTGCGCCGAGAACCGCGACTATATCCGCCGCATTCTGGCTCAGAGAAGGACCCTGTTATGACCAAGATCGTGGACCGCCCCGAAGATTTCGCCGCGACCGCGCTGTCGGGGTTCTGTGCCGCCCATGCCGACCGCGTCGTTCCCGTGCCGCATGGCGCGTTGCGCGCCCATGCCGGGGCGCCGGGCAAGGTGGCGCTGGTCGTCGGTGGCGGGTCGGGGCATTACCCGGCGTTTCTGGGCTATGTCGGTGCGGGTCTGGCGGACGGGGCGGTGGCGGGGGACGTCTTTGCCTCGCCCTCGACCAGTGCCGTGGCCGGGGTGGCGCGGGCGGCCGATCTGGGCGGGGGCCTGATCCTGGGGTTCGGGAATTACGCGGGCGACGTGCTGAATTTCGGCGCCGCCGCCGAACGCCTGCGGGCCGAGGGGATCGACGCGCGCATTCTGGCGGTGACTGACGACGTGGCCAGCGCACCCGCGACGGATGCCGCGCGGCGTCGCGGCGTGGCGGGCGACCTGCTGGTCTTCAAGATCGCCGGGGCGGCGGCCGAGGCGGGGCTGGATCTGGATGCGGTCATGGATGTCGCCGGACGGGCGAACCGCCGGACGGTCTCCTTTGGGCTGGCCTTTGACGGCTGCACCCTGCCGGGCCAGACCGCGCCCCTGTTCACCGTCCCGGAGGGACAGGTCGCCCTGGGCCTGGGCATCCACGGAGAGCCGGGCATCGCGGCGCAGGGTCTGGTGCCTGGCGCCGATCTTGCGCGGATGCTGCTGGACCCGCTGCTTGCCGAACGCCCGGACGGGCATGACGGCCGCGTGGCGGTGGTCCTGAACGGCCTTGGCCGCACGAAATACGAGGAACTGTTCGTCCTGTGGCACCACCTGTCCAGCATGATCACCGACGCCGGCCTGACCGTGATCGAGCCAGAGATCGGAGAGTTCGTGACCAGCCTGGACATGGAGGGCTGTTCGCTGTCGATCCTGTGGCTGGACGATCAGCTTGCCGATCTGTGGCGCGCGCCCGCCGACACGCCCGCCTTTCGCAAGGGAACGGTGACCCGACAGGGCGCGCGTCAGGTGGCCCGCGCCGGGGCGACAGCGGTTGCGGTCCCGCAAGGCGCACCCGCCAGCGTGGCGCAGGCGGGTTGCGTGGCCGACATCGTGGCGCGGCTGGCCGATGCGCTGGCCGACGCGGAATCGGAACTGGGCCGCATCGACGCCATCGCAGGCGACGGCGATCACGGCCAAGGCATGGCACGCGGATCGGCCGCCGCCGCCGCCGCCGCACAGGATGCCGCGACACAGGGTGCAGGCGCAGGCACCGTCCTGTCGCTGGCGGGCGATGCCTGGGCGGATCGCGCGGGCGGCACGTCGGGTGCGCTGTGGGGCGTGGCCCTGCGTGCCTGGGGGCAGGCACTGGGCGACACGGATGCACCCGACGCGGGCCGCGTGGCGGCAGGCGCGCGGGCGGGGCTGGACGCGGTCACCCGGCTGGGCGGCGCGCGACCGGGCGACAAGACGCTGGTCGATGCCTTTGTCCCCTTTGCCGACACGCTTGCCGCGCAGGTGGCGCAGGGGGCGGCACTGGCCGATGCGTGGCATGCCGCCGCCGATGCGGCGACCGCTGCCGCCGATGCCACCGCTGCCCTGACGCCGCGGCTGGGTCGGGCGCGCCCGCTGGCGGAACGCAGCATCGGGCATCCGGATGCGGGTGCGATCTCGCTGGCGCTGTGCGCGCGGGTCATCGCCGGGGCGCTGGCCCGCTGAAACCGGACGGCGCGGCGTCGCGCCATTCACGAAAAATCATTCCAGACGGAGAGAGACATGCGCATTGCTTTGGCCTTGGGGGATGCCGGGGGCGTCGGCCCGGAACTGGCGGCGAAACTGCTGGCCCATGACGACATGAAGGCCCTGGACGTGATCGTTGTCGGCGATGCGCGGGTGCTGGAGACGGGCGCGCGTCATGCGGGCGTCACGCTGGACCTGGCCCGGATCGATGCGGATCAGGTTGGCCCTGACATGGCGCCGGGCCACGCGCTGCTGGATCTGGCGAATTGCGCGGTCGATGGCATGACCCTGGGCCAGTCCAGCGCCCATGCCGGGGCGGCCTGCCTGCAGAATTTTGGTTGCGTGCTGCAACTGGCGGGGGCGGGCATTACCGACGCGGCGATGTTCACGCCCTTTAACAAGCATTCGATGCGGCTCGCGCGCCCCAGCTATGTCGACGAGATCGGGTTCATCGACGCGGTGCTGCATGCCGACCGCAGCGGGCGCGAGTTCAACGTCCTGGAAGAGGTCTGGAACGCCCGCGTCACCAGTCACATCCCGCTGCGCAAGGTGGCCGACGCGCTGACCACCGAACGCATTCTGGACAGCCTGCGCCTGACGGCCGAGGTGATGGCGGGTGCGGGCAAGCCCGGCGCGCGGATCGGCGTCGCGGCCCTGAACCCCCATGCGGGCGACGGCGGCAATTTCGGCCACGAGGACGACGAGATCCTGGCTCCCGCCGTGGCGCAGGCCGTCGCCATGGGCATCGACGCCAAGGGGCCGATCCCGTCCGACACCGTCTTTGTGCGCGCGGTTCGCGGTGAGTTCGACGCGGTGCTGACCATGTATCACGACCAAGGCCAGATCGCGATGAAGCTGATGGGCTTTGACCGCGGCGTGACGCTGATTGCGGGCTATGGCTTTCCGATCGTGACGCCTGCACATGGCACCGCCTTTGACATCGCCGGGCAGGGGCGGGCCGATCTGGGCGCGACGCTGACTGCCGCGCGCCTTGGTCGCGATCTGGCCGCGCTGAACCCTGCCCGCACGCCGCGCGCGTTGCCCGCGGGTTGGGCGCAGGCCACTGTCGCACCGACATTGCTGGTCGCCGAGTAGGCGGCCAGTCTTTTTCCCGCGCGCCAAGCGGGTCACATCATCTTTGGGAGGAGAGAGACAATGACCATCAAGACCGCACTGATCGCAGGCACCGCCATGCTGGCCACCACCGTCCCGGCACTGGCAGAATGGGCACCACAGCGCCCGGTCGAATTCATCGTGGCATCGGGTGCCGGCGGCGGGACCGACAATTTCGCCCGCACCATCCAGGCCGCGCTGACGCGGGGCGAGATCCTGGATCAGAACATGGTCGTGCTGAACAAGGGCGGCGGTTCGGGTGCCGAGGCGTTTCTGTACGCCCGCCAGAACGCCGCCGATCCGCACAAGCTGATCTTTGGCACCAACAACGTCTATCTGCTGCCCCATGTCGCCAAGCTGGCCTATTCGACCGAGGACCTGCAGCCGGTCGCGGCGCTGGCGCTGGACGAGTTCCTGATCTGGGTCAAGGCCGACGCCCCCTGGCAGACGTCGATGGAGATGGTCGAGGCCGCAAAGGCCGAACCGGGCAGCATCGTCTTTGGCGGCAGCCAGTCCAAGGACACCGACGAGACGCTGGTCGCGCTGATCGAACAGACCACCGGGGCCGATTTCAAGTACATCCCCTTCAACGGCGGCGGAGAGGTTGGCGTGCAGCTGGCGGGCGGCCATGTCGCCGCGAACGTCAACAACCCGAACGAGAACATCGGTCAGTGGCAGGCCGGCGCGATCCGTCCGCTGTGCGTGTTCTCTCCGCAGCGGATGGCGGAATCCGAACCGGTCAGCGGTGACATGGGCTGGCACGACATCCCGACCTGCGCCGAACAGGGGCTGGACATCGAACGCTATCAGATGCCGCGCACCGTCTGGCTGCCCGCAGGCACCGACCCCGAGGTGGTGGCATACTATCAGGACGCCCTGACCCGCGTGGCCCAGACCCAGGAATGGCAGGACTATCTGGCCAAGACCTCTCAGACCGCCGCGACGCTGACGGGCGACGAACTGACCGCCTTCATCGACGAGAACGAGGCTGCGACCGTGGCCGTCTTCCAGGCCGAGGGCTGGACCGCCGCCGCGCAATAAGCGCATCGGGGCATCCGGAATCGTCCGGGTGCCCCTTTTGCCATTGGGAAAGGGAGGGTCATGACCGTCAGACGTTTTCATGCCGAAATCGGCACGGCAATCACCACCGGCGCACTGGGCGTCGCGGCCATCGTGGGCGCCGCCGAACTGGGCACAGGGTGGAGCGATCACGGCCCGCAGCCGGGCTATTTCCCATTCTGGGTGGCGATCGTGCTGATCACGGCCAGCCTGTGGAACCTGGGCGGCGCGCTGGTCGCGCACAACCGCGCCCGGCACACGCCCCCCGACCCCCTGGACGACCCCGAGGATCCGTTCCTGCCACGCGAAAACGCGGTCCGCATCGCGGTGTTTCTGGGGGCGATCACCGCGTTCGTCATCGGCATGCTGACGATGGGCTTTTATGTCGCCGCGACCTTTTATATCGGGCTGACCGCCTGGCGTCAGGGCGGGTTCCGCCTGTGGGTGGGGCTGGCCATCGGCGCGGGCTTTGCCATCAGCCTGTACCTGATCTTCGAGACGATCTTTCAGATTCCGCTGTTGAAGGGGCCGTTGGAGCCGCTTCTGGGCATCTACTAGGGGGCCGCGACAATGGGCAATTTCGATCTGCTGATGCACGGGTTTTCCGTGGCCGTCACCCCGATGCACCTGATGCTGATGATCGCGGGCGTGCTGATGGGGCTGGTGGTGGGGGTGCTGCCGGGGCTGGGCGCGCCCAACGGGGTGTCGCTGCTGATCCCGCTGACCTTTGCGCTGGACCCGACATCGGCCATCATCCTGCTGACATCGATGTACTGGGGCGCGCTGTTCGGGGGGTCGACCACGTCGATCCTGTTCAACATTCCCGGAGAACCGTCATCGGTCGCCACCACTTTTGACGGCTATCCGATGGCGCGGAACGGCGAATCGACGCGGGCGCTGACGCTGGCGTTCGTGTCGGCGGGGGTGGGCGCGCTGATGGGCATCCTGGTCATCACGCTGCTGGCGGGCTGGGCGTCGCAATTCGCGCTGCGCTTTGGCGCGCCGGAATATTTCGCGGTCTATTTCCTGGCCTTTGCCGCCTTCATCGGCATGGGCAGCGCCGCCCCCATGAAGACGCTGGTGTCGCTGACCACCGGCCTGGTCCTGGCGTCGGTGGGCATGGACACGGTCACCGGCTCGATCCGCCTGACCTATGGGTTTTCCGACCTGTTGGGCGGGGTCAGCTTTCTGGTCGTGGTGATCGGCCTGTTCGGCATCGGAGAGCTGCTGGCCACAGTGCAGGAGGGGCTGCGGTTCCGCGGCGTATCGTCCAAGATCGACCTGCGCGATGTGCTGAAGACGCTGGCCGAGCTGCCGAAATACTGGGCCACGACCCTGCGGTCGGGCCTGATCGGCATCTGGATGGGCATCACGCCCGGCGGGCCTACGGCTGCCAGCTTCATGTCTTATGGCGTCGCCCGTCAGGCCTCGCGCAAGGGCGCGGCGTTCGGATCGGGCCGCCCCGAAGGGATCGTGGCCCCCGAAACGGCCGACCACAGCGCGGGCACCTGCGCGATGCTGCCGATGCTGGCGCTTGGCGTGCCGTCCTCGGCCACGGCTGCGGTGATGATGGGCGGGCTGATGATCTGGGGGCTGACGCCGGGACCGATGCTGTTTGCGACCCAGCCCGATTTCGTCTGGGGCCTGATCGCCAGCATGTACGTGTCGAACCTGCTGGGGGTGATCCTGGTGCTGGCGACCGTGCCGATGTTCGCGGCACTGCTGCGCATTCCGTTCACCATCATCGGGCCGATGATCGTCGCGATCTGCTTTGTCGGCGCCTATACGGTGTCGGGGGCGACGTTCGATCTGTGGCTGGTGCTGGTCTTTGGCGTGGTGGGTTTCCTGTTCACGAAACTGGACTATCCGCTGGCACCGATGATCCTGGCGATGGTGCTGGGCCACAAGGCCGAGAACGCGTTTCACCAATCGATGCTGCTGTCGGACGGATCGCTTGGCATCTTCTTTGCCAATCCGCTGGTCACTGGGATCATGATCGTGGCGCTGGCCATGCTGATCCTGCCCAAGACGCTTGGCCTGGCACTCAGCCTGCGCCGCAACCGCAAGGTGGTCGCATGAACCTGATCGGGCATTTCGCGGGCCGCGAGGGTCGCACCGTCCAGACTGCCATCGTTGGGACCGGCGGGTTCGGGCGCAGCTATCTGGCGCAGGCGCGGCTGGTCCGCGGGCTGGCCTGCCGGGTCGCGGTGGACCGCGACGCGGAGACTGCGGCCGCGGCGCTGGCATCGGTCGGCGTTGATCCCGTGCGCATCGCCTCGTGCAATGATGCGACCGCGGCGCGGGCGGCGTGGGACGCGGGCCATTGGATCGCCACCGGCGATCTGGCCGCGGTGGCGGACCTGCCGCTGGACGTCGTGCTGGAGGCCACCGGCGACCCCGAGGCCGGTGCCCGCCACGCGCATCTGGCCATCGAGGCCGGGCATCACGTCGTCATGGTCACCAAAGAAACCGACAGCGTCATCGGCCCGATCCTGTCGCGGATGGCCCGCGAACGGGGTCGGGTGGTGGCGCCGGTCGACGGTGATCAGCCTAGCCTGCTGATCGGGCTGGCCACCTGGGCGCAGGTCATCGGTCTGCGCATCATCGCGGCGGGCAAGTCCAGCGAATACGATTTCATATTCGACCCCGCCACGGGGCACGTGACCAGCAACGGCGATACGATCACCGCCCCCGATCTGGCCGCCTGGCTGGACCCGGCGGACCGTCCCTGGGCCACGGTCGCGGCGGGCCGCGCCGACGCATTGTGCGCACTGCCACAGCGCGCGGTGCCCGACCTTTGCGAACTGACGCTGGTCGCGAATGCCCTGGGGCTGGTGCCCGACCGCGCCGATCTGCATGCCCCCATCGCGCGGATCCCCGAGGTTGCGGACCTGATGACCGATCAGGGCGGGCTGTTGTCGGGGCGGGGACGGCTGGATGTGTTCCACTGCCTGCGCCTGCCCGGAGAGGTCAGTTTCGCGGGCGGCGTCTTTGTCACCGTGGCCTGCGACGATGCCGACACATGGCAGATGCTGCATGACAAGGGCCACGTGGTGTCCCGTGACGGACGCACCGCGATGATCGGCCTGCCGCGCCACCTGCTGGGCCTCGAGGCCGCGACCACCGTGCTCGAGGCCGCCCTGAACGGCGTGTCGTCGGGCGCGCGCAGCCCGCGTCCGGTCGTGGACCTGACCGCGTTCGCCGATGCCAACCTGCCCGCGGGCACCGTCCTGCAGGCAAAGGGGCACCACCACACCATCGCCCATGTCTCGGGTCGGATGACGCCCGCGGCGCGGATCGCGGACGATGCGCCGGTGCCCTATTATCTGGCCGCCGGACGCACGCTGTGCCGCGACGTGGCAGCGGGGCGGCCGATCCTGTGTGCCGATGTGGCGCTGGACGAAGGTTCGACGCTGCTGCGCCTGCGCCGCCAACAGGACGCCGTCACCGATTGGGGCATGGGTTCCGGGGCTTGAAGCCCGCCCCCCGCGCGGGCATCTAGGGCAGGCACCAACCGGAGGCCTGCCCGATGCGCGTGATCTTCATGGGAACACCCGATTTCTCGGTCCCCGCCCTGCGGGCCATTGCCGCGTCCCATGATGTGGTCGCGGTCTATTCTCAACCGGCGCGCGCGGCCGGGCGGGGGCAAAAGCCGCGCCCTTCTCCGGTGGCCATGGCGGCAGACGCATTGGGCATCCCTGTCCGCACCCCCGCCCGCCTGCGCGATGCGCAGGACCAAGCCGATTTCGCGGCGTTGCAGGCGGATGTGGTTGTCGTCGTGGCCTATGGCCTGATCCTGCCACGGCCGGTGCTGGACGCGCCGCGCCTTGGCTGCCTGAACATCCACGCCTCGATC
The DNA here is from genome assembly GCF_045064235.1 of Paracoccus sp. Ld10. Lineage (NCBI taxonomy): Bacteria > Pseudomonadati > Pseudomonadota > Alphaproteobacteria > Rhodobacterales > Paracoccaceae > Paracoccus > Paracoccus sp. Ld10. Next base: position 395,506 of record NZ_JBISHD010000027.1, on the reverse strand, counting down.
CTGCCGCGCTGGCGGGGGGCGGCACCGATCCACCGCGCGATTCTGGCCGGCGACGCCGAGACAGGCGTCGCGATCATGCAGATGGAGGCAGGGCTGGATACCGGCCCGGTGCTGGCCTTGACCCGTACGCCGATCGCGGCGGACGACACGACCGCCAGCCTGCACGACCGCTTGTCGACGATGGGGGCCGACCTGATCACGGATGTGCTGGACCGCCTGCCTTTGCCCGCAGTTCCGCAACCCGCTGACGGCGTGACCTATGCCACCAAGATCGACAAGTCCGAGGCGCGGATCGATTGGACCCTGCCCGCCGAACAGGTCGACCGCCAGATCCGTGGCCTGTCGCCCTTTCCTGGGGCCTGGTGCATGGTCGGCGATGAACGGGTCAAGCTGCTGTCCAGCACGCTGGCGCCCGGGCGGGGCGAACCGGGCACGGTGCTGTCCGACTTCACCATCGCCTGTGGCACGGGCGCCGTCCGCATCACGCTGGCACAGCGGGCGGGCAAGAAACCGATGGCCCCTGCGGACCTGCTTCGCGGGTGGGCGCTGCCCCCGCGGTTGGGCTAGGGGCGCATCAGCGCCCCGTCGCGCCCGGTCGCGGTGGGGCTTGTCCCCACCCGGCGGGCGCGACCGCTGTAGCGGGACGCACATGGCGCCCCCGACGGCTCAGATCGCGCCGTGGCAGTGCTTGAACTTCTTGCCCGATCCGCAGGGGCACATGTCGTTGCGCGCAGGCATCCCCCAGGTGGAGGGATCGGCCTCGTCGAATCCCGGACGCGGTGCCACCTGGACAACGGCGGGGGCAGCCTCGGGCTCCTCCGCCGCTTCCTCCTGGACCTGCTGCTGCTGGCGGGTCATCTGGGCGGCCATCTCGTCCCGCTCGGCCTGCGTCAGGGGCCGGATCTGCGCCAGCCGCTGCGTCACGTCGAACCGCAGTCCGTCCAACAGCGTCTCGAACAGCTGGAACCCCTCGGTCTTGTATTCCGACAACGGGTCGCGCTGCGCATAGCCCCGGAACCCCACGACCGACCGCAGGTGGTCCAGCGTCATCAGATGCTCGCGCCATTTCTGGTCGATCTGCTGCAACAGGACCTGCTTCTCGATCTGCACCATCGTCTCGGGACCAAAGGCCGTGGCCTTGTCCGCCATATAGGTGTCGCTGGCCGCGGTGATCCGTTCGCGCATCGCGTCATGGTCCACGCCATCCTCTGCCGCCCAATCCGCCACCGGCAGGTTCAGGTTCAGACGCTCGCGGACCGATGTCTTCAGCCCCTCGGTGTCCCACTGTTCGGGATAGCTGCGGGGCGGCATGTGCTCGTCGATCAGGTCGTCGATCACCTGATGACGCATGTCGGCGGTGATCTCTCCGACCTCGTCGCTGTCCATGATCTCGCGGCGCTGGCCAAAGATCGCCTTGCGCTGATCGTTCATCACGTCGTCGAATTTCAGCAGCTGCTTGCGGATGTCAAAGTTGCGTCCCTCGACCTTGGCCTGGGCGCGTTCCAGCGACTTGTTCACCCACGGGTGGATGATCGCCTCGCCCTCCTTCATGCCAAGCGTGGACAGGACCTTGTCCAGACGTTCCGAGCCAAAGATCCGCATCAGATCGTCGTCCAGCGACAGAAAGAACAGCGACCGCCCCGGATCGCCCTGACGACCCGAACGGCCTCGCAGCTGGTTGTCGATCCGGCGGCTCTCGTGGCGTTCGGTGCCCAGCACGAACAACCCGCCGGCGGCCAGAACCTTTTCCTTTTCGCCGGTGTGCTGCGCCTCGATCCGGGCGCGCATGTCGTCGGGGTTGGCATCGGGGTCGGCCGTTAGGGCCTCCATCACCTTCATCTCGACATTGCCGCCCAGCTGGATGTCGGTGCCGCGACCGGCCATGTTGGTGGCGATGGTCACCGCGCCCAGCTTGCCGGCGTCGGCCACGATCTGCGCCTCGGCCTCGTGCTGACGGGCGTTCAGGACGTTGTGGGGCACGCCGTCCCTCTTCAGCATTTCTGACAGCAGTTCCGATTTCTCGATGCTGGTGGTGCCGACCAGCGTCGGCTGCCCCTTTGCATGGGCCTCCTTGATGGCCTCGACAACGGCGGCGTTCTTTTCGGCGGCGGTGCGATAGACGCGGTCATGGTCGTCGACCCGCGCGATGCCCCGGTTGGTCGGAACCTCGACCACGCCCAGCTTGTAGATCTCGGCAAATTCCTCGGCCTCGGTCGATGCGGTGCCGGTCATGCCCGACAGCCGGTCGTACAGGCGGAAATAGTTCTGGAACGTGACCGAGGCCAGGGTCACGTTCTCGGGCTGGATCTCGACGCCTTCCTTGGCCTCGATCGCCTGGTGCAGGCCGTCCGACAGGCGGCGGCCCTTCATCATGCGACCAGTGAACTCGTCGATCAGCATTACCTCGCCGTCGCGCACCATATAGTGCTGATCCTTCAGGAACAGCTTGTGCGCGCGCAGGGCCTGGCTGACATGGTGAACGATGGTGGTCGATTCCGGATCGTACAGCGTCTGCCCCTCGGGCAGGACGCCATCGGCCTGCAGGCGGGTTTCCAGAAACTCGTTGCCGTCCTCGGTAAAGGTCGCATTGCGGGCCTTCTCGTCCAGCTTGTAGTGTTCCTCGGTCAGCAGCGGCACATAGGCGTCCAGGATGCGATATAGTTCGCTGCGGTCCTGGCTTGGCCCGCTGATGATCAGCGGCGTGCGGGCCTCGTCGATCAGGATGCTGTCGACCTCGTCCACGATCGCAAAGTTGTGGCCGCGCTGGACCATCTCGGCCACGGACCCCTTCATGTTGTCGCGCAGATAGTCGAAGCCCAGCTCGTTGTTGGTGGCATAGGTCACGTCGCAGGCATAGGCGTCGCGCTTTTCGCCCTCGGGCTGGAACGGGACGACCACGCCGCAGGACATGCCCAACTGGGCATAGACCTTGGACATCCACTCGGCGTCGCGTTTCGCCAGATAGTCGTTGACGGTGACGACATGCACGCCCTTGCCCGACAGCGCGTTCAGATAGGCGGGAAAGGTGGCGACCAGGGTCTTGCCCTCGCCAGTCTTCATCTCGGCGATATTGCCCTGGTGCAGGAAGATCCCGCCCATCAGCTGCACGTCGAACGCCCGCAGGCCAAGCGCGCGGCGCGCGCCCTCGCGGCAATTGGCAAAGGCTTCGGGCAGGATGTCGTCCAGCGCCTCGCCTGCCGCCACGCGGGTCTTGAACTCGGCGGTCTTGTCGACCAGCCCCTGATCGGACAACGCCTTGAAGCCGTCCTCAAGGGCGGTGATGCGGGCGACCAGCGCGCGCGTGCCCTTGACCTTGCGGTCGTTGGGCGTGCCAAAGACCATCTTCGCCAGATTACCGATCATGTTACCTTCGCCATCACGTTGTCGGGAAGGGACGTCACCTGCGGCCCACTTGCCCGCGCCGGTCGCATTGCCGTATCAGGGGCGTCGAACGAACGCGGCGGCGGCGCCTTCCACGGAGTTGGCTTGGATGTAGGCGCAGCCCACCTGACTGTCAATGTTGGCCCGGCCCCTGCGGGGGGTACGCGCCGTGAAAGGACCCATTCCCATGACCCGATCGACCTTGCTGGCAGCCGCCGTGCTGGCCGTCTTTTCCGTCCCCGCCGTTGCGCAGGATGCCGACCAGGTGGTCGCCACCGTGAACGGCCAGGAAATCACCCTGGGCCAGATGATCGTGATGAAGCAGTCGATCCAGGACCCCGCCATGGCGGAAATGCCCGACCAGGCACTGTGGGACATGATGTTGGATCAGCTGATCCGCCAGACCGCCGTGGCAGAATCCGCCGAAGATACCGCGGGCGTTCGCGCCCAGCTGGAGCTGCAGCGGCGCAACACCCTGGCCTCGGCCGCCGTCAGCCAGATCGCCCAGGCAGAGCCCACCGACGCAGAGCTGCAGGCCAGCTATGACCGGCTGTTCGCCGAGGCCGGCAGCGTGACCGAATACAACGCCGCCCACATTCTGGTCGAAACCCAGGAGAAGGCGACCGAATTGAAGGCCGAGGTCGATGGCGGCGCCGATTTCGGGACCGTGGCCGAGACGAACTCGACCGGGCCATCGGGCCCGAACAAGGGCGACCTGGGCTGGTTCGCTGCCGACCAGATGGTGCCGCCCTTTGCCGAGGCCGTCGCGGCCCTGGAACCGGGTCAGATCAGCGAGCCGGTGGAAACCGAGTTTGGCTGGCACGTCATCAAGCTGAACGAGACCCGCCTGCGCGAGGCACCGCCCCTGGCAGAGGTCCGCGACCAGATCAGCCAGATGGTGCTGCGCGAAAAGGTCGAGGCCCAGATCCAAAGCCTCGTCACCGCCGCGGACGTGCAAAAGACCGAAGGCGTCGATCCTGCCCGGTTGAACGCCACCGACCTGCTGGAGGCCCAGTGATGGGCAAGGCGGGTCTTGCCGTCTCGCCGCTGGCGCCTGCGCGGTTTCCCGACCTGCCGGTGATCGCGGGCGTCGATTTCGCCAGCGGCGCCGCCGGGATCAAGTATCAGGGCCGCAACGACGTCACGCTGATCCGCATCGCGCCGGGCAGCACGGTCGCCGGGGCCTTTACCCGGTCGTCGACCCGCGCCGCCTGCATCCTGGACAATCAGGCCAAGCTGGCACAGGGGGGCGATTCGCCCGACGGCGCGGCGATCCTGATCAATTCGGGCAACGCGAACGCCTTTACCGGGGCGCGGGGCCAGCAGTCGGTCGATGCCGTCTGCGCGGCTGTCGCGGGCGCGTTGGATCTGACCGTGGGGCGGGTCTTTACGTCGTCCACCGGCGTCATCGGGGAACCGCTGCCGCATGACCGGATCGTGGCGATCGTGGACGATCTGGCGCGCGGCCTGGACGCGGGCGGGGTGGCGGATGCGGCGCGCGCTATCATGACCACGGACACGTTTCCAAAAGGCGCGTTCGCGACCATGCCGGATGGCAACCGTTTGGTAGGCATCGCCAAGGGGTCCGGGATGATCGCGCCCGACATGGCGACGATGCTGGTCTATCTGTTCACCGACGCGACCGTGCCCGCGAACCTGTTGCAGCAGGCGTTGTCATCCGGGCTGGATGCGACCTTCAACGCGATTACCGTGGACAGCGACACGTCCACATCGGACGCGCTGATCCTGGCGGCGACGGGGCAGGGCGCTGGCGCACCCATCACCGATCTGGACAGCGACGCGGGGCGCGCGTTCGTGACCGCCCTGCACGATGTCATGCGCGATCTGGCCCATCAGGTCGTCCGCGACGGCGAGGGTGCGACCAAGTTCGTCGAGGTCGCCGTGACCGGTGCCATGGACACGGCAGATGCGCATCGCGTGGCCATGGCCATCGCCAATTCACCGCTGGTCAAGACCGCCATCGCCGGACAGGACGCCAACTGGGGCCGCATCGTGGCCGCAGTGGGCAAATCCGGCGCGCGGGCCGACCGGGACCGCTTGTGGATCGCGTTTGGCGACATGGTCGTGGCCCGCGACGGCTGGCGCGACCCTGATTATGACGAGGCTGCGGCCAGCGCCTACATGCAGGGACAGGATCTGCGGATCGGTGTCGATCTGGGCCTGGGTGACGGCGCGCGGACCGTGTGGACCTGTGATCTGACGCATGGCTACATCGACATCAACGCGGACTACCGGTCGTGAAGACCGTCCTGGTGTCTGCCGTGGCACTGATCGATCCCGACGGGCGCGTGCTTCTGGCACAGCGCCCGCCGGGCAAGTCCATGGCGGGCCTGTGGGAGTTTCCGGGCGGCAAGGTCGAACCGGGAGAGACCCCCGAGGCGGCCCTGATCCGGGAGCTGGAGGAGGAGCTGGGCATCCTGACATGGAACAGCTGCCTGGCGCCGCTGACCTTTGCCAGCCATTCCTATGACGCGTTCCATCTGCTGATGCCGCTGTTCGCCTGCCGCCGCTGGCAGGGAATCGTGCAACCGCGCGAAGGGCAGCAGCTGGCCTGGGTCAAGGCACAGGATTTGCGCAATTACCCTATGCCTGCAGCCGACATTCCCCTGATTCCCGCCCTGCAGATGTGGCTATAGTGTCGCAGATTTTAGCGATACGGTTGTATTGTTGCTGAAAAAAGTCGTAGATGATCAAGTTGCGAACGCTTTTTTAACCATTTCATGACTAACTTTGGTTACGACACAGAGGAGGCTTGACATGATTCGCACTATTTCCATCGGTAGCTACATTTCGATCCAGGGACTGTTCGAGGGTTCGACCCCGGACGGGAATATCCTTGTCCGCGTCGGCAACCGCACGTTTGAGGGCAAACCGATCGGTCACTGACAGTTCCGGCGCAGGGGGGAGCGCTGCGCCGAGACGCCGAATGAACACCGGGGGGTGATCCGACAGGATCGCCCCCCTTTTGTATTCTGTCAGTGCGGTGACAGTATCGGGAATGAAAAAAGCCGGGCGATCGGATCGCCCGGCTTTCAAATGTTTTGTTCGGTCGCCTAAAGCGAGCGTTCGACCTCTTCACGTTCAAAGATCTCGATGACATCGCCCGGGCGGATGTCGTCATAGTTCTCGAACGCCATACCGCATTCCTGACCGGACTGGGCTTCCTTGACCTCGTCCTTGAAACGCTTGAGCGTCTTCAGCGTCCCTTCGTGGATCACCACGTTGTCGCGCAGCAGACGCACGCCGGCCGAACGACGGGCCACGCCCTCTGTCACCAGACAGCCGGCGACGTTGCCGACGCCCGTGACCCGGAACACTTCCTTGATGGTCGCATAACCGATGAAGTTCTCGCGGATCTCGTTGGACAGCATGCCCGATGCGGCCGCCTTGATGTCGTCGACCAGGTTATAGATGATCGAGTAATAGCGGATCTCGACACCCTTCTGGTTGGCGGCATTGCGGGCAGGCGCATTGGCGCGGACGTTGAAGCCGATGACCGGTGCACCCGACGCTTCGGCCAAGCCGATGTCGGATTCGGTGATTGCACCCACGCCGTAATGCAGCACTCGGACACGAACCTCGTCGTTGCCGACCTTTTCCAGCGCCTGCACGATGGCCTCGGCCGAGCCTTGCACGTCGGCCTTGAGGACGACCGCCAGTTCGGACACGTTCACGTCCGCCTTGGCCTTGGCCATCATCTGTTCCAGCGTGGTCGCGGCACCGGCAGCGGCGCGCTTGTCCTTGGTTTGCTGAGCGCGGAACTCGGCGATCTCGCGGGCCTGGGCCTCGGTCTCGACCACGTTCAGCACGTCACCGGCCTCCGGGGTGCCGTTCAGGCCCAGAACCTCGACCGGGACGGACGGACCGGCCTCGTCGACGCGCTCGCCCTTGTCGTTGATCAGGGCGCGAACCTTGCCCCACTGCTCGCCGACGACAAAGATGTCGCCACGACGCAGGGTGCCATGCTGAACCAGAACGGTTGCGACGGGGCCGCGGCCGACATCCAGCTGTGCTTCGATCACCGCGCCCTGTGCAGCGCGCTTGGGGTTGGCCTTGAGCTCCAGGAACTCGGCCTGCAGGGCAATGGCTTCCAGCAGGTTGTCCAGGCCCAGGCCGGTCTTGGCCGAAACCTCGACGTCCTGCACGTCACCGGACATGGCCTCGACGACCACCTCATGCTGCAGCAGGTCCGTGCGGACCTTTTGCGGATCGGCCGAATGTTTGTCGATCTTGTTGATCGCCACGATCATCGGGACGCCCGCCGCCTTGGCGTGGTTGATCGCCTCGATTGTCTGCGGCATGACCGCGTCGTCCGCAGCCACAACCAGCACGACGATGTCGGTCACCTGCGCGCCACGCGCCCGCATCGACGTGAAGGCCGCGTGGCCCGGCGTGTCCAGGAAGGACAGCACGGCGCCGCTTTCGGTCGTCACCTGATAGGCACCGATATGCTGGGTGATGCCACCGGCTTCACCCGATACGACGTTCGCCTTGCGCAGCGCGTCCAGCAGCGACGTCTTGCCGTGGTCGACGTGCCCCATGATCGTGATGATCGGCGGACGCGTGACCATGTCCTCGTCGCGATCCGCGACCGAAGCGATGACCTGTTCCACGTCGCTGTCGCTGACGCGCAGCACCTTGTGGCCGAATTCCTCGATCACCAGTTCCGCGGTGTCTGCGTCGATCGGCTGGTTGGCCGTGACCATCATGCCCATCTTCATCAGCGACTTGACCACGTCAGCGGCGCGTTCGGTCATGCGGTTAGCCAGTTCCTGGACCACGATGGTCTCGGGCAGGCGAACTTCGCGGAACTGCTTTTCGGGACGTGCCGACTGGCCCATCGCCTTCTGGCGGGTCCGCTCCTGCTTGCGCTTCATCGCGGCCATGCTGCGCTGGCGGCCACCTTCGCCGTTCAGCGCCTGGTTCAGTGACAGCTTGCCGCCGCGACGGTTGTCGTCGGTGGTCTTGGCCTTGGCAGTCTTGTCACGATCCGTACGCTCGACGCGGTCGGTCTTGCGGGCAACGCCGGTGGTGACGCCCTTCGTCTCGGCACGCGAGGCTGCAGCCTCAATCGCGGCCTGATCGGGGGCATCGGGTTTGGTCTGACCGGCCGAGGGCTTGGGACGTTCCTGGCGCGGCTCGGCCTTGCGGCGGGCCTCGTCGGCCGCGTCCTGGACCGCCAGGGCTTCGGCCAGAGCCTTGGCCTTCAGCGCTTCCTCGCGCTCGCGCTCTTCGCGGGCTTTGGCCTCGATCTCGGCACGACGGCGGTCGCGCTCTTCCTCGCGGGCCTTTTCATCCGCAAGGCGCTTGGCGGCGTCATCGGCCTCGCGTGCCTTGGCGGCGGCAAGCGCCTTGAGACGGCGCTCCATCTCGGCATCGGAAATGCCTGCGGGGCGCTTTGAACTGTCGCCTGCCATGCGGGCGGTCAGCGGGTTCTTTTCTTTTTGGGCATCCGTCATCGGCGCGGCTGCCTTGGGCACCACGACGCGCTTGCGCTTGGTTTCGACGACGACGCTTTTGGTGCGACCGTGGCTGAAGCTTTGCTTGACTGCGCCGGGGCGATTGCCGCCACCAAGGCCCAGGGGGGTTTTTCCGTCTTTGTCGCTCATCTGCGTCTTCATTCCTTCCCGACAGCCGTATTGCCGTCGTCATGCCCGCGCAGACCCGTTAGTCTGCCGGCTTCCAAGATCACCTTGTCCGTCAGGCCACCCTTCGCAAGCGCGCCGTGTATGACATGACTGCGCCCAAAGGACAAACCCAATTCTGATGCGGTCAGGCAACCGAACCAGCGTCCGCCGGTCGGCGTCCACAGTTTGCCCTTGCCGCGTTCCGATCCGTCGCTGGCCTGCAGCAGCACCTTTGCGCGCCCTTCGGCCAGCCAGCCCTTGACCTTTTCGAACCCCGCCACCGCACGACCCGATTTGCGGGTCAGCGATACCAGATCGACCAGCCTGCGGGCCACGCCCGCCTCGACCAGGTCGGCCAGGTCGGGGGCTGCCTGAACGGGGGCCTTGGCGGCGCGGGAAAACAGCCCCTTGGTCACCGCCTTGTTCAGTGCCGCCTTGTCAGCAGCGACCCAGATGCCACGACCGGGCAGCTTTTCCGCCAGATCCGGCACGACCTGCCCGTCAGGGCCGATCACGAAACGGATCAGCCCCCTTTTGGGTTGCACCTCGCCGGTGGCGATGCACCGGCGTTCCGGGTCGTCGTCCCGGTCCTTGTCACGTCCACCACGGCTCAATCTGTGTTCCGATCCGGGGCGATCAGGCCCCGGCCTCCTCGTTGTCGTCATCGTCCTGCAGGTCGTCTTCCGCATCCGTGCCACCCAGCTCGGTCGGATCGACCCAGCCCAGCATCACGCGCGCGGTCATGACCATCGTCTGCGCATCTTCCAACGTCACGCCATAGGGCTCCAGCAGACCTTCGTCCTTGACGCGGGCGCCGTTGACGGTGGTCCAGCCACCGGCCAGTTCCCAGTCCGCGCAGGTCGCGAAATCTTCCAGCGTCTTGACGTCGTCCTTGGCCAGCGCCTCCACCATCTGGGGAGTAAGGCCCTCGAATTCAATGAGGCTGTCCTCGGCGCCCAGAGCACGTGCGGCGTCCAGGGCGGCCTTGTTCTTGGCTTCCAGCACGTCGCGGGCACGCGCCTGCAGCTCGGATGCGGTGTCGGCGTCGACCCCGTCGATCGTCAGCAGCTCGTCCGTGTCGACATAGGCGACCTCTTCCAGGTTGGTGAACCCTTCGGCCACCAGCAGCTGGGCAAAGAACTCGTCCAGGTCCAGCTGTTCCATGAACAGCGCGGTGCGGGTGTTGAACTCGGCCTGACGACGCTTGGATTCCTCTTCATCCGTCAGGATGTCGATGTCCAGGCCGGTCAGCTGGCTGGCCAGACGCACGTTCTGGCCGCGACGGCCAATGGCCAGCGACAGTTGCTCGTCGGGAACGACGACCTCGATCTTGCCCGCTTCCTCGTCGAACACGACCTTGCTGACCTCGGCAGGCTGCAACGCGTTGACCAGGAAGGTCGCCTGATCCTCGTTCCAAGGGATGATGTCGATCTTTTCGCCCTGCAGCTCGCCGACGACGGCCTGCACGCGGCTGCCGCGCATACCGACACAGGCACCGACCGGGTCGATGCTGCTGTCATGGCTGATCACGGCGATCTTGGCGCGCGAACCGGGGTCGCGGGCCACGGCCTTGATCTGAATGATGCCGTCATAGATCTCGGGCACTTCCATCTTGAACAGTTCGGCCATGAACTGCGGGTCAGTACGCGACAGGAAGATTTGCGGCCCGCGGGCCTCGCGGCGCACGTCCTTGATAAAGGCGCGGATCCGGTCGTTCGGGCGATAGCTTTCGCGACCGATCTTTTCGTTGCGGCGCAGGATCGCCTCTCCGCGGCCGACATCGACGATGATGTTGCCGTATTCCTCGCGCTTGACGACACCGTTGATGATGGTGCCCGCGCGGTCCTTGAATTCCTCGTACTGGCGGTCGCGCTCGGCCTCGCGGACACGCTGCAGGATCACCTGCTTTGCCGATTGCGCGGCGATGCGGCCCAGTTCGACGGGCGGAACCTGGTCGATGATCTCGTCGCCGATCTGGGGGTTGTCCAGATAGGGCTTGGCCTGTTCGACCGTGACTTCGGCCTGATAGTTCTCGACGGCGTCGTCGGCCACGACCGTGCGCACACGGGTAAAGCTGGCATTGCCGGTCTTGCGGTCGATCTTGACGCGGATGTCCATCTCGGCGCCGTAACGCGACTTGGCGGCGCGGGCCAGGCTGTCTTCCATCGCTTCGATGACCAGCTCGGGCTCGATCATCTTTTCGCGGGCGACGGCTTCGGCAGTCTGCAGCAGTTCAAGCTGGTTGGCAGAGGTGATGGCCATCACTCACTCCTTGGTTTGGGCGGCGTCTTGGCCGTCGATGTCGGTTTCGATCTCGTCAAAGGCGGTTTCGTCCAGATTGTCGATCTCGACCCCGGCTTCCTTTTTCTGACGCAGCATTTCCTTGATCAGCTCGTCCGTCAGGACCAGCTTGGCATCCGACAACAGGTCGAAATCCAGCCCGATCGTGTGGGTCTGGCCCTGGTCCTCGATGTTGATCAGCACCTCGGTGCCCTCGACACCGGCCAGAACGCCCTTGAATTTCTTGCGGCCATCAATGGCCTGGTTCAGGTCCAGCCGCGCCTCGTAACCCTCAAAGGATACGAAATCCTTTAGGCGGGTCAGGGGGCGGTCGATGCCGGGGCTGGACACCTCGAGGTGATAGTTGTCCTCGATCGGGTCCTCGACATCCAGCGTGGCGCTGACCGCGGTCGAGATCTGTCCGCAGTCGTCGACGTTGATGCCGCCCTCGGGGCGGTCGGCCATGATCTGCAGCGTGGCGGTCTTGCCGCCCTGCAGGCGGACGCGCACCAGCTCATATCCCAGATCCTCGATCACCGGGGTGATGATCTCGGCCAAGCGGCGGTCGATCGCGGTCTTGGCGATCAGGTCGTTCGTGGCGGGCAGATCGTCGGACATCAGATCCTCTTGGACAGGAAAAAGGGGCCGTCAGCGGGCCCCATGCGGAAGTTCCGGTGGGCAGGGTTTGGACGCCTGCACCGCTGTTAATGGTTCCTATAGCCGGGTGCGGACGCAAACGCAAGCGATCTTAGGCAACGGACCGCGGGTTGTCGCGCCAGATGCGCCAGTTCAGCCCCGCAGCAACCCCCAGCCACGCCAGATAGGGCAGCAGCATCGCGCCCGCCCACCCGTCCAGCGACCAGAACGTCACCGTCATGGCCGCGACCGTGACCAGCAGCGTGGCGATGACCGCCATGCCCAACGCCACCCGCCGCGCCCCGAAAAAGACCGGCGTCCACAGGGTATTCAGGGCGATCTGCGCCGCCCACAGCGCCAACGCTGGCCCCGCGCCCGGTAGGCCGGCTACCCGCGTCGCGGCAACGGCTGACAGCAGATAGATGATCGTCCAAGCGACGGGAAAGGCCCATTTCGGCGGGGTGAATCCCGGCTTGGCCAGCCCGTCGTACCATGCGCCGGGCTTGAAGATCACGCCTGTCGCGGCGGCGGCGACGCTGGCTAGCAGAAAGATCGGAAACAGGATCATCGGGTACCCTTGCGGCTGCGGTCCTCGTCGCGGATGCCGTCCATGACGGCGGCCAGCTCGGCGGTGATGCGGGGTTCGGACAGGGCGTGGCCCGATGCCGGGACCAGCCGCAATTCGGCCCGGTCCCACCCCTGGGCCAGCCGATGCGCGCTGGCGGGCGGGCAGACCATGTCATAGCGGCCCTGAACGATGATCGCGGGCAGGTGTTCGATCCGCGCGCGGTCGCGCAACAACTGTCCCTCGTCCAGGAAACAGCCGTTGCTGAAATAATGATTCTCCAGCCGGGCGAATGCGCGGGCGTAATCGGCGGGGGCATGGCCCGCGGCCTGCGACTGCAGCCCGGCCAGCGCGTTTTCCCACATCAGCCAGGGCTGCGCGAATCGTGCCTGGCGACCCAGGTCGTCGTCGAACAGCCGCCTGTGATAGGCCGCGATCATGTCGTGGCGTTCCGATTCCGGGATGGGTTCCTGAAACCGCTCCCACAGGTCGGGAAAGAACCGCGCCGCGCCGCCGCCATAGAACCAGTCCAGTTCGGACCGCATCCCCAGAAACACCCCGCGCAGCACCAGCCCGGTGACATGGTCCGGATGCGCCTGCGCATAGGCCAGGGCCAGCGTCGCCCCCCAGCTGCCCCCGAACAGCAGCCAGCGGTCGATGTTCAGGCGATCGCGGATCAGGGCGATGTCGTCGATCAGATGCGCGGTGGTGTTCGCCTGCACCGCCGCTGTGGGCCGCGACCGCCCGCAGCCGCGTTGGTCGAACAGCACGACGCGGTAATGATCGGGGTCGAAAAAGCGCCGCATGTACGGGCTGCACCCCCCGCCCGGGCCGCCGTGCAGCACCACGACAGGCCGTCCCTGCGGGTTCCCGCATTCCTCGGCGTACAGGATGTGGCCATCGCCCACGTCGATCTCGTGGCGGGCAAAGGGTTCGACCGCCGGGTGAAGGCGGCCATGTGACGCAATGATTTGTCCTGCCAATCGGTCCATCCTGCCACTATAAGCACAGACGACGCCGCCCGCCAGAAGGACCGCCCCCGATGACCACCCCCAGCAGCATCGACCAAGCCGAGATCGCTAAGTTCGAGGCGATGGCCGCCGAATGGTGGGACCCCAACGGCAAGTTCCGCCCCCTGCACCTGATGAACCCGCTGCGGCTGGACTATATTGCGGACCAGATCGCGACCGAATACGGACGCGACCGGCGCAGCCTGCGACCGTTCCAGGGGCTGCGGGTGCTGGACATCGGCTGCGGCGGCGGGCTGGCCAGCGAACCGATGGCGCGGTTGGGCGCCGATGTGGTCGGCGCGGATGCGACCCAGGTGAACATCGCCGTGGCACAGGCCCATGCCGATCAACAGGGGCTGGAGATCGATTACCGCGCGGCCACGGCCGAGGCGCTGGTGGCCGACGGTGAACGGTTCGACGCGGTGCTGGCGCTGGAGATCGTGGAGCATGTCGCCGACCCGGCGGCATTCGTCGCGACCTGCCATGATCTGTTGCGTCCCGGTGGGCTGCTGATCCTGTCGACGCTGAACCGGACTGCGCGCAGTTTCGGCGCGGCGATCATCGGGGCGGAATGGATCATGCGCTGGCTGCCGCGCGGCACGCATGACTGGGCGCGCTTTATCACGCCGGACGAACTGGCCGCACAGGCGCAGGCGGCGGGGCTGATGGTCGCGGACCGCAAGGGAATGGTGTTCAACCCGATCACCTTTGGCTGGTCGATGTCGGACCGTGATCTGGCGGTGAATTATATCATGACGGCCCGACGGACCTAAGGCTTCGGCGGGTCGGCCTCCAGCCGCAGGCGCAGTTCGCGCAGGACGGGCAGGGCGCCGCGCACCCGTTCGGCGCCGATGTCGCGCACCACCCCCGCAATCAGCGGCATGAACCCGGCAATCGCCTGATCGCGTGCGGCCCGGCCCGCGGTGCTGATCGACACGAACTTGCGCCGCGCATCGTCCCAATCGGGGCGAATGTGAATGTGGCCCGCCCATTCCAGCCGCGCCAGCGTGTTGGTCATCGCACCGCGCGTGATGTGGAACGCCGCCGCCAGCTGTGCAGGGGTGCGTTCCTCGTTCACATGGGCCAGCAGGTTCAGCACCGAAAAGTGAGAGATCTGCATGCCCTTGGGCAGCGCCTTGCCGATCAGGTTGCGCGACAGCTGGTCGGCGATCAGCACCTCGGCGAACAGGCTGGCGGCCAACCGGTCGGTTGACCGGGCTTCGGTGGTCTTGTCAGGGCTGGGCACAGATGTCGTCATGGCCTTCCGGGGCCGCAAAGGGCCTGTCGTGATACAGCGAGGGAATGCGGGACCGTGCCTCATCCACCGCCGAAAGGTCAAGAGATACAATGGTAATGCCCGGATCATCCCCGCCATCGGCCAGTACCCGGCCCCAGGGGTCGACGACTAGCGAATGACCGTGGCTGCGTCGTGGCGGTTGATCCGGACTGTGGGGTGCAGGATGGGTGCCGCATTGCGCGGGTGCCAGCACGAAACACCCGGTCTCTATCGCGCGGGCGCGCAGCAGGGGTTCCCAATGGGCGGCCCCCGTCACGGGGTTGAAGGCCGATGGCACCGTCAGGATGCGCGCCCCCGCCTGCGCCAGCGTCCGGTACAGGTGCGGAAAACGCAGGTCGTAACAGACCGTCATGCCCAGCATCGCGCCGGCCGCAGGGGCGATAACGGCCCGGTCGCCGGGACGATAGGCGGCGCTTTCACGATAGGATTCGGTATCGCTGATGGTCACGTCGAACATGTGCAGCTTGTCGTACCGGGCCGCGACCGTCCCGTCGGGCGCGATCAGCAGGCTGCGGTTCGCGAACCGCCCGTCCGCGTCGCCGCTGGCCAGCGCCAGTGATCCGACCAGCAGCCAGATGTCCAACGCTTTGGCCTCGGCCCGCAGGGCGGCAAGGGTCGCGTCCTGATCTTCGGGGCGCAGCAGGGCCTTTTGGCCCGCGCGGTCGGGCGACAGCAGGTTCGTCGCCTCGGGGGTCAGGACCAGCCGCGCGCCCCGGCCCGCCGCCTGGCGGATCAGGGCGATCGTGGGGCCAAGATTTGCGGCCGGGTCGTCGCCGACCGTCAGCTGGATCAGCCCGACGGTCAGCGCGCCCATCAGGCGGCGCCCTTCAACAGCGGGTCCAGCTTGCCCGAACGCTCCAGCGCATACAGGTCGTCGCAGCCGCCGACATGCGTGGTGCCCACAAAGATCTGCGGCACGCTGCGCTTGCCCGCGCGTTTCGTCATCTTGTCGCGCAGCGCCGGGTCGGCACCGACGTCGATTTCCTGATAGGACGCGCCCTTCTGGTCCAGAAGCTGCTTGGCGCGGATGCAGAAGGGGCAGGTGCGGGTGGTATAGATCTCGATGCTCATGGTGGTCCTTTTTGGTGGCTGCCCCCTATCTAGTGATCCTTGACCGCGCGTGCCAGCACCGCCACCGAAACCGGCCCCGATCCCGCTGCCAGCAGCGCCAGCGCCGCCGCATGGATCGTGGCCCCCGACGCCATCACGTCATCGACCAGCATCACCGGCCGCCCCGCCAGCCCCGCCGCGCGACGCGGATGCACGGCCAGCGCGTCCTGCTGGTTGGCAAAGCGGTCGACCATGCCACGATGATCCTGCGCGGGCGTGTGGCGCACCCGCACCAGCAGGTCGGCCTGATGATCAAGCCCCAGGGCGCGCGCCACGCGGCCCGACACCTGCGCGGACTGGTTGTACTTGCGCTTTGCCAGCCGGCGCAGGTGCAGGGGCACCGGGGCCACGATCATGCCGGGCATCGCCAGCGGCGCCGCCGCCCGCGCCAGCCAGGCGGCCATTGGCGGCGCAAGGTCCAGCCGATCGCCATGTTTCAGCGCCAGGATCAGCCTGCGTGCCGTGCCGCCATAGACCATCGCCGCGCGTCCCCGCGTCCAGGGCCGCACCGCGCCCAGGCATTCGTCGCAGACCAGCACGTCGTTTGCGCCCGACCCGTCATCGGGCAGCGGCGCCCCGCAGCAATCGCAGCAGGCGCCGGTGATGAAGGCGGCCTCGGGCCAGCAATCGGCGCACAGATGCACGGCCCCCGCGCCCCCATCGGCCACGCCTGCCCCGCAGGATAAGCATTGGGGCGGATAGAACAGCCGCAGCGCGGCTTTCATCGCCCCCGAAAGCACCTTATGTTCCCGTCCCATGAGTGATCCCAGACCCGCCCTGACCGACCGCACCGCCCTGACCCGCCAGCGCCACCGCGCCGCGCGACACGGCATGGTCGACCTGTTCCACCAGATCGCCGCCGACGAGATCCATGATAGGCTGGCCGAGGTTAACAGAACCTTTACGGCCCCCGCCCTGGTGACCGGATTTCCGGCGATCTGGGGGCCACGCTTTCCCGATGCGCGGGTGGTGGCGGACGACGCGGTGCTGGACCTGGAGCCGGGGGCGCATGATCTGGTGATCCACGGGCTGTCGCTGCACTGGGCGGACGATCCGGTGGGGCAGATGGTGCAATGCCGCCGCGCCCTGCGCGAGGACGGGCTGTTCATCGGTGTGATGTTCGGCGGCCAGACCCTGTCCGAGCCCCGCGCCGCCCTGGCACAGGCCGAGACCGAGATCACCGGCGGCCTGTCGCCCCGCATCCTGCCTATGGGAGAGATCCGCGATCTGGGCGGGCTGCTGGGCCGCGCCGGCCTGGCCCTGCCGGTGGCCGACCTGCTGCCGCAGCGCGCCAGCTATCGCGACCTGTTCCATCTGGGCCGCGACCTGCGTGCCATGGGCGAGGGTAATGCGATGGCCGCGCGCCTGCGCCGTCCGACGCCCCGCACCGTGATGACGCGCGCCGCCGAACTGCTGTCCCAGCACAGCCCCGACCGCGACGATCCGTCCCGTGTCGCCGTCACCTTCGATCTGGTCTTTCTGACGGGCTGGGCGCCCTCGGACAGCCAGCCAAAGCCCCTGCGCCCCGGATCCGCCACCACATCGCTGGCCGATGCGCTGACAAAACTCAGGAAGTCATGATGAGACCCACCCACGCGCCTGCCGACCATCCCGCGATCAAGCCCGCCAAGACCGGCATCCTGATCGCCAACCTGGGCACGCCGGACGGCTATGACTACTGGTCGATGCGCCGCTATCTGAACGAATTCCTGTCTGACCGCCGCGTCGTCGATGTGAACCGCCTGATCTGGCAGCCGCTGTTGCAGGGGGTGATCCTGACCAAGCGCCCATTCAGTTCCGGCAAGAACTACAAGCTGATCTGGAACCACGAGGCGAACGAAAGCCCGCTGCTGACGATCACCAAGGCCCAGACCAAGGCGCTGGCGCAACTGGCGCAGGACGAATGGGGCGATCAGGTGATGGTCGATTTCTGCATGCGCTATGGCAACCCGTCGACCGGCGACGTGGTGCGGCGGATGGTCGATGCGGGCTGTCGGCGGATCGTGTTCCTGCCGCTCTATCCGCAATATGCGGGGCCGACCTCGGCCACGGCCAATGACCAGCTGTTCCGCGTGCTGATGAAGGAGACATGGCAGCCCGCCGTGCGCACGGTCGAGCCCTATGTCAACCGCCCGGACTATATCAAGGCGCTGGCCGACAGCGTGCGCCGCGCGTTGGGCGACAAGGTGCCGGGCAAGCTGGTCGCCAGCTATCACGGCATGCCGAAACGCTATCTGATGCAGGGCGACCCCTATCACTGTCAGTGCCAGAAGACGTCGCGCCTGCTGCGCGAGGAACTGGGCTGGCCCGAGGGCATCATCGACACCACGTTCCAGTCGGTCTTTGGCCGCGAAGAGTGGCTGAAGCCCTATACGGTCGAACATGTCGCCGAACTGGCAAAGCAGGGGCACACCGACATTGCGGTGATCTCTCCGGCGTTCTCGTCGGACTGCATCGAGACGCTGGAAGAGATCAACGGCGAGATCAAGGAGGCCTTTGAGGAGGCTGGCGGCCACGAATTCCAGTACATTCCCTGCCTGAACGACGATCCGGCCCATATCCGTGTCATGCTGGAGGTGGTCCGCGAAAACATCGGCGGGTGGGTCCAGCCGCGCTGACCGTCGGCGCGATCACGCCAAGTTGGGTTTGATCCGGTGCGAGGCATTGGATAGGACTGGGCCATACGCGCGAGGAGAGTGGCCGCAACATGAAAAAGATCAACGCGCTTGCGATTCTGGGCATGGTGGTTCTGGGGGCTTGCGGGCCGCGCAACCTGGCCCCCGCGCCCATGGCCATGCCGATGGACCCGGCCGTGGCGGTGGCCCCGCCGGTCGACGACAATGCCGCGATCGCGGGGCGCGTCGCGCAGCAGATCAACACGCTGCGCGGCAATATCGGTCAGACCCCCCTGCAGCCCAGCCCCGCGCTGGAGGCGGCGGCACTGGTTCATTCGCGGGACATGGCGGCCCAGAACCGCGCCTGGCATTGGGGGTCCGACGGATCGTCGCCTTCGGACCGGGCGCAGCGCCAGGGCTTCAGCGGCGAAATCGTCGGCGAGAACATCTCGGAGACCTATGAAAACGAGATCGAGACGCTGGCTGCGTGGATGTCCACGCGTGACACGCGCGATGTGATCATGGACCCGACCGCGACGCAGCTGGGCTTTGCCTGGTTCACCGAGCCTTCGGGAAAAGTCTGGTGGACACTGCTGACCGGACGATAGGTGTCAGGCGGCCCCATTGCGGGGCCGCATCGGTGTCGGACGTCAGGGATAGATGACGACGGGCGTGCCGGGCATCAGCATCGCATAGATTTCCTGAATTTCCTCATCGGTCACGGCAATGCAGCCCGCCGTCCAGTCGCGCTGCAGCGGGAACAGGTTGTTGCCCTGTGGGCCGCGCCCGTGGATGAAGATGTCGCCCCCCGGATCCATGCCGTACTGTTCGGCGAACGCCCGGTCCGTGGGGTCGGGATACGAAATGCCGACCGACAGGTGGAACGCGCTGCGCGGGTTGAACCGGTCGATGTAATAGACGCCTTCGGGCGTCTTGCCGTCGCCGGAGAACTGTTTGTGCCCCAACGGTTGGTTGCCCAGGCTGATGTCATAGGACCGCACCGGCGTGCTGCCGCTGAACAGATGCATGCGCCGCTGTCCCTTGTTGATCTGGACCTGGGTGATCGGCGGTCCGGAATAGCGTTCGAACTTGGTCGGTTGCTGCTGCTTGCCACAGGCAGCCAGCAACGCCAGCATCGAAATCGTGAATGTCCGACGGGTGGTTCTGATCATCACTGCCTCTGAAGCGTTTTTGATTTTTTGTGCGCCCGGAATACCACGGATACACCGGCTCTGCCTAGCGGAGCGTTAACGCCGCCACCAGTTCCACATGGGGCGAGAAGCGGAACTGGTCCACGACCCAAAGACGGTCGATGGTATATCCGGCATCGGCCAAATTCCGCGCATCCTTGGCAAAACTGACCGGGTCGCAGGATACGGCGGCCAGCACAGGCACCCGCGCCGCGGCGATCTGACGCATCTGAGCGTCGGCCCCGGTCCGTGGCGGGTCGATCACGATCGCGTCAAATCGAACCAGTTCGTCCGGCATCAACGGGCGCCGGGCCAGATCGCGGACCTCGGTTGTGACCCGGTTCAGCCCCGGCGCGGCCCGCCATGCCGAATCAAGTGCAGACAAAGGCGCCGCCAGACCTTCGACCGCATGGACGCTCGCCTGTTCCGCCAAGGGCAGCGTAAAGGTGCCGCAACCCGCGAACAGGTCGGCCACGCGCAATGCGCCGTCCAGTGTGGTGCGCACGGCATTCAGCAACGCCGCCTCTCCCTGTTCGGTGGCCTGCAGAAAGGCGCCGGGCGGGGGGACGACATGGCCGCGCCCCATGGGCAGGGCGGGGGCGCGGCGGGTGATCGACTGGCCGTCCCAGTCCAGCCGTGCCAGATCGCCCTCATCTGCAAGCGCGGCAAGCGCCTGGAACAGCGTGGGCTCCATCGGCTTGCCGCCGCGCACGGCAACGTCCAGTCCGCCGGGCCCGTGGATCACCACCAGCGACAGTTCCGCCGCGCGCGACGCCCCGGTGGCCACGATCCGCCGCAGCAGGGGCAGGGCGGCCATGATCTGCGGACGCAGCACGTGGCATTCCGCCAGATCGACGATCACGTCCGATGCGCGGGCGTGAAACCCGACCGTCGCACCTTTTTTCGTACGCCTCCCCGATAACACCGCCCGGCGGCGACTGTTAAGCGGAGAGACGTGGACCTGTGGGTCCGGGGCCGCGATTGCGTGGGCCGACAACGCGGTCATCACAACGTTGGTCTTCCACGCGGTGGTAAACGCATCGGTTGCGTGCATCAGCGAACAGCCGCCGCAGGCGCGGTAATGGCCACAGATGGGGCGGATGCGGTCCGGGGACGGGGTGACGATGCGGGGCGCGGCGACGCGGCCGTCATGGGCCTCTCCCTCAATCACCTCTCCGGGCAGGACCAACGGGGCCAGCGCGCGGGCGCCGTCGGACAGGGCGACGCCGTCACCTTTGCGGCCAAGCCGCTCGATCGTCCATTGCATCATTCGGCGGCCTCTTCGGTGCCCAGAAACCCGCCCGACTGGCGGTTCCAGTAACGCGCGTAACGGCCGTCGCGGGCCAGCAACTCGTCATGGCCGCCCTGTTCGACGATGCGCCCGTCCTCGATCACCAGAATCCGGTCCAGTTCGGCGATGGTGGACAGGCGGTGGGCGATGGCCAGCACGGTCTTGCCGTGCATCGCGCGGGTCAGGGCGTCCTGGACCTGGGCCTCGACCTCGCTGTCCAGCGCACTGGTGGCCTCGTCCAGCACCAGGATCGGGGCGTCCTTCAGAAACGCGCGGGCGAGGGCGATGCGCTGGCGCTGGCCGCCCGACAACTTAACGCCGCGTTCGCCCAGATAGGCGTCGTACCCCGTGCGGCCCGCGTAATCCTCCAAAGTCAGAATGAAATCATGCGCCTCGGCGGCCTTTGCGGCGGCCACGATATCGTCCTGGGTGGCATCGGGGCGGCCGTACAGAATGTTGTCGCGGGCGGACCGGTTGAACATCGCGGTGTCCTGGGTGACCATCCCCACCTGGCGGCGCAGGCTTTCCTGGGTCACGTCGCGCAGGTCGTGGCCGTCGATGCGGATGGTGCCCCGTTCGACATCGTAGAGCCGCAACAGCAGGCCCACCAGCGTGGTCTTGCCCGCCCCCGATGCGCCCACGATGCCGATCTTTTCTCCCGCCGCGATGGTCAGGGTCAGGTCGCGGATGCCCCCCGCGTCGCGGCCATAGGCGAACTCGACATGGTCGAACTCGATCCGGCCCTGCACGCGGGACAGGGTGCGGGCACCGGGGCGGTCGGTCAGGGCATGGGGCGGCGACAGGGTCTTCATGCCGTCCTCGACCTCTCCGATGCTGCCCCACATGCCCATCAAGGCCATGCTGACCCATCCGGTCATCTGCGACAGCCGCATGGCGATCGCACCGCTGGCGGCGACATCGCCCACGGAGGCGGTACCGTCGCGCCACAGCAGGATCGCGCCGCCGACCAGGATCACCGGCAGAACCCCCGCCACGACCATCAGCGACAGCCGGAACCAGGTCGAGACGACGCCGAAATCCAGCGCGCGTTCGCGAAAGCCGGCCATCGCGCCCAGGGCGGCCTGATCTTCATGGTCATTGTGGGCGAACAGCTTGACCGTCTTGATGTTGGTGATCGTGTCGACGACCTGGCCCGTGACATTGGCACGCGCCGATGCGCGCGCCCCCGATTTCGCGCGGATGCGCGGCAGAAAGAACCGGATCAGCGCGAAATAGGCCGCCAGCCAGACCAGCAGCGCGACCGCGCCCCAGCCATCGACCGCCAGCAGAAAGGCCGCCGAACCCAGCACCGATGCCAGCGCGAATGACACGACGTTGACCATTTCCGACGCGACATCGGTGACGGCGCGGGCGGTCTGCATCTGTTTCTGCGCCAGCCGTCCGGCAAAGTCGTTGTCAAAGAACGTGACCGCATGCCCCATCGTCCAGCGGTGCAGCCGCGACAGCACCAGAGGCAGGATGTTGGGTCCGATGATCACGTTGGAACTGGCCGTGGACAGGCCATAGATCGCCGGGCGCACCACCAGAAAGAACCCGGCAAACAGCGCCACCAGCCCCCAGTTCTGGTCCCAGAACAGGCCCGGCGTGCTGGTGGTGACCGCGTCGACCACCATCCCCAGCAGTAGCGCCGAGACGACATCCGCCACCCCGCCCAAGGCCGAGGTGACCGCCGCAAAACCCAGTCCTGGCCATGCGCCTGACAGGCACCAGCGGAAAAAGGCCATCAGCGTGGCGGGCGGAGCGCCCGTGGCCGGGCGAAAGGCGTCGACCATCCGGCCAAAGCGGGTGTGCAGGCTCATTCTTGGTCCTTCCCGGCCATGTGGGCCGCATCGATCAGGGCAGGGGCGGGCAGCGTGAATGCCGACGCGATCCACGCATCCTGTGCGGCCGTCAGCGCCCGACCCAGGGCCGGCCCCTGCAGCGGGGCCAGGTCGGCGGCGGCAATGGGCAAGGGGGCCGCGGTCGCACGTGCGATGCGGGCCTGCCAGTCGGGGGGCAGGGGGTGGCCGTCGGCAGCCATCAGCGCCGCGTGGTCGGTCGCGGCATCTGCGCCCAGATGCCATGCCGCACGGTCCAGCGACCAGCCGCGCGCCCGGTGCAGGGCCGTCAACGCCCGCTGATCGGCGCGCGACAGGCGCAGGTCGGGCTGGGCGGGCCCAAGCGCCGCCAGCCGGCGCAGCCAGCCGCCGGGCGCGGGCTCCGCGTCCAGCAGCGCCTGCAGACGCGCGGGATCGGCACCGGGCAGCAGCTGTTCCAGCACCCCGGTCTGGTCCATCAGCGCGACCGCCGGGCCCGGATCGGGCGCACCCAGCAGCTTTTTCAGCTCAGTTCCGATGCGTTCGCGGGCAATGCGCGACAGGCCAAGGCGATGCGCCCCGCAGGCGGCGACGGCGGCCGGGTCGGCATGCTGCCCATAGCGGGCCAGAAAGCGAAAGAACCGCAGGATGCGGAGGTAATCCTCGGTGATCCGCGCATCGGGGTCGCCGACAAAGCGCAGGCGGCGGGCGGCCAGATCGGGCAGCCCGCCTATCGGGTCGATCACCACGCCGTCGCGGCCTGCATACAGCGCGTTCATGGTAAAATCGCGCCGCGCCGCGTCCTGTGCCAGGTCGGTCGAAAACGCGACCACCGCATGGCGCCCGTCGGTATCCACGTCGCGGCGAAAGGTCGTCACCTCGAACCCGCGCCCGTCGGCAACCAGCGTCACGGTGCCGTGGTCGATACCCGTGGGCACCGCGCGCAGACCCGCGTCCTGCGCCAGCCGGGTCACGCGGTCGGGCAGGGCGTCGGTGGCGATGTCGATGTCGTCGATAGGCTGGCCCAGCAGCGCGTTGCGCACCGCGCCACCCACCAGATACGCGTGGTCGCCCCGCGCCTGCAGCGCGTCCAGCACGCGGATCAGGGCCGCATCATTCAACACATGCGCCGGCAGCCGGGTCATAGGCGCAGCGCCAGACCCAGCAGGATGCGCGCGGTCGCACCCCACAGGTAATAGGGTCCGAACGGCGCCGCGTGATAGCTGCGCCACCCGCCGCGCCAGCGCCGCTGTTCGATCCGATAGCGGGCGGGATCGGTGACATGGGCAAAGGGCAGGTCGAATGCCTCCTGGACCTCTCCGGCCTCGGGGATGGCGGAAAAGGGGCCGTCGATCACCGCCAGGACAGGGGTCACGGAAAAGCCGGTGACGGTGCGGTGCGGCGGCAGGTGGCCCAGCACGCGCACCTGGGCAGGGTCCAGGCCGATCTCTTCGCGCGCCTCGCGCAGGGCGGTGGCGGTGGCGTCGGCGTCGCCCGGATCGACCTTGCCGCCCGGCAGGGCGATCTGGCCGGGATGGTGGCGCAGACCCGATGCGCGCTTGGTCAGAACCAGCCGCCCGTCACCTGCGCGAAACGCCGCCAACACACCCGCCGGGCGCAGGGGCGCGTCCGGCGGCGCGGCATCGGGGTTCAGGTCATAGTCGGAACTGGGTTCCGCCGCGCGGCACAGGGCGTCGCGCAGGCGGGATTCGGACCAGTCCGTCACTCGGCCGCCTTGTCGCTGTCGCTGTCGGGCAGGGGGTTGCCGTCGGCGTCCACCGTCGCCTCGAACCCCAGGCTGTGCGGATCAAAGGTGTAATGCGCGCCGCAGAACTGGCAATCGGCGGTCACGTTCCCTTCAGGGGTGGTCATGTGCGCGATGTCCTTGGCCGAATAGATCGACAACGTGTTCCGCACCCGGTCGCCATTGCACGAACAGCCGAACTCCACCCGGTGCGCATCAAAGACCCGCGGGGTTTCCTCATGGAACAGGCGCAGCAACAGGTCCGTCGGGCCGACAGTGGGGCCGATCAGCTCCAGCGTCTCGACCGTGTCCAGCAGAATGTTGGCGCGGTTCCAGTTCTCGGATTCCGCACCCTGCAGGATGTCAGCCGCCTCGATCAGGCCACCTTCGCCACTGCCGCCATCCGTGGGCTGCGACGGGTCGCCGGGCAGCGTCTGCAGCATCATGCCGCCAGCGCGCCACTGCGCGTCCTGCCCCGACAGGCGCGAATTGCCCGATGCCAGCTGGAACCGCGTCGGCAGCTGTTCGGACTGCGCGAAATAGGTCTGCGCGCAGGCCGACAACGATCCGCCCGTCAGCGGCGTGATGCCCTGATAGGGTGTGCTGCCGGGGCCCTGGTCGATCAGGATGGCGAAATAACCCTCCCCGATCTGCTCGAACGGGGTGCGGGCGTCCAGGCGGTCGGCGTCAAAGCTGGCCCATGCACGAATGCGCGCGGGCTTGTCCTCGCCTTCGGGGGCGAAATAGTCGGCGGCCAGCGTGCGGATCGCGCCATTGCCGCGGACCTGCAGGCTCAGCTTCCAGCGCAGTTTGACGGTCGGGCCGATCAGCGCGGTCAGCAGGGCGATTTCCGCGACCATGGCGCTGACGGCGGGCGGATAGTCGTGACGCGACAGAATATGGTCCAGCACACCGTCCAGCCGCACGACGCGCCCCCGGATGGAACTGCGATCCAGCTGAAAGGGCAGGACGGTGTCGTCCCAGGCGATCTGGTTCATCTTGCTCATGATTGATCCTTGAGGTGGCGTCGGCGCCGACATCGTGCGCCCGGTTGCGCCCAATATAAGGCATTTCCCGCCGATCCCAAGAGGGCAGCGGCACACCGCTTTCCGTTGCGCGCGGGGCGGGCTATCAGGGGCGGGCAACCAGACAGGTGCCCCATGATCCCGCGTTTCGGACAACCGCCCCTGACCGGGCCCCGCTATCGCCGCAGGCCCGGCGCCTATGCGATCCTGTGGCGGGACGGGCGTATCCTGCTGACGCACCAGCAGGCACCCGAACCCGAATTCCAGCTGCCCGGCGGTGGAATAGACCCCGGAGAGCACGCCTTGGCCGCCCTGCATCGCGAAGTGGCAGAGGAAACCGGCTGGACCATCGGCGCCGCCCGGTACCTGGGCAGCTATACGCGGTTCTGTTTCATGCCCGATTACGACATGCACGCCGAGAAACGATGCCAGATCTGGGTTGCCCGCCCCATCAGCCGACTGTCCCCCCCTACAGAACCGGGTCACAGCGCGCATTGGATGACCCCGGCGCAGGCGCTGAACGCGTTGGTCGATCCGGGGTCGCGGGCGGCCCTGTCGGGGTGGCTTGCTGGACGCTAGCCGTCGTCCAGCGGGATGACCGTGGCGCTGGCGCGAAATTCGACCAGCACCGCGGACATGTCGTCCTGGCGTTCGCCGCGACAGTATTCCGACACCGACCAGGCCATCGATTCCAGAAAGGCATGTCCGTTGAGAAAGGCGTTGGTCCGCATGACGGCCTTGAGACCGTCATTGCCAAGCTGACGGCCATTCGGGGTCGTCGCCTCGGTAATGCCATCCGATGCGATCAGCAGGCGGTCGCCGGGGCCCAGGGTGACGTCGATCTCATCAAAGAGCGGTCGTTCGAACACGCCGATCGGCATGCCGCCCGCACCCAGGTGCGTGACCGTGCCATCAACCCGTTGCAGCGCAGGGTGGGGGTGCCCGGCCTGAACCATGCGGACATGTCCGGTCAGATGATTCAGCTCTGCATAGATCATGGTGAAGTAGGTGTCGGTATTCATCTCCTCCAGCATCATCGTGTTGAAAAAATGCGCCAGTGCCACCGGGCCAGCCGCATCGGCCCCGCCAAGCGCGCCGCGCAGCGCGATGTTCTGGTCGGACGATCCCGACAGGTGCACGGACAATTGCGCCGTCAGCAGCGCCGCCGTCACCCCGTGACCTGAAACGTCCAGCGCATACAGGCCGATCCGATCGTCCCCGATCGGGAAAAAGCCCACCAGATCACCGCCGATATGGCCCGCCGGACGCAGCAGCAGACTTATCTCTATCTGGCCGAACTTCCCCGAACGTTCCCGCACCAGACCCTGTTGCAGCTTGCGTGCCTCGCGCAGGTCGCGCTCCATCGCGGCTTGGGTCTCCGACAGCTGCGACAGGGCCAGGCGCAACTGGGTGTTGCTGGCCCGTAGCTCTTCCTCGATGCGCAGGATGCGTTCGCCGGCGGCCAGACGCGCCAGCAATTCCTGGGGCGCCACGGGTTTGGTCAGGAAATCGTCAGCCCCGGCCTGCAACCCTTCGGTGATCGCACGGGCGTCGGGGTTCGACGTCAACAGCACGAAATAACCATAGTTGGGCCGAGACAGCCGACGAAAGGCCGCGCAAAATTCCAGCCCGGTCATTTCGGGCATCATCCAGTCGGACAGGACCAGGTCCGGGACCAACCGCTCACACAATTGCAGGGCCTCCACCCCGCTGGCAGCCTCGATCACCTCATAGCCGCCTCGTTTCAGGAGGCAGGCCAGCAGACTGCGCTGTGCCGCGCTGTCGTCGACCAGCAGCACCAGCCGCTTTTGTGAGGGCGGGCTGATGTCAGGTAGGGATGAGGGGCGATTCGCGGCTTTCATACGACCATGCTTACGGCGCCGGTCGTAAATTTCGAGTAAACCGCTTTGTTCTCCGCGATTAAATGTTTCGCAACCGGCCTGGGCTAGACAGGGGCACGGCGGCGATTCGAAAGGGGTTGGAAATGATCGATTGGAACAGAGTGATCGAACTGCGTGATGCGCTGGACCCTGATGACCTGCTGCCGACCATCGACATGATCCTGGCAGAGATCCAGGCGCATCTTTTTGCGCTGGACACCCGCACCCAGCACCTTGCCGAAGACCTGCACTTGCTGCGCGGTCTGGCCCTCAACATCGGCTTTACCGAGTTTTGCGCCCAATGCCTTCGTGCTGAACAGCAGTTGGCGCAGGGCAGTCAAAGCTCGTTGAGGTCGGCGGCCCTGCGCGCCAGTTTCGGTCATACCAAACAGCTGTTCCTGCGCGATCTGCCCCATGTCATGAACGGCGACCATGGGGGCCGTACGACCGCACAGGCGTCGTGATCAGACCAACAGTTCCGACAAGATGCCGTCATTCGTGATGTCGCGATAGGCAAATCCCGATTGGTCCAACCGCCCCATCAGCGTGATCAGGTTCGCAGGGTCGGATGTTTCGATCCCGATCAAGACCGATCCGAAGTTCCGGGCGGATTTCTTGAGGTATTCGAACCGCGCGATGTCGTCGTTCGGTCCCAGCAGGTCCAGGAAATCACGCAACGCGCCGGGGCGCTGCGGCATGCGCAGGACGAAATACTTTTTCACGCCCTGGAACCGCTGCGCGCGCTCCTTGACCTCGGGCAGACGTTCGAAATCGAAATTACCGCCCGAACAGACTGCGACGACGGTCTTGCCTGTCAGATCGCCCAGATCGCCCAGCACGTCCAGCGCCAGCGCGCCAGCGGGTTCCAGCACCACGCCCTCGGTGTTCAGCATCTCCAGCATCGTACGACAGATCCGATCCTCGGGTGCAAGATAGACGTCTTCGGGGGTGAACCGCTGCAGCGCCTCAAAGGGCAGGGCGCCGATGCGCGCGACCGCCGCGCCATCGACAAAGCTGTCCACCGCCGGAAGCGCCACGGGGGCGCCCGCCTGCAGCGCGGCCTTGAGGCTGGCGCCGCCCAGGGGTTCGGCAAAGGCAAAGCGGGTGTCCGGTGCCTGGGTCCGCATGAACGTGGTGACGCCCGCAGACAGTCCGCCCCCGCCCACCGGCAGCACGACCAGATCGGGCGCACGCCCCAGCTGGGCCAGCATTTCAAGCGCGACGGTCGCCTGACCCTCGATCACGTCTGGCGCGTCAAACGGGGACAGAAACTGTGCGCCCTGTTCGGCGCAGAACGCCTGAGCGGCGGCCAACGTCTGGTCGAAATAGTCGCCCTTGAGCACGATCGTGATCGCGTCGCCGCCAAACATGCGCGTCTTGTCGATCTTTTGCCCCGGCGTGGTGATCGGCATGAAGATCGTGCCGCGCGCACCGAAATGCCGACAGGCATAGGCAACGCCCTGGGCATGGTTCCCGGCGCTGGCGCAGACGAAATGGCCGGGCGCGCCGGGCGTGACCTGCTTGCGCATCGCGTTGAACGCCCCGCGCAGCTTGTAGCTGCGCACGGGGGTCAGATCCTCGCGCTTGAGCCAGATGTCGGCGCCGTATTTCGCCGACAGGTGGTCATTGCGTTGCAGGGGCGTAGGCTCGAACAGGTCGCGAAGCGCGGCCTCGGCCAGACGGACGGAGGCGACAAAGTTTTCCATGCCTCGCCCCATGCCGCGAAACGCCTGATTTGGCAAGCCGTCAGCGCAGCGCGTCCCGTTATCGTCAGTCGCCGAGCCGACATTCAAGGACGACGGGACGTGCGCGATCAATGCGCCATGCCAGAACCTGATCGTCCGAGAGGAAGACGATCCTGTCCGGGGCCACCGTCTGATCGGGATAGGTGCATCGCGATGCGGGAAAGGCATCGACCATCCGGGCCAATCGCTCCACATGCGTGTGCAGCGTCAGCCCTCCGGCCAGGGGTGCCGCGATGGTTGCTGCAAGCGGCAAGGCCAGAGGAAGTGCGGTCGCCATCGTATGACGCCAACCGCCATTGAAGATCTGCAGCAGCAAGGTGGCAATGAAGACCGCCAGAAGCAGCAGCGCGACAAACGCGAATATCAGCCACAGCGTATGCAATGCGGTTAGGACGTCCAGCGTGACGGGAAAAACACCCGGATCGACGCCAAATGTCTGCGAAAGCGTCAGTCGGGAGTCACGGCGCGCACCCAATGTCGTCAAAAGCGGCACGGTCACGACCAGCGCCAACAGCAGGCCCGGCCAATGCCGAAGACTGTGGGCAATCACCAATGCCCACCCCGATATCGCAACGCCCATGACGGCTGTCAGGGTCAACAGCGCAGCAGGTTCCCACCATGCGGGCATGGTGTCGACCAGCATCTCCGGCGCAAACAGGGTCACCGCGATGATTGCGCTCAACCACCAGCAGTCGCGGCGGACGCGCCGAAGGATGGTTGCGCCCTCCCGTGCGATTCGTGCCATGATGCCGTCGGACACAGCCCCCGGTCTCTGGTTGTCGGCGCAATGACGGGAAGGGGTGGCCATCGAAATCTCTCTGATCATGATCAGACAGGGACTATCTCGACCTTGAACCCTTGTGACAACGTGCAAATCGCCGTATTCCCGCACAAACTTCGAAGGGATTACCGCATGTCCGACGCGCCGAAGAAAGTGGTTCTTGCCTATTCCGGTGGGCTTGATACCTCGATCATCCTGAAATGGCTGCAGACCGAATATGGCTGCGAAGTGATCACCTTTACCGCCGATCTGGGGCAGGGCGAAGAGCTGGAGCCCGCGCGTGAAAAGGCGCTGATGCTGGGCATCGCCCCCGAGAACATCCACATCATCGACGTGCGCGAGGAATTTGTGCGCGATTTCGTCTTCCCGATGTTCCGCGCCAATGCGCTGTACGAGGGGCTGTACCTGCTGGGCACGTCAATCGCACGACCCCTGATTTCGCAGTATCTGGTGCGGATCGCACAGGAAAACGGCGCAGATGCGGTGGCGCATGGCGCGACCGGCAAGGGCAACGACCAGGTCCGGTTCGAGCTGTCGGCCTATGCGCTGGACCCGTCGATCAAGGTGATCGCGCCCTGGCGGGAGTGGGATCTGACCAGCCGCACCAAGCTGATCGAGTTCGCGGAAAAGAACCAGATCCCCATCGCCAAGGACAAGCGCGGCGAGGCGCCGTTCAGCGTGGACGCGAACCTGCTGCACACCTCCAGTGAGGGCAAGGCGCTGGAGGATCCGGCCGTGGCGGCGCCCGACTATGTCTATCAGCGCACCGTGAACCCCGAGGACGCGCCCGACACCCCCGAATTCATCGAGATGACGTTTGAGAAGGGCGACGCCGTGGCGATCAACGGCGAGGCCATGTCGCCCGCCACGATTCTGACAAAGCTGAACGAGCTGGGCGGCAGGCACGGCATTGGCCGGCTGGATTTCGTCGAGAACCGTTTCGTCGGCATGAAGTCGCGCGGCATCTATGAGACCCCCGGCGGCACGGTCCTGCTGGAGGCGCATCGCGGCATCGAACAGATCACCCTGGACAGCGGCGCGGGCCACCTGAAGGATTCGATCATGCCGCGGTATGCGGAGCTGATCTATAACGGGTTCTGGTTCAGCCCCGAGCGCGAGATGCTGCAGGCGCTGATCGACAAGTCGCAGGAACATGTCACCGGCACCGTCCGGCTGAAGCTGTACAAGGGCATGGCGACCTGCGTGGGCCGGTGGTCGGACCATTCGCTGTACAGCGAGGCGCATGTGACGTTCGAGGACGACGCCGGGGCCTATGACCAGAAGGACGCGGCGGGGTTCATCCGCCTGAACGCGCTGCGCCTGAAGCTGATCGCCAACCGCAACGCCCGCGTCGCGAAATGAGTGAAGGGGCCGCCCAGATCGCCATCGTCACCGTCAGCGACCGCGCGTCGCGCGGCGAGTACGAGGACAAGGGCGGCCCCGGTGCCGAGGATTGGTTGCGCGGGGTCGTGACTTCGGCAATGACCATTGACCGGCACATCATCCCGGACGGTCGGGATATCGTGGCCACCACGCTGCGCGACCTGGCCGATGGCGGCGCGGACCTGATCCTGGTCACCGGCGGCACCGGCCCGGCGCCGCGCGACCTGACCCCCGAAGCCGTTGCCGACATCATGGATAAGGAACTGCCCGGTTTCGGAGAGGAAATGCGCCGCGCGTCATTGCGCGAGGTGCCGACCGCCATTCTGTCCCGCCAGACCGCAGCGATTCGGGGCAAGACGCTGATCATCACGATTCCCGGCAAGCCTTCGGCCATCGCGACCTGTCTGGATGCGGTCTTTGCCGCCGTACCCTATTGCCTGGATTTGATGGGTGCCGCGCGCATCGAGACCGACCCCGCACGGATCAAGGCGTTCCGCCCGAAATCTGGCTGAGGGCACGGACGCTTTGGTGCAACGGCCTCTGCGTGGCTTGGGGACCCCAGATCGGCTATCCGCCGAACAGGCGCAGGGCCAGCGGGGCGATGATCGCCGTCAGCACGGCGTTCAGCCCCATGCCGATGCCCGAAAATGCGCCCGCCGTGGCATTCACCTGAAACGCCCGCGCGGTCCCGATGCCATGCGCCGCGACGCCAACCGCAAAGCCGCGCGCGCGCCAGTCGCGGATCTTCATCGCGTTCAGCAGGGGCGTCACCACGATCGCGCCAAAGATGCCCGTCAGCAGCACCAGCGCGGCGGTCAATGTAGGTTGGCCGCCCAGTTGTTCGGCGATGCCGATCGCCACGGGGGCGGTGGTGGATTTGGGCGCCAGCGACGCCAGCACCGACCCCTCGATCCCAAACGCGCGGGCGATCAGCAGGGCTGAGACGACCGCCACGCCGGACCCCGCCAGCAGCCCGGCCAGCATCGGCCAGGCGGCGCGGCGCACGCGCGGCAGATTGTCGTACAAAGGCAGCGCCAGCGCGACCGTGGCCGGACCCAGCATGAAATGCACGAACTGCGCGCCGTCGAAATAGGTCGCGTAATCGGTCCCCGTGATCCCCAGCAGCACCGCCAGCAGGATCACCGCGATCAGCACCGGGTTGGCCCAGCTGGCGCGACCCAGCCTGCGCGACAGCGCGTCGCCCGCCAGATACGCGACCAGCGTGGCGGTCAGCCACAACAGCGGCTCCTGCGCCAGATAGGACCAGATCAGGACCGGATCACTCACGCCCCTGGTCCCTCAGGGCGGCTCGTTCCTCGGATCCGGTCAGGCGGGCCACGGCGGTAAACGCCCAGGCCCCCGCCGCGATGGCCAATACCGTCGATCCCGTCAGGGCCGCAGCCAGGCCCAGCCCCTGTTCACGCAGCAGGTCCCAGTGCGCGACGATGCCCACGCCCGCGGGCACGAAGAACAGCGACAGGTGCGACAGCAGACCGGTCGCCGTGGGGCGGATCGCCTGTGCCAGATCAGGGCGGATGATGAAGGCCGCGACAAGCGCCATCAGCCCCACCACCGGACCGGGCAAGGACAGGCCAAGGCCGCGCGAAGTGATTTCGCCGACCAGCTGGAACGTCAGGATGATGGCAAGGCTGCGGATCATCCGGCAAGATTACCGCGCCGCCCCCCATCGCGCCAGAGCTGTCGGCGCGCATCTTGTGGATAACCGGGGGCGTATGGCGACATCTTGCGGTCTGGTTGACTTGTGCCCCCTGCGGATGGACAATCCGGCAGCCTTTTCGAATCTGGATCCGACACCTTGCGCTTTGACCGCCTGCGACTGAACGGCTTCAAGAGCTTTGTGGACCCGACCGATCTGGTCATCCGCGAGGGTCTGACGGGCGTGGTCGGTCCCAACGGCTGTGGCAAGTCCAACTTGCTGGAGGCGCTGCGTTGGGTCATGGGTGAAAACCGTCCGACGGCGATGCGCGGCGACGGGATGGAGGATGTGATCTTTGCCGGCACCACGCGGCGCAGCGCGCGCGCCCATGCCGAGGTCTCGCTGAGCGTCGACAACCACGACCGCCTGGCCCCTGCGGGTTTCAACGAGGACGACCAGTTCGACATCACCCGCCGCATCACCCGCGACGCGGGCAGCGCCTACAAGATCGCCGGCAAGGACGTGCGCGCACGCGACGTGCAGATGCTGTTCGCCGATGCCTCGACCGGCGCGCACAGCCCGGCGCTGGTCCGTCAGGGCCAGATCAGCGAGCTGATCAGCGCCAAGCCCAAGTCCCGCCGCCGCATCCTGGAGGAGGCTGCCGGCATCTCGGGGCTTTATGCGCGCCGCCACGAGGCCGAACTGAAGCTGAACGGGGCAGAGAGCAACCTGCTGCGCGTCGACGATACGCTGGACCAGCTGACCGCCCAGGCCGCGACCTTGTCCCGACAGGCGCGGGCCGCGGGCAAGTACCGCGAGATCGGCGCCGCCCTGCGCATGGCCGAGGGGGTGCTGCTGTACCGTCGTTGGGCCGAGGCCGAGGCCGCGCGCCTGGCCGCCGCGCAGTCGCTGACACAGGCGATCCGCGCGGCATCCGACGCGGGTGCCGCGTCCGAGGTCGCACAGGCGCGCCGCGCGGAGGCCGAAGAGGCGCTGCCGACGCTGCGCGAGGAGGAGCAGATCGCCGCAGCCCTGGTCAGCCGCGTGGCCGTCGACCGCGAGGCGCTGGACAATGCGCAGGCCCGCGCCGCCGAGGCGATCGCCGCGCTGACGGCCCGCATCGCCCAGCTGGACCGCGACATCGACCGCGAACAGGCGCTGAACCGTGACGCAACCGAGGTCATAGAGCGTCTGGCGTGGGAAAAGGCCGAGCTGGACCGCGCCGCGCTTGGCCATGACGACCGCCTTGAGGCCGCAACCGAAACCGCCGATGCCGCAGCCGAGGCGCTGCGCGAGATCGAGGCGCGGCTGGCCGAGCTGACCGACGAATCCGCGCGGTTGGCCGCGCGCCATCAGTCCGCCGAACGTCTGGCGGGCGATCTGCGCGCGATGTTCGACCGCGCCGACCGATCCGCCACCGAGGCGGCGGAGGCCGTGTCCCGTGCCAACGCTGCCGGAGAGGCGGCCACCGCCGCACTGGACCGGGCCGATACCGCGCAGGATCAGGCCCGTGATCGCGCCCATGGCGCCGAAGACGCGCTGGCACAGGCCGAAGGCGCGCGCGCCGATCTGGAGACGGTTGAGGCCGCCGCCCGCGCCGCCCGCGCCGAGGCCGAGGGAGAGGCCGCCGCCCTTGCCGCCGAACGCACCGCCCTGCAGCGGCTGGTCGAGCGTGGGCAGGCCGGGGGCGCCACGCTGTTGGACCGGGTGCAGGTCGCGCGCGGATACGAGGCCGCGTTCGGTGCGGCCCTGGGCGACGACCTGCGCGCCGGCGTGACGCAGGACGGGACCGGCTGGCACGACCTGCCGGTCTGGGACACGGCGCAGGATTTGCCGGACGGCGCGCAGCCCATGACGCCGCATGTGCGTGGCCCCGACCTGTTGGCGCGGCGGCTGTCACAGACCGGTCTGGTGCTGGACGCGGGGCAGGGCGCGGCGCTGCAATCCGCGCTGTTGCCGGGACAGTCGCTGGTCACCCCTGCGGGTGATCTGTTCCGGTGGGACGGGTTGCGGGTCATGGCGGGTCAGGCCGCGTCCTCGGCCGCGCTGCACCTGCAGAACGTGAACGCGCTGGCGCGGATCGCCGACCAATCCGACGAGGCCCGCGACCGCGCCGCAGTGGCCCGCGACGCGCATGAGGATGCCCGCGCGGCCTTTGCTGACGCCGCCCAGGCCGAAAAATTGGCCCGCGATGCGCGGCGCGAGGCCGAGCGCCTGCTGTCGGACGCCGCACGCGCCGCGACACGCGCCGAATCGGATCTGGCAATGGCCGCCAGCCGTGCCGACAGCGCCGGGGCCGAACTGGCGCGTCACCGTGCTGATGCGGCCGACGCGCGCACCCGCCTGACCGATGCCGAGGCACAGCTGGCCGCCCTGCCGAACCGGGGCGACGCCGCCGCCGCCCTGGAACATGCCCGCACCGGGGTCGAGGCCGCCCGCATCGCCACAATGACCCGCCGGGCCGCCCTGGACGAATTGCGGCGCGACGCCAACGCGCGCATTCGCCGTCAGCAGGAGATCACCAAGGAGCAATCCGGCTGGCGCCTGCGGTTGGATCAGGCCGGCACCCGCGCCGCAGAACTGGCCGCGCGCCGCGACGGCGCCGGGGTCGATCTGGCCCAGGCCCAGGCCCAACCTGCGCAGCTGGACGATCAACGCGCCGTCCTGGCAGTCCGCGAGACCGAGGCTCAGGACCGCCTGTCCGCCGCCCGCGATGCCCTGCAGGTCGCTGAGGACGCCGCGCGAACCGCCGCCTTGGCCGAACGCGACGCCGAACGCCTGGCATCGGACGCGCGCGAAGGCCGTGCCGCGCGCGAGGCCCGTGCCGAGGCCGCCCGCGACGCCGAAGCCGCCGCCCGCGCCCGCATCGCGGAGGAGACCGACCAGACCCCCGAACAGTTGCGTGCCACCCTAGGCCAGATCGACGACACCGCCCCCGCCGACGCGCTGGAGGATCAGATCGCCCGCCTGCGCACCGCCCGGGACGCGCTTGGCGCCGTCAACCTGCGCGCCGACGAGGACAAACGCGCGCTGGAGGAAGAGCGCGACGCGCTGGCCGCGGAAAAGACCGACCTGGAGGAGGCAATCCGCAAGCTGCGCGCCGGTATCGGCAGCCTGAACCGCGAGGGGCGCGAACGCCTGCTGGCGGCGTTCGAGACGGTCAACGCCAATTTCGCGACCCTGTTCACCACGCTGTTCGGCGGAGGGGAGGCGCGGCTGGTTCTGGTCGAATCGGACGATCCGCTGGACGCGGGTCTGGAAATCATGTGCCAGCCGCCGGGCAAGCGTCTGTCGACGCTGTCGCTGTTGTCGGGGGGCGAACAAACGCTGACGGCGATGGCGCTGATCTTTGCGGTGTTTCTGGCCAATCCCGCACCCATCTGCGTGCTGGACGAGGTGGACGCGCCGCTGGACGATGCCAATGTCAGCCGGTTTTGCGACCTGTTGGACGAGATGACGCGCCGCACCGACACGCGGTTTCTGATCATCACCCACCACGCGGTGACGATGGCCCGGATGGACCGGCTGTTCGGCGTCACGATGGTCGAACAGGGCGTCAGCCAACTGGTCAGTGTGGACCTGAAACGCGCCGAGGCTCTGGTCGCGTGACGCGACCCGCGTTAGGGTCCGGGTCGAACCAAGCGAGGATCCAATGACTGTTGAACAGACCCTGGCCGACAAAGGCATCACCCTTCCCGCAGCACCCACGCCGGCGGCGAATTATGTCCCCTTCGTGCAGACCGGCAACCTGGTCTTCATCTCTGGCCAGATCAGCGCGGATGATAACGGTCTGATCACCGGCAAGCTGGGCGATACGACCAGCCTGGAGGACGGCGCCGCCGCCGCCCGCCGCTGTGGTCTGGCCCTGATCGCGCAGCTCAAGGCCGCGGTGGGCGACCTGGATCGCGTGACGCGGGTCGTCAAGCTGACCGGTTTCGTCAATTCGACCCCCGATTTCACCGATCAGCCCAAGGTCATCAACGGCTGTTCCGACCTGATGGTCGAGGTCTTTG
Organism: Paracoccus sp. Ld10; assembly: GCF_045064235.1. Lineage (NCBI taxonomy): Bacteria > Pseudomonadati > Pseudomonadota > Alphaproteobacteria > Rhodobacterales > Paracoccaceae > Paracoccus > Paracoccus sp. Ld10. Next base: position 358,438 of record NZ_JBISHD010000027.1, on the reverse strand, counting down.
GCGATGCGGGCCGCCATTCCCGTGCCGCCGTTTCCGCGCCCTCTCTGCCCTTTGGCGTCGCGGTCGAGATCGAAGCCGTCTTCGAGGTCCGTTGATGCTGGACCCGCGTTTCCTGACGGTGCCCATCACCCATCGCGGGTTGCACGGGACAGGAGTGCCGGAAAACAGCATCGCCGCCGCGCAGGCGGCGATCGACGCGGGCTATGGCATCGAATGCGACATCCAGCCCGGCCCGGACGGGGTGCCGCTGGTGTTTCATGACGACCGGCTGGACCGACTGACCGGGGCACAGGGTTTGATTGCGGCAACCGATGCGACGACCCTGTCGGGCCTGCGCCTGCTGGGCACGGATGAGCCCGTGCCGACGCTGGCACAGTTCCTGGACCTGGTCGCAGGACAGGTGCCCCTGCTGATCGAGATCAAGGATCAGGACGGCGCCTGCGGGCCCGATGTCGGCACCCTGTCGGTCAACGTGGCGCGGGCGCTGTCGGGTTATGACGGCCCGGTGGCGGTGATGTCCTTCAACCCGCACATGATCGCGGCGTTTCGCGCCGAGGCCCCGGACGTGCCGGTGGGTCTGACCACCTGCGCCTTTGCCGAGGCGGACTGGAGCCGAATCGCCCCGGACCGCCGCGAGGAACTGGCGCAGATCCGCGATTTCGACGCGGTGGGGGCGTCCTTTATCTCGCATGACAAGAACGATCTGGACAATCCGCGCGTCGATGCCCTGCGCGCGCAGGGCATTCCCGTCCTGACCTGGACGATCCGCAGCCCGAGCGAGGAGGCCACGGCCCGTCGCGCCGCCACGAACATCACGTTCGAAGGCTATCGGGCGGCGACCTGACGCTTTTTCTTTGCGCAAATACCACGGGGCGCCGGCCTGCGGCGCCCCGCGACACCGGCGGGGCCTGACAAGCGGCGTCCCGCACCCTATCTTACGGCGCATGACCGACATGATGACCCTGACCACCCATCCCTCGATCGCCGCCATCGACCCGCAGGTGTGGGACGGTCTGGGCGACGGCAATCCCTTTACCACGCACCGCTTTTTGTCCGCGCTGGAACAGTCCCGATCCGTCGGAACCGGATCGGGTTGGCAGCCGCTGCACCTGACGCTGGAACGCGACGGTCAGGTGGTGGCCTGCGCCCCCCTTTATGCGAAATCGCACAGTCAGGGCGAATACATCTTCGACCATGCCTGGGCACAGGCCTATACGCGGGCGGGCGGACGCTATTACCCCAAGCTGCAATGCGCGGTGCCGTTTACCCCCGCCACCGGTGCACGCCTGTTGGCCCGCGACGACGAGGCGCGGGCGGGTCTGTTGGCGGGTCTGATGCAGGTGGCCGAGCGGTTGGACGTATCGGGCGCGCATGTCACCTTTTGCACCGAACCCGAGGCCGACCTGGGCGAGGCTGCGGGTTTTCTGCCGCGCGTGACGCAGCAGTATCACTGGCTGAACCGCGGCTATGGCAGCTATGACGATTTTCTGGCCGCGCTGTCCTCGCGCAAGCGCAAGGACCTGCGCAAGGAACGCGCTCGCGCCCAAGGGTTCGGAGGCACGATACGCCACCTGACCGGAGACGATCTGAAGCCCCACCATTGGGACGCATTCTGGGAGTTCTATCAGGACACCGGCGCGCGGAAATGGGGCCAGCCCTATCTGACGCGTGCGTTCTTTGACCGCATTCAGGACACGATGCGCGACGATATCCTGCTGGTGCTGGCGGAAACCGACGGCCAGCCAATCGCGGGGGCGCTGAATTTCCTGGGGCCCGACGCGGTTTACGGTCGGTACTGGGGCTGCGTGGCCGACCACGCGTTTCTGCATTTCGAGCTGTGCTATCATCAGGCCATCGATCACGCGATCGCGCATGGATTGGCACGGGTCGAGGCGGGGGCGCAGGGCGACCACAAGCTGGCCCGCGGATACGAGCCGGTGCCGATCCATTCGTTGCACTGGGTTCGCGATCCGGGTTTTCTGCGCGCGCTGGAGAACTATCTGGGTCAGGAACGTGACGCGATGGGCGCCGAGATCGAGGCACTGGCCGATTTCACCCCGTTCCGAAAGGGTGACCTGTCGCCGTGACCGGGCTTTTGCGTCCCGCGAGGCGCCGGGGGGCCAGCCCCCCGGACCCCCCGGTGTCGTGCTGCCGGTCTGGTGTCAGACCTTTTCCAGCAGGGCCTCTCCGGCACTGACGGTACAGGCGCCGGGGCTGTCCTCGACGTCGATTGCCTTGACCACGCCATCCTCGACCAGCGCGGCGAAACGCTTGCAGCGGTCGAAAAGACCTGCGGGCGGGGCGGTGAAGTCGAGGCCCAGAGCCTTGGTCACGCTGCCGTCTGCATCGGCCATGACCTCGATCCCGGCTTCGGTCGCGCCGGTCTGGTCCGCCCAGGCCTTGGCCACGAAGGGATCGTTCACGGTGATGCAGACGATACGCAGAACACCCTTGGTGCGGAACATGTCCGCATGGCGCACAAAGCTGGGCATATGCGCGTTCGTGCAGGTGCCGGTAAAGGCCCCCGGCAGGCCGAACAGGGCGACCTTGCCCTGCATCAGGTCGGCAAGGTCGACGGTCTCTGGGCCGGCCTCGCCTACGCGCAGCAATTGGCCCTGGGGCATCGTGTCTCCGGCGGTGATGGTCATCGCATTCTCCTGAATTGCAACGGATTCGCGGCGACTATAGGGTGCCCCCGGTGAACAGACCAGAGAGGCGGCGGATGCGCATCGTGATCGTGGGTGGGGGGCAGGCGGCGGCCTCGATGGCGGCGCGGTTGCGGGCAAAGGGGCACGCAGGCCCGCTGACCGTGATCGGTGATGAACCCGCCGCCCCCTATCAGCGCCCGCCCTTGTCCAAGGCCTATCTGCTTGGCCGGATGGATATCGACCGCCTGACGCTGCGCGCGCCGGAGTGGTGGCGTGATCAGGAAATTGCGCTGCACCTGTCCGAAACGGCGTTGTCGATCGATGCAGTCGGGAGGGTGGTGACCACCGACCGGGGTACCCATGGTTATGACGCGCTGGCGTTGACCACCGGCGCGTCTCCGCGCCGCCTGCCCGCGTCGATGGGCGGCGATCTGCCCGGCACGCATGTGATCCGCAATCTGGCCGATGTCGATGCGCTGGCCCCGCAGTTGCACGAGGGGCGGCGTCTGGTCGTGATCGGCGGCGGCTATATCGGTCTGGAGGCGGCGGCAGTTGCGCGCAAGTCGGGCCTCAAGGTCACGCTGATCGAGGCGGCACCCCGCATCCTGGGCCGGGTCGCGGCGGCCCAGACCGCGGACCTGATCCGCGCGCTGCATCAGGCGCATGGCGTCACGATCCTGGAGGGAACGGGGATCAGCCGCATCACGGGGGAAGACCGGGTCGATGGTGTGGCGCTGACCGACGGACAGCAGATTGATGCGGATCTGGTAATCATGGGTATCGGTGTGCTGCCTGAAACGGGGCTGGCGGCCACGGCGGGGCTGCATCTGGACAACGGAATCGCGACCGATCTGCATGGGCGCACATCCGATCCGTCGATCTGGGCCGCGGGCGATTGCGCCAGCACGCCATGGCAGGGCGGGCGGTTGCGGCTGGAGAGCGTGGGCGGGGCCATCGACATGGCGGAATGCGTGGCCGACAATATGCTTGGGTATGCCCGCGACTATGTACCCAAGGCTTGGTTCTGGTCGGACCAGTTCGATGCAAAACTGCAGATCGCGGGTCTGAACACGGGTCACGATCAGGTCGTGGAACGGGCGGGGCAGGGCGATCATGCCGCATCGGTCTGGTATTATCGACAAGGTGCGCTGATTGCCGTCGACGCGCTGAATGACGTTCGCGCCTACATGATCGGCAAACGCCTGATCGAGGGCGGGATCAGCCCCGATCCGGCGACGCTTGCGACGGTGCCCGACCTTAGGGCGCTGCTGGCATGACCGGGTTCGATTCGCAGGGCGGCCCAGGGGGGTGCGGGGGGCAGGATGCCCCCCGCCGCCACCGCGGGACGCAATCATGAGGATCGTCGGCGGCACGCTGCGCGGCCTGAAGCTGGCCGATCTGGGCGAGGGCGATCCGGCCGCGCATCTTCGTCCGACGACCGACCGCGTCCGCGAGGCGATCTTCAATCTGCTGATCAACGGCACGCATGGCAATCCGCTGCCCGGTGCGCGCGTGCTGGATCTGTTCGCGGGGACCGGCGCCCTGGGGCTGGAGGCGCTGTCGCGCGGCGCGTCACACGCCACCTTGGTCGATGACGGCTCCCGCGCGCATGCCCTGATGCGTCAGAACATCGCCAAGGCTCGGGTGCAGCCGACGACCGTGCTTTTGCGCCGTGACGCGACCAAGCTTGGACGCAATACGGGGGCTGCCTTTGATGTCGTGTTCATGGATCCACCCTATGGCCAGGGAAGCGGAGAGGTCGCGCTGACCTCTGCATTGCAGGGCGGTTGGATCGGCGCGGGCGCGTGGATCGTCTGGGAGGAGTCGCGCGCGCCCTTGCTGCCCGCTGCCATGACGCTGCTGGATCGGCGCAGCTATGGCGATACCGTCGTGACGCTGGCGCGCGTCGCACCCAACTGACGGCGGGTAAAGGCGCAGGGCGCGTCACCACGGTCGAACACACACGAAATCGGTCACCGCGCTCACCGCCTGATAAACCACGTCCGCGCAGGCGGTCCCGGCCAGCGGAATATCGGCACCTGACGCTGCCGGTCGATGACGCGATCCGTTCTACACCCCGCAGGGTGCACCTGACGGTGCGGAGCCGTCCGGTGGCGCCAGGCCTGCCTTCGGCGGCCCGGCGCGTCAGTGCCTGCCGCCGCCCGCGGATCAGGCCGAATGGGCGATGCTGGCCGCTGCGGCCTCCAATGCGCCGGGGCCATGCGGGATGGACAGGGCAGTCAGACCCGCCTCGATTGCGCCCAGCGTGCCCAGAAGGACCCCGGCGTTGGTGTGGCCCATATGGGCGATCCGCAACGCAGCCGCAGGGTCAGGCGCGCCCAGACCAACGCCCAGCGTCACCCCGCATGCGCGCGTGACCCATGCCCGCAGCGCGTCCGCGCCGGGCAGGGTCACCGCCGTTACCGAACAGGCGCGGGCGCTGGGATCGGCCACCGAGACGCGGATGCCGCTGCCGACCGACCAGGCGTCGACCGCGGCCCATGTGGCGCGCGCCAGCCTGTTGTGTCGCGCCCAGGTGGCCTCTAGCCCCTCTTCGTCGAGAATCATCGTCAGCGCCTCGGACAGGGCGAAGATCTGTTGGACGGGCGGAGTGCCGCCCCACCAGCGCCACAGCGCGTCCGACCCGGCCCGCAGGTGCCAGTCCCACCACGGAGAGGTCAGCGACGTCCGCCCCCGCGCCGCCGCCTTGTCCGAAAACCACACGAAGACCGTACCGGGCGGGCACATCAGCCCTTTTTGGCTGGCGGCGATCAGCACGTCGACGCCCCAGTCGTCCATCCGCATCGGCGCACAGCCCAGTGACGCGATGGCATCGACCACCAGCAGCGCCGGGTGATCGCCCATCGCCGCCCGGATTGCGCGAATATCGGCCAGGGTCGCGCTGGCCGTGTCGGTCTGACACACCATCACGGCGCGGATTCGTCCTTGCGGGTCCTGGGCCAGACGCGCGGCCAGACGCCCCGGATCGGGGGCCAGTGCGCCGAAATCCATCCGCTCGACCTGAACGCCCAGACCCTCGGTCATGTCGGCCCAGGACCGGCCGAAATGGCCGCTGGTCAGCACCAGCGCCAGATCGCCGGGGGCGAACATGTTGGCGGATGCCGCCTCCCACCCTGCATGACCGTTGCCGATATAGGGGGCCAGATGCGCCTGTGTGCCCGCCAGCCGCTTCAACTGGGCCATCACCTGCAGGTTCACCTGCGCCAGATCATTGGCATAGATGTCGGGCGACGCCCGATGCGCCGCGTTCAGCACGCGCGCCGGCACCGGAGAGGGGCCGGGAATTGCGATCAGGTCGGGTCCGGGGGCAAAGTCCATCACATGCGTTCCTTCACATCATGCAGGATCGGTAGGGCCACACCCCCGCGGCGTCAACGGGGCGTGGTCTTGTGGCGCAAGGCCGGAAAGGGGTATGGCTGGGCGTGATCGAAAAGGGCGCCCGCGCCCGCGACCGAAAGGCCCGACAGACCCGTGGACCCCCGCCAGGACAGCCCCTCCCGACTGATTGCCGCCGCGACGCGCGGGACGACCGTGCCGCCGGCCCAGGATGCCGCAAAGGTGCCCGGGCTGCTGCGGCGGTTGTGGGATGACTACCTGCGTCCGCACCGGGGCAGGATGGGACTGGCGTTCGTCCTGATGACGCTGGAGGGATCGACGCTGGCCCTGATCAGCTGGATGCTGAAGCCGCTGTTCGACCTGGTCTTCATCGGCAAGCAGCCGGGCGCGATCTGGTGGGTGGGGGCGGCGATCTTCGGGATCTTCCTGCTGCGCGCGGTCACGCTGGTGGCCAGCCGGGCGTTGCTGACGACGATCTCGCTGGCGGTGTCGACGACGATGCAGACACAGCTGCTGGCGCATATCCTGACGCTGGACAGCCGCTTTTTCCGCGACAATTCGCCCGGCGCCATGATCGAACGGATCCAGGGCGATACCATGGCCGTCCAGGGGGTCTGGGCGACGCTGATCACCGGGGCCACACGCGACGCAATCAGCCTGGCCATGCTGTTCGGGGTGGCGCTGACCATCGATCCGGTCTGGACTCTGGGGGCGCTGGTGGGGGCGCCGATCCTGATCATGCCCGCGGCGTTGGTGCAGAAATACATCCGCCGCAAGGTGCGCCAGAACCGCGTGAACGCCAGCCTGCGCGCCACCCGGCTGGACGAGGTGCTGCACGGCATCGCCTCGATCCGGCTGAACCGGGCCGAGGCCGACCAGACCGCCCGCTTTGCGGCCATCGTGGCCCGCATCCGGGCGTCGGAAACCAAGGTCGCCGCGACCTCCAGCGTGATCCCGGCGCTGACCGACGTGGTGACGGGCATCGGCTTTGTCGCGGTGCTGGCACTGGGCGGCAATCAGGTGATGGATGGCGACCGCAGCGTGGGCGACTTCATGGCGTTCTTTACCGCGCTGGCGCTGGCGTTTCAGCCGATGCGCCGCCTTGGCGGCATCGCGGGCGTCTGGCAGACCGCCGCCGCCAGCCTGGAACGCATCTATCACGTCTTTGACACGCGCCCGACCGTAGTGTCCGGCCCGCGCACCACGCCGCCCGACACGACCCAGATCGTGCTGGACGACGTGTGGCTCTCCTATGACGGTCAGGTCGTCCTGCACGGGCTGTCCTTCACCGCCGAAGCCGGGCGCACCACCGCGTTGGTCGGCCCGTCGGGGGCGGGGAAATCGACGGTGTTCAACATGCTGACGCGTATGGTCGACCCGGACCGGGGACTGGTCAGTCTGGGCGGTGCGCCGGTCACGGAATACGACCTGGGCGTGCTGCGCGACCAGTATTCGACCGTGGCGCAGGAATCGGCGCTGTTCGACGAAAGCCTGCGCGACAACATCCTGATGGGGCGGCCCGATGCGTCGGACGCCGACATGCAGGCCGCGCTGAAGGCCGCGAATGTCAGCAATTTTCTGGACGATCAGCGCACGCTGGACAGCCGCGTGGGGCCGCGCGGATCGGCCCTGTCGGGCGGCCAGCGCCAGCGTGTGGCGATCGCCCGCGCGCTGTTGCGGGACGCGCCCGTGCTGCTCTTGGACGAGGCGACCAGCGCACTGGACACCGCCAGCGAACGGCTGGTCCAGGATGCGCTGGACCACCTGTCGGCGGGGCGCACCACGTTGGTCATCGCGCACCGCCTGTCGACCATCCGCAATGCCGACAAGATCGTGGTGATGGAATCGGGGCGGGTTGTGGAACAGGGCAGTCATGACCAGTTGATGGCCAAGGGCGGCGCCTATGCCCGCCTTGTCGCGCTGCAATTCGGAGACAATGAATGACCCGCCAGATCATCCGCCTGACCGGCGAGGACCGCGTATCGTTTCTGCAGGGGCTGGTGACCAACGATGTGGCCCGCGCCCCTATCTGGGCCGCGATGCTGACGCCGCAGGGCAAGTATCTGGCCGATTTCCTGATCGTGCCCGATGGCGACGCGCTGTTGATCGATGTGGATGCGCGTCTGTCGGACGACCTGATCCGCCGCCTGTCGATGTACAAGCTGCGCAGCAAGGTCGTGCTGGAACCCGTGGACATGCCCGTGGCGCGCGGCACCGGCCCCGCGCCGGACGGGGCTGTGGCCGACCCGCGTCACACCGCGCTTGGCTGGCGGCACTATGGCGCGGCGGGCGATGACGGCACCGATTGGGACGCTATCCGCGTGGCGCATTGCATCCCCGAAACCCTAGTCGAGCTGATCCCCAACGACACCTATATCCTGGAGGCCGGGTTCGAGCGTCTGCACGGCGTCGATTTCCGCAAGGGGTGCTATGTGGGTCAGGAGGTCACCGCGCGGATGAAGCACAAGACCGAACTGCGCAAGGGTCTGACCACGCTGCGCATCGACGGCGCGGTTTCCCCGGGCACGCCCATCACCGCGGACGGGCGCGAAGTGGGCACCGTCTTTACCCAATCCGGCGGGCAGGCCATCGCCCATGTGCGCCACGACCGGGTCGCCCCCGACATGCAGGCCGGCGAGGCGCGGCTGCAGCCACTGTGACCGATCCGGGCCCGCCCCTGCGCAAGATCATCCATATCGACATGGATGCCTTCTTTGCCTCGGTCGAGCAGCGCGATTTCCCGGAACTGCGTGGCAAGCCGGTCGCGGTGGGCGGGTCGGCCGCGCGCGGCGTCGTGGCCGCCGCCAGCTATGAGGCGCGGGTGTTCGGGGTGCGGTCGGCCATGCCATCGGTCACCGCGGCGCGGCTGTGCCCGGACCTGATCTTTGTGCGGCACCGGTTCGACGTCTACAAACAGGTCAGCCAGCAGATCCGCGACATCTTTCTGGACCATACCCCCCTGGTCGAGCCGCTGTCGCTGGACGAGGCCTATCTGGACGTGACCGAACATCTGAAGGGCCGCACCGCAACCAAGATAGCGGCCCAGATCCGCGCCCGTATTCAGGAAACGACAGGTCTGACCGCCAGCGCCGGCGTCAGCTATAACAAGTTTCTGGCCAAGCTGGCATCCGATCAGAACAAGCCCGACGGTTTGTGCGTCATCACGCCGGACCGGGGGCCGGATTTTGTGCTGTCATTGCCGGTGGGCAAGTTTCACGGCGTGGGCCCCGCCACCGCCGCCAAGATGCAGGCGATGGGCATCGCCACCGGGGCCGACCTGCATGCGCAGGATCTGGATTTCCTGCTGCGCCGGTTCGGCAAGGCCGGGCGGTACTATTGGAACATCGCGCGCGGTATCGACCACCGGCGCGTCAGCCCCGACCGCATCCGCAAGTCGGTCGGCGCCGAGAACACCTACTCCGCCGACATCATGGCGCTGGACCCCGCGCTGGAGGCGCTGGAGCCGCTGGCCGCCAAGGTCTGGGCCGCCGTCGCGCGCCACGACCTGCGCGGGCGGACCGTGACGCTCAAGGTCAAGTTCGCGGATTTCCAACAGATCACGCGGGCGCGCAGTCTGGGGCAGGCGGTTGCGTCACAAAACGAGCTGCTGTGCATCGCCCGCGACCTTGCGGCGGGGGTGCTGCCCGATCCGCGCGGCGCGCGCCTGTTGGGCGTCACGCTGTCAGGGTTCGAGGGCGCGGGTGACGGCCCCGCCCAGCTGTCGCTGTTCGATTAACGCCGGCGCACCCATCGGCCCGGACCTTGCGCCGCCAGGATCAGCAGACCCCCAGCCACGGCCCAGTTCTTGACCACGATGGTGACCTGCCACGGATCGGCGCGCAGCTGCCAGTGAAACCAGCTGGTCCCGATGCAATAGATCGCCAGCAGCAGCGCCCAGGTTCGCACGCGCGGCCCAAGGATCAGGCAGATCCCCGCGACCAGGTTAAAGGCCGCGACCGGCCAGACCAGCACGCCGGGCAAGCCCAGGCCTTCGATCATGCGGGTGACCTGTGTGGGGTCGCCGACCTTCTGGACCGCGCCGCCGATGAACAGCAATGCGATCAGAACGCGACCGGTCAGGTTCAGGGCGTTGTTCACGGCGCGTTCGTCCCCCGGTCCACTTTTCAATTTCGATTGGTTGAATTAATCATGAGGAAATGTAAATTGAAAGTTTATCGATAAATAGTTTCCCAAATGGTCGCATGTCCGCGATCAATCGCTGCCACGTTGCTATTATCGTGCGTCGTGGCCGGTGTATCACGTTACTGTGTACAGCGTATAAAATGCCGGGGGCGTGGCATGTCTGATTTGCCCGAACTGTATGTCATCGGGGGGTCAAACAGTTTGATGCGGGGCGGTTGGGTCCATCACCTTACCAGTATGGTCACGCTAAAATACAAGGTTGTAAACAAGTCAGTCGGTGCTGCAACGTCATTGATGGGTATTTACAGATTGATGACCGAAGACATACCCAGCAATGCTACAATTATATGGGAGTATTCGCTGAACGAGCAGAACCATTTCCGTCATGGGCAATCGGTCAAGAGCCTCATTTATCATTGCGAATGGTTCCTTGAACTTTGCGCGCGGCGGGGTATTCGTGTTCTACCTGTATTGTTCAGGAACCTGTCTGAAATGGCGGTGGGGTCGCCAACGCAATGGCGACACGCGCTGGGTGAAATGCTGACCGAACGTGGACTAACCGCATTTGACCTTGAGACACCTTTGAAGCTTCGCTGCTCGAGAGAGGGCAAGCCCGTCGCGGAGTTTTATGCAGATGAAGCGCATTATCGGCTGGGTACCGGCTTTCCATTCTGGATTGCCTCACGTGTTGTCCAGTTGCTCGAAGGTGCTCGCGTTCCACAACGGTCACTGGCGCTGGCCGGAAGGGACCTGGGTATGGCGAGACCGAATGGAGCCGTGTCCAGAACATACGAGAACAGTGTTGTTCGAACGGAGACCTTCAATCTTGATCAGCCCTTGGTCTGGGAAATATCGGGGCAGCTGCTGGGATGTTTTCTGATGGCTGCTACATCTGGGCGATCTGTGTCGATCATGGTCGACGACGTACAAATTGGCATCTATTCGACGCAATCGCCGGAGGGTGCAAAACAGCCATCGCGTCTGTTGAAGCATTTAGTATTATGGCAGAATCCCAATGACAGACAGGCTGTGGTTGGGTCGGTTCGGATGTGCTTGACTGACCAGCGGGTCAGGCCGATCGTTCAAAATCAGTTCTCATGGCATGCATCTAATACCCTTGGTCCGGTTGAGGCGATCATCGGTTTGCTGATCGAAACCCAGAGTTGAACTCCGCCGCTGTGGCGGCGGAGTGATCGTTTATGCGCGTTCGCTGTATTCGAACATCTCGGTGTTGACGATGATCGCCTCGCCCTCGCCGACGAAGGGCGGGATCATGATGCGCACGCCGTTGTCCAGAATCGCGGGCTTGTAGCTGTTGGCGGCCGTCTGGCCCTTCACGACCGGCTCGGTCTCGGCGACGGTGCAGGTCACCTTTTGCGGGATCGACACCGACAGGGCCTCTTCGCCGTAATATTCGATGGTGGCGGTCATGCCGTCCTGCAGGAACGGGCGACGGTCGCCCAGCAGGTCGGCGTCCAGTTCGGTCTGCTCAAAGGTCTCGCTGTCCATGAAGACCAGCTTGCCGTCGGTTTCGTACAGGAATTGCTGGTCCTTCTGGTCCAGACGGACACGCTCGACCTTGTCCTCCGAGCGGAACCGCTCGTTCAGTTTGCGCCCGTCGCGCAGGTTCTTGAGTTCGACCTGGGCAAAGGCGCCGCCCTTGCCGGGCTTGACGTGGTTCACCTTGACGGCGCCCCACAGGCCCCCGTCATGTTCCAGAATGTTGCCGGGGCGGATTTCATTGCCGTTGATCTTGGGCATGGGATGGGTCTCGTTGCGTTTGCGGAAATTTTGGGCCGTCCTGGCATGGCCAGCCGTTGAACGACAATCTTGGCCCCCTATATCGAGGGCTGCGGTATCAGGCAACCAGATCGCAACTGCGGCGTTGTCAAGGTGCCAACGGGATCAAAGCCACGTCACTGGCGCGCCGGGGGCACAATTTTCCCCGCAATTTGGGCGGCATGCGCTAAGGACATGGCAGGCATGCAAGTGAAGGGATACCGAATCGGCGGGCCGAAGGGCTAAGGCAGCAGGCACCGTCAGAGAAACGGATTCAAGAAACAGGGGAAACGTCAAGTTTTCCCCATAAGGCCCTGACTCCCGATCGGGGCCGCAAGAGAATGGACGAAAACAAGATGCGCGATTTTGTCGACGGCTCGGCCTTCAATTTTGAACAAGGCCAGCGTGCCCGCAAGCTGTTTGCAGCGGTGGTGCTGGCGGCCTTGGATGACGCCATTGCAGACGACAAGAAATATGGCAACGGCCCCGAACAGATTGCCCGGTGGGCACGGTCGCGCGATGGGCGCGAGGTACTGTCCTGTGCCGGGATCGACCCGAACGAACGTGTGGTCAAAGGCCTGATGGAATTCGTGTCCAAAGGTGTGCGCACCTCTGTCGCGCTGTCGCGCGAAGAGAGCGAGCGCCGGATGGCCGCTGAGGCCGAGGAAGCCGAAGCCGCCTGAAGCCTACGCGCATCGACGATCAGGGCCGCCCCTTTTCGGGCGGCCTCTTTTGTTACAGTCGCGTCACCACGCGCTGCGAATAGAAATGGCGCACATCGGCGGCATTGCACAGATCCGTCGCGGGCGTCATGACCGCCGCCGATGCGGCAGCGGCGCCCAGGGCCAGCGCCTCCTGCATGGGCCAGCCGCGCGCGGCGGCCAGAACAAAGCCCGCCACAAAACTGTCGCCCGCGCCCACGGCACTGACCACGCGCACGGGTGCCGCCGCGGCGTGCCAGGCGCCATCGGGTCCGGCAATGACCGACCCGTCCGCGCCCCGCGCCACGATCACCGATTTCGCGGCGCCGTTGCGCACCAGCCCCGCCGCGAAATCCGCGCTGTCGCTGCGCAGGGGCAGGGGGCGGCCCGCCAGTTCTTCGGCCTCGTGGCTGTCCATGCGCAGCACGTCGACCGGAATGGACGACCCCGCCAGCGCCTGCAACGCATCCCCCGACGCGTCGACCAGCAGCCGCGCGCGCCCGTCCTTGAGGCGCACGGTCAGCATCTGTTCGAACCCTGGCGCGATGCCGGGCGGGTTCGACCCTGACATGACCACCCAACCCCCGGCCAATGCCGCCTCGGCGATCGCGGCGATGGTGCCTGCCAACTGGGTCATGTGCCATTCGGGGCCTGGCATCACGAAACGGTATTGCGCGCCCGTCGCGCGGTCTGTCACGGCCAGTGACTGTCGCGTCTCGCCGGGTGCGGTCAGGCGCAGCACCTGGAGCCCCGCCGATTTCAGCAACTCGGCCATGCGTTGTCCGGTCGCGCCGCCCAGGGCCACCATCGCGGTCGACTGGCCGCCGATGATCTTGATCGCCCGGCTGACATTGATGCCGCCGCCGCCAGGATCGGCCACCGGCTTGTCGCAGCGCAGCTTGAGGTCGGGCGCCACACTGTCGGCGGCGGTCGACAGGTCCAGCGCCGGGTTCAGCGTGACGGTCAGGATAGGGGCCTGACCGCTCATCTCATTCCCACCACTGGTCGATGGTGGCGATGTCGTCGTCGGACCAGCCAAAATGATGCGCCATCTCGTGGGTGACGATGTGAACGACCAGATCGCCCAGCGACACGTCGCCCCGTGTGACCCATTCGTCCATGATCGGACGGCGGTACAGCCAGATGATGTCCGGGCCGCCCGGCTGGTCGCTGATCGATTTTTCGGTCACGGGGATACCGTCATAGATGCCGGTCAGGTCGAACGGGTCATCGATCTGCAATTCGTCCAGCACGTCCTCGGGCGCGAATTCGGCGACGCGAATGGCGACCTGGGCCGCAGCTTCGCGGAATTCGGGGGGCAGGGTAGTCATGGCATGCCGGGCCATGGCCTCGATCTCGGCTGTGTCGGGGGCCGTGCGGCCGTTCCAGTCACTCATTCCAGCGCCTCCTGCATGGTCCCCCCGATATGGACAAAAATGCCCGGCTGTGAAAGAGCAACAGCAACAGGAGACGCCCCATGACCATCACCCGTTTCGCACCCTCGCCCACCGGCCACATCCATGTGGGCAACCTGCGCACCGCGCTGTTCAACTATCTGATCGCCCGCAAGGCCGGCGGCACCTTCATCCTGCGTCTGGACGACACCGACCAGGAACGCAGCAAGCAGGAGTATGTCGACGGCATCCAGCGCGATCTGGAATGGCTGGGCCTGCACTGGGACCGGGTGGAGCGTCAGTCGCTGCGCATGGACCGCTATCGTGCCGAGGCCGAGGCGCTGAAGGCGTCGGGCCGTCTGTACGAGGTGTTCGAGACCCCGGTCGAGCTGGACCTGAAGCGCAAGAAGCTGCTGAACATGGGCAAGCCGCCGGTCTATGACCGCACCGGCCTGTCGCTGTCGGATGCCGACCGCGACTGCCTGCGCGCCGAGGGGCGCGAGGGATACTGGCGCTTTCTGCTGGACCAGAACCGGATCGAATGGACCGACGGCATTTTGGGCGACATCTCGATCGACGCGGCATCGGTCAGCGACCCGGTGCTGATCCGCGCCGACGGTCAGGTGCTGTACACCTTTGCCAGCAGCGTGGACGACACCGACATGGGCGTGACCCATATCGTGCGCGGGTCCGACCACGTCACCAACACCGCGACCCAGATCCAGATCATTCAGGCCATCGGCGGCACGTCCCCGGCATTCGCGCATCACAGCCTGCTGACCGGCGCCAAGGGCGAGGAACTGTCCAAGCGCATCGGCGCCCTGTCGCTCAAGGATCTGCGCGAGGCCGGAGTCGCCCCCGAGGCGCTGATCGCGCTGATGGCGCGGTTGGGATCGGGCGTGCCCGTCTCGCTGGCCTCTCTAGACGATCTGGCGCAGGCGTTCGACCTGGGCCAGTTCGGGGCATCGCCCACCAAGTTCGATGCCGAGGACCTGTGGCCGCTGACGCGCGAGCGCAACCAGGCGCTGCCCCTTGCCGCCGTCGCCGACCGCATCGCGGCCCTGGGCGTGCCTGACGATCAGGCCGAACGGTTTTGGCGCGTGGCGTCCCAGAACATCACCCGCCTGGATGATCTGGACGACTGGTGGCGCATCTTCAGCGAAGGCGCCGAGCCGCAGATCGACCCCGAGGACGCCGATTTCATCGCCCAGGCCATGACCCTGCTGCCTGCGGGTCCGTTCACCGACGCGACTTGGGGCGAATGGACCACGGCGGTCAAGAACGCCACGGGCCGCAAGGGCAAAGGTCTGTTCATGCCGCTGCGCAAGGCGGTGACGGGTCAGGCCCACGGTCCCGACATGTCCGACGTGATGCCCCTGTTGCAGGTGGTCAAGGCACGCGCCTGAGGCCAAGCCACACTGGCGGTCGCGCGTGCCGGAATGGCCGCAGCGCGGCCACGCTCTTATGTTAACACGACAGCGGTACCGGGCCGTCTGATCGGGCTGACGCCCAAAAGCTGCCACAGTTGGTGCCACAACATCGCAAAAGGCCGCAACCCCGACAGTGACAATGGTCCTGCCGGGGTTGCGGCGTCTTTGGTTGACGGTGGATGGCCGATAAATACCGCACGTCTCTGGTCTGTGAGGCCAGGCGACACACCGTTCCATGGGCCGCACCGATCATGTCACAACGCGTCTGGTGTGACTGCACTGTCGTCCGGTTTCAACACGTGTCAGCACAGTCCGTGCCGTCAGCCGGGAGGGGTATGACTGCGTCCGGGGACGGCATCGCGATCCGCTTGGTTCACAGGTTGTATGGTGTGAACTTTCTGGTTCGTCTCCGGGTTACACAGAGACAGGGCCCGCCCCGCGCAGTCCGATCTTAAACACAGTCGACACGAAAGAATTCCGTGCTGTTGCGCTTTAACTGCTGCGGCTGTGGCGTATCTCCAATGGGACGGCGAGAAATTCCATGCCGGTAAGGGTGCTGTTTCTACTGCCGACCGCGTCCGATGCCGCTGCGATGGCGGACGGGCACGCAGATACGCATCCGGCGGCGGCGCGTTCGCCAGAAATGCGACGATCACCGCGTCCTCTGCTTTGTTGAGGACGGTAGAGCGCGGCTCCTTCAGTCCATTCTTCAAATCCTCGGCCGTTGGACGCTTGCGCCAATTCGGGACCCTATCGGGCGCGATGCCCGGCCCCGTCCTCAGCTGCCTGAACGGAGCTTGCGATCATTCGGGCAGTTGAGGACGGACGGCTGGCCAAACGTCGTTATCGCTGCCATGGCGGCGTGTGTGGTGGCCGCCCTCCCGTGATGTGATTGGCGCAGAATGCCGTGTTCCGGCCGGCTACGGAATCGCAGTGTCGAACCGTGGGATCGGGCATATCTGACAGGCTGCTGAAAATTGTCCCCTTCGCGATGTCGTCGCTGACCTGCCATGCGGTGACGAAAAGGTGGGGTGGTCCGCCCTGTTGACCGAAAATGGCATGCAGCCTTGGTGGTCATCGTCTTTTCCCAAGGCGAATCCGGCGTTCCGGCACCTTTTTCACGACCATGTCGGCTGCATCTTAATGTGCATTTGCGCGTCTTGGAACATGCCCAGAGAGACAAAAAAAGACAAATTTTTATAATTTATTAACCCTCAAAACATAGGCTCGGGGAACAACGGTCGGATCCGGAGCAGGTTCGGCATGACTCTGACATGACTTAAAACGATCAGAATTCCTTGGGCCAGTTCGTCATACGTACCCAAAGGACACTGGGAAAAATCGGGCGGGAAACTAAACACGTGAGCTTATCGGTTCTTCGCCTAGGTCGGCAGACTTGTGCAAATCCCGCCGCTGCAGAGGCAGCGGAATGGCTGGTGACGAATGGGATCGGCGGCTACGCAGCGGGGACGTTGGCAGGCTTGCCGACGCGCGCCTATCACGGCCTTCTCGTGGCGGCGCTTGACCCTCCGGTCGGCAGGACGCTCATGCTTGTGACCGTGCTGGAAGCCGTGACGGTGAACGGACAAAGCTTCGAGCTTGGTTCGGTTCGCTGGGCGGGCGGAGTCATGGCCCCGCAGGGCGCAAACTATCTTGAAGAGGTCCGCTTCGAAGGAACATTGCCGATCTGGCGATATGTTACCCCGTTGTTCAGCCTCGAAAAACGCGTGATCATGGATCACGGCGCAAATGTCACCCGCCTGCAATACACCCTGCTGCGCGCCGTGGCGCCGGTTACCATGACCCTGCGGCCGGTTGTCGATTGTCGAGATTATCATGGCCGCTCGTCGGCCAGCGACTGGATGCCGACGGTGACAGCGCATGTTGATCGCATTTCCGTCGACTGGGGCAGCGCGGACCACAGGCTGCACATGCAGATGCCGGGGGCAGGCGTCGAGGGTCAGGTGTCATGGTATCGCGGCTTTGACCTGGCACAGGAACGGCTGCGCGGCCTGACGGACCGCGAGGATCACGTTCAGGCCGGCCTGTTCAAGGCAGAGCTGATGCTTGGAGAAACCGTTGAGTTCGCGGCGAGTGTCGGCGCGCTGCCATTGGCACCCGAAACAATGGCCGACAGTCTTGGCGCCGAAACGGCCCGACAGGAAATGTTGCTTGCGGCCTGGCAGGCAGTGCGGCCTGCCGGCCCCTCCACGCCTTGGATCGAGCGTCTGGTTCTGGCCGCCGATCAGTTCATCGTCCGCAGAAAACTGAATGACGGATCAAGCGGACACACGGTCATCGCTGGATACCACTGGTTTGCCGACTGGGGACGCGACACCATGATCTCGCTGCCCGGTCTGGCGATCGAGACCGGGCGTACGGATATCGCCGCGTCGATCCTGCGCGGCTTTGCCGAGACAGTCGATCGCGGAATGATCCCCAACCGCTTTCCCGACGCGGGAACAGCGCCCGAATACAACACAGTCGATGCCACGTTCTGGTTCATTGAGGCTGTCGCTGCGCATCATGATGCGACGGGCGATCTGAGTGTGCTGACCGATCTTTTCGGCGTGCTCGAAGACATCGTGTCCCACATGCAGCATGGCACCCGTTATGGCATTCGCGTCGACCCGGCCGACGGGCTGATCACTGCGGGCGAGCCGGGGGTCCAACTGACGTGGATGGACGCCAAGGTTGGCGACTGGGTGGTGACGCCGCGCATCGGCAAACCGGTCGAGGTGAATGCCCTGTGGGTTTCGGGCCTCCGGTTCATGGTGCGCGCAGCGGGTGTTCTTGGTCGCGATCCTGCGCCCTACAAACTGCTGCTGGCAAAGGCCAGTACAGGGTTCGCGCGGTTCTGGAACCCCGATGTCGGTTATTGTTATGACGTTCTGGACGGGCCGCAGGGCCACGAGGTCGCGCTGCGCCCGAACCAGATCTTTGCCGCACGCGCGGCCACTGGTATCTTTGACGCGGACCGCTGCCGGCAGATCGTGCGACGCTGTGAAGAGGCGCTGCTGACGCCCGTCGGGCTGCGCTCGCTTGCGCAGTCTGACCCCGCTTATCGGCCCCACTATGGTGGAGATCAGGTGTCACGCGATGGCGCTTATCACCAGGGCACGGTCTGGGCATGGCTGATCGGGCCATTCATCGAGGCGCATCTGGACAGCTACAACGACCCGGTGCGCGCCCGTGAAGTCCTTGCACCGATGGCCGATCAGCTGGGCATCGAAGGCATCGGCACGATCAACGAAATCTTCGAGGCCGATGCGCCCCATGCGCCACGCGGTTGCGTCGCACAGGCCTGGAGCGTCGCCGAGTGCATTCGTGCTTGGCACCTGATTGCCCGTGCAAGCGATCGAACATGTGAAATGAACCGGAGCGTTCAATGACTAATCTTGCCGAAGAGACACGCCTGAACGGCCCGGACCGTGCCAGATGGTTGCGCTGGGGTCCGTATCTGAGCGAGCGGCAGTGGGGCACGGTGCGCGAGGATTATTCCGAAGGCGGCACCGCCTGGGATCACCTGCCCCATGACAATGCCCGGAGCCAGGCCTACCGCTGGGGCGAGGACGGGATTGCCGGCCTGTCCGACGACCGGCAGCGTCTTTGCCTGAGTCTTGCCCTGTGGAACGGGAACGACCCGATCCTGAAGGAACGGATGTTCGGGTTGACCAACGACCAGGGCAATCACGGCGAGGACGTCAAGGAGTACTATTTTTACCAAGATAGCACGCCGACCCACAGCTATATGAAAATGCTGTATAAATATCCTCATTGCGCGTTTCCGTACGAAAAGCTGCTTGCGGAAAATGCGCATCGCAAGGCCACGGATGGATCAGCGCTTGAATACGAGCTGCTGGATACCGGCGCATTCGACGAGGACCGGTATTTCGACGTGTCCGTCGAATATGCCAAGCGGACGGTCGATGACACGTTGGTGCGGATCACAGTGATCAACCATGGGCCGGATTCGCATCCCGTCTGGCTTTTGCCAACCTTGCTTTTTCGCAACACATGGAGCTGGCGCGCTGGGTCCGTGCGCCCCGAAATGTCGGCCGAGGACGGCACGATCGAGGCCCGTCACGCCGAGCTTGGCACCGTTCGCCTGGTATGCCCGGACGCCGACCGCCTGCTGTTTGTTGAAAATGAGACCAATAGCAGACGTCTGTACGGCACGGATGGCCAGGCGTTCCCCAAGGACGGGATCAACGATCATCTGTTGCAGGGGGCCGCGACGGTCAACCCGGCCCTGACCGGCACCAAGGCATCGGCCGTTTACCGTCGTGACGTTGCGCCGGGGCAAGCTGTCAGCATCGTGCTGCGCCTGACGGCAGAAGGTGGCGCGACGGACCTTGGCGCGGATGCGGATGCGGTGTTCGACGCGCGCATCGCCGAGGCGGACGCTTTCTACGCGGCCCGGCTGCCAGGCGACCTGACGCCGGACCGTGCAAACATCGCACGACAGGCGCATGCAGGGATGCTGTGGTCCAAACAGTTCTTTCACTTTGTCGTCGCCGACTGGCTTGACGGCGACGATGTTCCGCCCCCTGCCGCGCGTCACGCGGGGCGCAATGCGCAGTGGCGGCACTTCTATTCAGAAGACATCATCTCGATGCCCGACACCTGGGAGTATCCCTGGTTTGCAAGTTGGGACCTGTGTTTCCACACCATCGCGCTTGCCCGCACCGACCTGACCTTCGCCAAGGAACAGATCATGCTGTTATGCCGCGAATGGTTCATGAAACCAGACGGCCAGGTGCCTGCGTATGAATGGGCCTTTGACGACGTGAACCCGCCGTTGCAGGTCTGGGCCGCGCTGAAGATTGCGGAATACGAGCTGCAGACGCGGGGTACCACGGACAGTGCGTTCTTGCGGCGGATGTTCGAGCATGGGCTGCTGTATTTCACGTGGTGGGTGAACCGGAAGGATGCCGAAAGCAACAACCTGTTTCAGGGCGGCTTTCTCGGGCTCGACAACATCTCGGTTTTTGATCGGTCATCGGGCAATCTTCCGGGCGGCGGTCGGCTGTATCAGTCAGATGGCACTACCTGGGTCGGGTTTTTTGCCCTGCAGATGATGCAGATGGCGCAAAAGCTGCAGAAAACGGACCCGAGCTATGCCGAAATGGCGTCGAAGTACTTTCAGCACTTTGTCTTCATCGCTGACAGCCTTGATCATCTTGGGCGCGAATCCGAGGGCCGCGCGGCATTGTGGAGCGAGGAGGACGGCCTGTACTTCGACGTGCTGCGCGTCGGTGACAGCTTCATTCCGCTCAAGGCGCGGTCGTTGGTCAGTCTGATTCCGATCATTGCCGTTGCCGCTCTCGACCCCGCGTCGGTGAACGAGGACGATGACCCGATTTTCACAAAGCGGCTAGACTGGTTTCGCCGTCAGCAACCGGAACTGCTGGGCAAGGCCACGCAAGCGGACAAGGATAGTCTGCTGTTGTCCTTCGTGAACGAAGAGCGGTTGAAGCGCATGCTTGGCCCGATGCTCGACGAGGCCGAGTTTCTGTCGCCGTACGGCGTCAGATCCCTGTCCCGGCGGCATCTGCAAGACCCTTTCCATGTCACAATCGACGGTGCGGTCTTTGGCGCGGGGTATGAGCCTGCCGAGTCACATTCCGGCATGTTCGGCGGCAATTCGAACTGGCGTGGGCCGGTCTGGATGCCGATGAATTTCATTCTGATCGACGCCTTGCGCAAGCACCACGCGCACTATGGCGACAGGTTCAAAGTAGAATGCCCAACCGGATCCGACGTCATGATGACGCTGGACCAGGTAGCCGACGAAATTGCGCGCCGCCTGACCGCGATATTCGAGCGGGACGCCAAAGGGCAAAGGCCAGTCTACGGTGGCACGACTGTCATGCAGGATGACCCGCAGTGGCGTGATAATATCTTGTTCTACGAGTATTTTCACGGTGACGTCGGGGCGGGCATAGGGGCATCGCATCAGACCGGCTGGACCGGCCTAGTCGCCGTCCTGATCGAGATGCTGGCTTCGGCTCCGCCTGCCCTACAAATCGCCCCAGCCAAGTTGAAATCCCGAAAGAGAGCCACGGCGGCTGCCACGGATCCGTGCTGAGTCAGCCTCGGCGCGCACCGGAGGTGGGAAACGTGAGATCACCAAAATTGTGCTGGAACGTTCGGAAAAGGAAGAATTGCAGATGAGTGGACCCGCGACTTTTTCTGTCCCTGCAGAGGTGGCTTACGCGACGTCCTATGACGTCGCGATCGTCGGTTCGGGCGTCAGCGGTGCACTGATCGCCAAGACCCTGGGCGCACGGGGCATGAAGGTTCTGGTGATCGAAGCCGGCCCCGGCGAGGACGTCGATATCAGGGACTACAACAAAAGCGTTCAGCGGTTCTATTCGGCAGTGTCCAAGGACAACAACGCCCCCTATGCCAAAAGCCTGAACGCGCCGATGCCGCGCGATTACGATGCGGTCAAGTTGCATAACGGCGTGCCGAATGATCGTGGCTATCTGGTCCAAAATGGTCCGTTCGAAATCGACAGCACCTATTCGCGCGTGCTTGGTGGCACCACCCGCCACTGGGAGGCCAAGGCCCTGCGGATGTTGCCTGACGATTTCCGCATGGCCAGTACCTTTGGCAAGGGGCGCGATTGGCCGATTTCCTATGACGATTTGGCCCCCGATTACATCCGTGCCGAACGCGAGCTTGGCGTGTCGGCCGATGTCGAGGATCAGAATTACGGCGGGCTGACTTTTCACACCGGATATGTCTATCCGATGAAGCGGATGCCGCCGTCATTTCTTGATCAGACCGTCGCGAAATCGCTGGACGGCTTCAAGGTCGACGTGGGCGACGAGACATTTACGCTGAACGTGCGCAGCACGCCGCAGGCCCGAAACGGCATCCCGAACCCGGCCTATGATGGTGGCAAGGGGTTCACGCCGACTGGGGCCGTCAGCCGCGATCAGGCGGAAATGGGGGGGCGTTGCCAAGGCAACACCAATTGCGTGCCGATCTGTCCGGTGCAGGCGAAATACGACGCACGCCGCACGCTGCTTGCGGCGATCGGATCAGGCAACATTCACCTTCTTGCGCGGACAGTGGCGGCGAAGGTCGAGATCGACAGCACTTCGGGCAGGGTCACGGGCCTGACCTGCAAGACGTATACCGACAAGGATGCGCCGGGTCATCTGACCGGGCAAGTTACGGCGAAGACCTATGTCCTGGCGGCAAATGCTGTCGAGAACGCAAGGCTGATGCTGGCGTCAGATCTGCACGGCAGCAGCAAGTTGATGGGGCGCAACCTGATGGATCACGCCTATCTGCTGACCTGGGGCCTGATGCCGCAGCTGGTCGGCACGGGGCGCGGGCCGCTTTGCACGTCGGGAATCGAGGATATTCGAACCGGGGCCTATCGCAGTCGGCATGCGGCTGTGCGGTTCAGCATTCACAACGATGGGTGGGGCTGGGCGACCGGTGCCCCCTATACCGATTTGGATGATCTGGTGGACAAAAGCAATCTGACAGGCGCAGCCCTGCGCCAAGGGCTGCTGGACCGGGTCGGGCGGCAGTTGCTGCTGGATTGCATGATCGAAGTGCTGCCCCACGAAGGCAACCGCATATCGGTCGATCCGCGCCACCTTGACCAGATGGGCAACCCGCGCCCGGTCGTGTCATTCGCTATTCCCGATTACACACTGGAAACGGTTGCCTTTTCGCGGCGGCTGACAAGGCAGATCTATCAGCGTCTGGGGGCCGAGGATCATTCGCAATATGATCCTGCGGCACCGGGCTGGGTCACTTATGATGGTGAGGGTTTCACCGTGCGGGGCGGCAATCACTGGGCCGGCACGCATATCATGGGGACCGATGCGAAAACGTCGGTCGTCGACAGGACGCAACGGTCCTGGGATCACCCCAACCTTTATCTTGCGGGCGCTGGCTCGATGCCCAGCATCGGGACCGCGAACACCACCCTGACGCTGGCTGCGCTGTGTCTGCGCACCGCCGACGCCATCGCCAGCGAGCTTGGCCCGCAAGCTGGCAAGTCAGGTCACAACCGCCAGGAGGTTCCGGCATGAGTTTGCACCGCATCACAGATATCGAAGGTCTGCACCGCCATCTGCACGCCGCCATGCAGCTTGAGCATGCGACGATCCCGCCCTATCTGACGGCGCTTTATTCGATCAAACCCGGCAGCAATACCGAGGCGTTCGACATTCTGCGCGCCGTCGCGGTCGAGGAAATGCTGCACTTGACGCTGGTCGGCAACCTGCTGAACGCCGTCGGTGGCACGCCCGATCTTGCGGCGCCCGGGTTTGTCGCCACTTATCCTGCCAAACTGCCCGACGGCGAGGAGGATTTCGCGGTCGATTGCCAGAAATTCTCGCCCGAAGCGATCGAGACATTTCTGAAGATCGAGCGGCCGGCAGAGCTTGATCATGGCAAGGAGGGCGGGAAGACCGTCAAACGCAAAAAGGCGCACGGCGCGTTGAACGCAGCCCATGTCGCGGCCGACAGCGACGAGCACTTCTTCAGTATCGGCGAGTTTTACAAGGCGATCGAGGACGGACTTGACCGCCTGTACGCCGAAAAGGGCGATGCCTTGTTCTGTGGCGATCCGGCGCGCCAGATCGGGCCGGAATACTACTATTCCGGGGGCGGTGGACTGATCGCCGTGACCGATATGGCGACTGCCAAGGCAGCACTGGATCTGATCGCCGAGCAAGGCGAGGGCGTGACTGACACGATCTTTGATCAAGACGGGGAAATCGCGCATTACTATCGGTTTCAGCAGCTTTTGCTGGGCCGATATTATCAGGAGGGCGATGTCCGCAATCACCCGACGGGCGGCGAGGTGCCGGTCGACTGGGATTCGGTATATCCGATCAAGACCAATGCCCGGCTGGAGGATTTTGCCGTCGGTTCCGACCTGCGCGCGGCTGCTACGGCTTTCAACGCGACCTATGCCGCGTTTCTGACCCGGCTGACCCGCGCCTTTCAGGGCGAGCCACAGGAATTCATCCCCGCAGTCGGCGACATGTTCCACATCAAGGAACTGTTTTATCAACTGATGCGCCAGCCGATTACAGACGGCGGCCCCCATGGCGCACCCACATTCGAGATCGACCGTTTGGCGGAGGCTGGCCAGTGACCGTGCCAGCGACCGATCCCCAGCTGTCCGGCTTTCTTGATCTGTCCGCTGCGCTGACCGGGTTTTCCCTGCATGAATTGCGCGGCACAGGGCAGGGAGAGCTTTACTTTGCGACCGCACGCGACATGGCGGGCGCCGCTGCGGTCGCCGATATGCTGGCCGCCTTTGCTGCCTGCGACACCGGCGACACACACGAGGCGATGGATCGGCATCTGCGGTTCTGCATCCTAAGCCATGCAAGATTTGGTCCGCTTTCGCGCAACCTGATCAAGATGTGGTATGTCGGGACGTGGCATTGCCTGCCGCGCGACTGGCATGAAGCGTTTGGCGGCAATTCTGCCGACCATGATCAGGTCCCATCCCCCACATCCTATACCGAGGGTCTGCTCTGGCCTGCGATCGGCGCGAACCCGCCCGGCGCCAAGCCCTTCGGCTATGGCATGTGGGCCAACCCGCCGCGCGTCACCCACCCTCAGACGCCGCGCGACACCGATCTGAGAAAGGGCGAGAGCCATGTTTGATCCTGAAAAAGTTCTGGTCGGCATCACGCCCACCGGCTGGACCAATGATGATTATCCCAGCCTTGGCGATGACATCTCATTTGGCCAGTGCGTGACGGAAATGGCGCTGGCCGGGTTTGCAGGTTGCAGCGTCGGCCACAAGTTCCCCAAGGACCCGGACGTGCTGGAACGTGAACTGTCGCAGCGCGGTCTGCGGGTGTCCGAACCTTGGTCCAGCACGTTCTTCACCGTCAACGACATGCACGAACGCACGGTCGAGAGCTTTCGCGACTCGATGGCCTTCATCAAGCGGATGGGCGGCACGTCTGTCGTCGTGGCCGAGCTGGGTCATGCGGTGCATCAGCAACCCGTCCCCCCGATCGCGAACAAGCCGGTGTTCGACAAGGCCCAATGGGCGGCGCTGACCGCCGGTCTGAACCATCTTGGCCGCATCGCTGCAGAGGCCGATATGCGCCTGTGCTATCACCATCACATTGGCACCGGGGTCATGACGCGCCCTGAGGTTGACCGGCTGATGACCGAAACCGATCCAGATACCGTTCACCTGCTGCTGGATACCGGGCATCTGTATTGGGCAGGCGACGATCCCCTGGACATGGCGCGCACCTATGCCAGCCGTATTCGCCATGTCCACCTGAAGGATATCCGCAAGGACGTGATGGTGCGTTGCAACGCCACCAACCGCACCTTCATCGAGTCGGTCATCGAGGGGGTGTTCACCGTACCCGGCGATGGCTGCATTCAGTTCAAGCCGATTTTCCAGGCACTTGCCGATGCCGGTTACGAAGGGTGGTTGATGGTCGAGGCAGAGCAGGATCCGGCCAAAGCCAATCCGCTGGATTATGCTCGTATGGCCCGCAAATACATCCGCGAAACGGCGGGGGTCTGAGCATGCGCCACAAACTGTTGGAAGATATCGGCGGTCGCCGCAAGTTTGTGCTGGTATTGGATGCGGGCGAGGATGCTGTGGCGGCGATCACCGCATTTGCGCAGGCGCAAGACCTTGGCGCTACCAGTCTGACGGGGATCGGGGCCTTCGCGCAGGCATCGCTGGGCTATTTCAACCCGGCCACCAAAGAGTTCCGTCAAAACGACATCACCGAGCAGACCGAAGTGCTGTCGATGATGGGAAACATCGCGGTTCAGGATGACGGCAGCCACAAGATGCATGTTCATGTCGTGCTGGGCTGCATCGATGCCACCACCCGTGGCGGCCATCTGATCGAAGCGTCCGTCCGGCCAACGCTGGAGATCGTGTTGGAGGAATCGCCTACCCATCTGGCGCGTGGGGTCGATCCTGAAAGCGGCCTCGTGCTGCTGCAGCCCTAGGAGGTGACAATGCGCTTTGGCGTCAACTCCCTTTTGTTTTCGGGAACATTCGACACGTCTGATCTGGACCTTCTCGACAAGGTGAAGGCCATGGGGTTCGATACGTTCGAGGTCACGCCGGTGGACCCGGACGTCTTTCCCGCCCGCGCGTTGGCGCAGCGGGCCCGTGATCTTGGCCTGACCCTCAATGCCAATTTCGCGCTGCCGCTGGACGCCAATACCATCAGCCCTGACGCGGCAGTGCGCGCGCGGGGTGTCGATCTGTCGAAAAAGGTCGTTGACCTGTGTGTCGAGGCTGGAGTCGGTGTCTATTGCGGGGCCAATTACTGCGCATGGGGGTATCAGACCGGTAAACGCCGAACCGCCGACGAATGGACATGGGGCGTCGAGAGCTACCGCGCGATTTGCGAACATGCCAGCGGGTCCGACCTGATCGTTGCCGCCGAAACGCTGAACCGGTTCGAGTCGTTTTATCTGAACACCGCCGCCGACGCCGTGCGTTTTGTCAACGAGGTTGGCATGCCGAATGCCGCCGTCCACCTCGACACGTTTCACATGATCCGTGAGGAAGATGACATTGCGGCGGCAATCAGGGCGACAGGCGGCAAGATGGCCTATTTTCACGCCTGCGGCAGTCACCGCGGCATTCCCGGTCGCGATATGGTGCCATGGGATGAGACGTTCCGCGCGTTGCGCGACGTCGGATACGACAGCTGCATCACATTGGAGTCGTTTAATCCCGGCCTTGAAAGGCTTGCAGGCCTTGTCTGCATCTGGCGCGATTTTGCCACCTCGCCAGAGGATCTGGCGCAGCAGGGACTTGCATTTCTCAAGGCTAAATACGCCGAACACAATCCAACCTGACCCTTAGACCCAAGGAGCGCCAAAATGGCCAAGACCATCGAGATCGTTACATTCAACCTCGCCCCGGGTGTTTCGGACGAGACGTTCATCGCCGAGACCAAAACGATGGAGCGCGAGTTTCTGGGCAAGCTGCCAGGATTTCTGGACCGCGACACCGGCAAATCCGCCGAGGGCGGCTGGATCGTCGTGCTGCATTGGGCCAGCGCCGAGGACGCGCAGTCATCGATGAACAAGTTCGTCGAAGCGCCCGGCACCAAGGCGTTTACCGCGACCATCGACATGTCGACCTTCAAAATGGTTCGCTATACCCTTGAGGATTTCTACGCGCTTGAAAAATAGTCTTCATTTTGATTTTGCGGCGCTTGACCGGTGCCGCGATTCCACCCCCGAAAGGCTATGCCCATGACCCGGTCGTTCCAAGTTGCCCCCGAAACCTTTGTCATCCCCGAGTCAGTGCCGGTGCCCGGTGTCGGCCAGATGGCCGTCAACGCGATGGTGATACGGGGTGCGCAGCCGATGCTGCTTGATACCCTCGCCACCGTTCATCGCGATATCTATCTTGAAGAGGCGTTCAAGATCGTCGAGCCAGAGGATGTGCGCTGGCTGTTTCTAAGCCACGAGGACCGCGACCACTCAGGTGCGATCATGCAGGTGCTGGAAAAGTGTCCGAACGCCAAGCTGATCACCAGCTTTCTGGGTCTTGGCAAGCTGTCCGAGGAGTTCGTGGTCCCGCTGGACCGGGTCCATCTGATGAACGATGGCGACAGTCTTGATATCGGCGACCGCGTTGTTACCGCTCTGCGACCGCCCTTGTTCGATAGTTCAGCAACTGCCGGTCTGTGGGACCCCAACACCGAGGTCTACTTTGCCGCCGACTGTTTCGGCACGGTTTGCGAAAAGGCTCCGCAGTATACCGACGAGCTTTCCGATACCGACTACGAAGAGGGATTTTTCTGGATGAACCGGGTGAACCACATCTGGTTCGAACATATTCCGAAAGACGTGATCGGGGCGGCCGCAGACCGGATCAAGGCGCTGGATTCCAAGCTGATCGTCAGCGGTCACGGCCCGGTGGAACGCAAGGACACCGCGCGTATGTGTGAACGCATCAAGCGTGTCGCGGGGATGAAGCCGGTACATCTACCCAGCCAGGTCGAATTCGAAGCGATGCTTGGATCCGCATCCACCGCCTGAGCGAACCCCAAACAGGAGCAAGAGCCAGACATGGGCCAGCTGCACAACGACGACGACATTTCGGCCCTTTGGGATGCGGTGCAGACCGCTGCGGCGCTGCGGCTTGGCGACCCGATGGAGTCTGTTCTGGCCGATGTCCTGCGGGCGCGTGGCACGATCATGTCGCCGCAAGAGGTGTCTTTTGCGCTGCATGGCGCAAACCGGCGCGATACGTTGACCGCTGAACGCTTTGCCGACTGCATGGTGGCGTTGCTGGGTGCGCCTGCCCTGCGACGGCGCCATGCCTTCGCGGCGTTTCCTGCGGCACCGGACGGCACTATCGCCAAGGCCGATTTGCTGGCAGTGATCCTGGCATTTGCCGATGACGCAGACGAGGCGACTCTGCTTTCCGATGACATCGACGCGGATGGTGATGGGCGCATCTCATTGAGCGATCTGGATCATTTCGTTGCCACATCGCCGGCGCCACAGCCCGGCGTCTACCGCGCCAGCCATGTTGCCGCGCATCACGTGGGTTCTGGCACATACAGTGCTGCGGACGCGGTGCTACCTTCGCGACCGCAAGGCGATAATGCAGGCATGTCGCCTCTTGCGTTGAA
Organism: Paracoccus sp. Ld10; assembly: GCF_045064235.1. Classification (NCBI taxonomy): domain Bacteria; kingdom Pseudomonadati; phylum Pseudomonadota; class Alphaproteobacteria; order Rhodobacterales; family Paracoccaceae; genus Paracoccus; species Paracoccus sp. Ld10. The sequence continues at coordinate 329,343 of NZ_JBISHD010000027.1, read as the reverse complement.
AATTGGATTCTTCCGTCTGATGCAGGGCGCCGCCTATCGCAGCTTTCGCGAGAACTATGCCGCCAATTCCGAAACGCACATCCGCGCCCGTGACCTGCCTTACACGGTCGAGGATTTCGCACATTTCACGACGGCGGCTATCGACTATTACCTAGCCTTGGGAATTGTGACCGATCCGGAATGCGTTGCCGAATTCCGCAGGCTTGACACGATGGTCCAGGACGAGGTCGCGCGGTTGCACGCGCGGATCCAGGACTGGCCCCGCCTGCCAAAGACGCCGGCGATGCTTGCCGCGCAGGCAAATATCGCCACGGCACGTCAAGGGCGCGTGCAACGGCAGGACCTCGCGCATGCGGTGCTCGAATTCGTCCTGTCGATGAGAGCACATGGGCTGGGTATCAATCAGGCCAGCGCCGAGGCCATGGTGCGTCATGAGCTTAACCGTCTGCGCCATGTCGACCTGCGCGGAGACAGTAGCCGTGCGCCTGCATTGGCGCCCCAGGATCCTTATATCGACAGCTGGAACAGCGTGATCGTGTCGGATTCAGATCTGCGCATTGATGGGGCCGTGATGCCGACACAGTTCTGGTACGACGATTTCATGCCGCAGTTATTGCTTTGCGCGTCAATCAGTTCAGCCGATGATCTTCGTGCTATGCGATCAGTGACCGAGGCGGCTCTTGACGCCTGGCACGCCGCGCAGACGGCCAGTGGTGCATTTGATGCCTTTGCAACCGATCTCCGCGATGGGTTTGCGGCCTGTTCACACCCTGTCAAGCAGGCGCTGCAACAGGCTTGGGTGCTGACCGCGCCCTATCTTTCGGGTGTTGAAAAGGCCCGCGAGCGCGACGAATTTGGCCGCGCTACCGGGTATCTTAGCGAGTACGTTGCCTTTGTCGACGTTCATCTGGGGAGGCATGACGTTGCGTCGTCTGACATGCGGCTTAGCTTTCCCTACTATATCGGGCCGGCGGTCTGGGGATTTTTGCACGGTGCGGCAGAACTGGTCGAGGCGATGCCCGGTGCCATGCGCGCCGCCGCGATCGAAGCGTTCGTCATGTTTTTCCACAGCTTCGCCACGATGTATCCCTGTCCGTACTGCCGCTATCACCTGAATCGCTATGTCATCCGCAACCGGGAGGTCGACATGTACCCGGTGGAGTTTCTGCTTTTGGGGCGCAAACCCGATCAGCAAGATTTGTCGATCACACTTGATGACAAACTGGCCACTGTTGCGGTGCCCGGTGGATTGCGCACATTCTTGTGGAAATTGCACAATGCTGTTTCGTCATCGATAGCACGGACCGAACCATGGTATCATCGGCAACCTGAACCGATCTATACCAACCGGTTCTGGCCCAGTTTCGAGTCGGAAATGGCTTATGCGGCTGCGCATGGACAGGCGACCTATGCCGTCGCAGACATCAACATGATTTACAGAATCACCAAACCGGCGGCCCGGCTGGCGGTGCTGCGCGACGAACTTGGACTGGCCTTTTTCAAGGGTGATACAGAGCTGGTGCGTGATATCACCGATCGTGCGGACGGTGCGATCAGTGATTTGACGCAGGCGGTCGGCGATACAGAATATCTTACGAAAAAGTACTTTTATAATGTCCAAAAGGTCGATGCTATGGAAAGCCCGGAAGATGGCTTTGAGGCGTTTGCCAGAAGCGGGGTTTTCGTAGAGCGGTGACGCGGCAGCACGAGCCGTCAGCGGTGATTTGGAACATCAAGGATTGCTTTACTTCACCAGATGTCTTGACTGTTTCTCCTCCAGTTCCACTTCCTTCATTTCTATTGTCACAAGTTCAAGGCCTTCGACCAATTCGGTCAAGCCTTTAAGAACGGTAACGATGCCAAAGATCATGACGCCGTGCACTGCTCCGACGACCCCGCGATACCCGTCGATCATCTCCTCAGCGATCTCTGAAATACCGCAAATGCAAACGAGAAGGCCCAAGCATACCGTGACGTCGGCACGCCCAAGAAATTTGCGTAGACCAAGAAGGCAAGTTTTCATAGCGCATGTCCCATTGGATTTTGGGTATCGGAGCCAACGAGGCCGCAGTATATAAAGGCGCCCGCGAGTTTGCATTTCGATATCGATACGGCATTGGTTGCAAAAATAATTTTACGTTGCGCTGCCGTTAAGCTGATCATTTCTTGCCTCTGTATTTTCCGATCCAGAATATCAGTAAGCATTGTGCGACGTTACGAACAGTCATAATCCCCAGCGTTTGGCCGTTCGGCCTATAATTAAAATTCTAGGGCTAGAGTGTAAATTTTCTCCTACTGCCAAGACCATGCGTACAAAAGTAGGCATTTTGATCTAGGTGATTGTTAACAAGATGAGGCTCGTTCTTCCAAGTATCGAACACAGTTCGGTAGGCTGCCACCAGTTTTACCATATATATAATCAGAAGATCTCGTCCGAGGGTGAGTGCGTTTGCCCTCTCTATGCAGCTAGGTTGAATTATAAATTTGAGGATCCAGCGGCGGATTGTGGTGCTGTCGATCAGCTGAAGCGCCTCCGGTATCATTTGGCCATGGTTCGGGGCTCCTAGGACCTGCTCCCCCGAATCCGCCGAGGCCTAACGTCGCAACTGGCGGTGGACATTGGACGACTTCCTGAACTCTTTCAGCAGGTCACGCGAGGAAAAGGCTGTTCGGGCTATCCGAAAAAAGTCCATTCAGAACACGCCGATGGTCGGTAGGTTTGTGTTCGTTCGGGGCGCGGATGACCAATATGAAACGGTTGTTCTTCGTCCGACATCAGGTCTCGCGCCAGGCTCGTTCCATCGCGGATACCACCGTGACCCACGCTCCACGCGCTATGGGAATCCCTTTCGCAAGTACGGCCCAGCTTGATAATCCAAAAGGTGTGAAGCACTCTGGTCCCGGAGACGCCATGTCCCTGCGCTGAACTGGGACTTTCATGTCGGCGCTGCACCTGTCTTTGTCACGCCACAGGTCCAGCAGCACGGTGAACTTGGCAATGGTAAAGCCCAGTATGCAGGCGCGGGGGGATGAACGGTAGCATTTGAACACTGCTGGTCGTATTGCCGCTAGCCGGAGGCGGTTCGGCTGGCACGCGGGATAAGGCCGATCTGTTCGTATAGGCGGATCATCCTGACTGATGCGCCCGAGCGTTTGGCGGCATCTCCGATGCGTGTGGGGAGGTGTCGTCGTTGCGTCAACAGGGATATGGGGCTTACCATCACGGAAAGGGAAAGGCCACGATTGCGACATCGAGGTGCCATTGATCTTACAACGACGGGAAGAATTATCTGGAGTCCATGAGAAGGAGAGCACTGTTATGAAGGCATTCGTCCCCATCCTGCTGACCGCGCTTGTCTTGGCCACGCCGAGCTTTGCACAGCAGAAGATCGATCACTCTGCCCATGGCGACATGGCGACATGGCGCAGATGAACCACTCCGGGCACGGCGACGAGGAAATGTCCGGGGCGGAGCCCAATGATACGACCGCGACGACCGCCTATCGCGCGGCAATGTCCGACATGCACTCAAACATGGACGTCGAATATTCCAACGACGCGGATGTGGATTTCATGCGTGGGATGATCCCTCATCATCAGGGGGCCATCGATATGGCCCGCATTGTCCTCGAACACGGCTCGGACCCGGAGGTGCGGGCCTTGGCCGAAGAGGTCATCGCGGCACAGGAGGCCGAGATCGAGATGATGGAGGCGTGGCTGATCGAGCACGACAGCTGATCGGCAATAAGACGTCTGCCTTATCACCAAGGCAGCTTGCACTCACGTGCGGCTACTTTTTTAGGGCTTGGACCCAATAATTTCAGCCAGGTGTCGTTATTCATAGCGACGCAAGTCGGGCGGTGACATGTCTGATCTTCTTTGGCTGGCCGAGGCGCAGATGGCGCGCCTTTGCCCTTCTTTTCCTAAAAGCCATTGTCGTTTGCGTGTCGATGATCTGAGGGTGTTGAGTGGCATTGTCATTGCTAATCGCGACGGTGCGGGCATGAATGCAATCAATACGAGAGACTGTCCGACCTGTGAATAAGGGCCGGCAAAGACCCTCTAAAGTCGCTGGAGACGGTGGAGCTATAAATGCGGTCTTCACCCGGATGATGAAGGTCTTTGCGGCCGGAGGTGCTGATCCGACCACGATCATGACCGATGCGACCTCTCTGATTACGCGCCGTATTGCTGGCAGCCTACATGTGGAAAAGGGGCTTTGTTGCACAAATCGCGTGAGGGATTCATGTCGTGAATTCAGCGGTGTAACTGTGCAGTCTGAGCAAACCCACATCTCCCGCCTACAAGACCAGGAACTGGCCCGCCTACAACGAAGCGCTCAAGCGGCGTGGTTCGCTGACAATCCGGTTCGATCCCGCCATGACCTGGGAGGCGGCGCCGACCGGCAAGCGTGGTCGCCAGCCCGACTGCAGCGATGCTGGGATCCAGACCTGCCTGACGATGAAGGTGCTGTTCGGCATGGCGCTCAGACAGACGACGGGGTTTGTCGAGAGCCTGCTAAGGTTGATCGACCTGGACTGGGCCGTGCCGAACTTCAGCACACTGAGCCGTCGCCAGAAGACCCTGAAGGTCAACATCCCCTATCGCGGATCAGATGGCCCGCTACACCTGCTGATCGACAGCACAGTCATCAAGGTCGAGGGCGAAGGGGAGTGGAACGTCCGTAAGCATGAGGGCACCAAACGCCGCGTCTGGCGCAGGATCCGCACCGGAATTGATGAGAAGACACTGGAAATCCGGGCCACCCAGTTCACCAGAAGCAATATCGGCGACGCGCCCATGCTGCCCGAGCTGCTGGACCAGATCCCGCCAGATCAGGAGATCGGCAGCGTCACTGCTGATGGGGCCTTTGACACCCGTAAGTGCCATGAGGCCGTTGCCGCCCGCGGTGCAGCCGCAATCATTCCGCCGCGCAAGAACGACAAGCCGTGGCAGCCTGACACTCCCGGCGCGATCGCGCGCAACGAGGCCTTGCGAGCATCATAACGCTTCGGCAGGACGATCTGGCGACGATGGCGCGGCTATCGCCGCCGGAGCCGCGTCGAAACCAGGATGCCTTGTATAAAACTGCTGGGCCAACGCCTGGCCGCGCGGGACTTCGACCGTCAGGTCGCCGAGTTCCAAGTCCGTGTCGCCGTCCTGAACGGCTTTACCGCGCGCGGAATACCCCTCACTGAAACCGTAGGATGAGTCTGCCCGGGGATAGGGGAACCACAACCGGCAGACCATTTGTGCAACAAAGCCGGTCAGGCAACACAGGGCTGTCACCTTTGCGGCTTGAGGTGAACTCCACCGCCCGAATGTCGCCGGTGGCAGTATCCATGGCCAGGTGAACCGCTGCCGATACTGGCGCCTGCGGTGGGTGGCGTGCTTGCGCGCCAGCCACTCTCGTTCATCGGGTGCCCGGGAACCTGATCCCCGTGCTGTCGACCAGCAGGTTCAGCGACCCCGCTTTGCGGCGGTGGGTGATCTGCACAGCAAGGGTCTTCTGCCTGTGGCTCAAGGTGGAGAAGTCCGGCACTGGCCAGTCGCGCCCTGCCATCGCCGATGCTGGTCACCATGCCATCTCGCCATGGTCACTCGGACCGTCGCCCATCGGGCTTGAACCGATGGCGCCGCGATGGGCAACCGTCCTCATGGCTCGATTTGCCGAAGCGGCAGGCTGAAGAGGACCTTCACCATCAAGCAGAACTGGACCGCAGCGTCGAAGAACACGGGCGGTCGCCCCTCTTTGGTCGCCACCCACGCCATGTCCTTGTCCAGCCAGCTCAGCAGCGAGCCGCGCTGCTTGAGGGCGTCATTGCAGGACTTGCAGTTCGTCGTGCGGGAGCGGGCAGGCTCGGGCTTCGTCATGCCTAGACGCTGAACCTACAGCAGCCCCCGCGGCAATCCTCGTTAGGGAGAGCTCTGCAACAATGCCGGCTCGATGTCCCATGACAGCAGGGCGGGGCAAGTGGCCAAATTCAGAGCCCTAAAGATCGAAAATACCCCTTATTCTTTCGCGATCTGCAAAATCTGCATTCGCTATCATGCAGTCCCGCGGGGTAAATTAAAGTTTCTACCTGTATAAAAAGACAGTAATCAAAAACTCACGGCATCGTAAGTAAATAAACATAAACGAAAAACCGCGTGCGGTAACGAAGCTATCTAAAACGCTAACTTTTCATGACACTGCTGACCGTCCATCTAGAAAGACAGTCAGTTACAAGTGGATTGAGCAGTACACCATGAGCATTTTCGGAACCGAATCCCCGCTGAGTGTCAAAACGCCCTCGAATGATATTAACCGTATTTCCGGGGTCTTTGCCGCAAAGAACGCATCCCGTGGGGTATTGATGGGGCTGACCGCGGGCGTTGCCGCTTTTGCCAGCTCTGTTGCCGCTTATGCGGGCGGTTATGTCGCGCCAATCATCGAATTCGCGCCATCTGCCGCGCCTGTCGCTGCGGCCGGAAACGCGCCCAGCTATTGGCTGGCGCTCATTCCGCTTGCATTGCTGTATTTCGGAACCCGTGGTGGCAGCGGCGACGATATCGGTTCCAACCCGTCGCAGGACCTTGGCGGTACGTGTTTCTGCGAAGGCACATTGATTCTGGCCAATGGTGACTGGGTTGCCGTCGAAAGCATTCGTGTCGGTGATGTCGTGACAACGTCCAAGGGTGTCCAGACGGTGCTTTCGATCGGATCCTGGCGCCCGACGCAGTTCCGTGACCGGCCCAGCATCGTGGACGGCGTCCGCATCTCGGCCAACCATGGCGTGCAGGTCGACGGCTTCAATGTGGAGGCTTCCGCAGTCACGTCCAGGCGCGGTCTGATCGATGGGCGCAGCTATTTCCATATCCTGGTGGAGGACCACAGCTGGCTCTATGCCAAGGCTGATCCCGCCGGTGCGGTTCTGGTTGCGGAAAGCCTGATGATGACCAAGGATCTGCAGATGGCGCAGGACTTTCCGCACCTGGTCGGGCATCACGCCGCGAACCCGGTCGCCCCGCGCCTGTCAAAGCTGGGTGAACGCCTGCCCGCAGCGGCCTGACGTCAGGTTCCCTGATCATTACCAAAGGTGCCGTTCGGACGGCACCTTATTGCTGTTTGCACAGGCTGTTCTGTTGCAGGTGACGGCGGCACACCGGAACTGAAATCCGGTCGCGTCTATGCCGCGCTGTGATCATGGTGATGGTATGTCCGATTTGAAATGACAGCCGCCGGATTGACCGGGCATCCGCATTGCTGGTTGCAGTTGACATGACGATGCCCCGCACGATGGCGGGGCATGTCCGTTTTGTAGGACCCATCATGGGCCGCGATCAGGGCATCGTCGGCAATCTGAAGCCATGGATGGTCATCCGGCCTTCGCGCGCATAATCGTCGGCACTCCATCCGGCCCAGGCTGCATGACGTTCAATCGTGGCCAGCGCGGCCATTCCCGTCGTGGTGTCCCATACATATCCCGTGGCCATGTCGGCATGGCGCACGGTCTCAAAGACCTTGCCGTCGATCGAGAACACGCAGCGGTCGGCGAACAGCTCGAACTCCAGGCGCTGCGGCACACCCGGCTTGAACTCACCAAGCGCCAGAGAACGGCGGTCGGACGACGCGCGTCCGCCCCCGGTCCGGGGCATGTGGACACCCGGCGCCCATCCGATCACGCCGTTGCGGCGGACCAGCTCAAAGTCCAGCTCCTTGCCATTGTCCGCATGGGCAAAGAACGCGTTCACTGCGCTGCCGGTATGGCTGGTGACCACTGCGCCCCACTTGCCAAGCGCGCTGGCCGGACGGTTCATCTGCAAGGCGCCATTGCGCCATTGCGCCCCGTCCATCGACGCGGTGATCGTCAGCGACTTGTCGGTGTTGTACAGCACGCGCGCCGGCGTCCCCAGGCTGCCGCCAACGCCGTTGCCACGATCGCCGCCGGCCCAGTTCGGCAGAAAGATGTTGATCCCTGCGGCGGCGCTCCAGTCATAGGACAGGTTGCGGTCGATCTTGAAGTCCTGCGCGGCGCGATAGTCCGCCGGCAGCAGCGGCAGCTCAGGCTCCACGGGGGTCGGCTCGACCGGCGTAGGTGGAACCGGGACTGGGGGAACCGGGGCCGGATCGACCGGGATTGGTTCCACCGGGGCAGGCGTCACATCGGGTGCTGCTGCCAGATAGGCATCCAGGTCTGCAGTCGTCGACTGCAGGATCGCCAACACTTCGATCAGCTTGGCGCGATCGTTCATCGTTGGATCTTGAGGAGCCGGGTCGACCGGAACGGGCACGGGCGTGGGCGTGGGCGTCGGAGTAGGCGTTGGCGTAGGGGTAGGCGTAGGCGTCGGAGTCGGAGTAGGAGTAGGAGTAGGAGTAGGAGTAGGAGTAGGAGTAGGAGTAGGAGTAGGCGTGGGGGTCGGCGTAGGGACGGGCAGCGCGGTCCTCAACGCGGCCACGGCGGACCATGCCGGGTTGCGGTCGCCCAGCCAGCGCTGCAGGCCGTGACACACATTCGCGTCCGGCAACCTGCATTCCACGGACATGGCCAGAGGGCCGTCGAAACCCTGTGCCTGCAGCGCGCCGATCGTGGCCGCATAGACCTGTCCCATCTGTGCACTGACAGAGAATGCATGCAGGAACGACCGGGTCGCAGCCCCGCCGCCAACGCCATTCAGGTGGTTGCCGACCTCATAGGCGCCCAGTTCCATGCCGTAGCGCGTGGCCTCGGTGCGGTAATGCTTCCACTTTGGCGTCAAGGCGCTGACAGTGCGGTCTGCCGCCCAGGACGTGCCTGTCAGCATCTGGTCGCGCATCCGGTCAAAGGCCGCGCTTTCCGATAGCGACGTCCGCCATCCGTCGATCTGGGACACGCGTGCGCCATAGGCCATGCCACCATCGATCTGGGCATGAACCGTCAGCATGTCGATCACCGAATGCGGCGCGACATAGGTCGGCAATCCGCGCGTCCCGCTGCGGTCCCGCCACTGGGGCGCAACCAGGATGTCGACCTCTCCGCCGACCCAATCGGCCTGGTGCTGGACCACGGTGTGCAGGCGGGCGTCGTTACCCCAGACCGCGCGCCACAGTTGCGCCATCTGCGTGGCGCGCATCCCGTACCAGTTGCGGAATTCGGCGCCGGTGGACGTCCCGAACGCAGCGCGGCCCTGTTCGGCACAATAATGCGCCTGCGGGGTGCCCGAAAAATCCCAGGTCTTGGTGCTGTACTCGACATAGACGTGGCGCGGCGCAGGCATCAGGGACCGGATCAGCGTGGCGCATTGGCGCATGTGATCGTCGGTGGCCGCCGTCGGCAGGCACAGCCACATGTCGGCGCCGACCTCATTGCACAGTGCAGCCATCCATTCGTACGGAACAAAGCGGTAAAAGATCTCGTCGGTCGCCAGCGCGCGGCTGGCCCAGTCGGTGATGCGCAGCCCACCCTGATCCGTGCTGGTCAGAATGCCGATCCATTCGTCAAAGCGCAGTGCGCCATGCCCCGTGATCTGCTCCAGATACTGCGTGCGAAAGATCGCGCCCTGACGGGCATCCGTCCAATCGTCACGATGGTTCAGCCGGATGTTGCGGATCTGCCCGCCCGCAGGGGTGATCGTCCGGACGACGATATCGACCCAGGATGCGCCGTTCGCCGTGTAGTCGAACAGGATTTCGTTCGTTCCGATATTGGTGACGTTGGTGGCGCCGTACAGATCGATGGTGCAGGTACCGTCCCACCGCAGCCGCCACCGACCGGACCCACCGGCCTCGGCGGGCATGTTGTGGAACACCCGGGTGCGAAAGCCCCCGGAATTGGGCGCGATCGAGATCAACTGGCCGCCCGCGGTCATGTGCCCCGCGGCGACCAGTGCGTCCCATTGCGCACCGCCCTGATCTCCCTGCCATGGCCACGCCTGCTTAAAGGCGTTGATGAACGGCCGGGAGCTTTCGTTGTTGATGACCCCAAGGCGGGCTGCGATTAATCCGGTCGGCATGGTGGCGTTTCCGATCTTCGATGTCTGGGACGCCAAATGTGTCAATTCGCCGGTAATGTTCCGTTAACCATACGCGCGTTGCGTGCTCCGGGTGGGCTGCATCCGGGCATTCCGCCAAGGGGTCGGGCGGCACGCTGTGCGCTGCTGACTCGCAAAGGGGGCCTAGAACCCACAGGGGCGGTCCATGGCAACGTGACGACACCCCCTGAGGCTGTCCAACGACCCGAACGCGACTGTCTTCACCTGCCGCAGGGCGGAACCACGCGGAAACTTTTGCTTGAAAATGCGGTGCCCCTGCGGAATGGTGTCTGTGGAACCAATGATGCCATTGGCACGTGGTGCCATCAGCCCGGCTCTCTGAGGCTGTCTGGCAGATCACGCAGCCGGGCGTCCATCCTATGGTTTTGCGGGGGTCACATATACCTTACTTGCGCAATTCCGTCGAACTATGATGAATTCAGCCCGTTTGTATCGCGATGGGCGCAACGAGTTGTCCCGTAGCGATACCAAAAGCAGCAATCGGAGAAGTTTCGTTGGCCCGAGTGTTTACCGAGGATGAATTGCGCCTGATTGATGATGCATTGTCATCGTATCAACATAACAGCGCGTACAGAACCGTCCGTGCAAAGGTTGCGGCATTGGTCGCAGAAGATCAGCGCGACCGCGTCGTCATGGTCCCACTGCCAAAGGTCCGGCATCCGTAGGCCGGACATTCCCAACAGAATCAATCCCCACGGCAGCAACCGGAATGCTGACGGATCCGCACCCGTCACATGGGTGCGCCTTGACATGTCTGTTCATCACAAGAGCGTGGTGACCCCGAGTGGATTCGAACCACTAACCTGCCCCTTAGGAGGGGGCTGCTCTATCCAGTTGAGCCACGGGGCCAGCACTGCAACCCATACCGAACCATGGGGGGGGTTGGCAAGCGGCTGCCGGCGGGCGGTTGTGGGCGGGTATGTCCTTCGCTAACATCTGTCATCCACAGATCGGAATGCCCCATGCTGCCCATTCGACCGCGCCGCCCGCTGACCCTCCGAGACGTGTCCGAGGCGTCGGGCGTTTCGGAGATGACCGTCAGCCGGGTCTTGCGCAACCGGGGCGACGTGTCCGCCGCGACGCGCGAAAAGGTCCTGACCGCGGCCAAGACGCTTGGCTATGTGCCCAACAAGATCGCGGGTGGGCTGGCCAGCCAGCGGGTCAACCTGGTGGCCGTGGTCATCCCGTCGCTGTCGAACCTGGTCTTTCCCGACGTGCTGGGCGGCATCTCGGCGGAACTGGACGACACCGGCCTGCAACCGGTCATCGGCGTCACTAACTATTCCCCCGCGCGCGAGGAGATGGTGCTGTATGACATGCTGTCCTGGCGGCCGTCAGGCGTGATCCTGGCCGGGCTGGAACACAGCAAGGCGGCGCGCGCGATGCTGCAGAACTCGGGCCTCCCGGTGGTCGAGATCATGGATGTCGACGGCGAGGGCATCGACACGCTGGTCGGCATTTCCCATATTCGCGCCGGGCGCGAGATGGCCGACCGCATCCTGGCGGCGGGCTATCGCCGCATCGGTTTCGTCGGCACCCACATGCCCGAGGATCACCGCGCCCGCAAACGCCTGCTGGGCTTCGAGGAGGGGCTGGCCGCCGCCGGGGTCCAGCTGGAGGCGCGGGAATACTATCAGGGCGGATCCTCCCTGTTGAAGGGGCGGGAACTGACCGAACGCATCCTGACCCGTGCGCCGGACCTGGATTTCCTGTATTTCTCGAACGACATGATCGGGGCGGGGGGGCTGCTGCACTGCATCGATCGGGGCTATGACGTGCCGGGCAAACTGGGTCTGGCCGGGTTCAACGGGGTCGACCTGCTGGACGGGTTGCCGATGCGGCTGGCCACCACGGATGCGCGGCGCGTCGATGTCGGCAGGCGCGCCGCGCGGCTGGTGTCGGGCAAGGACGCGGCGCCCGAAAACCGCATCATTGCGCTGACCCCCACCTTTCTGCCCGGCGACACGATCCGCGACATTCCTGCCTGACGTCCCGCCTTGTGAGCGGCCCGCGACCGGCCTATCTGTTAGCGATGCGTATTCCCGTCGTCTCCCGTCTTCTGTCCCGCAAGCCCCGCGTCGCGGTCATCCGCCTGTCCGGCACCATCGGTGGTGCGGGTCGGGGCGGTGGCCTGAACGACGCGGCCCTTGCCCCCGTGATCGAACGCGCGTTCCGCCGGGGCAAACCCCTGGCCGTGGCACTGGTCATCAATTCGCCCGGCGGATCGCCGGTGCAATCGTCGCTGATCGCCGCGCGCATCCGTCGTCTGGCGGACGAGGCCGACATTCCCGTCCATGCCTTTGTCGAGGATGTCGCCGCATCGGGCGGCTATTGGCTGGCCTGCGCCGCCGACGACATCTGGGCGGATGAAAGCTCGATCCTGGGGTCCATCGGGGTGATCTCGGCCGGGTTCGGGTTCGACCAGCTGATCCAGCGATGGGGGATTGAACGCCGCGTTCATACCGCCGGCACGTCGAAATCGACGCTGGACCCGTTCCGCCCGCAGGATCCCGACGACGTGGCCCGTCTGCACACGATTCTGGAACCGATCCATCAGGCGTTCAAGAATCACGTCCAGGCCCGGCGCGGCACGCGGCTGGCCGCCGACCAGGACCTGTTCACAGGTGCGTTCTGGGCGGGCAACGAGGCCGTGGGCCTTGGTCTGGCCGACGGCATCGCCCACCCCATCCCGCGGCTCAAGGCGCTCTATGGCGACAAGGTCCGCTTCGAGGTGCACGGCATGCGCCGGCCCCTGCTGCGCCGCCTTGGCCTGTCCGCCGACCTGCTGATGGACGCGGCCGAGGATCGCGCCGCGTTTCAGCGCTTCGGGGCCCGCGGATGATGTTGCGCATCGTCATCCTGTTCCTGCTGGTCATGGTCGTCGTCGCCCTGCTGCGCGGCCCCGGCATGCGCCGTTTTCTCAAGAAGTTTCTGGGGATCGACCGTCGTGATCGTTGATACGTTGTTGGTGCTGGGCGGACTGGCGCTGCTGGTGTTCGGGGGCGACCTGCTGGTCAAGGGCGCCGTCGGGCTGTCGCTAAAACTAGGCATGACACCGCTGGTCGTGGGCCTGACGGTTGTGGCCTTCGGAACGTCGGCGCCCGAACTGCTGGTGTCGCTGTCCGCGGCGCTTGGGGGGGCCAGCGGCATCGCGATGGGCAATGTCGTGGGCTCCAACATCGCCAACGTGCTGGTGATCCTGGGCGTCACCGCGATGGTATCGGTGATCGTGACCAAGGGGCACGATCTGCGCGAAAGCTGGGCGATGATGATCGTGGCATCCCTGTTGCTGATCGGTGTCGCATCGACCGGGGAGATCGGCCGCCCCCAGGGCGCGATGTTGCTGCTGGCGCTGGGCGCGGTCCTGTGGCGACAGCTGTCCACCGGCAGCGCGGATCAGGCCGATCTGGACGGCACGACCCATGGCGCAGGCTGGGGCCGCATCGCCCTGTGGCTGGGCGCGGGACTGGTGCTGTTGCCGGTGGGGGCGAACCTGCTGGTCAGCGGCGCCACCGACATCGCCCGCGCCTTTGGCATCAGCGAGACCGTGATCGGCCTGACGCTGGTCGCGATCGGCACGTCGCTGCCGGAACTGGCGGCCTCGGTCGCCTCGGCGCTCAAGGGTCGGGCGGACATGGCATTGGGCAACGTCGTGGGGTCGAACATCTTCAACATCCTGGCCATCCTGGGGATCACCGCAATGGTCTCTCCGCTGCCCATCCCGCCGGAAATGATGCGGTTGGACCTGTGGGTGATGCTGGGCGCGTCCCTGCTGCTGTTCCCGTTCCTGTTCCGCGGCATCAGCCTGACACGACCGGTGGGGGCGGTGTTTCTGGCCGGCTATGGCGCCTATGTCTGGGTGCTGCTGTGACCGGCGTCGCACTGGTCACAGGGGCGGCCCGCAGGCTTGGCCGCGCGATGGCGCTGGAACTGGCGCGGCGCCGCCATGACGTGGCGATCCACTATGCCGGGTCCGCCGAGGATGCCGACCGCACCGTCGCCGATGCGCGCGCCCTGGGCGTGCGGGCGCAGGCGTTTCAGGTCGACCTGTTGGACGCCGACGCGACCGCGGCGCTGATCCCGGAGGTGGCGCGGGCGATGGGACCGCTGACCGTGCTGGTCAACAACGCCTCGATCTTTGAATATGACACGATGCACAGCGCGACGATGCAGGGGTGGGACCGGCATCTGGGGTCGAACCTGCGCGCCCCGTTCCAACTGATGCAGGCGTTTGCCGCGCAATGCCCCAAGGCGCAGCCGGACGAAAACGGCGAACCACAGTCGCAGGGCCTGGTGGTCAACATGGTCGATCAGCGGGTGTTGAAGCCCACGCCCGAATTCATGACCTATTCCATCGCCAAGGCCGCGCTGTGGTCGTTGACGCGCACCGCGGCGCAGGCCCTGGCACCCGACATCCGCGTCAATGCCATCGGCCCCGGCCCGACCCTGCAGGGCGCCCGCCAGAGCGACCGCCATTTCGCCGCGCAGAGGGCCGCAACCGTGCTGGGCAGGGGGGCGGACTCGCACGGCATCTCGGGCGCCCTGGGGTACTTTCTGGACGCCCGTGCGGTCACCGGACAGCTGATCTGCGTCGATGGCGGTCAGCACCTGGGATGGCGCACGCCCGATGTCGTGGGGCTGGAATAGGCCCGATCCGGAACGATTAGGCGATTTTGTCCACGGAGCCGTCAAATCCCGTCGCAACGTGCGGATTCTGCAAGATTTTTCTGTCCACAACCCGGACGAATAAAAATTATCCAACGATAACAGCGCTGTTTCTATCTGCCCAAAATAAAGGCAACTTCACGGAACTGTAACGATTGCTGGCCCTGCAGGGTCATCCTCACAGCTCACCCACAGAATTATCCACAGATTCCGTGGAAAGCTTCTTTCTTGCCTTCGCTCTCCGGAACTTGCAGCGGGGGCCAGAATCACCAAGTTCATGTCATGACCCAGAAAACCGGCCACGCCCTGATCCAGGATTATCTTCGCACGCTGGACAACAGTCCCGGCGTCTATCGCATGCTGGATGCAGGACAGGCGGTTCTGTATGTCGGCAAGGCGCGCGATATGCGCGCGCGGGTGTCGAACTATGCCCGTCCCTCGGGGCATTCGGGGCGCATCGCGCGGATGATCCGCGAGACGGCGTCGATGATGTTCCTGACCACCAACACCGAGACCGAGGCGCTGCTCTTGGAGCAGAACCTGATCAAGCAGCTGAAACCGCGCTACAACGTCCTTTTGCGCGACGACAAATCGTTCCCGAACATCCTGGTGGCCAAGTCCCACGACTATCCCCAGATCAAAAAGCACCGCGGCGCGAAATCGGAAAAGGGCGACTATTACGGCCCCTTTGCCAGCGCGGGGGCGGTGAACCGCACCCTGACCCAGCTGCAGCGCGTGTTCCTGCTGAGGAACTGCACCGACAGCGTGTTCGAGAGCCGCACGCGTCCCTGCCTGCTGTTTCAGATCAAGCGCTGCAGCGCGCCCTGCGTGGGCCGCATCAGCGCGCCCGACTATAACGCGCTGGTCAATGACGCAGAACGGTTCCTGCAGGGCAAGACCACGACGATCCAGTCCGATCTGGCGGCCGAGATGGCCCGCGCGGCCGAGAATATGGAATACGAACGCGCCGCCGCCCTACGCGACCGCATCAAGGCGCTGACCGCCGTGCAGTCGGTGCAGGCGATCAACCCCAAGGGCGTGGCCGAGGCCGACATCGTGGCACTGCACATGGAGGGCGGGCAGGCCTGCGTGCAGGTCTTTTTCATCCGTGGCAATCAAAGCTGGGGGAACCGCGATTTCTATCCGCGTCTTGGCGGCGCCGAAAGCGCGGACGAGGTGATGCAGGCGTTCCTGATGCAGTTCTATGACAACACCCCGCCGCCGCGCCAGATCCTGTTGTCCCACCCGCCCGAGGACCCTGACCTGACCGCCGATGTCCTGTCGGAACGCGCGCGCCGCAAGGTCGAGGTGGCCGTTCCCCTGCGCGGCGAGAAACTCGATCTGGTCACCAATGCCCTGCGCAACGCGCGCGAAAGCCTGGCCCGGCGCATGTCCGAAAGCGCCACCCAGCTGCGCCTGCTGGAGGGGCTGGCCGACGCGTTCGAACTGCCCAGCCCCCCGCGCCGGATCGAGGTCTATGACAACAGCCACATCATGGGCACCAACGCGGTCGGTGGCATGATTGTGGCGGGGCCGGACGGCTGGATCAAGAACCAGTACCGCAAGTTCAACATCAAGGGCACTGAGATCACCCCCGGCGACGATTTCGGCATGATGAAGGAGGTGCTGACCCGCCGTTTCACGCGCCTGCTCAAGGACGATCCAGACCGCCAGACCGAAGCCTGGCCCGACCTGCTGCTGATCGACGGCGGCGCCGGTCAGGTGTCCGTCGTCCACGAGATCATGGCTGAAATGGGGGTCGAGGACATCCCGATGATCGGCGTGGCCAAGGGTCAGGACCGCGACCATGGCAAGGAGGAATTCCACCGCCACGGCCAGCGCCCCTTTGCCCTGCGGATGAACGACCCGGTGCTGTATTTCGTCCAGCGCCTGCGCGACGAGGCGCATCGGTGGGCCATCGGCACCCACCGCGCCAAGCGCGCGAAATCGCAGATGGCCAACCCCCTGGACGAGATCGCGGGCATCGGCGCGTCGCGCAAACGCGCCCTGCTGCAGCATTTCGGCAGCGCCAAGGCCGTGGGACGCGCGGGCCTGACCGATCTGCAGGCGGCACCGGGCATATCCGCGGCAATGGCGCAAAAAGTCTATGACCACTTCAATGCCAAGGGATGACACCCCCGGATCACAGCTGCGCCAGCGGCGCGTTCGCCCTTTTCAACGGTCGCGGCAGGGACTAGCGTGCGGGCATGCGCTGGAACATTCCGAATATCCTGACCCTGTTGAGATTGTTGGCGGCCCCCGGGGTCCCGCTGATGTTTCTGTATTTTCACAGGCCCTGGGCCGATTGGGCAGCGCTGGCGCTGTTCCTGCTGGCGGCGGTCACCGACTGGTTCGACGGCTATCTGGCCCGCGCCTGGAAACAGGAGAGCCGCTTTGGCGCCGCGATGGACCCGATCGCGGACAAGGCGATGGTGGTGATCGCGCTGGTGGTCATCACCGGTTATTCGGGGATGAACCCGTGGCTGATCCTGCCGGTGACGATCATCCTCTTTCGCGAGGTGTTCGTGTCCGGCCTGCGCGAATATCTGGGCGACAAGTCGCGCCTGCTGGCGGTGACCAATCTGGCCAAGTGGAAGACGACCCTGCAGATGGTCGCCATATCCGTGCTGTTTCTGGGCACCGGGCTGGCCTATGTCGAAAACGGTGCGGCGCCGCGCGTCGGAGAGGTCGGGCTGGTCTGGTCGGGCAGTCTGGCTGCGTTTGCGACCTATGCCGGGCTGACGCTGATCTGGATCGCCGCCGCCCTGACGGCCTGGACGGGCTGGGACTATTTCGTCAAGGCGCTGCCCTATCTCAAGGAGCCCAGCCGTGACGGTTGAGGTGCTGTATTTCGCCTGGCTGCGCGAACGCGTGGGCCATCCGCGCGAAACGGTCGCAACCGATGCAGCGACCCCGCGCGCGCTGATCGCCGAACTGACTGCCCGGTCCGACGGCCACGCCGCGGCATTTGCCGACATTGCGTCCCTGCGCTGCGCCGTGGACCAACAGCTGACCGATCTGGATGCGCCGTTGATCGGCGCCCGAGAGGTTGCGTTCTTTCCGCCGATGACGGGGGGCTGATGACCGCCCGCGTCCAGTCCGACCCCTTTGATCTGGCGACCGAGCTTGCGGGCTTTGGCGCGGGGGCCGGTGCGGTCGTGACCTTTACCGGCATCGTGCGCGACGACGGCGGCGTTCTGGACGCGCTGGAGATCGAGCATTACCCCGGCATGACCGAACGCGCGCTGATCGATCACGGTCTGGCTGCGGCATCGCGGTTCGGCCTGTCCGACTGGCGGATCATCCATCGATATGGCCGCATCGCGGTGGGGGAACAGATCATGATGGTCGCCACCGCCGCCCGCCACCGCCGCGCGGCCTTTGACGCGGCTGATTTCCTGATGGACTGGCTGAAATCCCGCGCCCCCTTCTGGAAGCGCCAGATCGCGCACGACGGCACAACCAGCTGGGTCGCCGCCCGCCCCGAGGACGAGGACGCACTGACCCGGTGGTGATCGTCGTACCCGTACCCGGACCCGTTTGCGGTTGCCGCCCGTGACCCGGCCCGACCTGCGCGCCCTGTTGCGCACCCATGCCGAACTGCTGACCTTTTGCGCGCTGACGCTGGCCGCGCTGTGGGTGGCGTTTCGCGGCGGCTGGTTCTTTGCGGTCGTGGGCGGGGCAGGGGCGCTGGTCGCGGGCAGCCTGGCGCTCGGCGCGCTGCGCCGCACGCCCTTTCGGCGCGCGGTTGCCGCCCCCGGCGTGGTCGAGATCGTCGAGGGTGCGATCCGATATTACGGCGCAACCGACATGGGCGGAGAGATCCCCCTGCGCGACCTGTCCGAAATCCGCCTGCTGCGGTTGGACGGGCATGCCCATTGGCGCCTGCGCAGCCAGACCGGAGAGGCCCTGTTGATCCCCGCCGACGCCGCAGGGGCCGGGGCGTTGGCCGATGCCTTCACCGCGCTGCCGGGGCTGGACATGGGCGCGGTGTCGGCGGCACTGGCGCATGTGGCCCGACAGCGGGACGCAATGCGCACCGTTTGGCGGAGGCCGGGCTGAGGCGGCTTGACTTGGCACGCCCGCGTTGCCACCTGTGACCGACCGGAAACCCTTGAAAGGCCTCATTGTCCATGTCCATACCCCAGCAGGGCGGAGGCCCCATCGAACATCGCGACCAGCTGGCCGCCTATATCGCCAGCGGCGAAAAGCCCAGGGACGCCTGGCGCATCGGCGTCGAGCACGAGAAATTCGGCTATGACGACGCGCGCAAGATGCCGTTGCCCTACGAGGGTCCGGCATCGATCACGGCCATGCTGGAGGGGTTGCGCGACCGATTTAATTGGACCCCGGTGCTGGAGGCAGGCAAGCTGATCGGGCTGGAACGCGACGGCGCGAATGTCAGCCTGGAACCGGGCGGCCAGCTGGAGCTGTCCGGCGCGCCGCTGGAGACGATCCACCAGACCTGCGACGAGGTGAACGGCCATCTGGCCGAGGTCGAGGCCGTCGCCGCCGATATTGGCGCGGGGTTCATCGGGCTGGGGGCCGCCCCGATCTGGGCCGCAGGCGACATGCCGATGATGCCCAAGGGGCGTTACCGCCTGATGACCGACTACATGGGCCGGGTCGGCACGCTTGGCACCCAGATGATGTACCGGACCTGCACCGTCCAGGTGAACCTGGATTTCGCGTCCGAGGCCGACATGGTCCAGAAGATGCGCGTCGCGCTGGCGCTGCAGCCGGTGGCAACGGCGCTGTTCGCCAATTCGCCCTTTCTGGACGGCAAGCCGAACGGCATGAAATCCTGGCGCGCGCATATCTGGCAGAACCTGGATGCGGCGCGGACCGGCATGCTGCCTTTCGTGTTCGAGGATGGGTTCGGGTACGAGGCCTGGGTGGACTATGTCCTTGATGTGCCGATGTATTTTGTCTATCGCGACGGGAAATACATCGACGCCCTGGGCCAGAGCTTTCGCGATTTTCTGAAGGGCCAGCTGCCGGCTCTGCCGGGCGAGGTGCCGACCCTGTCGGACTGGGCCGACCACATGACCACCGTGTTCCCCGAGGCTCGCGTCAAGAAATACATCGAGATGCGGGGCGCCGATGGCGGCCCGTGGCGGCGGCTGTGTGCGCTGCCGGCGCTGTGGGTCGGGCTGACCTATGACCAGGGCGCGCTGGATGCCGCGACCGATCTGATCAAGGATTGGGACGCCGAGACGCGCGAGGCGCTGCGCGTGGCTGCAGGCCGCGACGGGCTGCAGGCGCAGGTCGGTGGCGTCAAGATGCACGATCTGGCCCGAGAGGTTCTGGCCATCGCCGAGGGCGGCCTGAAGGCTCGCGCCCGGTCCGGCAATGACGGGCTGGTCCCCGACGAGACGCATTTCCTGAACGCGCTGAAGGAAAGCGTCGACAGCGGCAAGGTCCCCGCCGACGAGCTGCTAGAGAAGTACCGCGGCGCGTGGGACGGCGACCTTACGCGGATCTATGACGACTATTCCTACTGACCGCCGGGTTGCGTCCCGCGACGTGCCGGGGGGACGTCCCATCCCCCCGGACCCCCCTTGGGCGTCACGCCCGACCGCTGGACGCACGCGAGTGTGAGGGGCGGCTGCCCGTCACGTCTTGATCTGGACGGCCAGTGGTGGCACCCCGGCATAAAATGCAGGGGCATGCGATGCGTGGTGATGTGATGCAATGGATGGGCCGTCTGGTGGCCGTGGTCTTTGGGCTGGGGGTTCTGGCGCTGCTGGGTGCGGTCGCGGTGCTGGTCCGGCAGGCCGAGGGCGTGCCGCCCTGGCCGATCTTTCTGGGGCTGCTGGGACTGGTCGCGCTGATCCTGCTGGCGGGGGCGTGTCTTGCGCTGATCTCTATCGCGGTTTCGGCGCGGCGCGGGGCCGAGGCGCTGCAGCGGCTTGGCGGCACGCTGCCCGCCGCGGTTGCCGAGCCTGAGCCCGAGCCTGTCGCGCAGATGCAGGGGCCGTTCACCCCCACCGGGCTGGCCGACGCATCCGCGCGCCCGGTGCGTCCGGGGCGCAGTCTGGTCGCCACGCGCTGAGCGTTACTTGCGACCGATCCGGGGTTCGGTTCCGGTCAGCAGGCGGCTGATGTTGGCATGGTGCCGGACGAAGATCAGCACCGCCATGAACGCCGCCACCGCCGCGATGTCGGGCCGTCCCAGGCCCCAGGCAAAGACCGGGGCCAAGGCGGCGGCCAACAGCGCGCTGAGGCTGCTGATACGGGTGATCGCCGCCGTCAGCGCCCAGGTTGCGCAGGCGATCAGGCCCAGGGGCCAGTTCAGTGCGATCACCGTTCCCAGAAAGGTCGCGACCCCCTTGCCGCCCTTGAACCGCAGCCAGACCGGAAAGCAGTGGCCCAGAAACGCCGCGCCGCCCGCCAGGATCGCCGCGCCTTCGCCGCCGAAATGGCGGGCCAGCAGGACGGCGATGGCGCCCTTGCCCGAATCCAGCAACAGGGTGGCCAGTGCTGCGCCCTTGTTGCCGGTCCGCAGCACGTTGGTCGCGCCGATGTTGCCGGACCCGATCTGGCGCAGATCGCCCAGGCCAAGGGCGCGGGTAATGACCAGGCCAAAGGGCACGGATCCCAGAAGATAGCCGAAGAGCGCCCAGAGGATCATGCGGTCTCTCCAAAAACGGGGGTGCCCGCGACCCAGGTGCCGATCACGCGCCCCTGCATCCGCGCACCGTCAAAGGGCGTGTTTTTGGATTTGGACAACAGCGCGAACCGGTCCAGCACAAAGGGCGCGTCGGGGTCGAACAGCACCAGATCGGCGGGCGCGCCGTCGGACAGGCGGCCTGCGGACAGGTTCAGCCGCCGGGCAGGGTTCAGCGCCATGGCACGAAACAGCTGCGGCAGGGTCAGCCCGCCCTGATGATACAGGCGCAGCGCCGCGGGCAGCAGGGTCTGCAGGCCGACGGCACCGGGGGCGGCGGCCTCGAAGGGCAGGCGTTTCGATTCCTCGTCCTGGGGCGTGTGAAAGCTGGCGATGGTGTCGATCAGCCCCTGCGCCACGGCATCGACCATGGACAACCGGTCATCCTCGGACCGCAGGGGGGGCGTGAACCGGAAAAAAGTCCGGTAATCGCCCACGTCGAATTCGTTCAGCGTCAGGTGGTGGATCGAGATCCCTGCCGTCACGTCCAGCCCCGCGTCGCGCGCCCGCGCAAGCGCAGGCAGGCTGGCCGCCACGGTGATCTGGTCGGCGTGGTACCGCCCGCGCGTCATCGCCATCAGGCCCAGATCGCGGTCCAGACCCATCACCTCGGCCATGGGGGACACGGCGGGGATGCCGTAAAGCGACGCGAACTTGCCGCTGGTCGCCGCAGCGCCATGCGACAGCGACGGGTCCTGCGGATGGCCCACGATCAGCGCGTCCAGGCCCCGCGCATAGGTCATGCAGCGGCCCAAGAGCTTGGTGTCGCGCACCACGCGCACGCCGTCGGTAAAGGCCACCGCGCCCAGATCGGTCAGGAAACCGATCTCGGTCATTTCGCGGCCCTCGCGGGATTTGGTCAGGGCGGCCATGTGGCGGATGTGGACGGGCGCGTCGCTGGCGCGGCGGGCGACGAATTCCAGCGCCTCGGGCGTGTCGATCGGGGGCGTGGTGTCGGGTCGCGCGATGATCGTGGTGACGCCGCCCGCCGCCGCCGCGCGGCCCGCGCTGCGAAAGCTTTCCTTGTGGCGTTCGCCCGGTTCGCCGATCTTGACGCCCCAATCGATCAGGCCGGGCGCCAAAGCGCGGCCGCGACAGTCGATGACGGTGGCACCGTCCGGGGCCGGGTCCTCGGGCGCGCCGCGTCCGGCGATGCACCCGTCGGTGACGCGCAGGCTGCCCATGGCGTCGGTCTGTGCCTCGGGGTCGATCAGGCGGGCGTTGCGAAAGATCAGGTCCATCACGGCTCTCCGACGGCGGTGCGGCCACGCAGGCTGCGCAGGTTGCGGGCCAGCAGGTCCAGGGCGGCCATGCGGACGGCGACGCCCATCTCGACCTGGTCCTGAATGACGCTGCGATTGATGTCGTCGGCGATGGTGCCGTCGATCTCGACCCCGCGGTTCATCGGGCCGGGATGCATGACGATCGCGTCGGGGGCGGCCAAGGCCAGCTTTTCGGCGTCCAGCCCGAAACGATGGAAATATTCGCGTTCCGACGGGATGAAGCCGCCATCCATCCGCTCCTTCTGCAGGCGCAGCATCATCACCACGTCGACGCCCTTCAGGCCTTCTCGCATGTCCTCATACAGCTCGACCCCCATGTCGGCGACGCCCGCGGGCATCAGGGTCGCGGGGCCGATCAGGCGGATGCGGTTCTCCATCTTGCCCAGCAGGATCAGGTTCGACCGGGCCACGCGGCTGTGGGCGATGTCGCCGCAGATGGCGATGGTCAGCCGCTGCAGGCGACCCTTGGCGCGGCGGATGGTCAGCGCGTCCAGGAGGGCCTGCGTCGGATGTTCGTGCCGCCCGTCGCCCGCGTTGATCACCGCACAGTTGACCTTTTCCGCCAGCAGGTTGACCGCGCCGGAATGCGGATGGCGCACCACCAGCAGGTCGGGCTGCATCGCGTTCAGCGTCAGGGCGGTGTCGATCAGCGTCTCGCCCTTTTTGACCGATGACTGTGCGACGGCCATGTTCATGACGTCGGCGCCCAACCGCTTGCCCGCCAACTCAAAGCTGGCCTGGGTGCGGGTCGAGTTCTCGAAGAACATGTTGATCTGGGTCATGCCGGCCAGCGCGTCGGAATGTTTCACCGTGCGGCGGTTCAGGCTGACGTAATCTTCGGACAGGTCCAGCAGCGACACGATCTCGTCGGGCTTGAGATGGTCGATGCCCAGCAGATGGCGGGCGCGAAAGCTCATCAGAGGCCTCCTGGGGGGACGGTGTTCGCGCGATCTATCGCAGATGGGGCAGGGGGCGGCAAGCCGCGGACGGGCACCCGCCCGCCGCCGGACCGGATTTCCTGCAGGACGTGCAACTGGCCCCCTTGCCGCATTTTGCGGCTGCAGATATGGCAGGGTCATGCACAGCCGATACCGCCCCCATGTTCTTGCGACCCTGTCGTTGGGCCTGCCGCTGATCGGCAGCCACCTGGCGCGCATGGCCATCGGCGTGGGCGACACGGTCATGGTCGGCTGGTACGGGGTCGTGCCGCTGGCCGCCCTGGTCATCGCGACCAGCTTCTTTCACATCCTGTTCTTTCTGGGCATGGGTTTCGGCATCGGCGTCCTGGGCCTGATCGCGACCCATGTCGCCGCCGGCCGCGAGACCGAGGTCCGCCGCGGCGCCCGCATGGCGCTGTGGCTGTCGGCGGGGTTCGCGCTGGCCGTGATGCCGCTGATGTGGTGGTCCGAACCGATCCTGCTGGCCCTGGGCCAGACCGACATGGTCAGCGCGCTGGCGCAGGACTACCTGCGCATCGCGGGCTGGGGTCTGGCGGTGGTGCTGGGACAGCTGACCCTGTCCTCCTATCTGGCCGCGCTGGAGCGGACGCAGGTCGTCATGTGGGTCACGCTGGCCGGGCTGCCGCTGAACCTGGCGCTGAACTGGGTGCTGATCTTTGGCAATCTGGGCGCGCCGGAACTGGGCGTGCGGGGCGCGGCCATCGCCAGCGTCATTGTCCAGGTGGTCCAGCTGCTGGCCCTGATCGCCTATGCGGCCTGGGTGCCCGTCGCGCGCAAATACAACCTGTTCCAGCGGTTCTGGCGTCCCGACTGGCAGGCCATGCGCCAGATCGCGCGCATCGGCTGGCCCATCGGCCTGACCATGGTGGCCGAGGGCGGGCTGTTCGTCGCCTCGAACATCATGATGGGCTGGATCGGCACGCCGCAACTGGCCGCCCATGGCATCGCGCTGCAGATCACCTCGATCACCTTCATGGCGCATCTGGGGCTGTCCAATGCCGCGACCGTCCGTGTGGGTCAGGCCAAGGGTCGGGGCGACGCTGCGTGGATGCGCGATGCGGCCGTGACCGTGGTGTGGATGTCGCTGGCCTTTGCCGCCGTGGCCATCACGCTGTACCTGCTGTTTTCCGAACAACTGGTGCGGCTGTATCTGGACCCGACGGACCCGCAGGCCCCGCAGATCGTGGCACTTGGGGCGATGCTGTTGATGTATGCCGCGCTGTTCCAGTTGACCGATGCGTTCCAGGTGATCGCCCTGGGCTTTCTGCGCGGGGTCCAGGATACCCAGGTGCCGATGTGGATCGCGGGCTTCAGCTATTGGGTCGTGGGCATGCCGGTGGCATGGGCGCTGGCCTTTCCGTTGGGCTTTGGCCCCGCGGGGCTTTGGCTGGGCCTGTGCGTCGGACTGACATTCGCGGCTGTGCTGCTGATGCGGCGGTTCTGGCGCGGGCTTGCGCGCGGGGACTGGACCCGCGCCGCGGCCACGGTCTAACCTGCCCCCAAACAGGAGCTTTCCCATGCGCGCCGTCTTTGTTCAGTTCCGCTGCGACCCCGGCACGACCTATCAGGTCGCCGAGGCCATCTACGACCGCGAGGTCGTCAGCGAGCTGTATTCCACCTCCGGCGATTTCGACCTGATCGCCAAGGTCTACATCCCCGAGGATGAGGATGTCGGCCGGTTCCTGTCCGACCGGCTGTTCGACATCCCGCATATCAGCCGCACCATGACCACCATGACGTTTCGCGCGTTCTGATGCCGCATTTCACGCCCTTGGTGGCGGGCCTGCCAGCGACCGTGCCGTTTGTCGGCCCCGAAACGCTGGAACGCCGCCGCGCCGCGCCCTTTGCCGCCCGCCTTGGCGCGAACGAGAGCGCGTTCGGGCCCAGCCCGCTTGCCGCCCGCGCCATGCGCGAGGCCGTGGGACAGGTCTGGAAATACGGCGACGCGCCCAGCCATGATCTGTCCCATGCGCTGGCGGCCCATCACCGGACGACCCCCGACGCCATCATGGTCGGAGAGGGGATCGACGGTCTCTTGGGCAACCTGGTGCGGATGATGATCGCGCCGGGCGATGCGGTGGTGACGTCGGACGGGGCCTATCCGACGTTCAACTATCACGTCGCGGGGTTCGGCGGCGTCCTGCACAAGGTGCCATACCGCGACGACGCCGAGGATCCCGATGCCCTGCTGGAACGCGCCCACGCGACGGGTGCGCGGCTGGTCTATCTGGCCAACCCCGACAACCCGATGGGCAGCTGGCATGACGGCGCGGTGATCACGGCCATGCTGGACCGGCTGCCGCGCGACTGCCTGCTGGTGCTGGATCAGGCCTATGCCGAATTCGCGCCCGCATCGGCTATTCCCGACATTGCGGCGGACGATGCGCGGGTGATCCGCATGCGGACCTTCTCCAAGGCCTACGGTCTGGCCGGGGCGCGCATCGGCTATGCGATCGGTGCTCCCGACCTGATCGCGGGGTTCGACCGGGTGCGCAACCATTTCGGCGTGAACCGCATCGCACAGGCGGGCGCGCTGGCCGCGCTGGCCGATCAGGGCTGGCTGGCCCATGTCGTGGCCGAGGTTCAGGCCGCCCGCCTGCGCATCGCCGACATAGGCACCGCCAGCGGACTGACCGCGCTGCCTTCGGCCACAAATTTCGTGGCGCTGGACACGGGCCGCGACGGCGCGTTTGCCCGCGCCCTGATCGCCGCGCTGGAGGGGCAGGGCGTGTTCGCCCGCATGCCCGGTGTCGCACCGCTGGACCGCTGCATCCGCATCAGCTGCGCGCCAATTCATGAACTGGACGTGTTCGAAGACGCGTTGCCCCGCGCGCTGGCGGCCCTTGGTTCCGCATGAACCGGCGCGGGGCCTCCTCGGCGATGGCCTGACGCATCTGCAACCGCGCGATCCTAGTCAGCAGGGCCGCGCGTTCGGGGCCTTAAGTCGAATCAGCCAGACGCGCCTGCGCGATGATCGCCGCTCTCTCCGAACGATCTTCTGCGGCCGCACGCCAACCAGCGCCACCCTCAAGCCCCCGCTGTCGCTGCATCCGTCCTGACCTGCATGCCGGGCCGCTGCTGTCGCAAGCCCACCCCGACGCGCGCCGATCACTCGCCCGGTGATCCGCTCTGGCCAACGCCACCCAGGCACCCCCTGCGGTTCTCCTGTGCCGAAATACCCACGGCCCGGCCACCCTACCAGGCGCGCCGGGCCATGGGGATTACATCGCCGCCAACTGTGCCAACGCGGCTTGCAGACGGGCGATGTCGTCCTCCAGCGCGGCCAGCTTGCCGGTGGTTTCCTCGATCACCTCGGCATCGGCGTTCTCGACGAACTTGGGGTTCGACAGACGCTTGGACAGGCCGTCGGCATCCTTGCGCAGCTTGCCCTCGGCCTTTTGCAGGCGCGCGGTTTCCGCCGCCACGTCGATCACGTCGCCGATGGGCAGCGCGAAACTCGCCCCCTGCACCGACACGGCGATCATGCCCTTGCCCGCGACCCCGTCGGCGGCGGGGTTCACCCGCGCCAGCCGCTCGATCAGCGGACCGTTGGCGGCCAGCGCCGCGCGGGCGGCCGCGTCCGCCTCGGTCACGACCAGGTCCAGCTTGGCGCCCGCCGGCACGCCCATCTGCGCCCGCGCGGACCGCACGCCCTCGATCAGCGCGATGACCCAGTTCATCTGCCGGTCGGCCTCTGCGTCGATCAGGTCGGCGCCCAGTTCCGGCCAGTCGCCATGGACCAGCATGCGGTCGCGGTCCCCGGTCAGCGCCCACAGCTCCTCGGTGACGAAGGGCATGATCGGGTGCAGCATGGCAAAGCACTGGTCCAGCACCCAGCCCATCGTGGCCCGCGTCTCCTCGGCATGCTCGCCGTCGAACAGCGGCTTGGCGAATTCCACGTACCAGTCGCAGACCTTGCCCCAGACGAAGGCGTAAAGCCCTGTCGCCGCATCGTTGAAACGATAGGCGGCCAGCGCCTCGTCGACAGCCATCAGGATGCGTGCCGTCTCTCCGATGATCCAGCGGTTCACGGTATGGCTGGGTTGTGGCCGCTCGCCGCCGCCGCGCACGCCGTTCATCTCGGCGAAACGGGTCGCGTTCCAGATCTTGGTGACGAAATTGCGGTTCACCTCGACATGCTTGGGCCCCAGCTTGGGGTCGCGCCCCATCGCCGCCATGCTGGTCAGCGTGAAGCGCAGCGCATCCGCGCCATAGGCATCGACCAGCGTCAGCGGGTCGATCACGTTGCCTTTGGACTTGGACATTTTGGCGCCCTTTTCGTCGCGCACCAGCCCGTGGACATAGACGGTGCGGAACGGCACGTCGCCCACGACCTCCAGCTGCATCATCATCATCCGGGCGACCCAGAAGAAGATGATGTCAAAGCCCGTGACCAGCACGTCGGTCGGGAAATACCGCTCCAGCTCCGGCGTCTTTTCCGGCCAGCCAAGCGTCCCGATGGGCCACAGGCCGGAGGAGAACCACGTGTCGAGAACGTCGGGATCGCGCTCAAGAATGACTGTGACCGTCTCTAAGCCTAACCGAGGGTCGCCGACCAAACGTTTGCCGGGATTCGGCAGCATCCGCTGGCCATCATTTTGAAATTTATCTTCCGTTATGCGCTCGGCGACTTCGACGTTTTCGCCGAAGCGTTCCCGGACCTTTACGGCAACCTCGTCAAATGTTGCGGCGCAATACTGGTTGCCCTCGGCGTCGTACCAGACCGGGATCTGGTGGCCCCACCACAGCTGGCGGCTGATGGTCCAGGGCTCGATGTTTTCCAGCCAGTTGAAATAGACCTTCTTGTGCTGCTCGGGCAGGATCTCGGTGCGGCCCGACCGGACCGCCTCCAGCGCGGGTTCGACGATGCGCTTGGTGTCCACGAACCACTGGTCGGTCAGCATCGGCTCGATCACCACGCCGGACCGGTCGCCAAAGGGCTGCATGATCGGCTTGGCGTCGATCACGGGGCGCCGCTCCAGATGCTCGGCCCCGGTTTCCGGCTCGATCTCGCGGTGCAGATAGGTGACGGCCAGGCCCTCGGCGGTGATCGCGTCGATGACCCGCTTGCGGGCGTCGAACCGGTCCAGGCCGCGCAGATCGTCGGGGACCAGGTTCACGGCCGTGACGTCGCCCACATCCTCGCCCGCCGCGGCCCGCGTCGCGATGGCGGCGCTGTCGGCATAGGACAGCCCGTCGGCGCGCATCGCGCCCTTGGTGTCCAGCAGCGCATAGAGCGGAATGCCGTTGCGCATCGCCACGCCATAGTCGTTGAAATCATGCGCGCCGGTGATCTTGACCGCGCCGGACCCAAAGGTCGGGTCGGGGTATTCGTCGGTGATGATCGGGATCAGGCGGCGGTGTTCCTTTGGGCCGACCGGAATCTCGACCATCCGGCCCACGATGGGGGCATAGCGTTCGTCGGACGGGTGGACCGCCACCGCGCCGTCGCCCAGCATCGTTTCGGGGCGGGTGGTCGCGATGCTGATATAGTTGCGCGTCTCGCGCAGGGTCACGCGGCCGTCGGCGTCGCGTTCGACGTATTCATAGGTCGCGCGTTCCCCGGTTTCAGGATTGACGGCCAGCGGGTACTTGAAGTGCCACATGTGGCCCGGAACCTCGCGGTTCTCGACCTCCAGATCGCTGATCGCGGTCTCGAAATGCGGGTCCCAGTTCACTAGCCGCTTGCCGCGATAGATGATGCCCTTGTTGTACAGGTCCACGAACACGCGGATCACCGCGTCGTGGAAATTGCCCTCTTCGCCCGTGGGGGCACCGGGGGCGCCGGACATGGTAAAGGCGTTGCGCGACCAGTCCGCGCTGGCGCCAAGGCGCTTCAGCTGGTTGATGATCGTGTCGCCGGATTCGCGCTTCCAGTCCCAGATCTTGGCGGTGAAAGCCTCGCGGCCGATCTCGCGGCGACCGGGTTCGCCCCGTTCTGCCATGCGGCGCTCGACGACCATCTGCGTCGCGATGCCCGCATGGTCCTGACCCGGCTGCCACAGCGTGTCGAAACCCCGCATCCGGTGCCAGCGGACCAGGATGTCCTGCAGCGTGTTGTTCAGCGCGTGGCCGATATGCAGGCTGCCGGTGACGTTTGGGGGCGGGATCATCACGGTAAAGGTTTTAGGCCGCCGGGCATTGGCCCCGGCGGCAAAGGCGTTCGCAGCCTCCCATCCGGCCGCGATCCGGGCCTCGGCATCCGCCGCGTCAAAGCTTTTGTCCATCGTCATCGCATCACCCCATCTGTTGCAGCGGGATTAGCGAATGCAGGGCCAAAGGCCAAGCCCGTCAGCGGCAGTCCGTTACTGCATATCGAGGATGGGGGCAAAGCCGCCCCAGAACATCCGTGCCCCGTCAAAGGGCATGTCGCCCATCTCGGGGTGGTCCTCGGTCATCATCGCGGCCCATGCGGCATCCGCGGTCGCGCGGTCGGGCCATTCGATCCAGGAAAACACCGGCACCTCGTCGCCGGTGGCCTGTGTCGCGCGATAGAAATCGGTCTGCTTGCCATGGGGCACGTCCTCGCCCCAGCATTCGACCATGCGCAGCGCGCCGTGACGTTTGAACATCGGCCAGGCCTTTTTCGCGTGATCGACATAATCGTCGCGCT
The DNA here is from genome assembly GCF_045064235.1 of Paracoccus sp. Ld10. Taxonomy (NCBI): domain Bacteria; kingdom Pseudomonadati; phylum Pseudomonadota; class Alphaproteobacteria; order Rhodobacterales; family Paracoccaceae; genus Paracoccus; species Paracoccus sp. Ld10. Next base: position 299,142 of record NZ_JBISHD010000027.1, on the reverse strand, counting down.
TGTCCGCGGGAACGGGCGCCACGAAACCGGAATAATAGGTCATCGCATCCTCCATTGCATCGGTGGCGGCACTGTCCGCCCGTTGGGGATTCGATGCAACAACCGATCCGCCTAGACGGCACGATCCAGCTTGGTCGCCAGATGGATCAGGCTTTCGGACGACCGCACGCCCTCGATTACGCCGATGCGGTCCAGCGTCTCGTCCAGTTCGGTCGTCGAGGACGTCGCCAGTTGCAGCAGCAGGTCGACCCGGCCGCTGGTGGTGTGGACGCGTTCGACCTGGGGCAGGGTCTTGAGCCGCGACAGCACGGCGGGCTGGGCACGGGGTTCGATCACCAGAAGGACGGTGGCATGGATGCGGGCGCCGCGCGCGGTCTCGCCAAGGCGCAGGGTGTATCCGGCGATGGCGCCGGTCCCCTCCAGCCGTTCCAGCCGGGCCTGCACGGTCGACCGGGCGACGCGCAACCGGCGGGCCAGGACCGCCACCGACATGCGCGCATCGCCCGACAGCTGCGCCATGATGTTGCGATCCAGATCGTCCAAACCCGCGCCCACCTGCCTGTTTCGTCAAAATGACATGAACTGCGTCATAATAACCGGTGCGCGATGCGATTCTAGCCTTTTCATCGGTGAAATCGGAACCCAAAAGCGCCATTCTGGGTTGCAGGACCGCAACCCATCATCCAGCCTCGTGCGAAAGGAACCGCAATGGGACAACAGAAGACCGTCTGGGAAAATCCGGCCGAGGTCATTCGACATCTGGCCCCGGAACATCCGGTCATGGTCTTCGCGCCGACGGTGCTGCAGGACCGTGCGCGGCAATTCATCGACGGCTTTCCGGGGCTGGTGACCTATGCGGTCAAATCGAACCCCGACGAGGCCGTGATCCAGAATCTGGTCGCCGCCGGCATCCGCGGTTTCGACGTGGCATCCCCGTTCGAGATCGACCTGATCGGCCGCATGGCGCCGCATGCCGCGCGCCATTACCACAACCCCGTCCGCGCCCGGTCCGAGATCGCCCATGGCGTGTCCCAGAACATCCGTGCGTGGTCCGTGGACAGCCGGTCCGAACTGAACAAGCTGTTCGATCAGGTGCCCACCCATGTCGACGGCAAGGGGGTCGAGATTTCCCCGCGGTTCAAGCTGCCGGTGTTGGGCGCGGCCTATGATTTCGGGTCCAAGTTCGGTGCCTCGCCCGAACTGGCTGCCGAATTGCTGGCAGAGGTCGCGCGCCGCGGCTATGTCCCGTCGCTGACATTCCATCCGGGCACGCAATGCACCGACCCCATCGCATGGGAAAGCTATATTCGCGTGTCCAAGGACATCTGCGACATGGCGGGTGTGCGCGCAGTGCGGCTGAACGTGGGCGGGGGTTTCCCGTCGCATCGCGTCATCGGGGTCGAGCCTGACCTGACCTCAATCTTTCAGGAAATCGCGGACACCGTGACCGAGATGTTCGGCACCGACGCCCCTGAACTCGTCTGCGAACCGGGTCGCGGCATCGTGGCCGATGCCTATGCGCTGATCACCCGCGTCAAGGGCGTGCGCGACGGCGGCCACGTGTTCCTGAACGACGGCGTCTATGGCGGTCTGGCCGAGCTGCCGATCATCGGCAACATCGATCGCATCGAAGTCATGACCCCGCAAGGCACCCCACGTCAGGGAGAGGCCGGCGGTCGCGTCATTTTCGGTCCGACCTGCGATTCGGTCGACCGCCTGCCCGGCGAACTGGCCCTGCCCGACACGGTCCAGGAGGGCGATTTCGTCGTCTTTCACGGGGCCGGCGCCTATTCGACGGTCACGAACACCCGCTTCAACGGTTTCGGTGCGATGACCAACGCGACCGTGATGCGGCTGTCGTAACGCTTCGCTCATGCCCCCATGCTAGGATCGGGGGCATGAGCGTGATCAGACCACCCACCACCCATGTCGTGTTGATGGACGGCACATTCGCGTCGCTGGCCGACGGCAGGCGCAGTTCCATCGGCCGCATCCACCGCCTGCTAACCGGACAGCTGGGCGCCATGCCACCTGGTCGTGTCCGCGTCCATTACGGCATGGGCCAGCAATGGACGCGCTGGCGCACACTGCCTGACCTGGTCATGGGCCGTATCCTGCAATCCCGCATCACCGATGCCTATGGCTGGCTGGCCAGCGGATATCGCCCCGGCGACCGTATTTTCATGCTGGGCTATTCGCGCGGTGCGTTTGCCATCCGCAGCCTTGCGGGGATGATCAGCCGTGTCGGCCTGTTGCACGCGCATGCCGCGACAGAGCGTCATATCCGGCTGGCCTGGCGCTATTACCATCAGGGCGGCACGCCACAGGCGATGGCCGCGTTCCGGCGGCGGCGCTGTCACGCACAGGCGCCGATCCGGATGGTCGGCTGTTTCGACACGGTGATGGCCCTGGGCCTGCGGCTGCCGGTGTTGTGGATGCTGACCGAGCCGCGGTTCCGATTTCACGACGCGCATCTGGGGCAGGGGATTGAGCACGGGTTCCAGGCCCTTGCCCTGGACGAAACGCGGGCGGCCTTTGCGCCACTGTTGTGGGACGATGATCATGCTGCAGGCCAGATCGAGCAGATGTGGTTTCGCGGCGCGCATCCCGATATCGGCGGACAGCTGTCAGGCATGGAGTTTGCGCGCCCCCTGGCAAATATTCCGCTGGTCTGGATGCTCGACAGGGCCGAATCGGTTGGGTTGCCGCTGCCGCCCGGTTGGCAGGCGCTGTTTCCCTGTGATGCGACGGCGCCGTCGATCGGGTCATGGCGCAACTGGGGCAAGGCCTTTCTGGCCCGGGCCCCCCGCATTGTTGGTCGATACACGACCGAGACGGTGCATCCGACGGTGCCCGTGCCGTTGCCCGGCCCTGCACACCTGTCGTCCCAGCTGGTTGCGCATGATTTGCACGCCCGGTCCGCTGCCATCGTGGTGCGCTGGCGCCGCCCGCCCACCGATCCGGCCTAGCATGGAGATTGTGTTCTGATCCGCTACCAGGAAGGGGTGGTCGCGGCCAAGACGGCAGCAGAGAGGACATCAGCGGATCTGTCGGCCGTCTTGCAACGAACCAAGCGTCATCTGGTTCGCCGCTGGAAACGCCTGATGGGCCGTCGTTTTGCGTCAGCGACACGACCCAACGTGGAACATGGTCCTGATACAAGGCTGCCCATCGGACAGTTCCGCCCGGTACCCTTTCGGCCTGGCGATCACGCCCCGTTTTTCAGCGCCCACGCTGCAGGTCCAGGGGGCGCCTTGGAAAAGGTCGCCTTGATCATCAACGTCCTTGGACCGATGCCCGTGATAGCCAGACCTGCTGTGGTTCGGACAAAAACCTTTCTATCGCCTCATCGGGTCCCGACCGGCTGATCGTCCCTCGTCGCATCCGAGGAACGCCGATCGGTGCGATTGTCAGGGCCAGTGCCGCCAACAACCCCGACATCATCAAGTGGCCATAGTTCCTTGCAAGGCATGGATTATCCAGAAACCGTTAACGGGCGGGTCCAAAGCCTCTGGCTAACCACTGTCAGTTTTCAGGCGACGGCCTCCAGCCCTGCCTTTGGGCGCACGCCCAGGGCGGCGCAGACGTCGCGGGTCAGTTCGGGACGGTTCAGCGTATAGAAATGCAGCTGGTCCACGCCGCCCGCGATCAGCTTTTCGCACAGGTCCACGGACAGGTCGGTTGCCAGCGTGCGCTGTGCGTCGGGGCCGTCCAACGCCGCCAGCTGGAACGCTTCTTCGGCCCAGTCGGGCACGGTGGTGTTGCAGGTCGCGGCGAAACGCTTGGTCCCGGCCCAGCTTTGCACGGGCAGCAGGCCGGGGATGATCGGCGCGTCGATACCCGCCGCGACGCATTTGTCGCGGAAACGGAAAAAGGTTTCGGGTTCGAAAAAGAACTGTGTGATGGCGCTGCTGGCACCGGCCTCTATCTTGCGTTTCAGCCAGGTCACGTCGGCATCGGTATCGGCGCTGTCGGGATGGGGTTCGGGATAGGCGCCACAGCGGATGGTCATGTCGCCGCGGGCGGCGATCGCCTCGATCAGCGCGACCGAATTGTCAAACCCGTCGGTATGCGGGGTGAAGCGGTCGGCATCCTTGGGTGCGTCGCCACGCAGGGCCACGATCTCGGTGATCCCGGCATCGGCATAGGACTGCACGATCTCCATCGTTTCGGCGCGGGTGGCCTCGACGCAGGTCAGGTGGGCCGCGACCTGCAGCCCGAACTGGCGGTTGATCGTGGTCACGGCCTCATGCGTCAGCTTGCGGGTCGTGCCGCCGGCACCATAGGTGACCGACACGAAATCGGGGGCCAGCGGGGCCAGCACCTTGGCGGTCTCCCACAGCTTGAAAGAGGCTTCCAGCGTCTTGGGCGGAAAGAACTCAAAGCTGATCTTGGGCGTGGTCATGGCGAATCCCTTTGTGTTGGTGGATCTTGTGCCACGCGGCTTGGCGTGAGACAAATTCATAATCTTCAACATCAATGTGAGGGCGTTTCATCATGCATCTGGAACTGCGCCATCTGCGCACCGTGCATGCCATCCACGAACAGGGCGGTCTGGCCCGCGCCGCCGAGGTGCTGAACATCACGCAAAGCGCGCTGTCCCATCAGGTCAAGGCGCTGGAGGAACAGTCAGGCACCCAGCTGTTCGTGCGGCCCGCCAAGCCCATGCGCCTGTCCGCCGCGGGCATGCGCCTGTTGCGGCTGGCCGAACAGGTCCTGCCGCTGGTCGCCGCGACCGAGGCCGAGTTCAAGGGCGTCGAGGCCGGACGCATCGGGCGGCTGCACATCGCGATGGAATGCCACGCCTGTTTCGACTGGCTGCTGCCGGTGCTGGACATCTTTCGCCGCGCCTGGCCCGACGTGGACGTGGACATCCGCCAACGGCTGGCATTCGGCGCGCTGCCCGCGCTGGTGCGCGAGGAGGTTGACCTGGTGATTTCGTCGGACCCCGAAGATCTGGCGGGCGTCACGTTCCAGCCGCTGTTCGATTACGCGCCGACGCTGGTGGTGCCCGCGGGCCATCCGCTGGTGGCCAAGGGCCATGCCGATCCGGCCGATCTGGCGGGGGAAACGCTGATCACCTATCCGATGGACCGCGCGCGGTTGGATGTGTTCAGCCAGTTCCTGACCCCCGCGGGCATCGAGCCCGCGCGCCAGCGCACGGTCGAGCTGACCGCGGTGGCGCTGATGCTGGTCGCGTCCGGGCGGGGCGTCGCGGTCATGCCGGACTGGGTCCTGCGGCGCGAGGCGGCGAACCCGGAACTGGTCCTGCTGCCCCTTGGCGCGCAGGGGATCCGGCGGCGCCTGTACGCGGCGGTGCGGTCGGGCGACCTGTCGCAGCCTTACATGGCGCATGTCCTGCGGCTGTCGCGCACCGAACCCCTGCGGATGCTGCGCGGCCCGTCCAGCTGACCGGGCGCGTGATGCTTGGCATTCCGGCGCGTCTGCCCTATGACGCGCCAACCCCAATTCCCGGAGCACCCGATGGCAAGCGCCAATCTGAACGTGATGATCAAGGCCGCCCGCAAGGCGGGTCGCGCCCTCGTCAAGGACTTTCGCGAGGTCGAGAACCTTCAGGTCAGCGTCAAGGGCGCCGGCGATTTCGTCACCCGCGCCGACCGCGAGGCCGAACGCCTGATCAAGGAAGAACTGATGACCGCCCGCCCCAGCTATGGCTGGCTGGGAGAGGAAACCGGCGGGACCGACGGCGACGACCCCACCCGCCGCTGGATCGTCGATCCGCTGGACGGGACCACCAACTTTCTGCACGGCCTGCCGCATTGGGCCGTCAGCATCGCGCTGGAGCACAAGAAAGAGATCGTCGCCGCGGTCATCTTTGACGCCGCCAAGGACGAGCTGTTCGTGGCTGAAAAGGGCACCGGCGCCTATATGAACGACCAGCGCCTGCGCGTGTCGGGCCGCACCAAGCTGTCCGAATCGGTGTTTTCCACCGGGATCCCGCATGCCGGCACCGGGCCGCTGCCCGCGATGATCCAGGATTTAGCGCAACTGATGCCCGTCTGTGCGGGCGTGCGCGGGTTCGGGTCGGCGGCGCTGAACCTGGCCTATGTCGCCGGGGGCCGGTTCGACGGCTATTGGGAACGCGGCACGAAATCCTGGGACGTGGCCGCGGGCATCCTGATGGTGCGCGAGGCCGGCGGTTTCGTCCACGGCATCCGCGAAGGCGACGACCCGCTGGAATCGGGGCGCATCGTGGCCGCGAACCCCACGCTGCTGGAGCCGTTCGCCAAGGTCATCCGCGCCCGCGACTAGACCGCAACAGGTCGGGGTTGCGTATCGTGCAACCCTGACCCTTGCTTGACCTTGCCCGGACGGGGGCGCAACAGGGGCCGACCCCTGAAAGCGCCCACCCATGTCCGACGACCGACCCTCTCCGCCCTATGCCGCATCCGCCGCCGTTGCGGCGCCGCCCCCGGTCCCGCCGCAGGGGCAGGTCCCCGTCCGCGACCGGACCGGTCTGGCCATCGCGATGATGTGCGCGGTCAGCCTGATATTCGCCTTTCAGGACGTGTTTTCACGCATTCTGGGCGGGGGCTATCCCCCGGTGCTGATCGTGATGATCCGGTACTGGGTGTTCGCGCTGTTCGTGATCGCGTTGGTCGCACGCCAGCCGGGCGGCTTGAGGCGCGCCATCCGCACCAAGCGTCCCCTGACCCAGATCGCCCGCGGCGTGATCCTGGCACTCGAGGTGCTGATCATGGTCGAGGCCTTTGTCCGTCTTGGCCTGATCGAAACGCATGCGGTCTTTTCCGTCTATCCGCTGCTGGTCGCGGCGCTGTCTGGGCCGGTCCTGGGTGAAAAGGTCGGTTGGCGACGCTGGACCGCGATCGCGGTGGGGTTCGCGGGCATCATCGTGATCCTGAACCCCGGCGGCGGGGTGATCAGCGCAACCGCCCTGCTGCCGTTTGCGGCCGCACTGATGTTTGCACTGTACGGCCTGCTGACGCGGCACGTGTCGCGCGACGATCCGGCCATGGTCAGTTTCTTCTGGACCGGCGTGTCTGGGGCGGTGGCGATGACGCTGGTTGGGATCTGGGACTGGCAATGGCTGGCGCCGATGGACTGGGTCTGGATGGCCTGCCTGTGCGCCTGCGGCATGACCTCGCATTACCTGATGATCCGCAGCTATGAGATGGCCGAGGCGTCGGCCCTGCAGCCATTCGGCTATACCCAGCTGGTCTGGGTCAGCATTCTGGGCGTGTTCCTGTTCAACGAGACGCTGCGTGCCAATGTGGTGGCGGGCGCGTGCATCGTGGTCGCGGCCAGCCTGTTCACTCTGTGGCGACAGCGGACCCGGTCGCGTTGATCCAGCCTGCGGGCAGGCGCGGACCGACAAAGGGCTTGGGCCGCGGCGGCGCGGACAGGGCCAGCGTCAGGCGCGCGGGCGGGGGCGGTACCGCGCCGCCGCCCGACAGGTCCCACCGGGTGACGACCGGGGCGGGCACCCCGTGGATGCGCGCGCGATAGATCGGCAGCGCCTCGGCCACGCGCATGACATAGTTGCGGGTTTCGTCGAACGGGATCAGCTCGACCCAGTCGACGGGGTCGGCGTCGCGGCGCAGATCGCCGAAATCCTCCAGCCAGCGCGCAGACCGCCCCGGCCCGGCATTGTAGCCCGCCGCGATCAGTGCCACCGAGGGACCGAACCGGTCGGCCAGATCGATCAGGTATTGCGACCCGATCCGCGCATTATAGCTGGCATCGCTCGACAGGCGGCCCAGGTCATAGGGCATGCCGATCTGGCGGGTGACCTGTTCGGCGGTTCCGGGCATGACCTGCATCAGCCCCTGCGCGCCCACCGAGCTGCTGGCGGTGTAATTGAATTCCGATTCCTGACGCGCGATGGCCATGACCAGTTCGGGGGGCGGGCCCAAGTCCTCGCGCTCCAGCCCCGTCAGGGGGAAATGCGCGACAGGCCAGATCACGCCCTGATTGGCCGATTGCTTGGCCAGGCGCAGGCCGTGCCAAGGGGTCCCGGCCTCGTACATCAGGCGCGACATGCGGGCGATGTCGTCGGGGGTCGCGGTTTCCGCCAGATGCAGCAGGAACCGTTGCGCGTCATCGCGGCGGCCGCTGGCAACCAGCCACAGCCCGGCGCGAAAGATCGCGTTCTCGCGCAGCGCACTGCCGCGCCAGTCGGGCAGGCTGTCGATGGCCGCGTCGGCCACGGCGTAATCGGCGGGCAGGGTGCGGCCGACCTTTTCCATCGCCAGTTGGCCGTAATAGGTGCCGGGCAGGTCGGCGGCGGCGTCGAACGCGGTGCGGGCGGCGTCGGCGTCGCCCAGGGCATCATGTGCACGGCCCTGCCAGTATAGGGCGCGAGATGTGCTGATCGCGGCACCGACAACGGTTTCAAGGTGGTCGAAATGGGTCAGCGCACGAGCCGGATCGCCGGTTTTGAGCGCGGCAAAGCCCGCCAGCCATTCCAGATCGGCATAATGGCGGTTGTCGGGCGTCAGGAAATGCGGGCTTGCCAGCCGCAGCGCGCGGTCCCAATCGCCGTTCCGCATGGCCAGACGGGCGTAATCCACCCGCATCGACGCCCACCGCGCCGGAACACGCAGGGCATCCGCGCTGGTCGAGGATTCGAGCAGCAGGGATTGCGCCCCGTTATGCTGTTTCGCGGCCACGCGCCAATCGAACCGGTCCATCGCCAACCCCGGATCGGCGCGCTGATCCGCAGGCAGCGCCAGGATTAGGTCGTCGACGCCCCCGCGCCCGGCCTGCACGGCGATCCGGGCGCGGGGCAGGGGGCGGTCGGTATCGGGCAGGCGCGCCAGCAGGCGTTCGGCCTGGGCCCATTCGCCCGTATCCAGCATCGCGGTGACGCGCGCGGGGATCAGGGGCAGCAGTTCGGGAAAGGCGGCCAGCAGGGCGGCCTCGTCCGCGGCCTGCAGGGGCTGGGCGGTAAAGAATGCCGCGCGGGTCCGGGTGGCGTCGGCATCGGGCAGGATCGCGGTCAGCGCGTTCAGCCCGGCCCGCGTGGTCGGGCGGCGCCCGTCGAACCACAGGCGGATGTCGTCGGGATCGGCGCCGGGGCGCAGGCGCGCCTCTCCGCGCTGGATCAGCAGGTCCAGGCCGGGCCAGTCGGGATGATTGCGCAGAAAGGCCGCGTAATCGGCAAAATCGCCATGGCCCGCGCGCAGGGCGTGCCAGCCGACCAGCGCCTCGCCCAAGGGGCCTGCGGCGCGGGCAGCGTTGCGGGCGGTCACCCAGTCCTGAACCTGGGTCGCGGCCAGCGCCAGCGCCATCGCGCCCGGATCCTCGGCCCGCGCGGGCAGGGTCAGGGGAAGGGCCAGCAGGCCGGCCATCATCATGTCACGCAGAAGTCGCATCACCACCCTGTGTCACCGTCAAACGCCCCGCGCGCAATTCACAACCTTGGCAAGTTCGCGGCCCTTGGTTAGGGAGGACCGCATAATTGCCTGCTTTCACCAAGGATCATCATGGAGCGTGTCATGTTCAAAGGGTCGATGCCAGCCCTCGTCACGCCGTTCACCCCGGACGGCGAGCTGGATCTGGACACGCTGCAAAAGCTGGTCGAATGGCATATCGATCAGGGCAGTCACGCGCTGGTCCCCGTCGGCACCACCGGCGAAAGCCCGACCCTGACCCATGACGAGCATCGCACCGTCATTGAGGAGGTCGTGCGTGCGGTGAATGGCCGCGTGCCGGTCATCGCCGGGGCCGGGTCCAATTCGACACGCGAGGGCATCGGCCTGCTGCAGCACGCGGCCAGCGTGGGTGCGGATGCGGGTCTGGTCGTGACGCCCTATTACAACAAGCCGACGCAGGCGGGGCTGATCGCGCATTATACCGCACTGACGGATGCCTGCGACCTGCCGATCATCATCTATAACATTCCGGGGCGGTCGGTCGTGGACATGATGCCCGAAACGATGGGGGTGCTGGCGCGCATCCCGTCGATCATCGGGGTCAAGGACGCGACTGGAAAGCTGGAGCGGGTCAGCTGCCAGCGCATGACCTGCGGGGCGGATTTCATCCAGCTGTCCGGAGAGGACGCAACGGCCCTGGGATTCAACGCGCATGGCGGCGTGGGCTGCATCAGCGTGACCGCGAACGTCGCGCCGCGCCTGTCCGCGCAGTTCCAGGAGGCCACGCTGCGCGGCGATTACGCGGCGGCGCTGGAGATTCAGGACCGGCTGATGCCGCTGCACCTGGCGATCTTTGTCGAGCCGGGTCTGGTGGGGGCGAAATACGCCATGTCGCGTCTGGGCCTGTGCAACGAACGGGTGCGCCTGCCGTTGACACCGCTGACCGAACCGACGCGGCACCTGATCGATGCGGCGCTGGAGCATGCCGGACTGATCTGATCTGCGTCCCGCGACGGGCGGGGGGCCAGCCCCCCGCACCCCCCGGTGTCGCGCCGTGCCGGTGCCTTAGCTGAGACCCAGACCGGCCCGCATCATCATCCGGCGCACCGGCGCCATCCCGTACAACCCCCCAAGAGCCGCGGCGCGCAGGTCGCGCAGCGGGCGCATCTGTGCCTGGCTGGCGCGGTTCAGCGCGTCGATGGCCAAGATGCGCGCATAGGCGTCGGGTCGGCGCGTCCGGTTATAGCGTGTCAGGCTGTCGGCGCTGCCCGGTTCGGCGCGGCTGAAGTCCAGCAGGGCGGAGAGGTCGGCCAGGCTCATGTTGAGGCCCTGCGCGCCGATGGGGGGCAGGACATGGGCGGCCTCGGCGATCAGGGCGGTGCTGGGGCCGGAAAAGCGGTCGGCGATCTGGCTGACGATGGGCCAGGATGTCAGCGGCGTGGCCGCGCGCAAATGGCCCAGCACCCCGGCCGAGCGGTCATTCAGCGCATCCTCGAATGCCCGTGCGGGCAGGGCTGCCAGCGCGTCGATGGCAGCAGAATCGTCCATCCAGACGACTGCCGATCCGGGTTGTCCGCCGCGGTCGGGCAGTGGGACCAGCGTGAAGGGCCCGCCAGTGCGGTGCACCTCGGTCGAGACGTTGTGATGGGGTTGGTCATGCGTGACGGCAAAGGCCAGCGCCTTTTGCCCATAGCGCCAAGTCCGCGTACCGATGCCCAAGGCGCTGCGGACGGTCGAATCGCGCCCGTCCGCGCCGATCAGCAGGCGCGCGCGCAGGCGGCGACCGTCGGTCAGGGTCACGATCGCGCCTTCGGACCGGGGCAGGACCGTGGCGGTGGCGGTGTCGTGGATCACCCGGACCGAGGGCAGGGCGTTGATGCGCGTCATCAGTTCGCGCCGCATCAGCCAGTTGGGCAGGTTCCAGCCAAAGGGTTGGTCGCCGATTTCGGCGGCATTAAAGTCGCGCGTCAGGCGCGGGGTGGCCGCGGCACCGCCTGCATCGACGATGCGCATAACCTGCAGCGCGGTGGCGTGGGGGGCAAGATGTTCCCACAACCCGATGCGTTCGAACAGCGCGACCGACGGCATCAGGAACGCGGTGGAGCGCAGGTCTGCGCCTGTCGCGCCCTCCTCGGTCACCGGGGGGGCGGGGTCGACGCAGAGGACCGAGAACCCTTGAGCCCCGAAGGCGCAGGTGGCGATCAGCCCGGCCAGCCCGCCGCCCGAGATCAGAATGTCGATGTCATCGATGCGCGTGTCGGTCATGGCATGCCCTTTCGGTTCGCGCCCAGACTGCCCTGCGGCGCGGGCGGGGGAAAGGGGCGGCGCTGTCGCAGTCAGACCAGCGCGCGCAGAAACCCGGTCAGGTCGTGGGTGCGGTGCTGGACATGGGGCCCGACCGCGCCGGTCAGTGCATCAGGGCCATGGCGGCCGTCGCCGACCAGCACGGTGCGCATGCCCAGATCATGCGGCACGATCAGGTTGCGGGGGTCGTCCTCGAAGAAGGCGGCGTTGCGGGGGTCGATGCCGGACGCGGCCAGGATGGGTGCATAGGCGCGGGGGTCGGGTTTGGGGTGAAAGCCCGATTCTTCGATGCCATAGACGGCGTCGAACAGATCCTCGGGCAGGGCGCGGGCGGCCAGCACGCGGCGGGCGTATCCCGCATCGCCGTTGGTGTGGATGATCCGTCGCCCCGGCAGGGCGGCGATGGCGGCGGCAAGGTCGGGGTCCGGTTCCAGCACCGAAAAATCGATGTCGTGCACGTCGGCCAGATAGGCCGCGGGATCGATCTGGTGTTCGTCCATCAGCCCCGCCAGCGTGGTGCCGTGCAGCCGCCAGTAATCGGCGCGCAGACGGTTGGCATGATCCTGCGGCACGTCCAGCGTGCGCATCATCCAGGCGGTCATCCGCACCTCGATCTGCGCAAACAGCTGCGCCTCGGGCGGGTAGAGGGTGTTGTCCAGATCAAAGATCCAGCCGGTGACATGCGAAAAATCCATGGCAGAGGCATAGCTTGCGCGCTGGCCGCTTGCAATTCGGGCCCGCAGGGCCAATCGTTGCGCCCATGAAAGACGCCTATTCCCTGATCCTGACCGCCATCGAGGGCGGCACCTATCGCCCCGGCGACCGGCTGGTCGAATCCGAGCTGGCCGAACGGTTCGGCGTCAGCCGCACCCCCGTGCGCGAGGCGCTGCAGCGGCTGGAGACACAGGCCATGCTGGTGCGCGACGGGCGCAGCCTGATCGTGGCGTCGCTGGACCACAACCAGCTGGCGGAACTGTATACCGTGCGGGCGGAGCTGGAGGCGCTGGCCGCGCGTCTGGCCGCCCGCCACGCCACCCCCGAGGAGGTGCGCGTCCTGGCCCAGATGGTCGAGGAGGACCGCCGCGCCAAGGGCGACCCCGAGGCGCTGGCCCGTGCCAACAAGCGGTTCCACCGGCAGCTTCACCTGGCGTCGCACAACCGCTATCTGGTGCAGCAGCTGGACCTGGTGCACCGGACCATGGCACTGATGGCGCGCACGTCGCTGGCGGCCGAGGGGCGGGGCGACACCGCGCTGGCGGAACATGGGCGCATCGTCGATGCGATCGCGGCGGGCGACGGGGCGGCGGCGGACAAGGCGCTGCGCCATCACATCTCGATCGCGTGGGAGACGCGGCTGAAGCTGGAGGCGCAGGCCAGTGGCTGAGCCGCGCCTGATCCTGACACAGGCCGACATCGACGAGGGTTGCGCGCATCTGGCGGCCAACTGTCCGGTCTGGGCGCGGGTGCTGCCCGAACTGGGCCCGCTGCCGCTGCGCCGCCAGCCGGACGGGTTCGCGGCGATGGCGCAGGCCATCGTGGGCCAGCAGGTGTCGGTCGCGGCGGCGGCGGCGATCTGGGGACGGCTGCAGGCGGCGGGGCTGGACCATCAGGCGACATTGCGCGACGCCGACGACGACACGCTGCGCGCGGCGGGGCTGTCGCGGCCCAAGGCGCGCTATCTGCGGGGCATCGCCGCGGCGGGGCTGGACTGGGACGGTTTGCGCGATCTGCCCGACGAACGGGCCATTGCCGACCTGGTCGCGCTGCCGGGCATCGGGGTCTGGACCGCCGAGATCTATCTGATGTTCGCGCTGGGCCGCAGGGACGTCTTTGCGGCGGGCGACCTGGCGTTGCAGGAGGCCGCGCGCGGCATGTACGGCCTGCCGGAACGGCCCGGCCCCGCGGCGCTGCGGGTGCTGGCCGAACCGTGGCAGCCGTGGCGCGCGGTTGCGGCGCGGGGGCTGTGGGCCTATTACCGCTGGGCCAAAGGACGCGAGGGAATATCATGACCGAACCGCTGCAATCCGCCCGCCGGGGCCCCGAAAAGGCCGGATCGGTCGTCGTGTTTCTGCACGGCTACGGGGCCGACGGGACCGACCTGCTGGGCCTGTCGGAACCGCTGGCGCCGCATCTGCCCACGACGGCCTTTTACGCGCCGGACGCGCCGGAACCGTCGCGCAACAATCCGATGGGATACCAGTGGTTCCCGATCCCTTGGCTGGATGGGTCGTCCGAGGTCGACGCCCGTATCAGCATGGGCCAGTCCCTGACCGCGCTGAACGCGTTTCTGGATACCGTGCTGGCCGCAGAGGCACTGACCCCCGACCGGATGGTGCTGGTGGGCTTTTCCCAAGGCACGATGATGGCGCTGCACGTGGCGCCGCGCCGCGACGAGGCGGTGGCGGGCGTCGTCGGGTTTTCGGGCCGCCTGCTGACCCCCGAGGTGCTGGCGGACGAGGCCTGGGTCAAGCCGCCGGTCCTGTTGATCCACGGCGATCAGGACGAGGTCGTGCCGTTTGACGACATGGCATTGGCCGGGCAGGCCCTGCAGGAGGCCGGGTTCACCGTCTATGGCCATGTCATGGAGGGAACCGGGCATGGCATCTCTCCAGACGGATTGTCGGTCGCGTTGGCGTTCCTGAAGGAGCACCTGGCCGACTGATCGGCGGGGCGTCACGCCGGTGTCACCGTATGCGGGTATGGGATGGTGCGTCGGGAATAGATGCGGGGGCTTGCCAGATTGCCGCCGCCAGATATAGTCGACGCGACGGATCTGACGGGCGCCCCGGTCAACCCCATGGGGCAGACGGGAAGGCACTATGCTGGACGACCATCACCACCCCGACTTTCGAACGCAGTTCGTGCGCGAACCGGCCAATCTGCGCCACTATCCGGCGCTGGTGCTGAACGCCGATTATCGGCCGCTGTCCTATTATCCGCTGTCCTTGTGGCCGTGGCAGGAGGCGATCAAGGCGGTGTTCCTGGACCGGGTGACGATCATCGCCGAATACGACCACGAGGTCCGAAGCCAGCGACAGGCGTTCCGCATCCCATCCGTGGTGGTGCTGAAAGATTTCGTCCGACCCCAGAAGCGCGTGGCATTCACGCGCTTCAATCTTTTTCTGAGGGACGAATTCTGTTGCCAGTACTGTGGCGCCAAGGGGGACCTGACATTCGATCACGTCGTGCCGCGGTCGCGCGGCGGGATCACCAGCTGGGAGAACGTGGTCGCGGCCTGTTCGCCCTGCAACCTGAAAAAGGCCAATCGCAGCCTGCGTCATTCCGGCATGCATCTGCGAAAGCCCGCGCGTCAGCCGTCTGCCGTCGAGATGCATGCGATCGGACGGCGTTTTCCGCCGAACCACCTTCACGACAGCTGGATGGATTATCTGTATTGGGACGCGGAACTGGACAGCTGACCGATCAGCCGTCGTGGTCGTGACGATCGCGGTTGTTCAGATGGACCAGCACGGCACCGCTGAGCGCAAGCAGCAGAAACGCCACCGGCGGCACGCCCGCCGACAGTCCCGCCCACAGCGTCACCGCGGCGGCCAGGATCGTCACGGCGATCAACGCAAGGAAATGGGTCAGCGGCATGGAACACTCCTTCTCCTGTGGGTCAATATGGGCCTGCCGAGGCGGGTTGGAAAGACCATGTGAAGAATCCGCGACGTTTTGACGGATGCGGGGCGATATCACGCCGAACTGGCCGCAGCCTTGAACGCCCCCATCCGGTGCCGTAGATCAGGGGCAGAGGACGACCTCCCCCTGTCGGGCTGAGACCTCCGGGACGGCCCGGATCATTCGGAGAGTTCAGCCATGCCATGGCTTTTTCTGACGGCGGCCGGTGTGCTGGAAATCGTCTGGGCGACGGCGATGAAATATTCGGCGGGCTTTACCCGGCCCGTCCCCACCATCGGGATGATCGCCGGCATGGCCGCGTCCTTCTGGCTGTTGGCCATGGCGATGCGGTCCTTGCCCCTGGGCACGGCCTATATGGTGTGGTCCGGCATTGGCGCGGTCGGCAGTTTCATTGTTGGCGTTGCGTTTCTGGCCGAGCCGGCGACCGCGATGCGGATGGCGGCGGCAGGGTTGATCATTGCGGGAATCGTGGTGATGAAGATCGCGTCTTGATGCGGCGCGGGTTGCGTCCCGCGACGGCCGGGGGCGCTGCGCCCCCCGGACCCCCCGCCTGCCACGGCATGCGCTGCCGACAGAAAACCGCGAAATTCCGGCGCCGGGGGTAATTTCCTTCCGCGCAAAGGGGTGATAGACGCAATGCCAGCCAAAGGAGATCCATCATGCCCGCCTATCGTTCCCGCACCACCACCCATGGCCGCAACATGGCCGGCGCACGTGGCCTGTGGCGCGCGACGGGCGTGAAGGACGGTGATTTCGGCAAGCCGATCATCGCCATCGTCAACAGCTTTACCCAATTCGTCCCGGGCCATGTCCACCTGAAGGATCTGGGTCAGCTGGTCGCGCGCGAGGTCGAGGCGGCAGGTGGCATCGCCAAGGAATTCAACACGATCGCGGTCGATGACGGCATCGCCATGGGTCATGACGGCATGCTGTATTCGCTGCCCTCGCGCGAGATCATCGCCGATTCGGTGGAATACATGGTCAACGCGCATTGCGCCGACGCGATGGTTTGCATCAGCAACTGCGACAAGATCACGCCGGGCATGCTGATGGCGTCGCTGCGCCTGAACATCCCCACGGTCTTTGTGTCCGGTGGCCCGATGGAGGCCGGCAAGGTCGTGCTGCAGGACGGTCGGGTCAAGGCGCTGGATCTGGTCGACGCCATGGTCGCGGCAGCCGACGATTCGGTGTCCGAGACGGATCTGGAGGCGATCGAACAGGCAGCGTGCCCGACATGCGGATCCTGTTCGGGCATGTTCACGGCCAATTCGATGAACTGCCTGACCGAGGCTTTGGGCCTGTCCCTGCCGGGCAACGGATCGACCCTGGCCACCCACGCGGACCGCAAACGCCTGTTCGTCGAGGCCGGCCATCTGATCGTCGATCTGGCAAAGCGCCACTATGATGGTGATGATTTTACCGTATTGCCGCGCAACGTCGCCAGCTTTGCCGCGTTCGAGAATGCGATGACGCTGGACATCGCGATGGGCGGGTCGACCAACACCGTCCTGCACCTGCTGGCCGCAGCGCATGAGGCCGAGATCGATTTCACCATGTCCGACATCGACCGCCTGTCGCGCAAGGTGCCGGTCCTGTGCAAGGTCGCCCCGGCCAAGGACGACGTACACATGGAGGACGTTCACCGCGCGGGCGGCATCATGGCCATCCTGGGCCAGCTGGACCGTGCGGGGCTGTTGGACACATCCGTTGGGAGTGTCCATTCCGGAACGCTGGCGCAGGCGCTGGACCGGTGGGACGTGTCGCGTACGACCGCCGCGTCGGTGCATGATTTCTTTCGGGCGGCGCCGGGCGGGGTGCCGACCCAGACCGCGTTTTCGCAGTCGAACCGTTATGACGACGTGGATCTGGACCGCGAGGGCGGGGTGATCCGGTCGGCAGAACATGCGTTTTCCCGCGATGGCGGGCTGGCCGTTCTGTACGGTAATCTGGCCGAGGACGGTTGCATCGTGAAGACCGCGGGCGTGGACGAATCGAACCTGACATTCGAGGGCCCTGCGCATATCTTTGAAAGCCAGGATGACAGCGTCAGCGCCATCCTGACCGGCAAGGTCAAGGCCGGAGAGGTCGTGCTGATCCGGTACGAAGGGCCGCGCGGTGGGCCGGGGATGCAGGAGATGCTGTACCCGACCAGCTATCTGAAATCCAAGGGGCTGGGCAAGGAATGCGCGCTGGTGACCGACGGGCGTTTTTCAGGCGGATCGTCGGGGCTGTCGATTGGCCATGTCTCGCCCGAGGCGGCCGAGGGCGGCACGATCGGTCTGGTCGAACAGGGCGACCTGATCCGTATCGACATCCCCAACCGCAAGATCGAGCTGGTCGTGGATGACGCGACCCTGGCAGCGCGCCGCGCCACCCGCGACGCCGAAGGGTGGAAGCCCGCCAAGCCGCGCAAGCGCAAGATCACCACTGCGCTGCGCGCCTATGCGTCGATGACGACCAGCGCGGCCAAGGGCGCGGTTCGGGTGATCCCGGACTGAGGCCTGCGCCTCAGCCCAACGGGCCGGGGCGGCGTTCCTCGGACAGCATCACGTTCGCCTCGACCTGACCCACGCCGGGCAGGGTCATGATGCGCCGGCGCAGGATGCGTTCGAAATCGCTGATGTCGCGGGCGGTGATTCGCAGGCGATAGTCGAACTGGCCCAGCACGTGCTGGACCAGCTGCACCTCGGGGATGGCGGTGACGGCGCGCTCGAAATCCTCGAGGCCCGTGCGGCCTTTGGCGGCCAGCTTTATCCCCAGGAACACGGTCACCCCGAACCCCAAAGCAGCCGGGTCCAGCACCACGCGCCGCCCGGCGATCACGCCCTGATCCGTCAGGCGCCGGATGCGCCGCCAGGTCGCCGGCTGGCCGATGCCTATCGTGCGACCGATATCGGCGGCGCTGGTGGTCGCGTCGCGTGCCAGCACGCGCAGGATGGCCAGATCGGTCGCATCCAGATCGGTCACAGAGCCAGATCCTCGCTGTCCTTGATGGTCGCGACCAGCATCAGCGCGTCCAGTTCGGCGATATGCGGCAGGGTCAGGATGCGGTCGCGATAGACCTGCTGCCAATGCGCCATGTCGCGTGCAATCACCGATGCGCGCCAATCGACGCTGCCCAGAAAGGACTGGATCTCGATCACCTCGGGGACCTCGCGCAGGGCGGCGACGAACTCGTCAAAAGCGCGGGGGTTGGTCTTGTCCAACGTAAAGCGCAGGCTGACCTCGACCGCCCAGCCCATCGCGCGCCAGTCGATCCGCGCCTGCACGCCGCGCAGCACGCCCGCCTCGCGCAGGCGTTCCATCCGGCGCCACAGGCTGGCGGTGGTGACGCCCGCGCGTTCGGCAAGCGTGGCATTGGCAGCAGCCGGATCGGCCAGAAGCTGACGCAGAATGCGGCGATCGGTGGGGTCGGGCATGAATATCATGACAACCGGCATAACAGCGCATGATCTTTTCGGAAAGAGGTCAGATCATCGGTCGTTCGCATGGGTTTTCTGGCGCCCGG
This sequence comes from Paracoccus sp. Ld10, assembly GCF_045064235.1. Lineage (NCBI taxonomy): Bacteria > Pseudomonadati > Pseudomonadota > Alphaproteobacteria > Rhodobacterales > Paracoccaceae > Paracoccus > Paracoccus sp. Ld10. The sequence continues at coordinate 280,332 of NZ_JBISHD010000027.1, read as the reverse complement.
TGCGCTAGAACGATGTCAGCAAATCGAAAGGACTTTCCCATGCGCGTTTACTATGACCGCGATTGCGACGTGAACCTGATCAAGGACGCCAAGGTTGCAATCCTGGGCTATGGCAGCCAGGGCCATGCCCATGCGCTGAACCTGCGTGACAGCGGTGCAAAGAACGTCGTCGTCGCCCTGCGCGAGGGCAGCCCGTCGGCCAAGAAGGCTGAAGGCGAGGGTCTGAAGGTCATGGGCATCGCCGAGGCCGCGGCGTGGTGCGATGTCATCATGTTCACCATGCCGGACGAACTGCAGGCAGAGACCTACAAGAAATACGTCCATGACAACCTGCGCGAAGGCGCGGCGATCGCCTTTGCCCACGGCCTGAACGTGCATTTCGGCCTGATCGAGCCCAAGCCCGGCGTCGATGTCATCATGATGGCACCCAAGGGTCCCGGCCACACCGTCCGCGGCGAATACACCAAGGGCGGCGGCGTGCCCTGCCTGGTCGCGGTGCACCAGAACGCGTCGGGCAAGGCGATGGATATCGGCCTGTCCTATTGCTCGGCCATTGGTGGCGGGCGTTCGGGGATCATCGAGACCAACTTCCGCGAGGAATGCGAGACCGACCTGTTCGGTGAGCAGGCTGTCCTGTGCGGTGGTCTGGTCGAACTGATCCGCATGGGCTTTGAGACGCTGGTCGAGGCTGGCTATGAGCCCGAAATGGCTTATTTTGAGTGCCTGCACGAGGTCAAGCTGATCGTCGACCTGATCTATGAAGGCGGCATCGCCAACATGAACTATTCGATCAGCAACACGGCCGAATTCGGCGAATATGTCAGCGGCCCGCGCATCCTGCCCTATGACGAGACCAAGGCACGGATGAAGGCGGTTCTGACCGATATCCAGACCGGCAAGTTCGTTCGTGATTTCATGATCGAGAATGCTGTCGGCCAACCGTCGTTCAAGGCGACCCGTCGCATCAACGACGAGCACCAGATCGAAAAAGTCGGGGCCAAGCTGCGCGAAATGATGCCGTGGATCAGCAAAGGCAAGATGGTCGACAAGGCCCGCAACTGATCTGCGGACCCGTCATTTTGGAAAGCCCGGGCAGTGCCCGGGCTTTTTTCATTTCGCCAGCTTGTCTTGCGTCTGGGTCTGGAAATCGGACGCGGCGTGACGTTCATGCAGCTGTCTGGACGGATCACCCGACGTCGCGTTGACCATGATGCCGCGCTGAACCGCGGGACGTTTTGCAATTTCGGCCTGCCAGCGATGCACGTTGGTATAGCTGGCAACATCCAGGAATGTCGCCGAATCGCCATAGGCACCGCCGGTGACCAGGCGCCCGTACCACGGCCAGATGGCCATATCGGCGATCGTGTAATCGTCGCCGGCCACGAAACGGTTATCTGCCAGACGCTTGTCCAGCAGGTCCAGCTGACGTTTGACCTCCATCGCAAAGCGGTCGATCGCATATTCGATCTTGATCGGCGCATAAGCGTAGAAATGCCCAAAGCCACCGCCCAGGTACGGGCCCGCGCCCATCTGCCAGAACAGCCAGTTCAGCGTCTCGGTCCGCGCCGCCGGATCGGTCGGCAGAAAGGCCCCGTACTTTTCCGCCAGATACAGCAGGATGGACCCGGATTCGAACACCCGCTGCGGGGGGGTGACCGAATGGTCCATCAGCGCGGGTATCTTGCTGTTGGGGTTCGCTGCGACAAAGCCGCTGCCGAATTGATCGCCGTCCCCGATCTTGATCAGCCAGGCGTCGTATTCGGCGTCGTGGCCTGCCTCCAGCAGCTCCTCCAACAGGATGGTGACCTTTTGCCCGTTGGGCGTGGCCAGCGAATACAGCTGCAGCGGATGCTCACCGACAGGCAGGTCGCGGTCGTATTGCGCACCGGCTGTGGGTTTGTTGATGCTGGCGAACTGGCCGCCGTTTTCCTTGCCCGGGGTCCAGACCTTGGGCGGGGTATAGTCATCACTCATCGGGGATGTCCTGTCATTGCGTCGGGTCAAAGATGTGTGCGGCAGCGCGGAACATCAACAGGGGGTTGCGATGTTCTGTTTATGTTCTATAATTGCCGTATGCTTCCGCCACGCCATCCCGACCAGCGTCTCAAGGCCCGTGGGGCCGACTCCCGCCCCGCCGGGCGGTACGAACATCAGGTCCGCACACGCGAATCAGACGACTGGGACATTGTCGAGGACCAGACCCTGCTGCGAACAGAGGTGACGGTCGAACATCCGCGCAGCATCATCACACGCAACACCTCTCCGGACATCAGCTTTGACCGGTCGATCAACCCCTATCGGGGCTGCGAACATGGCTGCATCTATTGCTATGCCCGGCCCAGCCACGCCTGGCTTGGTCTGTCGCCGGGCTTGGACTTTGAGACCAGGATCACGGCCAAGCCCGACGCGGCCGTGTTGTTGGCGCGCGAACTGGCGCGGCCCAGCTATCGCCCCGCGCCGATCGCACTGGGGACCAACACCGACCCCTATCAGCCGGTCGAGGCACGTCTGGCGATCATGCCGGGCATCTTGCGGGTGCTGCGCGATTGGAACCATCCGGTGACCTTGGTGACGCGTGGCCAGACGGTTCTGCGCGATCTGGATCTGTGGGCAGAGCTGGCGGCCCGCGATCAGGCGTCGGTTGGGGTCAGCATCACCACGCTGGATGCGGATCTGGCACGCGCACTGGAACCGCGCGCGCCTGCACCCCTGACGCGTCTGCGGATGATCCGCGAATTGTCACGGGCGGGTGTTCCCGTCCGGGTGATGGTCGCCCCGGTCATCCCCGTGCTGACCGAGCCGGAGATCGAGGCCATCCTGACCGCCGCCCGCGAGGCGGGCGCGACCACCGCCACGATGATCCCCCTGCGCCTGCCGCATGAGGTGGCGCCACTGTTCCGCGACTGGCTGGACCGGCACCGTCCCGGAATGGCCGCGCATGTGATGAACCGGGTGCAGGACATGCGCGGCGGGCGCGACAACGACCCGCGGTTCGGTCATCGATTTCGCGGAGAGGGTCTGCACGCCCAACTCGCGCACCAGCGGTTCCGGCTGGCGCGAACCCGGCTGGGTTATCGCACGGGCGGGCCGGCGCTGGACTGTTCGCGGTTCGGGCCGCCGCCGCAGGCCGGGGATCAGCTGTCGCTGTTCTAGTGGCGGCGGTCGTCCTCGCCGCAGCTGCTGAACGCGCCCAGCAATGCGGTGATCCGGTCCAGCGCGGGGCGGGGACCGCGTGGGCGCGTTTCCAGTGCTTCGTGCATGGCCTGCAGATGTTCGGGCATGGTCCCGCAACAACCGCCGATGATCCGCACGCCCAGATCGCGTGCCAGACAGGCGTAATCGGCCATCAGGGCGGGCGTGCCGTCGTGATGGATATGGCCGTCGTGCAGATGCGCCACGCCCGCGTTGCCTTTGGCGATGGTCGGGCGCTCGTTGCCCGAGGCCGCGAAACCGGTGACGGACCGCAACAGATCTGACGCGCCGACGCCGCAATTGGCGCCATAGGCCACGGGTGGGTTGGACAGACGCTCGACCGCGGCGGCCAGCTGGCCGGGCGTCACGCCCATGATCGTACGACCCGCGGTGTCAAAGCTGAGGCTGCCGCACCACGCCATGCCGACAAGGCGCGCGGCCTCTGCGGCGGCGCGCAGTTCCTCCAGCGAGGACAGGGTTTCCACCCACAGGATGTCCGCGCCCCCGTCGCGCAGCGCCTCGGCCTGTTCGTGAAACATCTGCACGGCGCGGGCATGGGTCAGCCTGCCCATCGGGGCCATGAATTCACCACTGGGGCCCATGCTGCCGGCGACGATGACGGTGCGCCCGGCGCGATCGGCCTGATCACGGGCGATCTCTGCTGCGCGGCGGTTCAGTTCGGTGACGCGGCCAGCGGCGCCGTGGCGGGCCAGGCGGCTGGCATTGGCACCAAAGCTGTTCGTGAGGAACAGGTCGGACCCGGCCTCGATCGCGCTGCGGTGCAGGGTGGCGATACGCTCGGGATGGGTGGCGTTCCAGATTTCGGCCGGGGTGTCGGCGTTCAGACCCATGTTGAACAGGGCGGTCCCGGTCGCGCCGTCGGCCAGCACATGCGGGCGGGTCTGCAGCATCAGGGACAGCGCGTCGGTCATCACCAGTTCCTTGGGCACCGGCAGCGGGGCCGGGGCAATGTCGGGTCCAGTCATCAGGTCCATGTCGGGATGTGTCACAGCAAGGGCGATTTTGACAGGAACGAATGAAAAACCGCGCCGGTTTCCCGGCGCGGCAAAAAAGTCTGCGTCTGATCGGACAGGATCAGTCGCGGTCGCGGTCGTCGCTTTCGCCGTCATCGGCGCCGCCGATGTCGTCGAACAGTTCGGCGATCTCGAACTCGGCCTCGGCGTCTGCTTCGGCGGCCATGTCCTGGATGGACTTGCCCTGCGCCTGCAGTTCTGCCTCTTCGGCGGAACGAGCGACGTTCATGGTGATCGTTGCCTCGACTTCCGGGTGCAGCACGACGGCAACGTCATGCAGGCCCAGATCCTTGATCGGCTCACGCAGGACGACCGATTTGCGGTCGACGGTGAAACCGGCCTCGGTCGCGGCGTCGGCGGCATCACGCGTGGTGACCGAACCGTACAGCGCGCCCGAATCGGATGCGGAACGGATGACCACAAAGGTCTGGCCGTCCAGCTTGTCCGCGATCTTCTGGGCTTCGGCCTTCGACTCCGCGTTGCGGGTCTCCAGTTGCACCTTTTGACCTTCGAACGCCTTGATGTTGGCTTCCGACGCGCGCATCGCCTTGCCCTGGGGCAGGAGATAGTTGCGTGCAAAGCCTTGCTTGACGTTCACGACTTCGCCCATCTGGCCCAGCTTGGCCACACGTTCCAGCAGGATGACTTGCATCGTTCAGGTCTCCTTACTTGATGACATAGGGCAGCAGGGCCAGGAAACGCGCGCGCTTGATGGCACGGGCCAGCTCGCGTTGTTTCTTGGCCGAGACGGCGGTGATGCGCGAGGGCACGATCTTGCCGCGTTCGCTGATATAGCGCTGCAGCAGGCGGGTGTCCTTGTAGTCGATCGCAGGTGCGTTATCGCCCGAGAACGGGCAGACCTTGCGACGACGGAAGAAGGGTTTGTTGGCCATTCGTCAGATCCTCTCAGTTCCGCTCGCGGCGTTCGCCGCGGTCGCCGCCACGATCACCACGGTCGCCGCGATCGCGGTCGCCACGGTCGGGACGGTCGCCCCGGGGACGGTCGCCACGGTCACCGCGCTCGCCACGCTCTTCGCGCTTCTGCATCTGGACCGAGGGGCCCTCCTGATGCTCGTCCACGCGGATGGTCATCACGCGCATCACGTCATCATGCAGGCGGGCCAGGCGTTCCATTTCCAGCACGGCGCCCGAGGGGGCGTCGGTGCGCAGGAAGGCATAGTGGCCCTTGCGGTTCTTGTTGATCTTGTAGGCCAGGGTGCGCACACCCCAGTATTCATGCTCTACGACCTTGCCGCCGTTATCGGCGAGTACGGTCGAGAAGTGTTCGATCAGCCCTTCGGCCTGCGTGTTCGACAGGTCCTGGCGGGCGATCAGCACATGCTCGTACAGAGGCATGGCGATCCTTTCGGTTTGAATGCGCATTTCATCGACGGGCCGTCCCTTCCGCACCCGTCACGAGAGGCTGCGCCGTTACAGTCAAGCATAGGCGGAAGGATGGCGTGTCATAGCAGCGAACCGCGTGGATGCAAGGGTTTTCGCCCCCGTGGGCGTCTGCCGCCCCTTGCGCCTGCCCCTGCGCGCGGCCAATCTGGCCGCCGGCACGGCAGGCCGGCATGACAAGGGGTGACCACGATGGCGCTGGAAGATGCAAAGACCCAGGTGGATCAGGCGTTTACCCGCGACAGCCTGCGGGGGCTGTCCTTCGAGAACGCGTTCGGCGGGGCCACCAGCTTTCTGCGCCGCCGTTATACCAAGGATCTGACCGGCGTCGATGTCGCGATCACGGGCATTCCGTTCGATCAGGCGGTGACCCACCGGCCGGGCACGCGGTTCGGGCCGCGTGCGATCCGCGAGGCGTCCAGCCTGCAGGCCTTCGATCCGCCCTATGGCTGGGGCTATGACCCGATGGCGGTGCTGGATGTCGTGGATTACGGCGACATGGCGTTCGATTACGCTAATGTCCGCGAGGTGCCCGCCCGGATCGAGGCGCATGTCGGCGCGATCCTGGACGCGGGTGCGGCACCGATCACCCTGGGGGGCGATCACTTCATCACGCTGCCGATCCTGCGCGCGGTCGCGGCGCGGCGGGGGCCCGTGGCGCTGATCCAGTTCGACGCGCATTCCGACACCTGGGTCGATGACGATCCGGACCGGATCGATCATGGCACATTCCTGTACAAGGCGATCCGGGCGGGGATCGTGGACCGGGCGGCCAGCGTGTCGATAGGCATCCGCACGGACAACCCCGACACCCTGGGCGTGACCATCCTGGATGCACCGTCGGTGCATCGGGACGGGATCGACGCGACGCTGGCGCGGGTGCGCGCGGTGGTGGGCGACAGGCCGTGTTACGTGACATTCGACATCGACGCGCTGGACCCGGCGTTTGCGCCAGGCACCGGCACGCCCGTCTGGGGCGGTCTGGCCAGTTGGCAGGCGGCGGCGCTGTTGCGCGGGCTGGCGGGGATCGATCTGATCGGCGGCGACGTGGTCGAGGTGTCGCCGCCCTATGACACGACCGGGGCCACAGCGATCGCCGGCGCGCATGTCGCGCTGGAACTGATCGCGCTGTTCGGCTGGTCGCGGCGATGAATTGCGTCCCGCGCCGCGCCGGGGGGCTGCGCGCCCCCCGGACCCCCCCGGCGTCGCGCGGGGATGCGAGGACGCTTGTGCGGTCCGGGGTCGGGGGGTAAGCCGCATCCATGTTGCCCCAGGATCGCCTTGACCAGATCGCCGCCCGCTTCGAGTTTCTCGAGGCGCAGTTGAATGCAGGCCCCGCCGCCGACCAGATTGCCAAGATCAGCCGCGAATATGCCGAGCTGAAGCCCGTCGTGGCCCAGATCGACCGTTGGCGCGAGGCGCAGGACGGGTTGGTCGAGGCCCGCGCCCTGCTGACCGACCCCGAAATGCGCGATCTGGCCGAGGACGAGTTGCGCCGGTTGGACGGGTTGCTGCCGGCGTTGGAGCAGGATCTGCGGCTGGCGCTGTTGCCGCGCGATGCGGCGGATGCGCGTCCCGCGATTCTGGAGATCCGCCCCGGAACGGGGGGCGACGAGGCCGCGCTGTTCGCGGGCGATCTGCTGGAGATGTACCGTCGTCACGCAGAGGCGCAGGGCTGGCAGTTCCAGACGCTGGAGCTGACCCGGACCGAACTGGGCGGCATCAAGGAAGCCATCGCCCGGATCGAGGGAGAGGGCGTCTTTGCCCGCCTGAAATACGAATCCGGCGTGCACCGGGTGCAGCGCATTCCGTCGACCGAATCGGGCGGGCGGATCCATACCAGCGCGGCGACCGTCGCCGTCCTGCCCGAGGCCGCCGAGGACGTGGCGATCGACATTCCCGCCACCGACATCCGCATCGACACGATGCGCGCGTCCGGTGCAGGTGGCCAGCATGTGAACACCACCGATTCGGCCGTGCGCATCACCCACCTGCCCACCGGCATCGTCGTCACCAGCAGCGAAAAATCGCAGCATCAGAACCGCGCCAACGCGATGGCGGTGCTGCGCGCGCGTCTGTACGACATGCAGCGCGCCGCGGCCGATGCCGAACGGTCCGCCGACCGTCGCGCGCAGGTCGGCAGCGGCGACCGCAGCGAACGCATCCGCACCTATAATTATCCGCAGGGCCGCATGACCGATCACCGCATCAACCTGACGCTGTATGCTCTGGACCGGGTCATGGCCGGTGACCTGACCGAGATCATCGACGCCCTGACCGCCCATGATCAGGCCGCACGCCTGGCCGAGGCGCAATGAGGCTGTCGGACGCCCAGGCCCAGGGCACGGCGCTGTTGCGCGCGGCGGGCATCGCGGGCGCGTCGCGCGACGCCGACCGCATCCTGGCCGCCGTGCTGGAGATCGAGCCGGGCCAGCTGCGCATCACCGACGACCGCGCGCTGACCGACGATCAGGCCGGGCGCTTCAACCGCGGCATTGCGGCCCGTGCGATGCGTCAGCCTGTGGCCCAGATCACCGGTTTTCGCGATTTCTGGGCGCATCGTTTCAAGGTCACGCGCGACACGCTGGACCCCCGCCCCGAGACCGAGGCCCTGGTCGAGGCTGCGTTGGCGCGCCCCTGGCGGCGGGTGCTGGACCTGGGGACGGGGACGGGGGCGATCCTGATCTCTCTGTTGGCGGCACGGCCGGGGTCCACGGGGCTGGGCACCGACATTTCCGATGCGGCGCTGCAGGTGGCGCGGCACAATGCCCGTCGGATCGGCGTCGATGCGCGGTTCCGTCAGGCGGATTGGCTGGACGGGGTCGAGGGGCCGTTCGATCTGATCGTGTCGAACCCGCCCTATATCGCGGCGATTGAAATGGCGCTGCTGGACTCGGATGTGCGCGACTGGGAGCCACGTCAGGCCCTGACGGACGAAGGCGACGGCCTGGGCGCCTATCGCGTCATCGCGGCGGGCGTGCGCGGCCTGCTGTCCCCCGACGGTGCCGCGCTGGTCGAGATCGGCCCGACCCAGGGCGCGGCGGTCGCGGCGTTGTTCCAGGCGCAGGGCGCGCAGGTTCGCGTGATGCCCGATCTGGACGGGCGTGACCGGGTGGTGTTGGCCGATTTTGCACCCGCTGCGGCGGTTTGACGCCCGTTCCGGCGCATTCTGCGCAGTTTTCCCTTGTCTGGCCCGTCGTTGCATGGTTAGTCGGCAGCGTGCGACAGGCCCTTGCCGTCGCATAGGTCAGCCTGACAACTGCCGATACCAAAGGGGCGCATCTTTTGCGTCGCGGACGGGCAAGGCAAGGCTGAACGGAGTGGTCAAAGCCCCCGTATCCGTCCGACACCGCCGTCCAGTTCACGCTGGCATCCCGACGCCCGGAAACATTACAGACAAGACTGATGAGATCATCAAAATCCCGCTCGCGTAGCAAATCGAACCGCCAGCGCACGCTGGGGAACATCACCAATCGCGTCTTTGACAGCTCGGGGCCCGAGGGCAAGGTGCGTGGCACCCCCCAGCAGATCATCGAGAAATACCTGACGCTGGCGCGTGACGCCCAGCTGTCCCATGACCGCGTGGCGGAACAAAGCTTTTTGCAGCACGCGGAACATTACACCCGCATGCTGGGTGAGGCGAATCGTGAGATGGCCGAACGCCAGGGCCGGCCCGACGATGACGGCTTTCAAAGCAACATCGGCAGCCACGGCTATCACCAGGGCGGCCAGAATGCTGGCCAGCACAATGGTGGTCAGAACGGCAACCATGGCCAGCAGGGCGATGGCAATCAGCGCCGTGATCATCAGCAGCGCGATGGCGGGCAACACCGTGATCAGCAGCGCGATGGCAACTATCAGCAGCGCGACGGCCAGCGGGATCACCAGTCGCGGGACAACCAGCCCCGCGAAAATCAGCCCCGCGACAACCAGCCTCGCGACAATCAGCGCGACAGCCAACCCCGCGAGAACCAGCAACGCGAGCAGCGCCCCCGGTCCGAGCCGCGTCCGGAGCGTGGTGAACAGCGTCAGGATCCGCGTCCCGACCTGTCCGAAGAAAACGCACCGCAGTTTCTGCAGCAGCCCAGCCTGCCCGATGTGATGTCTGCAAAGGATGATTATGCGGCCGCCCCTGTCCGCACCCCCGAGGCAGAGGCCACGCCCAAACCAGCCCGCACCCGCACCCCGCGCCCGCGTGCGCCGCGCGTCGTGGCCGAGGACGGCACCGTGCCGGCCGCGCCGACCCGCAGTCGCCGCAAGCCCGCGGTCGAGGCCGAACAACCGACCCCGGTCCGTCCCGAGGGCGAGCAGGACTGATCAGGTTTGATCACGTGGTTTCGTGATACGGGGCGCGCCGCATTGGCGCGCCCCTTTTTCATGTCACTGATGAAGTGATGCTTTCTCGGCCAGTGGCAGGGGACTGCGCCATACAATCGTTGCGATGGCGACACGGTATCATTTGCACGCCAGATCACGGTCTTGGCACAGCAGGGATGAGCGCGAAACCTGCGGAACAGCGCATGATGCAGATGCCTTTGGTTCGTCACGATCCGTTGGAACGCCCCATCGTTGCAAACCATGCCTGGCACCCGCCGGGCAACGTCCTGACCACCGGCAGTCGCGGTATTCCGCTGTCAGAACAATACGTAGGCGGGTCGATTCCGCTCTCGGCATCTGTGGTAACGCTATGGATTGACGCACGGCGCTGGTTGCTTCCGTCACCGGCGGTGACGCTGCATCTGTTGGCTGCGTTGGCCAAGGGCTGATGATGGATTGGTTTGTCGTGCCGCTGCCGGGACCGGTTCAACGCAATCGGCGTGGACGCGCCTTTGGCAATGTTCAAAAGGCGCACCTTACGCCGTCAGGGGGACGCCAACCCGACCGGATGCGACGATTTATGTGCCTGCGGTCAGCCGCGCATCCTGCAGGGCGCGGGCCAATGCGCAAAAGCGTTCCAGTTCGATCTCTTCGGCGCGGGCGGTGGGGGGGATGCCGACACTGTCCAGCAGCGCCTCTATCTGCGGATGCAGGCCTTTCAGGCTGGCGCGCAGCATCTTGCGGCGTTGGTTGAACCCCGCGCCGGTGATCTGCGACAGGACCGCAGCGTTGGCCGGAAAGCGCGGTTCGGGCAGCGCGGTCAGGTGGACCACCGCCGAATGGACCTTGGGCGCGGGGACGAAGGCCTCGGGCGGCAGGGACATCACGATCTGCGCATCGGCCCGCCACTGCGCCAGCAGCGCCAGACGGCCATAGGCCTTGGAGCCGGGGCGGGCGACGATGCGTTCGGCGACCTCACGTTGGAACATCAGCGTCAGCGATTGCCAGAAGGGCGGCCAGTCGCGGGGCGTCAGCCATCGGATCAGCAATTCGGTGCCCACGTTGTAGGGCAGGTTCGCGGCCACCCGGATCGGCGGCGTCAGATGCGCCAGCGGGTCGATCTGCAGGGCGTCGCCGGTGATGACCGTCAAGCGGCCCGGATAGGCATCGGCGATCTGTTCCAGCGCGGGCAGGGCGCGGGGGTCCTTTTCGATGGCCAGCACATGGCGCGCGCCGCAGGCCAGCAGGCCGCGGGTCAGCCCGCCGGGACCGGGCCCGACCTCCAACACGTCGCAACCGGTCAGGTCGCCCGCCTGCCGCGCGATCTTGTGCGTCAGGTTCAGGTCCAGCAGAAAGTTCTGGCCCAGCTGCTTTTTCGCGCGCAGGTCATGGGTCGCGATCACCTCGCGCAGGGGGGGCAGGCTGTCGATCATCGCGAGGTCCTGGGGGCGGGGGCGCGCCATTGGGTATTTGAGCAAAGGAGATATCTCATGCCCGGCTGTCCGCCATGGTCCGGGCCAAGCGCAGCGCGGCGATGGTCGAGGACGGATCGGCCAGCCCCTTGCCCGCGATGTCGAAGGCCGTGCCGTGATCGGGTGATGTGCGGATGAAGGGCAGGCCAAGCGTCACGTTCACGCCGCCGTCGAAGTCCAGCGTCTTGATGGGGATCAGCCCCTGGTCGTGATAGCAGGCAACCGCCGCGTCATAGCGCGCCCGCGCCGGGGCGTGGAACAGCGTGTCGGCCGGATGCGGGCCGGTCACATGCAGGCCTTGGTCGCGCAGGCGGGCGATCAGCGGCGCGATCATGTCGCGGTCCTGGGTGCCCATCATGCCGCCTTCGCCCGCATGGGGGTTCAGCCCCGCAACTGCGATGCGCGGGGCGGGCAGGCCAAAATCCCGGATCAGAGCCGCATGGGTCAGGCGGATCGCCTGTTCCAGCGCGGTTTCTGTCAGCGCCGCCGGAACGTCGGCCAGCGGGATGTGGATCGTCGCAGGCACCACCCGGCAAGGCGGCGTCACCGTGGTCGACGCCAGCATCATCGCCACCGGCACGTCGCCGGCCAGATGCGCCAGAAATTCGGTATGGCCCGGAAAGGCGAAACCCGCGCCGCGGATCAGGGCCTCTTTGCTGATGGGCGCGGTGCAGATCGCGGCCATGCGACCCGCCATCGCCAGATCGACCGCGCGGGCGATAACCGCGATGACGTCCGCCGCATGGGCGGGGTCGGGGCGGCCCGGCACGGCGGCGCCCGTGAAATCATGGCGCAGGACGGGCAGGTGGCCCGGCGGCACCGGATCGTCGGGATCGGTCACGGCGGTCCAGTCAGCCGTTTCCGGCAGGTGGCGCGGATCACCCATCCAGACCAGGTCGATGCCCGCCGCCAGCGCCAGGGGCGCCAGTTCGGGACCGACACCCGCGGGTTCGCCGCAGGTCAGCAGGATACGCGCCATCAGGGCCGCCGGATGATCGCGTCGGCCCGCAGGTCGGCCAGCAGCCCCTCGGCCGCGGCATTGATCTTGGCGTTGAACAGACGGTCGCGGACCGCGTCGCGCGACGGGATGCCATCGGCCTGTGGCTGCGGAACCGCGTTTTCGACCCCGTCATCAGGCAGCGCGGTCGTGGCGACCGGTGCCCGGGCCGCCAGCGCGGGTTGGCGCGAACACAGCATCACCAGATCGGCCCCGGCACCCGACGGGACCACCCCGGCCTCGTTCGCGTCCAGCGAGGCCAGCCGCGCGCCGATCATCTGCGGGATCGCGCCCTGGGACACAGTCTGGCGTTGGATCTGCGGGGCGACCTGCGCGCCCGCCTGAACGTACAGGTCGTCACAGCTTGTTGCCCGTGCCGCCAGGGTTGCCGCATCGGTGACGGATGCCAGCCGCAGCGTCATGTAATCCAGCACCTGTTCCTGGGCGCCGGGGCGCATGGTGCCCTGAACGTCGCGCAGAAAGAACAGGACCACTGCGCCCTCGACCGGCAAAGGCTGGGTGGTCTGGCCCGGTTGCAGGCCCGCGATGATCGGGCGCAGGGTGGGGGGCAGGTTGTCCAGAGGCAGCATATCCAGCCTGCCGCCCGCCTCGGCCGAGGGGGTGGCCGAATACTGGCGTGCGGCCTCGGCGAACTGGGCCTCGGTCGGGCGCGAACCGGCGATGCGTTCGCCCAGTTGCAGGGCCTGCGCCTCCTGGCCCGGGGGGGCGGGGATGATCAGTTCCGACAACAGGACGCGGTCGATGATCGGTGTCTCGATCACGCGCTGCAGTTCCTGGTCGATCTCGGCGTCCGAGACGTCGACGCGGGCCAGCAGACGCGCGCGCACGACCTCGCGCCAGACGGTCCCGGCCTCGACGAAATCGCGGAACACGCCTTCCTCGATGCCGGCGCGTTCCAGCTGGGCGACAAAGCCCGCCGCGTCCAGGCCGGCGCGGCCGGCGAATTCGTCCAGACCCTCCTGCAGGCCCTCGGGGGTGATCTCGACGCCGATCTCGCGGGCAGCCTGGATGCGCAGGCGGTCGTCGATCAGCGCCTGTTCGGCGGCGGGGGCACTGGCGTCAGGGGCGCCGATGACCTGCATGAACCGCATCCGCTGATCGACCTCATAGCGGGTCACGGCGCTGTCGTTCACATAGACGACGGGCGCGAACAGGTTCTGCGCCACTGCTGGTGCCACCGCACCCGTGGCGATCACCGCCGCCAGGGCGATACCCGAAAGAAATTGCCGCATGTCTGCCCTCATCTGGTCCTTGGCCCGCAGATTAGCGCATGCAGTTGCTGCGCGCCACCGTGCCGGAGCCGTCTTCTTGCGCGCCGAACCCGCCAAGGCGGACCGACAGATCAAAGCTGGTTTCCGCCCGCAGCAGGTCGGTGCTGCTGAACCGCCGTGACAGGCCTGTTTCCACCGTGATGCATTCGTTGCGATAGGCAACCGTCAGGGCCGCGCTTTGCGCCCGGTCGGCGACGAAATCATAGCGGGACTCGGCTTCGCCCCACCAGCCGTCGGCGATCTGCCAGCCGACATTGGCGGCCAGTTCGCTGGCGTTCACGGTGCGGCCCTCGTCCTCGTCGCGGTCGATCCAGATATAGCCGGCCGACAGGTTCAGGTCCGTGCGCAGCCAGCCGACCCGCAACTCATTGCGCGAGACGCGCGCCGAATCGTCGAACAGCGCCCGGTTGGCGATGGCCAGCCCGCCGCCGCTGTCGTAATTCGCGGCCAGCAGCCAGTCGGAACTGCGCCCGCCCAGGGGGCTGTCAGGGGCAAAGTTGTCGGCGTCGCGCGCGCGCAGCACGCGCCCGCCGGTCACCCCGATCGACCAGCCCGTGGGGTCGATGCGCGTCCACGTGGCACCGATATTGGCGCGCAGCCCGGTCTCGCGCACGTCCCAGCCCGGAAAACGGTTGTCGGAAAACAGGTTGCCCTCGTCGAACTCGATCAGGCGGCTGTCCTCATTGGGGATGTCCTGATCGCTGCCGCGCGGCGAATACAGGACCTGGACCACCGGCTCGACGATATGCGTTGCGCCCCCCGTGCCGCCCGCCAGCGGCCAGCGCAGCTCGACCCCGACCTGCGGATCGACGCGTGTCACGATGTCGTCGAACTGATCGTCCTGCGCGATGCGGTACAGATCCGCGTCCAGCCCCGCCAGCGCGGCGGCCACCACCCCGCCCGGCAGGATCCGGTTGCGCCGCCAGTCGAGACCGACCGATGCCCGCGCCACATCGCGACCGATCCCGTCGCTGTCGGACGGGCGGCGATGCGCATGGGCCGACCATTCCAGCAGCGCCTCTCCGCCGATCAGGGCTGGGGTCAGACGGCGCATCCAGATCGCGTCGGCAACCTGCGCCGGAGAGGTTGCATCGTCCTCGTCCTCGCGCAGGGTCTCATAGTTGCCGACGCGGCCCCAGAACAGCTTGTCGCGGCGGACGCGTTCCAGGCTGACGCCGCTCCACAGGCGGTCGGCATCGGTGATGTCATAGTCCAGCAGATAGGCGCGGTCGCTGGCCTGCTGGACCTGCAGCGCCAGGCGATAGTCGCGTGGCAGCGTGAACTGGGCCACGCCGAACAGATAACCGCGGGTCTCTCCTTCAAGCAGGTCGTCGCGGCTGATCGCGCCGTTCCATTCCGTCGCGCCATTGGCAAAGGCCTGGCGATACCGCAGTTCCAGCGTGCGCGTGCGGCTTTCGCTAACATAGGGCGTGATGGTCAGGTCGGTGCTGTCGCCCAGGGTCTGGAAATAAGGCACCTTGATCCCGAACCCCAACCCCGACGTGGTGCGGATCTCGGGGCGCAGGAACCCCGACCGGCGTTCCACCGACGGGTCGGGCGCGGTCACCCGGAACGGCGCATAGGCCAGCGGCACGCCAAAGGCGCGCAGTTGCGGGTGGTCGAATGTGATCAGCCGCGTGTCGGCATCGTGGACGATGCTGCGGGCGCGGATCTCCCACAGGGGGGTCGGATCGGTCGCGCAGACCTGGCAGCTGGAGGCCACGACATTGTCCAGCTGGCTGATGCGGCCGCCCTCGCTCCGTTCCAGCCGGGTCGATGCCAGCTGCAGTTCCCGCGCCAGCACCAGCCGCGCGCCCATCACGATGCCGTCCTGCAATTCGCTGTCCAGCTGGGCGCTGTCGGCGATCAGGATGGCGTCGGTTTCGGGGTCGGCGGCACCGGGGCGCGACAGATGGATCGGCCCCTCGATGGTCAGATCGCCGGTGTCGCCGTCGACGACGATACGGTCCGCGACCAGCCGTGCGCCCTGGTGCCAGACCACGACCCCGCCCGATGCGGTCAGGGTCTGGTCGTCCGCGACATCGATACGGTCGGCCAGCAGCGTGGCGGCCCCGGACCCGGTATCACGCGGCCCGTTCCCGGACAGGGTGACGTCGGCTGTGGTGCCGCCGACCATGGGGTCCTCGGGCGTGGGCGTGCCGTCGGCGACGGGCGCGCTGCCCAAAGCCGTTGATTCGGGGGCCAGCGCGGTGACGCCGCCATCGGCGGCAAAGCCGCCCGGCATGCCCGTCAACGGCTGCATGTCGTCATCGGTGTCAAAGATCGACTGTGCGGCCAGCGGACCGGACAGCGCGATCAGCGCCACCCCCGCCCGCAGCAGACCCCGGCTTGGCATGCGCACGCTCATCCGTCCTCCCGTTTCAGGATCAGTCCCAAGGCCAGCATCGCGCCGACCAGGGGTGGCGTCCAGGCCGCCATTGCGGGCGGGATCTGCCCGTTATCTCCCAGAACCTGCGCCAGATTGCGCAGAAAGAACAGCGCGATCCCCGCACCAAATGCCATCAGCACCGCACCGCCGGTATTGCGGCCGCGCACATGCTGCATGGTAAAGGCCGCGGCGATCAGCACCATCGCGGCCATCAGGAAGGGCCGTGCCAGTTCGGTCTGGAACCAGACCTTGTGGCGGGCGGCGGAAAAGCCCGCGCGTTCCAGCCCGGCGATGAATTGCGGCAGCTGCCAGACCGGCACCGATTCGGGGCGCCCGAACCCCTCGCGGATGCGCTGCGCGGTCAGGTCGGAGGCCAGCGTCATCGCCGCGCTGCGCGTCACCGCGGCCTGGGGGTTTGGCTGGTCCAGGGGAAAATCGCTGACATCGCGCAGATCCCAGGCACCGGGGGTCAGGCGCGCCTCGCGGGCCTCGATCCGGCGGATCGGACCAGCCTCGGCGCCAAAGACCAGAAAGCTGGCATTGTACAACGTCACGGCATCGGGGCTGGCGCGGCTGGCGCGGATCACGATCTGTCCGGCCTCCTGTCCCCCCTGCAGGACGGCCTGGCGGAGCCAGACGGCACTGTCGCCCAAGCTGACGGTCTGGCTGCCGGCGCGGTCGATATCGGCCACGGCCTCGTCGTACAGCGACCCCGTTGCGGCAACCAGCGGGTTCAGCAGGCCCACGGTCAGCGCCCCCAGCAGGATCGCGGTCCCGACCGGCGCGCGCACCACGCGCAGGCCCGACCGCCCCGATGCGCGGATCGCCACCATCTCGGAACTGCGGGCCAGGCCCAGGAACAGCGTGATCGCGGCCAGCACCGTCATCAGAGGCAGGATCGCGTAAAAGCTGCCGGCGATGTTCAGCCCGGCCAGTCGCGCCGCCCCGCCAAGACCGATGTCGCGACCGGAAAACCGGCGGATGATCTCTATCATGTCGATCAGGAACAGGATCAGCAGGAACACCCCCGCGATCATCAGAAAGGCGCGCAGAAAACGGCGCGCGACATACAGGGCCAGGATCATCGGACGGCCCCCCTTGGCCCGCGTGGTCGTGCGGCCAGCCACAAAAAGATCAGACACAGGCACGCGCCCAGAACGGCGGGCAGATACAGCAACGGCCACATCGCGGCGTTGCGGCCCACCTGATCGGCGGCGGCATTGGTCAGAAACTGTACCGCGATCAGCGACAGGATGGCCCAACCGACCTGCCGCCACACCCCGAACCGTGAAAACCCGCCGATCAGCAGCGTGGCAAAGCCCAGCATCGCGGCAATGGGTGACAACAGTGGCTGGGCCAGCCGTTCATGCGCCTCGCGCCGGGCATCGGCCTGGGTGGCGCCGGTCGCCTCCAGCAGGGCGGGGCCGGCCTGCAACAGCGTCGGCGTGCCGAAATCGCGCAGGTCGCGACCCCGGCTGCTGCCCCCCGCGAACATTGCGCCCACGTCATAGCTGAATTCGTCGAAACGGGTGACCGACAGGACCGGGCCGTCCGCGTGGGGGCGCAGGTTCTGGGCCATTCCCGCCAACAGGATCAGCACCGGGCCGGTATCGTTCCTGACCACCAGTGCCTCTTGCGCGGTATAGGTGACCTGGTCGTCGGGGTCACGCGAATCCTCGATGAACAGATCCAGCAACCGACCGTCGCCCGCCACGTCGCGGATGAACAGCGTGACCCCGCGGGTCGGGTACTGAAAGCTGCCGGGGCGCAGGAACTGAGCGGTCACGTTTTCGGCAATCGCGGCGCTGCGATCGGCCAGACGGGTCCGGGCCATGGGCACCAGCCCGTGGACCAGCACCGCGACCATCATCCCCACGAACACACCGAACATCAGCACCGGCCGCGCCAGTCGCCACGGCCCCAGACCGGCCGACTGCATCGCCACCAGTTCTGATTCGCTGGCCAGGCGGTTGGTGCCATAGGCGGTTGCGGCGAATGCCGCCACTGGCAGCACCACCGAGATCACCAGAGGCAGGGTCAGCGCCGTGAACTCCAGCACCACCAGCGCGGTCTGGCCGTCGCTCAGCAGGTCGTCGAACAGGCTGACTGCCCGGTTGATCCAATAGACGGACACCAGCACCAGGGCAAAGAACCCGAACAGCGTCAGCAGCTGTCCCAGGATGTATCGGTCGATGCGCGGCATGGATGGTCCTTGGCGTGTCGTTCCGTCCTGCTTAGCGGCAAGGGCGGCTCTGGAAAAGGCCACCACTGGAAAACAACCGGGCGGGGGTCTAGGGTCGGCGCAACCAGACATGAGGACCGTTTTGCAATGACCCAACCTGTCGAGATCAACTTTACCGAAATCGCGCTGGAAAAGCTGGCCGATCACAAGGGGCGCGTGGCCCTGATCATGACCGACGCCACCCGCCTGCCGGGCAAGCTGCCCCGCGTCATTCGCGATGCGGCCTCGCGGGCGCTGGCGTCAAAGGCGGGGCGCGCGCTCAAGCCCGGGCAGGCGATGGAACTGGCCTTTCCCGGCGGGATGGCCGCGGATGCGCTGATCCTGGTGATGCTGCCCAACGGTGCCACCCGGGCCGAGGCGCGGCGCGCCGGTGCGGCCCTTGGCGCAAAGCTGGGCACCGGACACACGCTGGTGCTGGCAGGCAGCCACAAGCAGGCCGGAGAGATTGCCTTTGGGCTGGCGCTGCGCGGCTATGATTTCTCGGTCTACAAGACCAAACCTGCGACGCCCGACGCGACCCCAGCCCAGACCGAGGGGCTGATCCCCGAGCAGGAGGCCGCCCGGAACGACGCCGTGCTGGGCGACGCGCAGGCAAGCGAGGCCCCCGAAAGCGCCGATGCGCCCATCGGCGAAAAGGCCCGCGTGACCGTGATGGTCAAGGACCCCGAGGCCTTGGCCCGATCCGCCCAGGACGCCGCCGCCGTGGCCGAGGGCGTGTTCTTTACCCGCGACCTGGTGAACGAGCCCGCCAACGTCCTGACCACCACCGATTTCGCCGATCGCCTTTTGGCCATGCAGGAGATCGGCCTGGAGGTCGAGGTCCTGGAAGAGGATCAGCTGGCCAGCCTGGGCATGCGCGCCCTGCTGGCCGTGGGCCAAGGCAGCGAATCGCCCTCCAAGGTGGTGGTGATGCGCTGGAACGGCGGCGGCGACGAACAGCCGCTGGCGTTGGTCGGCAAGGGCGTCGTCTTTGACACCGGCGGCATCTCCATCAAGCCGGGCGCCGGCATGGAGGAGATGACGATGGACATGGGCGGCGCGGGCGTCGTCGCGGGCGTGATGCGGGCGCTGGCCCTGCGCCGCGCCAAGGCCAATGTCGTAGGTCTGGTCGGCCTGGTGGAAAACATGCCCGACGGTCGCGCCTATCGCCCCGGCGACATCCTGAAATCGATGAAGGGCGACACGATCGAGGTCGTGAACACCGACGCCGAGGGTCGCCTGGTTCTGGCTGACGTCCTCTGGTACGCGCAGGAAACCTATCAGCCCCGCGCCATGATCGACCTGGCCACCCTGACCGGCGCGGTCATCATCGCGCTTGGCCATGACAATGCGGGCGTGTTTTCCAATGATGACCTGCTGGCCACCCAGATCCTGTCCGCCGCCATGGCGGAGGGAGAGGGCGCATGGCGTCTGCCTTTGGGTGCGGCCTATGACGGCCTGATCAACTGTCGCCTGGCGGACATGAAGAACTCGGGCGGGCGCGCGGCTGGGTCGATCACCGCGGCACAGTTCCTGCAGCGCTTCGTTAAGGAGGGTCAGCCCTGGGCGCATATCGACATCGCCGGCGTGGCACTGCCGCCGGGCGGCACCGATCTCGCCCCCAAGGGCGCGTCGGGCTGGGGCGTGATGACGCTGGACCGTCTGGTGCGCGACGGGTTCGAGGACGCGTGAGCCTGACTGCGCCCGGATCCTGTGTCTGCGCGGTGCACGTCCGGTGCACTGCGCATGCGCCATTTATGCGCCCCGATCGTCAGCGACCGGGGCCGCGCGGTCACCGCGCCGGCGTTGCCGTGACGGTGCACTGACATGGGCAAGGCGCTGTTCTATCACCTGACCCGCTCGCCGGCCGAGGCGCTTTTGCCGGTCCTGCTGACCAAGGCGCTGTCCGCGGGCTGGCGGGTCGAGGTGACCGCCCCGGACCCTGACCGTCTGGACCGGCTGGACCAGCAATTGTGGCAGGGCGACGGTTTTCTGCCCCACGGCCTGTCCGGCGGCCCCCATGACGCCCGACAGCCGATCCTGCTGACCATCCCCGATCAGCCCGCCGCGAACGACCCGTCCTGCCTGATGGCGCTGGACGGTGCCCCGGTTGCGCCGGACCGCGCACAGGCCGTGCAGCGGACCTGCATCCTGTTCGACGGCGGCAACGCACAGGCGCTGGACCGCGCCCGCGCCCAATGGCGCGAGCTGACCGCCGCCGGCGTCGAGGCCGAGTACTGGTCCGAAGAATCGGGCAAATGGGAACGCAAGCGCTAGGCACCGTGATCATGTCGGGGTGCAGGTCTTCCGGGGGGTCAGGGGGGCTGGCAGCCCCCCTGCTACCGTCCGCGACGACGATGATCAGGCGGCGGCATGCCCCGCCAGCCGCGCATGCAGATCCTCGCGCGCCAATTCGGATTTCGGCCCCTGCAGCACCGCGCGCCCGCGTTCCATGACCAGAAACCGGTCGCCCAGATCCCATGCGAAATCAAAGAACTGTTCGACCAGCACGATGGCCATGTCGCCCCGGTCGCGCAGGGCGGCGATCACCCGCCCGATCTGGGCGATGATGTTGGGCTGAATGCCCTCGGTCGGCTCGTCCAGCAACAGGACGCGGGGTTTGGTGATCAGCGCCCGCGCGATGGCCAGCTGTTGTTGCTGTCCGCCGGACAGATCGCCACCGCGCCGGTGCGCCATCTCGGCCAGCACCGGAAAGCTGTCAAAGATCGTGTCCGGGATGCGCCGTTCCGCGCGGGGCAGACAGGCGAACCCGGTCTCCATGTTCTCGCGCACCGTCAGCATCGGGAATATCGCGCGGCCTTGGGGCACATAGCCCACGCCCATCCGCGCCATCTTCTGCGCCGACAGCCGGCCCAGGGGTTTGCCGTCGAACGACATCTCGCCGCCCGACCGGGGGTGCCTGCCCGCCAGCAGGTTCATCAGGCTGGTCTTGCCCACGCCGTTGTTGCCCATGACGCAGGTGACCTCTCCGGGCCGCGCCACAAGGTCGATCCCGTGCAGGATCTGGCTGCCGCCGTAATGCAGGGTCAGGTTCTTTGCCTCGATCATCTCATCGCCCCAGATAGACGTCGATGACGTCGGGATTGCGGGTCACATGGTCCAGCGACCCTTCGGCCAGCACGGACCCCTGATGCAGCACGGTCACGCGACAGTTCAGGCGGCGCACGAAATCCATGTCGTGTTCCACCACCACCACCGCCCGTGTTTCGGCCAGCCGGCACAGCAGCGTCGTGGTCTGTTCGCGTTCCGCCAGCGTCATGCCCGCCGCAGGTTCATCGACCAGCAACAGTCGCGGGTCAGAGGCCAGCAGCATCCCGATCTCCAGCCACTGCTTCTGCCCGTGGCTCAGTTCGCCCGCGGGGCGGGAGAGTTGATCGGCCAGCCCGACCTCGGTGGCCAGTTCGACCACGCGGTCCTGCGACGCCGCCGTGGGCCGCCAGCCCAGCACCGCAAACGGGCTGCGGTCGGCCTTGAGCGCCATGACCAGGTTGTCGGCGACCGACTGGTCCTCGAACACGGTGGGGCGCTGGAACTTGCGGCCGATCCCCTCGCGGGCGATCTGCGCCTCGGACAGTTTCAGCAGCGACTTCGACGCGTCCCCCCATAGCACTTCGCCCGTGTCGGGGCGCGTCTTGCCGGTGACGATGTCCATGAAGGTTGTCTTGCCCGCGCCGTTCGGCCCGATCACGGCACGCAATTCGACCGCGTTGATGGAAAACGACAGGTTGTTGATCGCCTTGAACCCGTCGAACGACTTGCTGATCCCGCTGACCTCCAGAAGCGCGCTCATGCCCGGTCCTCCTTGCGGCCGATCAGGTCGAACATTCCGGCGATCCCCTTGGGCGCGTACAGCGTGACCAGCACAAAGGACAGGCCCAGGGCCACCTGCCACCAGTCGACCCAGTTGACTACATATCCCGGCAGGTGGATCGACGGCGCCCGCCCGCCGGTGAACCAGCTGGACAACAGCGACACGACGACCGCGCCGATGACCGCGCCATACAGCCGCCCCCGCCCGCCGATGGCCACCCAGACCGCCAGATAGATCGAGGCGATGGGCATCATCTCGGCCGGGTTGATGATCCCGGCCTGGGGATAATACAGCGCGCCCGCGATCGCGGTGATCATCGCGGCCAGCGTGAACACGACCAGCTTGAACCCCTCGACCGGGTATCCCAGGAACCGCACGCGCGTTTCGTCGTCGCGGATCGCGCGGGTGACGCTGCCGAACTTGCCGCTGACCAGCCACGCGGCCAGCACATAGAACAGCGCCAGCGCCCCGGCGGATGCCCACAGGAACCACACCGACAGCGTGGCCTGATCAACATCGTCCAGCCCCGGCAGGTTCTGCAGCCCCGACAGGCCGTTGTTGCCCCGGAACCCGCTGTCGTTCTGAAACAGCCACAGGGCCAGCGCCAGCGTCATGGCCTGGGTCAGGATCGACAGATAAACCCCGTTCACCCGGCTGCGGAATGCCAGCCAGCCAAAGACCAGCGCCAGCAGCCCCGGCACCGCCACCACCAGCAACAGCTGCAGCGGCAGCGAATGGGCGAACGACCAGACCAGCGGCAGGTCGGACGAGCCCACCACGCCGAAGATCTGGTTGGTGACCGCGTCGCGGACCTCCTGCGGGGTGGGGGGGATGGGCGATTGCGCCAGCTGCGGCGCGACGATGCCCTCGGTGCGCGCATACATCAGCCATTGCCCGATCATGTAGCCGCCAAGCGCAAAGAACGCCATCTGGCCCAGGGACAGGATGCCCAGGTACCCCCAGACCAGGTCCATCGCGACCGCCGCCAGCGCCAGGCACAGCGTCATGCCCAGGATCTTGACGGTCGATGTGGGCAGCGCGCCGGTGCCATAGGCCTGGCTGGTCAGCGTGACCGCCAGCGTCGTCACCGCCAGTACGGCCAGCATGACCAGGGTCGAGGGGTTTTTCAGGATGAAGGGGGTTCTGGTCATGTCTTACGCCTCGGCCGCGCGACCGCGCTGCGGGATGATCCCGCGCGGCCGGAACTGGATGAAGATGATGATGAACAGGATCATGAAGGTCTGGGCAGCCAGCGTGTTGGCGGGGTTCAGGAACTCGATCACCTTGGACAGCCCGCCGATCAGCGTGGCGCCCGCCAGCGTGCCCCAGATGTTGCCCACCCCGCCCACGACCACGGTCATGAAGCTTTGAACGATGTACTGCTGGCCGATCTCGGACGTGACCTGCGCGAACAGCCCGATGGCCACGCCCGCGATGCCCGCGATGCCGGACCCCAGCCCGAATGTCATCATCGCGATGCGGTCGGGGTTGATGCCCATGGACGCCGCCATGCCGGGGTTCTGGGTCACCGCGCGGACCTCCAGGCCCAGACGCGTGCGTTTCATGATGAACAGGAACAGCCCCAGAAACAGCAGCGCCAGCACAAAGATCGCCACCCGGATCGAACTGATGCCGATCACGTCGTTGATGGTGATCGACCCCTCCAGCCACGCCGGGGCGGTCAGGGGGCGGGCCTGCGTGCCGAATATGTTCTTGGCCAGCTGTTGCAGCGCGATTGACACGCCGAACGTGGCCAGCAGCGTCTCCAGCGGCCGATGGGCCAGATGCCGGATCACCAGACGGTACAGCACGACGCCCGCCAATGCGGTCACCACAAAGGCCAGCGGCAGCGCCACCACCAGCGACAGCGTGCGATCACTGATGACCGTCTGGACCGTATAGGCGGTATAGGCGCCCATCATGATGAATTCGCCATGCGCCATGTTGATGACCCGCATGACGCCAAAGGTGACCGCCAGCCCGATCGCCGCCAGAAAATAGATCGAGGCCAGCGACAGCGCGTCCAGCCCCAGGTCGATCATGGTCATCGCCCCAAGGCGTACCTGCGCGCGGATCTGGGCGGCCTTGGCCGCATCCGTCACGGCGGGGTCGGGTTCGGCGTAAACTTGGAAAAAGCGGCTGGCGTCCAGGGTTGCCTGAATTTCGGTCTCGGTCGCGGCGGGGGGGACGGTGCCCGCATCCTCCAGCGCCTGATAGGCGCGGTCGCGGGCGTCCTGATCGGACAGGTCCGCCACGGGAATGCCCGCCACCGCGCCGTCGGTGATGTTGGCGGCCAGTGCCGCGCGCTGATCCGCGCCCGACAAAGGCGGTTGCAACAGGTCCTGCTGGACCAGCTGGGCCAGCGCCGCGTCACGCGACAGGGCGTCGCCGCCGGGGGTCAGTTCGCGCGCGACGTTCGCGCCCGGCGGCGTGTCGGGGGCCACGACCGCGCGCGTCGCCAGCAGCGGGTTCAGCGCGGCGCGGAAATCGAGGCCAACGTCGCCGGCCATCTCCTCGATGGCGGCGACGCGGGCGGCGCTGTCGGGGTCGTGCTGGATGGTCAGCAGGCGTTCCAGCCGCGCCTTGCGCGCCGCCAGCATCGGGTCGGGATCGTCCAGCGCGGCGCGCAGCAGGGGCAGC
Organism: Paracoccus sp. Ld10; assembly: GCF_045064235.1. Classification (NCBI taxonomy): domain Bacteria; kingdom Pseudomonadati; phylum Pseudomonadota; class Alphaproteobacteria; order Rhodobacterales; family Paracoccaceae; genus Paracoccus; species Paracoccus sp. Ld10. The sequence continues at coordinate 255,545 of NZ_JBISHD010000027.1, read as the reverse complement.
TGGTCGGGCGCGGCACCGCGTTCCAGCGATTGCAGGGCCGCGGCCCGCCGCGCAGGGTCGGGGTCGGACAGCGCGCCCGCAGCCAGCGCCGCCTCAATCACGCCGCGCACGCCGGAATTGGGGCGCAGCATACGCGGATCCGCCCCCGCGACCGCGTCGCCGGTCACCGCATCGGTTGCCGCATCGTCGTCCATGATCAGGACCTGCCCCGTCTCGGTCAGGCCCAGGCTGCGGTCGGCCCAGGCCTGCAGCATGGCCAGCCCTTCGGGGCCGGTCGCGGCGATCTGGTCGACCAGCGGCCCGACCGTCTGGCGCGAGGGGCGTTCGATCTGGTCCAGGTTCGCGTCGATGACGGACTGCAGGGCCGGGTTGGCAACCGCCGACAGCGGCACGATCAGCGCAAGCGCGCAGGCAAGAAGACGATGGCGGATCACGGGGGCTTCCTTCGCAAGGAGGACCGGGCGGCGCGTGGCCGCCCGGTCGTCACGTCAGTAGTTCGACTGGACCTGGACGCAGCTGTCCGTCTCGGTGTTGAACATGCCGCAATCCTTGCCGGGCCAGTCGGCATCCAGCACCGCCGATTCCGGCAGGTAATCGGTCCAGGCGTCGCCCGGCACGGGCTCGGTCTGGCTGACGATGTCGAACTGGCCGTCCTCGCGGATCTCTCCGATCAGGACAGGCTTGGTGATGTGGTGGTTGGGCAGGACGGTGGCGGTGCCGCCGGTCAGGTTCGGCACCTCGACGCCGACGATGGCGTCCAGCACCGGGTCCACATCGGTGGTGCCCGCCGCCTCGACCGCCGCGACCCATGCGTTGAATCCGATGACGGTGGCTTCCATCGGGTCGTTTGTGACGCGGTTGTCGTCACCGGTGAAGGCCTGCCATTCGGTGATGAAATCGCTGTTCACGTCGCTGTCGGCGGTCTGGAAATAGTTCCACGCCGCCAAGTGGCCGACCAGGTTGGCAGTATCCAGGCCCGACAGTTCCTCTTCGCCCACGGAAAACGCCATGACCGGGATGTCGTCCGCCGACACGCCCGCCGCCGCCAGTTCCTTGTAGAAGCCTACGTTCGCGTCGCCGTTGATGGTCGACACGACGCCGACCTTTTTGCCGCCCGCGCCAAGCGCCACGACATCGGCCACGATCTTGGACCAGTCGGAATGCCCGAAGGGGGTATAGTTGACGAAAATATCGCCGGGCGCGGTGCCGTTATCCTTCAGATAGGCGTCCAGGATGTTGTTCGTGGTGCGCGGATAGACATAGTCGGTGCCCAGCAGCGCCCAGCTTTCCACGCCCAGTTCATCGCGCATGTAATCGACGGCGGGGATCGCCTGCTGGTTCGGGGCGGCGCCGGTATAGATGACGTTCTTGGACGATTCCTCGCCCTCGTATTGCACGGGATAGAACAGCAGACCGTTCAGTTCCTCGATCACCGGCAGGACCGATTTGCGGCTGACCGACGTCCAGCAGCCAAAGATCGCGTCCACGTCACTGACGGTCAGCAACTCGCGCGCCTTTTCGGCGAACAGCGGCCAGTCGGATGCCGGATCGACGACCACCGCCTCCAGCGGGCGACCCAGTACGCCGCCCTTGGCGTTCTGCTGTTCGACCAGCATCAGGACGGTGTCCTTCAGCGTGGTCTCAGAGATCGCCATAGTGCCCGACAGCGAATGCAGCACACCGATCTTGATCGGCTCGCCCTCTTGGGCGTGGGCGGTGTGGGCCAGCGTCAGGGCGCTCGTCAGCATCAGCATCTTGGTCAGCTTGGTCATCGTTACCCTTTTCCCCCCGGCACGTTGGCCGGTGTCCCTGTTGATTTTCCGTGGAAGGCGCGGCCTTCGCACTTGCAGAAAAACTGGAAAAACGGGCAGTTGGACAGGAATAGGGCAGTGGGTATGCCTCTGGCGCGGGGTCTGGCGCAATCTTGGGCAGTAACGGGGGTGCCTGCCCTTGGGACAGGCAAGGAATTCACAAAGGATTGAGCGTCAGGCCGCCGTGCAGGATCAGAAAATCAACGATCTGCTGGACGCCGTTGCCGTGGCGCAGCTGGGCCATGACCACAGGACGCGTGCCGCGCGCCTCATGTGCATCCTTTTCCAGCAGTGCGGCATCGACACCGACATGCGGGGCCAGATCGGTCTTGTTCACGACCAGCAGGTCGGACCGTGCCAGACCGGGACCACGCTTGCGCGGAATGTCCTGACCGGCCGCCGTGTCGATCACATAGATCGTCAGGTCGGCCAGTTCCGGGCTGAACGTCGCGGCCAGGTTGTCGCCCCCCGATTCAATCAAGATCAGGTCCAGATCGGGGAACGCCGCGTTCAGGTCGGCGATGGCGGCCAGGTTGATGCTGGCATCCTCGCGGATGGCGGTATGCGGGCAGCCGCCGGTTTCCACGCCGCGGATGCGTTCGACGGGCAGGACCTGGGCACGCATCAGCGCCTCGGCGTCCTCTCGGGTATAGATGTCGTTGGTGATCACCGCCATTGACAGACGGGGGGCCAGCGCGCGGGCGATCTGTTCGGTCAGCGTCGTCTTGCCGGCGCCGACGGGACCGCCGATGCCGACGCGGAGGGGGCCGTTATGGCTCATGAACGAAAGATCCTTGTGGTCATGGTTTCGTGGGCCATCGCGGCGATGTCGGCGCCCCAGGTGGCGCTGGTCAGATCGTCCGGCGTGGCCGTGACGGCGCGAGCGGCGCGGTCCAGGATGCGTGGCTGCAGCGCGGCCAGCATCTGCTGTCCCTGGATCGGGCCCAAGGGCAGGAACCGCACCGCCGCGCTGATCAGTGCCGCCGCCTGCGCCTGCAGGAAGGCCGCGATGATTTCCGCCGGGGGCAGGGGCAGGGCGGCGCAGGCGCGGCCCATGGCGACGGGCAGGGCTGCGGGCGATTGCGGTTGGCCGGTCAGTGCGGCCATGTTGGCGGCGAATGCCGCGCCCTGTTCGGCGGTTTCCAGCAGCCGCTGACTGCTCATGCACGCGGCACGGGCCAGATCGTCCAGTTCGGCGTGATCGGCGCCGGGCCGCAGCGCCAGCGACAGCAGCACGGCATCGGACCAGCCCGCGCCGTGGTCCAGCCAGTCGTCCAGCCATTGGGCCAGCGTCGCGCGCGTCACCAAAGCCCTGTCCATCGCGTATTCCAGCCCCTGCGACCACGCAAAGCCGCCCACCGGAAAGGCGGGCGACAGCAGTTGCGACAGGTGCAGGCGGGCGGCCTCAGGCGTGGTCATGCGTGTGGCTGTGGCTTTCGGCATGGGCGTGGCTGTGGCCGGGGCTTTCCGCATGCGCGTGGGCGTGGGCATGTTCGCCCGCGCCGTGGGGATGCTGCGTGGCAGGGCCATGGTCGTGGCCAAAGGTGCGCCCATGGCCATAGGCGCCGCCTTCGGGGCGGAACGGCATATCCTTGCGGCACAGGTCCGCGCCAAGCTGTTTCAGCATCGCCTCCAGCACGTGATCCTGGCGGATGATCAGGCGGTCGGCCTCGATCCGGCAGGGAGTGTGGCGGTTGCCGATGTGCCAGGCCAGCCTGGGCAGGTTGCCGCGGATGACCAGTACCGGTTCGGGTGCCGCGCGCACGACGATCTGTCGGCCGTCGGACAGCTCGAACGCGTCGCCGTCGTCCAGGCTGGTGACCTCGGGCAGGTCGACCATGAAATCGCCCCCCTCGCAGGACAAGCGTTTGCGGCGCAGCAGGCGACCCTCATAGTCCAGACTGACCTCGGCATCAAAGGGCGCGGGGGCATTGCGGATGATGGAATGGGCAGTGGCGGTCATGGTTCGGTCCTCCCTTTCAAAAGAGGAAATAGCGTTGTGCCAGCGGCAGTTCCGTCGCGGGCTCGCAGGTCAGCAATTCTCCGTCGGCACGGACCTCGTAGGTTTCGGGATCGACCTCGATCTTGGGCATGGCGTTGTTCATTGCCATGTCGGCCTTGCCGATGTCGCGGGTGTGTTCGACCGCGATCAGCGTCTTGGACAGTGCCTCTCCGGCCCCGGCCTCCAGCCCCGCGCGGGACAGGAACAGCGCCGATGCGCGGCGATTGTGCCCCCACATGGGCCGCGAAAAGATCGGCTGCACCGGGATCGATCCGTTCGGATCGCCCATCTGCGCCACGCTGATCTGGCCCCCGACCAGCACCATCTCCGGCTTGGCCGCAAAAAAGGCGGGCGACCACAGGACCAGATCGGCGCGCTTTCCCGGCGTGATCGACCCGATATGGGCACTGACCCCATGCGCGATGGCCGGGTTGATGGTGTATTTCGCGATGTATCGCCGGGCGCGGATATTGTCGTTCTGGCCCTGTTCATCGGGCAGGCGACCGCGCTGTTGGCGCATCTTGGACGCGGTTTGCCAGGTGCGGATGATGACCTCTCCGATCCGGCCCATTGCCTGGCTGTCGGATGAGATCACGCTGAACGCGCCCAGGTCGTGCAGGATATCCTCGGCCGCGATCGTCTCCTTGCGGATGCGGCTCTCGGCGAATGCTACGTCCTCGGGCACCCGGCGGTCCAGGTGGTGGCACACCATCAGCATGTCCAGATGCTCTTCGACCGTGTTGGCGGTATAGGGGCGCGTGGGGTTGGTCGATGACGGCAGCACGTTCGCCATGCCGACCATGCGGATGATGTCGGGGGCATGCCCGCCGCCCGCGCCTTCGGTGTGATAGGCGTGGATGGTGCGCCCGCCGATGGCGGCCATGGTATCCTCGACGAACCCCGATTCGTTCAGCGTGTCGGTGTGGATCATCACCTGCACGTCCATCGCGTCGGCAACCGTCAGGCAGGTGTCGATGGCCCTGGGCGTGGTCCCCCAATCCTCGTGCAGTTTCAGCGCGCAGGCGCCGGCGCGGACCTGTTCCTCCAGCGGTGCGGCGATGGACGCATTGCCCTTGCCGGCGATGCCGATATTGACGGGCAGGTCGGCGCAGGCCTCCAGCATGCGCGCGATGTGCCACGGCCCCGGCGTGCAGGTGGTGGCCAGCGTGCCATGCGCGGGCCCGGTGCCGCCGCCCAGCAGGGTCGTGACGCCGGAATGCAGCGCGTGGTCCACCTGCTGCGGGCAGATATAGTGGATGTGACAGTCGAACCCGCCGGGCGTCAGGATGCGGCCTTCGCCCGCGATGATCTCGGTCCCCGGGCCGATGATCAGGGTCACGCCGGGCTGTGTGTCGGGGTTGCCGGCTTTGCCGATGCCCGCGATCACGCCATCGCGGAGGCCCACGTCGGCCTTGACGATGCCTTGGTGGTCAAAGACCACGACGCCGGTGATGACCGTGTCCATCGCCCCGCCTGCGCGGGTCACCTGGGACTGGCCCATGCCGTCGCGGACGACCTTGCCGCCGCCGAACTTGACCTCCTCTCCGGGGATGGTCAGGTCGCGTTCGACCTCGATGATGATCTGGGTATCGGCCAGACGGATGCGGTCGCCCGTGGTGGGACCGTACAGCGCCGCGTAATCGGCGCGCGACAGTGTCGTCACAGCGCACCCCCGATCTGGCCGCGAAAGCCGTGCACGATGCGGTCGCCCGCATACCCTACCAGCGTCACCTGCCGTGACTGGCCGGGTTCGAACCGCACGGCGGTGCCTGCGGGAATGGCCAGCCGCATCCCACGCGCGGCGCTGCGGTCGAAATCCAGCGCGGCGTTGGTTTCGGCGAAATGGTAATGGCTGCCGACCTGAATCGGTCGGTCGCCGGTATTGGCGATCATCAGCGTGATCGTCGCGCGCCCGTCGTTCAGCGCGATGGTGCCTTCGGCGGGAAAGACCTCTCCGGGGATCATGTCACGCCACCGTCAGCGCGATGCCCGCCAGCGCGGTGCTGCCACCAAAGATTCGGAGCGGCAGGCCCCGCGACAGCAGCCGACCAAAGGCGATGCCCGCCAGATGCAGCGCCATGGTCGCCAGCGCAAAGCCCGCCGCGTACAGGGGCAGCCCGGTCGCCGGACCTTCGGCCCCATGCGCCCAGCCATGGGCCGCGCCAAACACCGCGACCATCGGTACCAGCACCGCCATCGGCAGGCGCGCAGCCACCGCGACCAGCACGCCCAGGATCACGACCGAGGCCAGGATCATCGGCTCGACCGCAGGGAACCCCATGCCGCCCGCACCCATCGCACCGCCCGCCAGCATCGCGCCCACGAACGTCACCGGCAGCGCCCAGACCGCGCGCCCCCCCAGTTGCGCCGCCAACAGGCCAAGCGCCACCATCGCCAGCAGGTGATCGGCCCCGCCCACGGGATGGGCCAAGCCATGCAGGAACTGGCCGTCATTCGAGACATGGCCGGGATGGGCCAGCGCGGCTGAGGGCAGCAGCGTGGCGGCCAGCAACAGGCTTTTCATCATGTGGGTCATTCTGCGGCCTCGCGGATTGGGTGGTGGACGGTGACCAGCTTGGTCCCGTCGGGAAAGGTCGCCTCAACCTGGACGGATTCGATCATGGCGGGGATGCCGGGCATGCACTGATCGGCAGTGATCACATGGGCGCCCGCCTGCATCAGGTCGGCGACGGATCTCCCGTCGCGTGCGCCCTCGACCACGAAATCGGTGATCAGGGCGATCGCCTCGGGGTGGTTCAGCGTGACGCCGCGCGACAGGCGGCCGCGCGCCACCATGGCGGCCACGGATACCAGCAGTTTCTCGCGTTCGCGGGGGGAAAGGTTCATCGTCAGACCTGCCAGATGCGGGGAAGGGGATCGGGGCGCAGCACGCGCAGCAATCGGTTGATCTGCCGGCGCAGCGGCCAGCCATCGGCGGCCAGCAGGCGGATGACCAGGCGGCCGGGCGGCGCGCTGGCAGCACCGGTTACGCCCGGTTCGTCAAGGACGGCGCGGGCGGCGGCCAGCCGGTCGGGCGCATCGTCCGCGATCATCGCCAGCGTAGCCAGCGCAGGCGCGCCGCCGGTCATCGCCGGGCCCGCCAGCCGCGCCAGCGCGTCATCGTCCATTGCCAGCGCGTCGTGGTGGATCACGCGACCGTCCCTGCGCACGACGCGGCGGTCGCGCAGATGCAGCCGTGTGGGGCGTTCGCCCATCGCCAGACGGCCTAGGACCAGCATCTCCAGCAGCAGGCAGCCCGCGCCGGGGGCCAGATCGACAGTGGTATCGCGGTCCAGCCGGGCGTTGTCATAAAGGATCGTCTCCTGCGGCAGCCAGTCCAGCCAGCCGCCCGCACCGACCGTCAACGCGACCGTGGCCCGTGCGGGCGCACCCGTCGCGCGATAGGCGCGTTCGGCGGTCTGGGTCGTGGCCACGGCCCGCGTGCCCGCCCGCAGGTCCACCGCAAAGGACAGCCCGTCGCCCGATGCCAGTCCGCCGGCAGTGTTCAGGAAAACGATCTCGGGCAGGCCCGCGGTCATGCGGGGCAACATTGCCTTGGCCGATCCGCGCTGGGCCAGATCGATCAGGCCGCGCGGGCCCATGACCACATGCGCGGCACCGTGGCTGCGCTGCATGCGGATGGATGGGGCACCGGTGTCGAACATGGGGGCAAGGGGCGCCAGGCATGGGGCAAGGTCAATCGCCGCCCCCGGCCACCCTGCCGCCGTCAAGGGCAGACTGCCGCGATATGCTCTTCATTTAGGCAGTATGCCCGTTTTTAGGGCGAAAGTCAGGCGGGGCGTTGGGCCAGCGCGTGCAGCAGGCGGCGGCGGGCCGGGGGGATGGCGCGGATCTCGACCCCGGTAAAGACATGCATCGTCATCAGCGCCGGGTCGACCACCGCATGGTCGCTGACCCAACCCCCCATCGCCAGATAACTGCGCAGCAACGGCGGCATGGCCGCCATCGCCCGGCGCGGGTCGGGTTGGCGCAGGCGCAGCGCGCGGGCAAAGCGGAACACCGTCGGCGCCTTGACGCGCGGCCACCAGCGGCGCGGCGCCAGATGGCGGGCCCGCAACATGGCGAAGGCCTCGGCATGGGTTTCGGGGTCGAGGCCGATAAAGCTGGAACAGCCGAACAGCATCTCGACGCCCGTTTCGTCGATGAACCGCGTCAGCGCGCCCCAAGCCAGACGGATCACGTCCGGGTCGCTGCAATCGGGATGCAGGCAGAACCGCCCCATCTCGACCATGGGGCCGTCGAACCGGCCCAACGCGGCCAGATCATAGAACTGCGCGGAATAGCTGCGGGCGATCTGCGTGCCGTCGGGCAGGGGCAGGAACCGAAAGCTGCAGACAAGCCGGTCGTCGCGGATGTCGTGGATCAGCATGTGGCGGCAGTCGTCGTCCAGATGGTCCGCGTCCAGCGATTGTCCATCATCGGGTTGGCCCGTCCGCGCCACAAAGGCCAGCCAGCGCAGGCGCTGTGAATCGCGCAGATCGCCCGGTGTTTCGGCCAGGCGGGCACGATAGCGGCCCTTGCAGAACGGTTGCATCGCGCGACCCCAAGTCAATGTCCCCCACAGCATAGGCCGATCATGTGTCGAAATCACGACCGGGCGTGCACGGAGCGGTACGAAAGGTGCGGGACTGCCCCGCAATGGGGCAAGGAAGGCTAATCCATGCGGTCGCCCAGCACGTCCTCGACATAGATGCGGCGGACCAGATGCAAGACGACGATCAGCAACGGCGTGGCCAGAATGACCGCGACCAGCCCGAACAGCGAGCCGACTGCAACGATGGCCAGGATGGTCAGCGCCGGGGGCAGTTTCACCGCGTATTTCTGGATCATCGGCATCAGCACATCGCCCTCGAAAATCTGGATGGCGGTGAACAGCAACGCGACATAGACGGCCGTGTCCAGGCCCTGCGGTAGCGCCACGGCCACGGCAATCGCGCCGGACAGGAACGGCCCGATGATCGGCACGATATTGGTCAGCCCCGCGATCACAGCCAAAATGATGGCCAGCGGCACGTCCAGCAGGAACAGTCCGACCCCGGCCAGCACCGCGACGATCACCATGTCCAGTGCCTGTCCCGCCATCCAGCGGCCCAGCTGTTCGCCCAGTTCGTCCAGAATGCGGGCGGCACGGTCGCGGTGGGGCAGGGGCACCAGACGGATGGCGCCCGCGCGGTACAGGTCCGCCTCCATCGCCACGTACAAAGACAGGATCAGCAGCAGGAGGGCCGATGACAGGCCGCCCAGGGCCGAATTCAGGCTGCCCATGACCATGCCGAACATGTCGGGCAGACGCTGCGCGAGTTGCAGGGCGTTGTCGTCTTCGGCGGCGGCCTCTCCGCGTTCGATGACGGTATCGGCCACGGGCAGGGACGCCACCCAGTCCCGCATGGCCTGCAAGGATCCGGGCAGGGACTCTACCAGCTGCCGGAACTGGTCGCCGACGGACGGGCCTGCCAGCCGCACCGCCAGTGTCAGCACCCCCACCACGGCCAGCAGGACGATCAGCACGCCCAGCTTGATGTTCAAACCCAGCAGGCGGTTCAGCCCGTGCGCGCCGGCGCGCAGGGCGATGGCGATCAGGATCGCGGCAAAGGCGATCAACAGCAGATGCGACCAGAACCACGCCGCCGCCAGCAGCCCGGCCAGCACCAGCGTGGCCACGATCGTGCCGGTGGTGATGGATCGCCGGGCTGTCGGCGGGGCGGGTGCGGGTGCCGTGGGATGCTGTGTCATCGGTTCTCCTGCGGGATGCACCGGGACAAGGCGCGGATGCCGTCGGGGGTTCCGCCGGATGCGCGCGCCTTGCCGGGGTCGGGCAAGCCTGTTAATCGGGCGCGGATTTCCTTTCATGCGGGCCTGGCCCGCGCATCAGACAAGGTGAACACCATGGCCATCGAACGCACCCTTTCCATCATCAAGCCCGACGCGACCCGCCGCAACCTGACCGGCAAGATCGCCGCCAAGTTCGAGGATGCCGGTCTGCGCATCGTCGCGTCCAAACGCATCCACCTGTCGCCCGCCCAGGCAGGCCAGTTCTATGTGGTCCACAAGGACCGCCCCTTCTATGGTGAGCTGGTCGAGTTCATGGCGTCCGAGCCGGTCGTCGTGCAGGTCCTGGAAGGCGAGAACGCCATTGCCAAGAACCGCGAAGTGATGGGCGCCACCAACCCGGCCAATGCCGACGAGGGCACCATCCGCAAGGAATTCGCCCTGTCCATGGGTGAGAACTCGGTCCACGGTTCGGACGCCGCCGACACCGCCAAGGAAGAGATCGCGTTCTTCTTTTCGGGTCTGGAACTGGTCGGCTGATCGGTTCAACCGACCAAGAGGTTTGAAAAGGGGCCCCCGGTGGCCCCTTTTTCTTTGCGCCGCCAACAGCTATGCCCGTCTGCAACGTAATGATCACAGGGGGGACCGCCATGCGGGCATTCGTGTTTCCGGGGCAAGGCGCCCAGACCATCGGCATGGGCCGCGAACTGGCCCAGGCCTATCCGGCGGCGCGTGCCGTCTTTGACGAGGTCGACGAGGCATTGGGCGAAAGCCTGTCCACGCTGATCTGGGAGGGGGACGCCGACACGCTGACCCTGACGCAGAACGCCCAGCCCGCATTGATGGCGACGTCCATCGCGGCCTTTCGCGCGATGGAGGCCGAGGGTCTGACCATCGCCGACGCGGATTTCGTGGCGGGCCATTCGCTTGGGGAATATTCGGCGCTGTGCGCGGCGGGGTCGCTGACCCTGGCGGACACCGCGCATCTGCTGCGCCTGCGCGGGCAGGCCATGCAGGAGGCCGTGCCGGTCGGCGTGGGCGCGATGGCCGCGATCCTGGGCCTGGACTTCGACACCGTCGACCGCATCTGTCGCGAAATCGGCGGCGACGAGGTCGTGCAGGCGGCCAATGACAACGATCCGGCGCAGGTCGTGATCTCGGGCCACAAGGGCGCGGTTGAGGCCGCGGCCGAGGCGATGAAGGCTGCGGGCGCGAAACGCGCGCTGATGCTTCCGGTGTCGGCGCCGTTCCATTCGGTGCTGATGCAGCCCGCCGCGGCGGTGATGGCCGATGCGCTGGCGGGCGTGGACATCCAGCCCCCTGCCGTGCCGCTGATCGCCAATGTCCGCGCCGAGGCCGTGACCGAGCCCGGCGCCATCCGCCGCCTGCTGGTCGAGCAGGTGACCGGCACCGTGCGCTGGCGCGAGTCGATCGCCACCATGGCCGAGGGCGGCGTGACCGAGTTTTGGGAGATCGGCGCGGGCAAGGCGCTGTCTGGCATGATCAGGCGGATTGCCAAGGACGTGACGGTGCGCAACCTGGGCGCCCCCGCCGACATCGCGGCGCTGAAGGGCTGAGGCGTGGACCGGGGCGCTGCCCCGGACCCCGGGATATTTGGACACAGAAAAAGAGGCTTGGGATGTTCGATCTGACGGGAAAGACCGCGCTGGTGACGGGTGCTTCGGGCGGGATCGGCGGCGCGATCGCCGAGGCGCTGCATGGGGCGGGTGCGACGGTCGCGCTGTCCGGCACGCGAGAGGCGCCGCTGCGCGCGCTGGCCGACCGGCTGGGCGCGCGGGCACATGTCGTGACCGCCAATCTGGGCGATGCGGAATCGGTCCTGGCGCTGCCCAAGGCGGCGGTCGAGGCGATGGGGTCGATCGACATCCTGGTCAACAATGCCGGCATCACCCGCGACAACCTGTTCATGCGCATGTCCGACGACGAATGGGCGCAGGTGCTGGACGTGAACCTGACCAGCACCTTCAAGCTGTCGCGCGCGGTGCTGCGCGGCATGATGAAGGTGCGGTGGGGGCGGATCGTCAACATCACGTCGGTCGTGGGGGCGACGGGCAATCCGGGGCAGGGCAACTATGCCGCCGCCAAGGCAGGCGTCGTGGGCATGTCGAAATCGCTGGCCTACGAGGTCGCCAGCCGGGGGATCACGGTGAACTGCGTGGCGCCCGGTTTCATCGAGACACCGATGACCGACAAGCTGACCGACGACCAGAAGGGCAAGATCCTGACCCAGATCCCCGCCGGTCGCATGGGCAGCGCACAGGAGATCGCGGCCGCGGTCCTGTACCTGTCCAGTCCCGAGGCCAGCTATGTCACCGGGGCCACGCTGCACGTCAATGGCGGCATGGCGATGGTCTGAGCGGGGATGCGTTGCGGCCACGCCGCGCACGAACCCGTGCGAAAGCGGTTGCATGAGGGTTCATGGGTGCTATATCCCCGCCTTTAGCAGCAGGGGAACCGCCCTGGGCTGAACCGGGCCCCTGTGCCCGCGAACACTTTGGGCGGATGCCCGCGACAATGAGGATATGACATGAGCGATATCGCTGATCGCGTGAAGAAGATCGTGGTCGAGCATCTGGGTGTCGACGAGGACAAAGTGGTCGAAGCCGCTTCGTTCATCGACGACCTGGGTGCCGACAGCCTCGACACCGTCGAGCTGGTCATGGCGTTCGAGGAAGAGTTCGGGATCGAGATCCCCGATGATGCCGCCGAAACCATCCAGACCGTCGGCGACGCGGTGACCTTCATCAAGGGCGCGGTCTGATCCACGCTTTTGGCCGCACCCCGGTGCGGCAGGATTTGCGGCGCCCCCGAAAGGGAGGCGCCGTTTTTCATGGCCGCGATCAGCGGCCGAGCTTGGCGTGAACCTCGTCCAGGTCGACCTCGCCCAGGGGCATCTTGTTGTCCGGGTTGTCAAAGTCATAGCGGAACAACTGGAAATCGTCCTTGTAGATTTCCCAGATCAGGTGCCGCGACAGATCATCAAAATAGTCGCTGACCTTGTGCGCGCGTTTGGGGCCATGCCCTTCGGATTCGTTGAACCGCGGAACCTGGTCCAGGTCGATGGCCACTTTGGTGTCGGCGGCTGCCAGCACCTTGGCCATGCCGTCGTTGAACGCTTCGGTGAAAAAGATCTGGTCGTAGCGGCCGCCGTTCGCGATGAACGTCGAGATATGGCCCGACATTGCCGACCAGTGGATGTCGGGCTCCATCGGTTTGCGGAACCGGACGGTGTCGCGCGCAAACAGCAGAAAGCGGCGGAAGCTGGCGATCTGGTCGAAATCGAACCCGTTGTCGGGGCTGCCCACGTCGATGCCGTACCGCTGCACCAGCTGCGGGACCAGGTTGCCGCGATAGCGGTTGCCGTTGCGCTGGATGCCCGCGATCTTGTCGAAGAACGACGACAGCAGCCGGGCATAGGGGTTTCGCACGCAGGTGAACGTGACCCCCGTCCGCGCCCTGACGGCCCGGTCTATCGGGTCATGGCTGTGGTCCTGGGCCCATTTGTGCAACCCGTCGGTCGAATCATGGATGTCCCCATCAAAGAACCGACCGTGGTCGGAGTGAAACATGATCTGGCCGATCGTCGAGCAGGCGCATTTCGGCACCACCCGATAGATCAGGCTTTCGCTTTCGGTCATCCAGACACCGGGGAAACCCATCGTGACATCCACTTCGCTTGCGATCAACGGGTGACAGGCCGTGTCGTTGGGCCGTCCTGCTTGTCCCACCGACAAAAAAGGTTACACATTCAAACCAAAAGCCAGAGACATATTCAACGCCTTACGTCGAAATGAACCTATTTGGCCCCGGGAGACCGCGCAACGCATGGCACGCATCGCCTTCATCCTGCTGATGCACAAGGACCCGCAGGGCGTCATCGATCAGGCCCTGCGCCTGACGGCGACGGGGGATTTCGCGTCGATCCATTTCGACAAGCGCGCGCCAAAGGCGATGTTCCAGCAGATTCGGGATGCGCTTGGCGATCATCCCCGCGTGACCTTTGCGGCACGCAGGCGCAAATGCGGATGGGGGGAGTGGTCGCTGGTCGCCGCCACCCTGGAGGCCCTGCGCGCAGCCGAGGCAGCGTTTCCGCAGGCCACGCATTTCTATATGCTGTCGGGCGACTGCATGCCGATCAAGTCGGCCGAGTTCGCGTATAATTATCTGGATGCCGAAGATTGCGATTATATCGAAAGCTTTGATTTCTTTGCCAGCGACTGGATCAAGACCGGCATCCGCAAGGAGCGGCTGATCTATCGCCACTGGTTCAACGAACGCAGCCAAAAGGCGCTGTTCTATGCCAGCATGCAGTTGCAACAACAGCTCGGACTGGCACGGCGGGTGCCCGACGATCTGCAGGTGATGATCGGATCGCAATGGTGGTGCCTGCGCCGCCAGACCGTCGAGGCGATCCTGGACCTGATTCGCGCCCGGCCGGAAATCGTGCGATTCTTCAGCACCACCTGGATCCCGGACGAGACGTTCTTTCAGACGCTGGTGGCCCATGTCGTGCCGCGTCAGCAGATCCGCACCCGGACGCTGACCTTTCTGATCTTCAGCGATTACGGAATGCCGATCAATTTCCACAACGACCATTACGACCTGCTGCTGCGCCAGGACTATCTGTTCGCCCGCAAGATCAGCCCGGACGCGCAGGAGCTGCGCGCCCGGCTGGGTGCGCTGTGGCAGGCCACGGGGCAGGCGTTCACGATCGCGGCCGAAGGGCGGCGGCTGTTCAGTTTTCTGACCGGGCGCGGCCGCATCGGCCGCCGCTTTGCCCCGCGGTTCTGGGAGGCGGACGGCAGCCTGGGGGCGGAACGCGTGGTCCAGATCGTCGTGGCCAAGAAATGGCATGTCGCCAAGCGGCTGACCGCGGCGATTCGCGCCGCCACCGACATTCCGGCGGTCGATTACGTGTTCAACGAACAGGACGCGCATCTGCCGGACATGGGGGGCGTGGCCTCGTCGCTGGACAAGCGCGAACGCCATCGCAGGGCACTGGTCAAGCTGATGTTCGAACAGTTCGACAGCGACCGGCTGGTGTTCTGCGTCGATCCGTCGGCGGTCAGCCTGATCGCCGATTTCGACGCCGACCGGACGCAGACGCGGGTGCTGTTCGTGGACAGCCGGTTCGACGACGATTACGTGCGCGGTCACATGGGCCGTGTCGGGTTGGTCAGTCCAGATGCCCCGACCGACATCGTGCAACGCCTGCTGCCGGTCGTGCGCAATGATCTGCAGCACGAGGCCGACCGCCTGAAGGAGGCCGGGTTCCGCTATCTGGCGACCATTTCGGAATCTGCGGGGCCTGACCGCAACGCTGCGGCGCTGGCCGCGTTTCTGGGGGTGCCCGAGCCGCAGGCCCGCGCACTGGCGGAAACGCCGCATCTTTTTGCCGACTGAAGGAAGATTTCCATGGCCTATGACGACAGCAACATCTTTGCCCGCATCCTGCGTGGAGAGATCCCGAACGACACGGTCGCCGAGAACGATCACGCGCTGGCCTTCCGCGACATCGCACCCAAGGCGCCCACCCACGTCCTGGTGATTCCCAAGGGCCGCTATGTCGCGTTCGACGATTTCGCGGCCAACGCGTCCGAGACAGAGATCGCGGGCTTCATGCGGCTGTGCGCGCAGGTCTGCGCGATGGAGGGGGTGGCTCTGGATCAGGGCCACGGGTTCCGCGCGATCACCAATGCCGGCCCCGACGGCGTGCAGGAGGTGCCGCATTTCCACCTGCACATCATGGGCGGGTCGATCATGGGCCCGATGATCGGGGCGCGCGGCTGAGCTAGTCGCGGGTCAGTTCGACGAACACGTCCTCCAGGTCGGGCTGTTCGGCGGCCACGTCCAGGATGGGAATGCCAGCGGCGCGCACCGCATCCAGGATCTGGTCGGCGCGCAGGCGCGACGGGGGATAGGTGATCGCCAGACGCCCGTCGGGCCGCGTTTCCGGGCGTGCGCCCGCGGGCAGGGACGGATGCGCGACGGCCCCGCCCGTGTCCAGCACCAGCGTCTTGCCATCGGTGCGTGACAGCAGGTCCTGGGTCGACTGGCGGACCACCACCTGACCGTGGTTGATGATCGCGATCTCGTCGCACATCTGTTCGGCCTCCTCCAGATAATGGGTGGTCAGGATGATCGTCATGCCCTGTTCGTTCAGGCGGCGGACGTTTTTCCACAGCATCTCGCGCAGGGTGATGTCGACGCCCGCGGTGGGTTCGTCCAGGACCAGGATATGCGGGCGATGGACCAGCGCCTTGGCCAGCAGCAACCGCCGCTTCATCCCGCCCGAGAGGCTGCGGGCATAGGAATTGGCCTGCGCGGTCAGGCCCACCAGCTCCAGCAACTCATCGGTCCAGCGTTCGGATTTGGGCACGCCATAGAGGCCCGCCTGAACCTCCAGGCTGGCGCGGGGGGAAAAGAACGGATCCATGTTCAGTTCCTGGGGCATGACCCCGATGGCGGCGCGGGATTGGCGCGGGTTCACGTCCTGGTCGAACCCCCAGATGGACACCTTGCCGGCAGTCTTGTTCACCAGACCGGCCAGAATGTTGATCATCGTGGACTTGCCGGCCCCGTTCGGACCCAGAAGGCCGAAGATGCTGCCGGCACGGATGGTCAGGTCGATGCCCTTGAGCGCATCCTTGGCCGGTGCGTTGCCTTGGGCGGCATAGGTCTTGCGGAGACCGCTGATCTGGATGGCGTCGGGCATGGGTTGATCCTTGCGGAGCTTGCGAAGGCAGGCGGCGCTGCGCTAATGGGGTTGGACCGGATGATATGCACGCCGCCACAAGAAGGCCAGCCATGACGCAGCACGTGACGCCAGAGACCCCCCTGTCGACCGAAACCGGGCCCGAGGCGCAGAGCCGCCCCGCCCCCGTGACCGAGGTGGTGACCCGCTGGCGGGTCAGCTGTGACGGCGATGACGGGGTGGGCCTGGGCCATCCCCGCGTCTGGCTGGCGATCAGCCCGGACCAGGGGTTCGTCGATTGCGGCTATTGCGACAAGCGGTTCGTGATCGACCGCGATCACGCGCACGACGACCACTGAGCCGCAACGATCGTCCCGACCCGCGTCGGTTTGCCGCCCCCCATCGAGGGGGGCCGTCAAACCGGGGCGGCCTTGCCGCCCGGCGCGTCCCCGCAGGTCTTGCCCTTGGCCCGGCATCGGTCCGAGCAATAGCGGACATTGTCCCAATCGCGTTCCCATTTCTTGCGCCAGGTGAACGGCAGCCCGCAGGCGGCGCAGATCTTGGTCGGCAGGTCGGATTTGCGGCGCATCCGGGGCATGACGGTCTCCTTGTGGGCATCCGGCTGGAAGATCGGTTCCGGCCGTGGCACAAGGCGGTCCTGACCAGCAAGGATAGGTGATCATGGGCGAGCGTTTCGGCAAGGGCTGTCATCTGCATCTGATCGACGGATCGGCCTTCATCTTTCGCGCCTATCACGCGCTGCCGCCGCTGACGCGGAAATCAGACGGGCTGCCAGTGGGCGCGGTCGCGGGGTTCTGCAACATGCTGTGGCGCTATGTTGAAACCGATGACGGGCATACGGCGCCGACCCATGCAGCGGTGATATTCGACCATTCGTCCAAGACGTTCCGCAACGAGATCTATCCTGCCTACAAGGCGCAACGCCCCGAACCGCCCGAGGATCTGCGCCCGCAATTCCCGCTGACCCGCGACGCGACCCGCGCCTTCAACATCGCCTGCATCGAGACACAGGGCTATGAGGCCGACGACATCATCGCGGCCATGGCCTGCGCCGCCCGGAACGCCGGGGGCACGGCCACGATCATCAGCAGCGACAAGGACCTGATGCAGCTGATCGGCGACGGCGTCGACATGCTGGACCCGATCAAGAACAAGCTGATCGGCCCCGACGAGGTGTTCGAGAAGTTCGGCGTCGGTCCCGACCGCGTGGTGGACGTGCAGGCGCTGGCCGGTGACGCGGTCGACAACGTGCCGGGCGCGCCGGGCATCGGCATCAAGACCGCCGCCCTGCTGATCCAGGAATACGGCGATCTGGAGACGCTGCTGTCGCGCGCAGGCGAGATCAAGCAGCCCAAGCGCCGCCAGACCCTGATCGACCATGCCGATCAGATCCGCATCAGCAGGCGGCTGGTGCAGCTGGATTGCGATACGCCGCTGGACGTGGCGCTGGAAGAGCTGGAGGTGAAGGCCCCCGATGCCGACCGCCTGCTGGCCTTTCTGTCCGAAATGGAATTCCGCACCCTGACCAACCGCGTGGCCGAGAGCCTTGGGGCCGAGGCCCCTGCGGTGCAGGCGGCCCCGGCCAGCGACGCGCCCGCGGCCCCCGCGCCGACCGCCATCGACAGGTCAGCCTATGAGACGGTCACCGACATGGCCGCGCTGGAGGGCTGGATCGCGGCCATCCGCGACGTGGGCCAGGTCGCCATCGACACCGAGACCACGGGCCTGGACGAGATGCAGGCCGATCTGGTCGGCATCTGTCTGGCGGTTGCGCCGGGGCGGGCGTGCTATGTCCCCGTGGGCCATGTCGCGGGGGGTGACGACCTGTTCGGGCAGTCCGCGCGGGTCGAGGGGCAGCTGGAACTGGCAGCCGTGCTGGCCGCGCTGAAGCCGGTGCTGGAGGATGCGTCGATCCTGAAGATCGGCCAGAACCTGAAATACGACTGGAAGATGCTGGCCCGCAACGGCATCCGCGTGGCCCCCGTCGCCGACACGATGCTGATGTCCTATGCCTTGAACGCGGGCACCCACAACCACGGCATGGACGAGCTGGCGGAACGGTACCTGGGCCACAAATGCATTCCCATCAAGGAGCTGATCGGATCCGGCAAAAGCCAGATCCATTTCGGACAGGTCGCCATCGACAAGGCCGCCCCCTATGCCGCCGAGGACGCGGACGTGACGCTGCGCCTGTACCAGCATTTCGCGCCGATGCTGCCGGTGGAAAAGGTCGCGACCGTCTATCATACGCTGGAACGCCCGATGATCCCGGTGCTGGCGCAGATGGAGATGGCAGGCATCCGCATCGATGCCGACGTGCTGAAGCGCATGTCGAACGTGTTCGCGCAAAAGATGGCCCAGTTGGAGGATGAGATCCACGGGCTGGCGGGCCAGAGCTTCAACATCGGCAGCCCAAAGCAGCTGGGAGAGATCCTGTTCGACAAGATGGGCCTGTCCGGCGGCAAGCAGGGCAAGACCGGGGCCTTTTCCACCAGCGCCGATGTGCTGGAAGATCTGGCCGCCGAAGGGCATGACCTGCCCGCGCGGGTTCTGGACTGGCGCCAGACATCCAAGCTGAAATCGACCTATACCGATGCGCTGCCCACCTATGTGAACAAGGAAACGGGGCGGGTGCACACCAGCTATTCGATCACCGGGGCGCAGACGGGGCGGCTGTCGTCCACGGAACCGAACCTGCAGAACATCCCGATCCGCACAGAGGAAGGCCGCCGCATCCGACAGGCCTTCATCGCGCCCGAAGGGTACAGGCTGGTCGCCCTGGATTACAGCCAGATCGAGCTGCGCATTCTGGCGCATGTGGCCGACATCCCGGCGCTGAAGCAGGCGTTCCGCGACGGGATCGACATCCACGCCATGACCGCCAGCCAGATGTTCGGTGTCCCCGTCGAGGGCATGGACCCGATGATCCGCAGGCGGGCCAAGGCGATCAACTTTGGCGTTATCTATGGCATTTCGGGGTTCGGGCTGTCGCGCAACCTGCGCATTCCGCGGGCCGAGGCGCAAAGCTTCATCGATACCTATTTTGAACGATTCCCGGAAATCCGCGCCTATATGGACAAGACGGTCGCGGATGCCAAACAGGACGGATACGTCACCACCCTGTTCGGGCGGCGCATCAACACGCCGGGCATCAATACGTCCGGACCGGCGGCGGGCGGCGCGCGGCGCGCGGCGATCAACGCGCCGATCCAGGGCGCAGCGGCCGACATCATCCGCCGCGCGATGATTCGCATGCCGGATGCCATTGCGGACCTGCCCGCGCGGATGCTGCTGCAGGTGCATGACGAACTGGTGTTCGAGGTGCGCGACGACGCGGTGGATGACCTGATCGGCCGCGCCCGCGACATCATGGAGGCCGCGCCCGAACCGTCCGTCCGGCTGTCGGTGCCACTGGTCGTGGATGCGGGGCAGGGGATGAACTGGGCCGAGGCGCACTGACCGCGTGCCGTCCCGCACCTTGCGGGTCGGCACGGCCATGCGGAACGCGTCGGTCCGACCCTGTGCCGGCGACGGATCGCCAGCGGGGGTGGTGACCTGACGACCGTCGCGTGTGCCCGGTCAGCGAAACAGCCCCGTTCACCCGCGTGTTGCACAGGATGATGCGTGCGCCTATCGTGAGATCAGGATGCGCACCCCCAGCTTGACCCAGACCCAGCCTCAGGACGCGATGCGCGGCGGCATGCGCTGTGGCGATTGCCCCATCCGCTATCGCGCGGTCTGTGCGCAATGCGAGGGGGACGAGCAGGCCCTGCTGGAACAGATGAAATTCTATCGCAGCTATGAGGCCGGCCAGCCGATCGTCTGGGAAGGTGACCGGATGGATTTCGTGGCCTCGGTCGTGACGGGGGTGGCGACGCTGACCCGGACGTTGGAGGACGGGCGGACCCAGATGGTGGGTCTGCTGCAGCCAAGCGATTTCATCGGCCGGCCCGGGCGCGACACCGCAGCCTGTAACGCCACCACTGCGACGGATGTGGTGCTGTGCTGTTTCCGGCGCGGGTCTTTCCAGCAGCTGATGGAGCGGACCCCGCATCTGTCGCACCGCCTGCTGGAGATGACCATGGACGAGCTGGATGCGGCGCGCGAATGGATGCTGTTGCTGGGCCGCAAGACGGCGCGGGAAAGGATCGCGTCCTTCATCGCCATTATTGCGCGGCGGCAAGCGGCGCTGACGAAACGCCGCCCCGCGGGACGCATCGCGCTGGAGCTGCCTTTGACGCGCGAGGCGATGGCCACCTATCTTGGCCTGACGATCGAGACCGTCAGCCGCCAGATGACCGCACTGCGCCGCGACGGTGTCATCGAGATCGCAGGCAAGCGCGGAGTGACCCTGACCGACTATGCCCGCCTGATCGAGGAATCGGGCGGCTCAAGCGGAGCCGCGGCCTGAGCGCGGTGCTTTTCAACCCGCCGGACCTCTGCTAACAGGCGCCTTCCCGGTCGCAGCCTACCCGGGTCACAAAAACAAGGGTTCAAACATGCAAACTGCACTTGTCTGCTCGGGCGGGCTGGACTCCGTCTCGCTTGCCCATGTCCTGGCGTCCCAGGGGCGCCTGGCGCGCATCGTCAGCTTTGATTACGGCCAGCGCCACCGCAAGGAGCTGGATTTTGCCCGCGCCTGCGCTGTGCGGCTGGGCGTGCCGTTCCACCTGATCGACCTGTCGGGGCTGGGCGCGGCGCTGTCCGGGTCGGCGCTGACCGACGATCTGGCCGTGCCCGACGGCCATTACGCCGAAGAGACGATGCGGGTGACCGTGGTCCCCAACCGCAACGCGATCATGCTGACGGTGGCCTTTGGCATCGCCGCCGCCAATGGCGACGCGGCGGTTGCGGCGGCGGTCCACGGGGGGGACCACTTCATCTATCCCGACTGCCGGCCGGGGTTCACCGATGCGTTTGCCGCCATGCAGCGCGCGGCGCTGGAAGGGTATGCCGATGTCGCGCTGGACGTGCCGTTCGTTCACCGAACCAAGGCTGACATCGTCACGGCGGGCGCGGTGGCGGGCACGCCTTTTGCGCAAACCTGGTCCTGCTACAAGGGCGGGGCGCGCCATTGCGGGCGCTGCGGCACCTGTGTGGAGCGGCGCGAGGCGTTCCACATCGCGGGCGTCGCGGACCCGACCGATTACGACGATGCCGATTACTGGCAGGCGGCCGTGGCCGCGCATGCGACGGGGAATCCGTGATGTTCCGGATCAGCAAGGAGTTCCATTTCAGTGCCTCGCACCGGCTGGACCATCTGGCGCCGGATCATCAATGCGCGCGGCTGCATGGGCATAATTACATCGTCGTGGTCGAACTGGCGGCGCCGGACCTGAATGCCGACGGCTTCGTGCGCGATTATCACGAACTGGCACCGCTGAAAGCCTATGTCGACGGGACGTTCGACCACCGGCACCTGAACGACGTGCTGGACGTGCCGTCCACCGCCGAGAACCTGGCGCGGCATTTCTTTGACTGGTGTCGGGCGCGGTGGCCGGAAACCAGCGCCGTCAAGGTCAGCGAGACGCCCAAGACCTGGGCCGAGTACCGGCCATGAGGCCCCTGCGCATTGCCGAGATATTCGGCCCCACCATTCAGGGAGAGGGCGCGCTGATCGGTCAGCCCACGGTCTTTGTCCGCGCAGGGGGGTGCGATTACCGCTGTTCGTGGTGCGATTCGATGCATGCGGTGGACAGTGCGTATCGCGACAGCTGGGCCGCGATGCAAGCGGCCGAGGTGTGGGCGCGGGTGCGCGACCTGTCGGGGGGGCGTCCGTTGACGGTGTCGATTTCGGGCGGCAACCCGGCAATTCAGGATTTCGGGCCGCTGATCGCGATGGGCCGGGCAGAGGGTTACGGGTTCGCGTTGGAGACGCAGGGGTCGGTGGCGCGCGACTGGTTCGCGGACCTGACGTT
Source organism: Paracoccus sp. Ld10 (assembly GCF_045064235.1). Classification (NCBI taxonomy): domain Bacteria; kingdom Pseudomonadati; phylum Pseudomonadota; class Alphaproteobacteria; order Rhodobacterales; family Paracoccaceae; genus Paracoccus; species Paracoccus sp. Ld10. The sequence goes on along the minus strand of NZ_JBISHD010000027.1, from coordinate 233,288 downwards.
GCTGGTGCTGAGCCCCAAGCCACCCTCCAGCGGCGAGACGCCTGATCGGGCAGCGTTCGATGCCTGTGTGGCGGCCGCAGGGGATGCGCGGATGGTGCTGAAGATCGTGGTTTTCGACGATGTGGATTATGCTTGGGCGCGCGAATGGGCGGGGCGGTATCTGGAGCTGGATCTGGTTTTGCAGCCGGGGAACCCGGAGGTGGATCCGGACGTGGCTGTCGCGGCGCAGGATGTCGCGGACCGGTTGTTGTGGCTGGTCGACAAGGTGATGGCGGATGGCTGGTTCCGGCCGCGCCTGCTGCCGCAACTGCACGTGCTGCTGTGGGGAAACAAGCGCGGCGTCTGAATTGCGTCCCGCGACGGCGGGGGGACTGGCCGTCCCCCCGCACCCCCCCGCACCCCCCTGCGCGCGCGCCCGTGATGTCGTGCCGCGGGCTAGCGGGCCAGGAAGACCGGCACGCGCGCCTGTTCCAGCATGTTGCGGGTGGCCCCTCCCAGGATCGCTTCGCGCAAACGCGAATGGCCATAGGCGCCCATGACGACCATGTCGGCGTCGATCTCGATCGCGCGGCGGTTGATCTCATCACTGATGCGGGGCGCCGTGCGGGCAAGGACTGCGATCTGGGCGTGGACGCCGTGCCGTGTCAGCATCTGCGTCAGCGACCCACCGGGATCAGAGCGTTCCGGCCCGCTGCTGCGCGGGTCGATGCAGGTCACCTCGACCGTTTGCGCGGCCTGCAACAGGGGCAGGGCGCGGCGGATCGCGGCCAGCGCCTCGGCCGACTGGTTCCACGCGATCAGGATGCGGCGCGGCGTGGCCACCGGTTCACAGCCCTGCGGCAGGACCATTACGGGACAGTAGCCCTCGAACAGGGCGGCCTCGGTGACCAGTTCGGCCTCGCCGGGCTGGTCCTTGGCATAGGGGCTGGCGAGGATCGTCAGGTCGGAGAACCGTGCCTGCAGGCCCACCAGCGACCCGATGCCCAGAGATTGCGTGACCGCGGCCTCGCAGGACCACCTCAGGTCGTGGGACGCGGCCATGCGGTCGCGCACCTTGCGTTCTAGCGCATTCGCATCGGTCAGGGCGCCGTCGATTGCCTCTTGCCAGCCATATGATGTGCCGCCGGGGAAAAAGTACCCGGCTTGGCTGTGGTCTATGCCCAGACACAGGATGTCCAGATGCGCATCATGCGCCGCAGCAAGTGCCACGGCATCGTCCAGCTGCGGCATCTGCGCAGGGTTGCTGAGAACTGTCAGGATCGTCTTGTAGGCCATGATCGCCTCCTGTTGCGGATGAAGCAATATACCAGCACGATTCGCGAGATACCTTGATCCGGATCAACCAGCGTGGCTCACGCGCACTGGTGCGGTCGGTCCGCGACAAACACACGGACCGGATCACGGGACAGATTCTGGTGACCCGCAATCGGGCGTCCCTGACGCAGGGCCCATGGTGCGTTGCGACAGGGGTGGATCGACAAAGGCAGCGCGGTCATTCGTCCGGGGCCTGTGTTTGTGGGACGGCTATCCGACCAATTCGCCGTGCAGCGAATTGCGCTGGCTGCCGATGATGCGCACGGGGCGAAGATCGCCGACCTGGGCGCGGTCCGTATCGACAAAGACCGAATGCAGATAGTCGGATTTTCCGATCATCTGCCCGGCTTCGCGACCGGCCTTTTCGAACAGCACGTTGACCGTGCGCCCGATCATGCCGGTCTGGACCGCGTGCTGCTGACGGGTCAGCAGGGCCTGCAATTCCTGCAGGCGGGCATCGGCCACAACGGCGTCGACCTCGGGGCGGTCATAGGCGGGGGTGCCGGGACGCGGCGAATACTTAAAGCTGTAGGCCATGCCGAAGCCCACCTGTTCGATCAGGCGCAGGGTGTCGGCATGATCCTGATCGGTCTCTCCGGGAAAGCCCACGATGAAATCGCTGGTCAGCAGGATGTCGGGACGCGCCGCGCGGATGCGGTCGATCAGGCGCAGGTACTGATCCGACGTGTGCTTACGGTTCATCGCCTTGAGGATCCCGTCACTGCCCGATTGCACGGGCAGGTGCAGGTAGGGCATCAGCTGCGGCACGTCGCGATGCGCCTCGATCAGGTCATCGGCCATGTCGTTGGGATGGCTGGTGGTGTACCGGATCCGCTGCAACCCATCGATCTCGCCCAGGGCGCGGATCAGGGCACCAAACCCGCCCGGCCCCCCGTGCCAGCCGTTGACGTTCTGGCCCAACAGCGTGATCTCGCGGACGCCGCGTTCGATCAGATCGCGGGCCTCGGCCAGGATGCGTTCGGCGGGGCGGCTGACCTCGGCGCCCCGGGTATAGGGCACCACGCAAAAGGCGCAAAACTTGTCGCAACCCTCCTGCACGGTCAGAAAGGCCGCAGGCGCGCGCCGGGTGGCGCGCGGGGCGGGCAGGTGGTCGAATTTGTCCTCTTCGGGGAAATCGGTGTCGATGGCGGGCGCTTCGCCGCGCACCATGGCGGGCAGGCGGTGATAGGTCTGCGGCCCGACGACCAGATCGACCAGCGGCATCCGGCGGATGATCTCGGCCCCCTCGGCCTGCGCCACGCAGCCCGCAACGCCGATCTTCAGGTCGGGACGCGCGGCCTTGAGCGGCTTCAGGCGGCCCAGGTCGCTGTACAGCTTTTCGGCGGCCTTCTCACGGATGTGACAGGTGTTCAGCAGGACCATGTCGGCGTCCGACTGGTCCTCGGTCAGGACATAGCCTTCGGCGCCCATGGCCTCGGCCATGCGCTGGCTGTCATAGACGTTCATCTGGCAACCATAGGTCTTGATGAACAGTTTTTTCGCGGCCGGGATGTGGGCGGTCATGTCATGCTTGTTCCTGAAGGTCGCGCAGCGATACAGCAAACGCAGGCTTTTGGAAAGGCACGGGATGGAAAGCGACCTGACGAACATCCGCAATATCGGCCCCGCCACCGCGCAGGCGCTGATCGCGGCGGGCATTCCCGACGCGGCGGCATTGCGGGCGATGGGGGCGGACGCGGCCTATGTGGCGCTGATGGATGCGGGCGGACGTCCGCATTTCATTGGGTACTATGTGCTGCACATGGCGTTGCAGGGGCGGCCCTGGAACGATTGCAAGGGTGCCGAAAAGTCCGCGATGCGGGCGCGGTTCGATGCGCTGATGGGGGGGCGCCGTCCGCTGACGGCGCTGGAGGCGGCGCTGGACCAGATCGGTCTGCGCCGCCCGTAAGTCACTGGCCCGCGGGCTTTGTCTCGAACATCAGGCCTTTGGCGCTGCGGTCGGGAAAGCCTGCCCAATAGCTGTGGGCCTCGTCGGGCGTGCCGTCATCATCGACGGACCACACCCCATCCTCTGAATCCGGGACAAGGTCCAGGAACGGTGCGCGGCTATCGTCGCCCTTCAGGTGGCGGTCCAGAAAGGCGGTCGTGAAATGCTGCAGGATGTTGTTCATCCGGACATTGTCCCAGACCGCATCGGCATAATGGTCAAAGGGCGCGCGGCCCAGGCTCTCCGACATCGCCCAGGCCTCGGTCGGGGCGGGGATGGGGGCCGCGGCATTGTGGTTGGCATGATCGAAGGTCAGCAGGTGCCGTGTCGTGGCGGTCGTCTGTTCGAAGATCTGGCGGATCGCGTCATAGACGGACACGTCGTCGTCGCTGCCCGCGACCAGCAGCAGCGGCTTGGTCATGTCGTTCAGGCCGTCCGCGTTCCAAAAGTCGTGCTGGCGGCCCCAGGGGGCGATGGCCACGACCGCCTTGACGCGCGGATCGACCAAGCTTGCGTGATCCTCGCTGCCGGCGGCCAGACGGGCCAAGAGGCCCCGGGGCGGGACAAAGCGTTCGGGTTCGGTCCGGTCGACCGCAGTCCGCGACAGGCCCGCGCCGCCAAAGATCATCGCGCCATAGCCGCCCATGGAATAGCCGATGACGGCGGCGTTGTCGGCGTCGGTGATCGCGCCGACCTCGTCCTCCAGCCCGGCCATGCTGTCCAGCAGAAAGCGCTGGTCCACCGCCCGGTTCACCAGCGTCGAGGCGAACGCCCCCTGGTCGTCATAGGTGCTGTCGGGATGGTCGGCGGACACCACGACATAGCCCTTGGAGGCCAGGTTCTCCGCCAGATGGCTCATCAGATAGCGGTTGCCGGGATAGCCATGCGACAGGATCACCAGCGGAAATGTCCCCTCGGCCGGGGCCGCGTCGCGGGCGGCGCTGCCGGTCAAAACGGTGGGCGTGACCCCGTCGCGCAGGATCGTGTCATAGGTGGTGCCGGGCTGGGTGCCGTCGGCCGCGGGGTACCAGATCTCGGTCTGCAGGGTGCGGTCGGCGGTGGGGGTTCCACCCTGCGTGGCCGCGATCACGTCGATGCGGTCGGGATCGGTAAAGCTGGCGGCGCGCACGCCGACCGGGTGGGACCCCCGCGCGGCCAGTTCGGGCGCGTCGGGTCGGATCAGGTCGATGCGGTTTTCGGACAGGGCGGGGGCCGCACAGGCGAGTGTGGCGGCGGCGGCCAGAAACAGACGTCTCATCGGGGATTCTCCGGTGGTTCGGCGGGACTGTGCCCCGGCTGCACGATCTGCACAAGCGTCCCCCATTGAACGCCGCCCGACGCCCGGATAGCCTGTCGCCAAGATCCGGCAAGGAGACCGCCCATGACCACCCCGCAAAGCTGGGAAGCACGCGCCGACGCATATTCGCTGTACGGCTTTACCGACCTGCCAAGCGTCCACAAACGCGGCGCCGTCGTCCTGACGCATGGCGAAGGCCCCTATGTCGTCGACGTGAACGGCAACCGTTACCTGGACGCCAATTCGGGCCTGTGGAACATGGTCGCAGGCTTTGACCACAAGGGTCTGGCCCAGGCCGCCAAGGACCAGTACGACCGCTTTCCCGGCTATCACGCGTTCTTCGGGCGGATGTCCGACCAGACGGTGATGCTGTCGGAAAAGCTGGTCGAGGTGTCGCCGTTTTCGCGGGGCAAGGTGTTCTACACGAACTCGGGCTCCGAGGCGAACGACACCATGGTCAAGATGCTGTGGTTCATGCACGCATCCGAAGGCAACCCGCAGAAACGCAAGATCCTGACGCGCTGGAACGCCTATCACGGTGTCACGGCGGTGTCGGCCAGCATGACCGGAAAGCCCTATAACGAGGTGTTCGGCCTGCCGCTGCCGGGCTTTATCCACCTGACCTGCCCGCATTACTGGCGGTTCGGCCATGAGGGCGAGACCGAACAGCAGTTCACCGCCCGCCTGGCGCGCGAGTTGGACGAGACGATCCAGGCCGAGGGGGCCGACACCATTGCGGGTTTCTTTGCGGAACCTGTGCAGGGTGCGGGCGGGGTCATTCCGCCGTCCGAGGGGTATTTCCAGGCAATCATGCCGGTGCTGAAAAAGCATGGCATCCCGATGATCGCGGACGAAGTGATCACCGGGTTCGGTCGGACGGGCAATACCTGGGGCAGCGAGACCTATGATTTCGTGCCCGACGCGATCATCAGCTCCAAGAACCTGACCGCGGGGCTGTTCCCGATGGGCGCGGTGATCCTGGGGCCGGAGCTGACCGACCGTCTGCAGGCCGCCATCGACAAGATCGAGGAGTTCCCGCATGGCTTTACCGCGTCGGGGCACCCGGTCGGCTGCGCGATCGCGCTGAAGGCCATCGACGTGGTGATGAACGAGGGGTTGGCGCAGAACGTCATCGATCTGGCCCCGCGGTTCGAGGACGGGCTGCGCCAGTTGGCGCAGAACCCCAACATTGGTGAATACCGCGGTGTGGGCTTCATGTGGGCGCTGGAAGCGGTGCGCGACAAGGCGACCAAGACACCCTTTGAGGGGCATCTGTCGGTCAGTGAGCGGATTGCCAATACCTGCACCGACATGGGGCTGATCTGCCGTCCTCTGGGGCAGTCGATCGTTCTGTGCCCGCCCTTTATCATGACGCCCGCGCAGATGGACGAGATGTTCGAAAAGCTGGACAAGGCATTGGGCAAGGTCTTTGCCGAGTTGGCATAGGGGCGCGGCGATGAAGCGCCTTGAAAAGAACGCCCGATGATTCCCGCGCGCTATGCCCCTATCCTGTTCGGGTTCATCCTGTCGGGGCTGATGTCGTCGCTGGTGTCGGGGATCGCCACGGTTCGGGCGACCGGAATGACCGACGGTGTGGCGGGACTGTGGCTGGGGAACTGGCTGTCCAGCTGGGCGGTGGCCTTTCCGGCGGTGCTGGTCGTGGGGCCGCTGGCCCGGCGTCTGGTGGGGCGGCTGACGCGGGGGTGACGACGACCCTGTCGGCTGTCCCGCATGGCGCCGGGGTGGTTTGCGGGTCGTAAAAACCGGTCCAGTGTCGGGCGCGACCTGATCGTGTCCCACGCCATGGGGCTGGGCTATCGCGACAGCCACATCGGTTGACCGGTGGTGACCTGCGGCCCGTCCGCAGTCATGCGGATGGCGACGGCGCCGCTGCGGCGCAGGCGTTTCGGGTCCAACAGCAGGCAGGGCGGCGTTCCGTCGATGGCAACGGGTTCAGAGGCGACCACGATCCGGTCGGGGCGGCAGGCGTCGGCGGCGCGGTCGCCCGATCCCTTGCCGGTCAGGTGCCAGACCTGCCAGCCGCCGGGCAAATCGGCCTGACGATCGCGGCGGTCCCCGGCCCATGCGGGGCGGGCGGCGGCCTGTTCCTGATCGGCCATGTCGCCATCCTCCTGCAGCCAGGTCGAGACCACGAACGCCCCGCCCGAGGGCTTCGAGATGGCGCGGCCCTGCGGGGTCATCAGGCCTACGGCCTCTCCCTCTGGTGCGATGAGCATTAGGGGGCGGCGGGCGGTCAACCACAGCGCGGCGGCGGCCAGCAGCAGTGCGATTGCGATGGCAAAGCCCGCGTGGGTCAGGGGCGCGCGCCGCCCCTTGGGGCGCCAGCACAGGATGCCCAGCACGGCCCCGAACCCCATCAGCGGCACGACCGCGGCGGGGGGCTTGGCCACGCCGGTCACCGCTCCGCCCAGATCCGCGACGAACCGGGCGACCCACAGCATCCATTCGGTGCCGATGCCCATGACCCACAGGGCCGGCGCCTCCAGCCCGACCAGGGCCAGGATGGCGCCGATGACGCCCGCGGGCATCACCAGCGTGCCCATGACCGGCACGGCCAGCAGGTTCGCCAGCAGGCCGTATTGCGCCGTGCGGTTGAAATGCGCCGCGGCGATGGGCGATGTCGCCACGGCGGCGATCAGCGACGATACGACAAGCATCGCCACCGGGCGCAGCCACCACGGCAGGCGCGGCGACACGCGCGCCCATGGGCCATAGACCAGGATCAGGGCGACGGTGGCGGCAAAGCTCATCTGGAAACCGGCGCTGACGACGGCCTCGGGCGAATAGATCAGCACGATGGCCGCGGCCAGCGCGACCGTGCGCAGCGAAATCGCGCGCCTGTCGGCGATGATCGCGCCCAGCATGACGGCGACCATGATGAACGATCGTTCGGTCGCAACCCCGCCGCCGGACAGCCACAGATAGGCCGCAGCGGACGTCAGCGCGATGCCCGCCGCCCATTTGTGCATCGGTCGCGCCAGGCCGATTCCCGCGCCCTGTACCCCCACCAGGACAAGGCGCACCGCGCCATAGACGAAGGCCGCCAGCATCCCCATGTGCAACCCCGAGATCGAGATGATGTGATAGAGGTTCGAGGCCCGCATCACGTCGTTCGTCTGTTCGGAGATGCCCGAACGGTCGCCGGTCATCAGGGCGGATGCCACGGCACCGGCCTGGCCGCCGATGCGGTCCTGAATGGCGGCGCTGATCGACATGCGCGCCCGATGCGCCCACCAGACGCCCCCCTGCGGCGGGGCCACCGCCATGATCGGGGTGCGCGAATAGCCGACAGCGCCCAGGCTGTCGAACCACGCAAACATCCGGAAATCAAAGCTGCCGGGTGATGACGGCGCGGGCGGTGGGCCCAGATGCCCCGTCAGCATCACCCGCTGACCCAGGGGCGGCAGCGCGTCGTCGCCCATCAGCGACAGGCGCACCTTGGCAGGCGTGCGGTCGGGCGACAGATCATGCAGCACGACCCTGTCCAGCGTCAGCCGCATCCGGTCGCGGCCCGAGCGGTCGATCTGGATGACCCGCCCCTCGACCGGGCCGTAATAGCGCCATTCCAGCACCGGGGCCGCCACATGCGCGGCACGAAACGCCACCAGTCCGGTGCCGGTGATGATAAAACACAGCGCCAGCGCACCCAGATGCACGGCATCCGCCTGTGGCCAGGTGATCCGGCCCCGCTCAGCCCAATGAGGCACCATGCGGGCCACAACCAGCGTCAGCGCCAGCAGGCAGGCCAGCACCGCCCATTGCCCACCGCTGAACAGCATCGGATGCAGGAACCACAGACCGATCCCCGCCGACAGGCAGACCGGAACCCAGGGAAACAGGCCCGCGCGCAGCGCCGCGGCAGGGCGCGGGGCCGCCATGGGCCGGGCCGTGGTCTGGGGCAGGGGGGGCGCGACCGCACCCGATTGGGGCAACATCCTTGTCCTTTCGCGACCCTGTGATTATCACTTGGCCGCAAGATGGCACGGGGATGCTTACCAAAGCGTTAACGCCCGGCCGCGTCCAACCCTGCCCGAAGGCTGCCATGACCCAGATCGTTACCCGCTTCGCCCCCTCTCCCACCGGCTATCTGCATGTGGGCGGTGCCCGGACGGCGCTGTTCAACTGGCTGTTCGCGCGGGGCCGGGGCGGCAAGTTCCTGCTGCGCATCGAGGATACCGACCGCGCCCGGTCCACCCCCGAGGCGACCGACGCGATCCTGAAGGGGTTGACCTGGCTGGGCCTGGACTGGGACGGCGAACCCGTCAGCCAGTTCGAGCGCAAGGATCGCCATGCCGAGGTCGCGCGCCAGATGCTGGCGGACGGCACGGCCTACAAGTGCTTTTCGTCCATGGACGAGATCGCGGCATGGCGCGAGGAGAACCCGCGCCAACCCTTTCTCAGCCCGTGGCGGGACGCGACCGAGCTGTCCAATGCGCCGCATGCGATCCGCTTGAAGGCCCCGCGGACGGGCGAGACGGTGATCGATGACCAGGTGCAGGGCGCGGTGCGCGTTGCCAACGACCAGCTGGATGACATGGTGCTGCTGCGCAGCGACGGGACGCCCACCTATATGCTGGCCGTGGTGGTGGACGATCACGATATGGGTGTGACCCACGTGATCCGCGGCGACGATCACCTGACCAACACCGCCCGCCAGATCCAGATCATCGACGCGATGGGCTGGCCCCGCCCGACCTATGCCCATATCCCGCTGATCCACGGCGAGGACGGCAAGAAGCTGTCCAAGCGTCACGGCGCGGTCGGGTTGCACGAATTCGCGGCGCTTGGCTATCCGCCTGCGGCGATGCGCAACTATCTGACGCGGCTTGGCTGGAGCCATGGTGACGACGAGTTGTTCGACGACGCGCAGGCCCGCGCGTGGTTCGGGCTGGACGGGATCGGGCGGGCACCTGCGCGGCTGGATTTCAAGAAGCTGGAACATGTCAGCGGGCACCATATCGGCCATATGGCCGACGATCAGGTCCTGACCGCGCTGCAGGATTACCTGTCGGAAACCGGCGCGCCGGCGCTGACCGACACGCAGCGCAGCCGCATCCTGGGAGCGATGGGGGCGTTGAAGGAAAAGGCGAAAACGCTGCCCGCACTGTTGGATCAGGCGCGGTTCGCGATGATCGAGCGGCCTGTCGCGGTCGAAGAAAAGGCCGCGCGCAACCTGGATACGGTATCCCGTGGTATGCTGAAATCATTGACTGCTGCGGTGCAGAATGCTAGCTGGACCCGAGACGATCTGGAGGAGGCGGCCCAACAGGTTGCCACGGAAAACGGTGTCGGACTGGGCAAGATCGCGGCACCGCTGCGCGCCGCCTTGGCCGGTACCAGCGCCACCCCCAGTGTGTTCGACATGATGACTGCGCTTGGCCGCGACGAAACGCTGGCCCGGCTGCACGACCAGACCGATTTGGCAGGCTGAGGCCTGCCCTCACATGCCAGGGCTGTCTGACGGGTTTACACGACGGACCGCCCGGCCTTAGCCGGAAGGACGCCTTGCATGGCCGACAAGACCGCTAAACTGCACCTGAACGGACAGGATTACGACCTGCCCCTGCTGTCGCCCACCAAGGGGCCGGACGTTCTGGACATCCGCAAGCTGTATGGCCAGGCGGACGTGTTCACCTATGACCCCGGTTTCACCTCGACCGCCAGCTGCGATTCGACGATCACCTTCATCGACGGCGACAAGGGAGAGCTGTGGTATCGCGGCTATCCGATCGAGCAGCTGGCCGCCAAGTCCAGCTATCTGGAGGTCTGCTATCTGCTGCTGTACGGCGAGCTGCCCTCGCCCACGCAGATGGAGGATTTCCGTGCCCGCGTGACGCGCCACACGATGGTGCATGAACAGATGCACAATTTCTTTCGCGGTTTCCGCCGCGATGCGCACCCGATGGCGACGATGGTCGGGGTGGTGGGTGCCATGTCGGCATTCTATCACGATTCGACCGATGTGAACGACGAATGGCAGCGCGAGGTCGCGGCGATCCGCCTGATCGCCAAGCTGCCGACCATTGCGGCGATGGCGTACAAGTACTCGATCGGCCAGCCTTTCGTCTATCCAAGCAACGACCTGGATTACGCGTCGAATTTCCTGAACATGTGTTTTTCGGTCCCGGCCGAGAAATACGAGGTCAACCCGGCGCTGGCGCGCGCGATGGACCGCATCTTTACCCTGCATGCCGACCATGAGCAGAACGCATCGACCTCGACCGTGCGTCTGGCGGGGTCGTCGGGTGCGAACCCGTTCGCCTGCATCGCGGCGGGCATCGCCTGCCTGTGGGGTCCTGCCCATGGCGGTGCGAACCAGGCATGCCTGGAGATGCTGCGCGAGATCGGGACCGTGGATCGCATTCCGGAGTTCATCGCCCGCGCCAAGGACAAGTCCGATCCGTTCAAGCTGATGGGCTTTGGCCACCGGGTCTACAAGAACTTCGACCCGCGGGCGACGGTGATGAAGGAATCGGCCGACGAGGTTCTGGACCTGCTGGGCGTGGGCGACAACCCGACGCTGCAGGTCGCCAAGGAGCTGGAGAAGATCGCGCTGGAGGACGAGTACTTCATCGAGAAGAAGCTGTATCCCAACGTCGATTTCTATTCGGGCATCATCCTGGAGGCGATGGGCTTTCCCACGGCCATGTTCACGCCGATCTTTGCGCTGTCGCGCACGGTCGGCTGGATCGCCCAGTGGAAAGAGATGATCGGCGATCCGCAGAACAAGATCGGCCGTCCGCGCCAGCTGTATATCGGCAGCGACCGTCGCGATTACGTGGACCTGAAGTCGCGCTGAGCGTCCTGCCGGGTCAGGCATCGGGGTCCCTTCGGGGGCCCCTTTTTCGTGGTTGCGCGGGGGGGCTCAGGGTGGCAAGGGATCGAACATGAGCGAGATCGAACAGACAGGCGCGGCCCGGCTGGCGCTGGTGACGGGGGCCTCTCGGGGCCTGGGGGCGGCGCTGGCCGAGGGGCTGGCGGCGCGGGGTTATCATGTGCTGGCGGTCGCCCGGACCGTGGGCGCACTGGAGGAGCTGGATGACCGCATCCGCGCGGCGGGTGGCCAGGCGACGCTGGCGCCGATGGACGTCACCGAGCCCGAGGCGATGAAGCAGATGGCACAGGCCATCGCGGGTCGGTGGGGCGGGCTGGACCTGTGGGCGCATTGCGCGGTCCACGCGGCGCCCATGTCCCCGGCCCCCCATATCGAAGGGCGCGACTGGACCAAGTCGATGCTGGTCAATGTCGAGGTCACGCGCGGCCTGATCGCGATGCTGGAGCCGCTGTTGCGTCAGCGCGGGGGCACGGCGATGTTCTTTGACGATGCGCGTGGCGGGCAGAAGTTCTTTGGCGCCTATGGCGCGACCAAGGCGGCCCAGATCGCACTGGCGCGCAGTTGGCAGGCCGAGACGGTGCAGACCGGCCCCCGCGTCCTGATCGATTCGCCCGCGCCCATGCCAACGGCTGTCCGCGCGCGATTCTATCCGGGCGAGGACCGGTCCGCGCTGGTGCCCTGCAAGGACGAGGCGGCGCGCATCCTGTCGCTGTTGTAGGGATTGCGTCCCGCGGCAGGGCGGGGGGCTGCCCGCCCCCCGCACCCCCCGGGCGTCACGCCTGACCGAGCGGTTCGGTCGCCGTCATCAGCCAGTCCAGATCGGGGCCCTGCAGGTCGGGCGACAGGCTGGCCCGGACCTGGACGTGATAGGCGTCCAGCCATGCGACATCGTCGGCGGACAGCGCGGCGCGGTCGATCAGCCGCCGGTCGATCGGGCACAGCGTCAGCGTGTCAAAGCCCAGCATCGCGCGTCCCGGTTCGGCGTCGGCCTGTGTCACGACGATCAGGTTCTCGATCCGGATGCCGAAGCTGCCTTCGCGGTAATAGCCCGGTTCGTTCGACAGGATCATGCCGGGTTCCAGCGCGACATCGCTGACGCGGCTGATGCGGGCGGGGCCTTCGTGCACGCAGAGTGCCGCGCCCACGCCGTGACCAGTGCCGTGGTCGTAATCCAGACCCTGCGCCCACAGGAACTGACGGGCCAGCGCGTCCAGATGGCCCCCCGTCACGCCCGTCGGAAAGCGCGCCCGCGACAGGGCGATCATGCCGCGCAGCACCGCGGTGAAGGGTGCCACGGCATCCGGGCGCGCATCGCCAAGGGCCACGGTGCGGGTGATGTCGGTCGTGCCGTCGGCGTATTGACCACCGGAATCGATCAGCAGCAGATCGCCTGCGGCCAGTTGCCGGTTGGTCGCCTGTGTCACGCGGTAATGGACGATGGCACCGTTCGGCCCTGCGCCCATGATCGTGTCGAAGCTGATGTCCAGGATGCCTTGGTCGCGGCGCAGCCCCTCCAGGTGGCGGACCACGTCGATTTCGGACAGGGCGGCGGGGTCCTGGCGGTCCAACCATGCCAGCAGGCGCACCATGGCCACCCCGTCGCGGTGATGGGCTGCGCGCATGCCGGCAAGCTCTGCCGCGTTCTTGCGGGCCTTGGGCAGGACGGCGGGGTCGGGGCCGGTCACGACCGCGGTGCCCGCCGCCTCGAGGATGCGGAACGCGGCCTCGGGGGCCGAGCCGGGGTCAAGGCGGACGGGGCCTTCGAGGTCGGTCAGCGCCGCGGCCAGTGCGTCATGCGGGAGGATGTGGACATGATTGCCCAGATGCGCCCGCAGATCGGCGTCGAATTTTGCCGGGTTCGCGAACAGCGCCAGATCTCCGCTGTCGGACAGGACCGCGAAGGATTGGACCACCGGGTTCTTGGGCAGGTCGCTGCCGCGGATGTTCAGCAGCCAGGATATCGAATCAGGCAGCGTCAGCAGCGCCGCCGCCTGACCCTGTGCCTTGAGGTCGATGGCCAGACGGGCGCGTTTCTGCGCCGCGGTCTCTCCGGCGATGTCGTCGGGATGGACGCGGGCGGGGCCCACCGGCGCGGCCGGGCGGTCGGGCCAGACCGCGTCGACCGGATTGCGATCCAGCGCGATCAGGGCGATGCCGGTGTCGGTCAGCGCACCTTCCATCCCGGCGATTTCCTTGCGGGTGTGCAGCCAAGGGTCAAATCCGACCCGCCCGCCCTGTGGCAGGGCATCGGCCAGCCATGCGGAGGGGCGGGTTTCGGGCCAGGGAACCGGGGTGAAATATGTCAGATCGATCTGGCCGCGCACCTGCACGCGATAGCGGCCGTCGATGAACACGCCAGCCTGATCGGCGGTCACGATGGCAAAGCCCGCGCTGCCGGTGAACCCGGTCAGCCATGCCAGCCGCGCATCGGCATCGGCCACGTATTCGCCCTGATGCACGTCGGCGCGCGGCACGATCACCGCGTCCAGCCCCTGTCGGGCCATCAGCTGACGCAGGGCGACCAGACGTGCGGCATGGTCGCCGCCGCCTGCCGGGTCGTCGAAGGTCTGAAAGCTCATAGCGCGATCACCTCCATGACCTGCGGTTCGATCACGTCGACGCCGGGCAGGGCGTCGATCAGCACCTGCGCGGACTGCTCCAGCAGGGGAAATGTTCCATAGTGGCAGGGGATCACCGTCCGGAAATCGAAATAGCGTTTCGCGGCATAGGCCGCCCGGGACATGTCCATGGTGAAATGCCCGCCCGCGCACAGGATGCCGATGTCGGGCTTGTGCAGATCGCCCATCCACTCCATGTCCGCCATGATGTCGGTGTCGCCCGAGACATAGACCACGTGCTCGTCGCCCGCGATCATGTAGCCCGATTCGTGGCCGGCATAGACCGGGCCGTCCGGTCCGCTGATTGAGCTGGAATGCGTTGCGTTGACCATCGTCACCTGCGCGCCGCCCAGATCGACCGTGCCGCCCTTGTTGAAACCGATGCCCTCGATCTTGTCGGTCTTTTCCCAATGGCCGATCAGATCATAGATGCCCACGACAGGGATCTTCAGCTCCTTGGCCAAGGCCAGCGTGTCGCCGGTGTGGTCGCCATGGCCGTGGGTGATCAGGATATGCGTGGCACCCCGGATCGCCTCGTCACGCCGGTCGTCGGGAAAGACGGGGTTTCCGCTGAACCAGGGGTCGATCAGGATCACGGCCTGTTCGATCTGCAGACGAAAGCCGGAATGGCCAAGCCAGGTCAGTTTCATGGGGTCTCCTTCGCGCTGTCGCGGCAGGTTAGCGGCCGCGTCGGGTCGTGACCAGAACCCCCGCCGGGGTCAAAGGTTGCCGGTCACGGGCGCCGCATCGTCCAGCCGCAGGCGCAGGCGTTCGCGTCCGCCCCAGGTCGACAGCTCCAGCTTGCCGGCCAGGTGAAAACGGCGACCCTTGGCGCCGATCAGGCCGGGACCAAGCGGGCCGTCCATCGCACCCCAGGCCACGGCCTCCATGGGTGGGCTGCCGGGGCTGCGGAACTGCAGGCGCAGATGGCGGTCGCCCATGGTCGCGGCGCTGTCGATCAGCTGGTCGGCAAAGGCGAACCGCGGCGCGGGGGCGGCCTGGCCAAAGGGGCCGGCATCCTCCAGCATGCGGTACATGGGGGCGGTGGCGCCCGACGGCTCCAGCAGGCCGGAGATGCGCAGGTCGCCCGACCCGCTGCGTCCCGCCAGATCGCGGGCGATCAGACAGGCCAGTCGGTCCATGGCGGCGGGGATCATCGCCTCCTCGACGGTCAGGCCGGCGGCCATGGTGTGCCCGCCGCCTTTCAGCAGCAGGCCCTCATGCGCCAGCCGCTGGATCGCGCGGCCCAGATCGACGCCGGGGACCGACCGGGCGCTGCCCTTGCCGATGCCGTGATCGACGCCGATCACCACGGACGGCAGGTCTGTCGCCTCCTTGACGCGGGCGGCGACGATGCCGACGACGCCGGGATGCCAGCCGGCGCCTGCGGCCCAGGACAGGCGCGCATCGCCCCGCGCCTCGACTTGGGCCAGGGCTTCCTCGCGGACGGCGGCCTCGATCGCGCGGCGATCGGTGTTCAGTGCGTCCAGCTGGCGGGCCAGCTGATCGGCCTGCGACGCGTCGCGGCAGGACAGGCACAGCGCGCCCAGATCGGCCCGCCCCACGCGCCCGCCCGCATTGATGCGCGGCCCCAGCAGAAAGCCCAGGTGGAACGCGCTTGGCGCCCCGTCCAGCCGCGCGATGTCGGACAGCGCCACCAGCCCCGGCCGTTGCCGCCTTGCCATGACCGCCAGACCCTGCCGGACAAAGGCGCGGTTGACGCCGATCAGCGGCGCGACATCGGCCACGGTCGCCAGCGCGACCAGGTCCAGCATTGCCATCAGGTCCGGCTGGGGCAGCCCGCGTTCGCGCAAAACCCGCCCCGCCTGGACCAGCGTCAGGAACACCACGCCCGCGGCGCACAGATGACCCAATGTGCCATCTTCGTCCATGCGGTTGGGGTTCACGACGGCCAGCGCGGGGGGCAGGGTCTCTCCGCCCAGGTGGTGGTCCAACACGATCACGTCGCAGCCCGCCGCGGCGGCCAGCGCGTCATGCGACAGCGTTCCGCAATCGACGCAGACGATCAGGTCATGCGCGGCCGCCAGCGCGGTCATGGCGGGAACGTTGGGGCCATAGCCCTCGTCGATGCGGTCGGGAATGTACAGCGTGGCCTGTCGCCCCTGCTGGTGCAGCCAGTCGATCAGCAGGGCCGCGGACGACCCGCCATCCACGTCATAATCGGCGAAAATCGCGATGCGCTGGCCCTTGGCGGCCGCATCGACCAGTCGGTCGGCAGCAACGCCCATGTCGCGCAGGGTCAGCGGGTCGGGCAGCAGGTCGCGCAGCTTGGGCAGCAGGAACGCGGCCGCCTCCTCGGGCGGCACGCCCCGTTCGGCCAGCACGCGCGCCACGGGCAGGGGCAGGGCGGCCTGCTGGGCCAGCCCTTCGGCCAGCCGCTCCAGATCCGCGGGCGGTCCGATCCACCGCCGCCCGGTCAACGAGCTGTCGATGCCCAGAAATGCCGTCATGCTTCTTCTTCGTCCAAATACCCCCGGGGTCGTCCCGGGACGGGACAGGGGGGCCGCAGCCCCCCTACCTCACTTGACCGGGTTGCGATAGGTCATCCGCCGCACCGATCCGGTCTTGGACCGCATCAGGATGGTTTCGGTCGTCAGGTATCCCGGCTCACGCTTGACGCCGGCGACGATCGACCCGTCGGTGACGCCCGTCGCGGCAAAGATCACGTCGTCGGTGACCAGATCGTCGCGGGTATAGATGCGGTCCAGGTCGGTGATTCCTGCCTTGCGCGCGCGTCCGCGTTCATCGTCGTTGCGGAACATCAGCCGGCCCCACATCTGCCCGCCCATGCATTTCAGCGCCGCCGCGGCCAGGACGCCCTCGGGCGCGCCGCCGGACCCCATGTACATGTCGATGCCGGTCAGCTCTGCCTCGGCACAGTGGATCACGCCGGCCACGTCGCCGTCGGTGATCAGGCGGATCGCGGCGCCGGTCTGGCGGACCTCTGCGATCATCTCCTCGTGGCGCGGACGCTCCAGGATGCAGACGGTGATGTCGCCGTCCTCGCAGCCGCGTGCACGGGCCAGGGCGCGGACGCGCTCGGCCGGGGTCATGTCCAGGCTGACGACGTCCTTGAGATAGCCCGGGCCGACGGCCAGCTTGTCCATATAGACGTCGGGCGCGTGCAGCAGCGTGCCGCGCGGCGCCATCGCGATGACGGTCAGCGCGTTCGGCATGTCCTTGGCGGTCAGCGTGGTGCCTTCCAGCGGGTCCAGGGCGATATCGACCTCGGGTCCGTCACCGGTGCCGACCTCTTCGCCGATGAACAGCATCGGGGCCTCGTCACGCTCTCCCTCGCCGATGACGACGACGCCCTTGATGTCCAGCATGTTCAGCTGATCGCGCATCGCATTGACCGCGGCCTGATCGGCCGCCTTTTCGTCGCCACGCCCGATCAGCCGGGCCGAGGCGTGGGCCGCAGCCTCGCTGACGCGGGCAAGGCCCAGGGACAGCATCCTGTCGTTGAAATCCTTAGGCGCGGTCATTTGCCTCATCCCTTTTTTCTGCATGTTGGGGGCTTTCTAGGCGGCAGCGTCGGGGGCGGCAAGCCTGACGGCGCTAACGGTCCGGGCTTTCCGACAGTTCCAGCGCCAGCGCGTGGATCCGCGGCATGATGTCGCCCAAGGTCGCGTGGACCAGCCGATGCTGCTGAATCCGGGTCAATCCGGCGAATGCGGGGCTGACCATGCGGATGCGGAAATGGCTTTCTCCCCCATCGCGAAAGCCTGAATGGCCGCGATGATCCTCGCTTTCGTCCAGCACCTGCAGGGTGGTCGGCTGCAAGGTTGCCAGCCGTTCGGTCATCTGGTCCGCAATCATCCGCGTATCCTTTCCGTCAAGGGGTTTCATGTCCCGTCAGATAGCCTAAAATGCCCGGCTTGAGTCGCAAAGGTGCCCTAGGATGAGCAAGAACGACCCGTTCGGTTTCGACATTTCCGCCGCCAAGGACAAGAAGCGCAAGACCAAAGGACGGCGCGGCATGTCGGGGGCGTTCGAGACCTCGACCCGCATCTGCGAACGCGAAGGCTGTGACGAACCCGGCCAGTACCGCGCGCCTAAGAACCCGCGCAATCTGGACGACTATTTCTGGTTCTGCAAAGAGCATGTCCGCGAATACAACGCCAACTGGAACTACTTTCAGGGCCAGTCCGAGGAAGAGTTCCAGCAGTTCATCGACAATGCCACGGTCTGGGAACGTCCGACCAAACCGTTCGGCAAGGCGGCCGCCGAGGACAAGTGGGCGCGCCATGGCGTCAGTGACCCGCTGGAGATCCTGGGGGCCAACGGGACCGCGCCCGAATCGCGCGCGCAGTCCAGCGCACGCAAGCTGCCCCCGACCGAACGCCGCGCGCTGGACATTCTGGAAGCCAAGGACCACTGGACCCGCCCCGAGATCCGCAAGCAGTACAAGTCGCTGGTCAAGGACCTGCATCCCGACATGAACGGCGGCGACCGGTCCGACGAGGATCGCCTGTCCGAAGTGGTCTGGGCCTGGGATCAGATCAAGGACAGCCGCTTTATCCGCGACTAGGACTGCGTCAGGCCGCGCGCCCCCGGCGGCGCGGCCACAGGGCCACGGCCATAACCAGCATCAGCAAAGCCACGACCGGGATGTTCCCGGTCGCCAGCCACGGCGTTGCGGGCAACGCGCCCGGCAGGGCTGCGTCAATCTTGCCCGGCTGGTTCAGGGGCAGGCTGGCCAGAATGCGTCCGCGTGCGTCGATCACCGCACTGACCCCGGTATTCGCGGCACGGACCAGCGGCAGCCCCGTTTCAATTGCGCGCAGGCGGGCCTGATCCAGATGCTGATACGGTCCCGACAGCGCCCCGAACCATGCGTCGTTCGTCGCCTGCAACAGCCAGCCGGGGCGCTGGTCCAGATTGCGCAGATGCTGGGGAAAGATCGCCTCATAGCAGATCAGCGGCTGGAAATCGGGGACGCCGGGGGCTGACATGATCTGCGGGCCCGGCCCTGCGGAATAGCCGTTGCCCTGCCGCGCGGCAAAGGCGCCGATGCCCACCCGGGCCAGCGCATCGCCCCAAGGGACGTATTCGCCGAACGGCACCAGGTGGAACTTGTCATAGACCTGCGTGACCTGACCGCCCGGTGCGACCGTCGCCAAGCTATTGAAAAAGCGGCTGCCCTCGCGCCGCTGGATGCCCATGATCAGGGGCGCGCCGGCGGCCTGCGACATCATCGGCAGGACTGCGTCGGCATCTTCCAGCAGAAAGTTCACCGCCGTTTCCGGCCAGATCACCAGATCGCGGGGACCGGGTTCGGCGGACAGGTCCAGCAGGCGTTGGAAAAAGACGGTGGACCATTCGGGGTCCCATTTCAGGTGCTGCGCCGCGTCCGGCTGGACGATCCGCAGGGTCACGGGGCGGTTGGCGGGCATCGGGGCGGCCAGCCGCGCCGCGCCGGCGATCCATGGGGCCGCCAACACCACCATCGCCAGCGCCGCAGCCGTGACCGGGCGCCCCCGCAGCAGCACGGGCAGGACCGCCAGCATCATCGTCAGCGTGCCAAGGCCCAGGGCCCCGGTCCAGGCCGCAATCTGGGCCACCGGCGTGTCGATCCACGCGTGACCGATCTGCGCCCAAGGAAAGCCGGTAAAGATCCAGCCGCGCAGCCAGTCCGACAGGATCAGTGCAGCGGCGATGGCCGCTGCCTGTGGGCGCGAACCGCGGGCCATGCGCGCGGCGGCGCAGGCAGGCACCGCCCAGAACAGCGCGCCCCCAAGCGCCATCAGGATCAGCGCGAAGGGAGCCATCCAGCCGTGGCGGGCGATGTCGACCAGAAAGGGTTCGGTGATCCAGGACAGCGACAGCGCGAACCAGCCAAAACCCGCGGCCAGGACGTGCCAGAACACGGCGGCGGCGGGCAGGGGGGACAGGCGCCAGATCAGGGCGGCCATCGCCAGTGGCGTCGCGGCCCAGATGCCAAAGGGCGCAAGGCCCAGGGCAGCGATCAGCCCAAGGGCCATATCGGGCAAAAGACTGCGCAGGGGCGGTCGGCCCCTGCGCAGTCGAGATAGCGGGCGAAGCGTGCGGCGCATCAGGCCTCGGCGTCAGCGTCCTTGGGCTGCGGCGCGTCGGCATCGACCTTTTTGCGGCGGGTGCGCTTGGGCTTTTCCGGCGCGTCAGCCGGGGTTTCGGCGGACGGGGCGTCGGCAACAGGCGCATCGGCCGTCGCGGCCTTGCGGCGACGGGTGGGCTTGGGTGCGTCGGCTACCGCGTCGGCAGGGGCCTCGGTCGCATCAGCGGCGGGCTTGCGGCTGCGGGTCCGCTTGGGCTTGGGCGCGGTTTCCTCGGCCTGCTCGGCAGCGGGGGGCGTGTCGGCCACCTCCGCCTTCTTGCGACCACGGGTACGCTTGGGCTTGGGTTCCGCTGCGGGTTCGGCCGCCTCGACCGAAGCGTCGGCCACGGGCTGGGCCTCCTGCACGACGGCAGGCTGGGCGTCCGCGGGTTGAGCGTCGGCGCGTGCGTCCACGGTCGCTTCGGCCTGTGCCTTGCCGCGACCACGGCCACGCGACCGGCGCGCGGGCTTGGGGGCAGGATCGGCGGCAGGGGCGTCCTCGGCTGTCGCATCGGCAGGGGCGTCGTCCGACAGGCCGATGCTGCGCAATTCGACCAGCATGAACTGCGGGACATGATCGCCCATGCCCATCACCTGCGATCCGCGGTTGTCCTGATCGCGACCGCGACGGCCATCGCGGCGGTCGCCGCGACGATCGTCCTTGCGCGGCTCTTCGCGGCGCGGCTGCTCAGCGCGCGCTTCGGGTTCAGGGCGGGGTTCGGGCTGCGGTTTGGGCTCCATGCGGGCCTCCGGTTCGGCTGTGGTCGCGACGGGTGCGGGAGGCGCTGCGGTTTCCGCCTCGGGGCGGGGCTCGTCGCGGCGACGACGGCGGGTGCGTTCGCGCGATCCGCCCTTGCGGTCCTCGGCGGGGCTGTCGTCGGCCTTGCGCTCGTCGCGCGCTGGCGCGTCGCCGGTCGCAAAGCCCGCGGGTGCATCGACACGCGGCAGCGAGGTCTTGAGCAGTTGTTCGATCGCGGCAAGATACTTGTCATCGGACGGCATGGCGATGCTGATGGATGTTCCCAACCGCCCGGCACGACCGGTGCGGCCGATGCGGTGGACGTAATCTTCGGCATGGCTGGGCAGGTCATAGTTGAAGACGTGGCTGACGGCCGGAATGTCCAGCCCGCGTGCCGCGACGTCGGACGCGATCAGCAGGCGCAGCTTGC
This sequence comes from Paracoccus sp. Ld10, assembly GCF_045064235.1. NCBI lineage: Bacteria > Pseudomonadati > Pseudomonadota > Alphaproteobacteria > Rhodobacterales > Paracoccaceae > Paracoccus > Paracoccus sp. Ld10. The sequence continues at coordinate 211,989 of NZ_JBISHD010000027.1, read as the reverse complement.
CGTCGCGGAACGATTCCAGGGTGCGGGTCCGCTGGCTCTGGTCCAGGTCGCCATGGATCGGGGCCGCGTCATAGCCATACTTGGTCAGCGACTTTGCCAGGATATCCACTTCGCTTTTGCGGTTGCAAAAGACGATGGCGTTGGTCAGGCCCTCGCCCTCGGCATCGACCAGGGCACGCAGCAGATCGCGTTTCTGCTTGGAGGCCGTGTCGCGGCGCGCGGGCGTCAGCTGGATCAGGCGCTGCGTGATCGTTTCGCTGGCGGATGCCTGGCGCGCGACCTCGACCCGCTCGGGCGAATGCAGGAAAGTGTTGGTGATGCGTTCGATTTCCGGCGCCATCGTGGCGCTGAAGAACAGCGTCTGGCGCGTGAACGGCGTCAGCTGGAAGATGCGCTCGATATCGGGGATGAAACCCATGTCCAGCATGCGGTCGGCCTCGTCCACGACCATGATCTGCACGCCGGTCAGCAGCAGCTTGCCGCGTTCGACATGGTCCAGCAGGCGACCCGGCGTCGCGATCAGCACGTCCACGCCACGGTCGATCAGCTTGTCCTGTTCGCCAAAGCTGACGCCGCCGATCAGCAGCGCCTTGGTCAGGCGGGTATGCTTGGCATAGGTGTCGAAATTCTCGGCCACCTGGGCGGCCAGTTCGCGGGTCGGGCACAACACCAGGCTGCGCGGCATGCGCGCGCGGGCGCGTCCGCGACCCAGCAGCGTGATCATCGGCAGGGTAAAGCTGGCGGTCTTGCCGGTTCCGGTCTGCGCGATCCCCAGAACGTCGCGGCCTTCCAGGGCGGGCGGGATCGCCCCCTGCTGGATGGGCGTCGGCGTCTCGTAGCCGGCTTCCAGCACGGCCTGCAGTACTTTGGGGTCCAGCTTCAGATCAGAGAACTTGGTCATTCGGGGCTTTCCATTAAGCCGCGCCCGTTCTGGCGCGATGCGTTCCAAGCCGCGCGCCCGTCTGGCGCAGTGGCGGCTAAGTTGGGACGCAATCACGGACGCCCCGCCTTGATGCCTGCCGGATGCAGGCCCGCATCGCGTAGACCAAAGGCGCTGCCGCGTCAATCTTTTGCGTGTGTTGTCCCGTCCGTGGGGCGGCGGGGCGGGGCTTTCGGTTGACCTCTCCCCGTCCGAAAGGGTAACCCCCGATGGTCAATCAGGAAGCCCATGATGAACCTTTTCACCGATTTGCGCGGCGTCGTCGTCGAGGCGCTGGACCAGATGGCCGCCGCAGGAGAGCTGCCCGCAGGCCTGGATACCGCCAATGTCACGGTCGAACCGCCCCGCGATCCGGCGCATGGCGACATGGCCACCAATGCCGCGATGGTGCTGGCCAAGCCCGCCGGGATGAAGCCCCGCGAGATCGCCGACCGCCTTGCCGCGCGCCTGACCGATGCCCGCATCAGCGCGGTCGAGGTCGCGGGCCCGGGGTTCCTGAACCTGCGCCTGTCGCCGGTCGTCTGGCAGGGCGTGATCCGTTCGGCCCTGCAGACGGGCCCGGAATTCGGCCGGTCGGACCTGGGTGCCAATGCCAAGGTCAACGTCGAATTCGTCAGCGCCAACCCCACCGGCCCGATGCATGTGGGCCATGTGCGCGGCGCGGTCTTTGGCGATGCGCTGGCACGGCTGCTGGCGTTTTCCGGCCATGACGTCACGCGCGAATACTATATCAACGACGGCGGCGCGCAGGTCGACGTGCTGGCGCGGTCCGCCTATGAACGCTACCGCGAGGCCAACGGGCTGGAGCCCGAGATCCGCGAGGGGCTGTATCCCGGCGATTATCTGATCCCCGTCGGAGAGGCGCTGAAGGCGAAATACGGCAACAGCCTGCTGGAGCGTCCCGAAGACGAATGGCTGCAGGAGATCCGCGAATTCGCCACGCAGGCGATGATGGAACAGATCCGCGGCGACCTGGCGATTCTGGGCGTGCAGATGGACGTCTATTCCAGCGAAAAGGCCCTGTACGGCACGGGCCGGATCGAGGACGCGATTGCGCGTCTGGACGCGCAGGGCCTGATCTATCGCGGCGTGCTGGAGCCCCCCAAGGGCAAGCTGCCCGAGGACTGGGAGGCGCGCGAGCAGCTGTTGTTCCGGTCAAGCGCGCATGGCGACGACGTGGACCGTCCGATCCAGAAATCGGACGGGGCCTGGACCTATTTCGCGCCCGACATCGCCTATCACTGGGACAAGATCGACCGCGGTTTCGACCAGCTGATCGACGTTTTCGGCGCCGATCACGGCGGTTATGTCAAGCGGATGAACGCCGCGGTCAAGGCGCTGTCCAATGGCCGCGTGCCGCTGGACGTCAAGCTGATCCAGTTGGTCAAGCTGTACAAGAACGGCGAGCCGTTCAAGATGTCCAAGCGCGCAGGCACCTTTGTCACCCTGCGCGACGTGGTCGAGGAGGCGGGGGCCGACGTCACCCGCTTCATCATGCTGACGCGCAAGAACGACGCGGCGCTGGATTTCGACTTTGCCCGCGTGCTGGAACAGTCCAAGGACAACCCGGTCTGGTATGTCCAATACGCCAGCGCCCGCGTGCATTCCGTTCTGCGCCGGGCGGCCGAGGCCGGGATCGCGGTCGACGATTCGACCCTGGCCGATGCCGATCTGTCCGTGCTGGCCCACCCGGCCGAGCTGGAACTGGCCCGCAAGGTCGCCGAATGGCCCCGTCTGGTGGAAAACGCGGCCCGCGCGCACGAGCCCCATCGGGTCGCGTTCTTTCTGTATGAACTGGCGTCCGACCTGCATTCGCTGTGGAATCGCGGCAATGACGACACGTCGCTGCGGTTCATCCAGGATGGCGACGCGGTCACAAGCCAAGGAAAAATTGCGCTGGTCCGGGCGGTTGGCGTTGTTATTTCATCTGGTCTCGCTATTCTTGGCGTCACTCCGGCGGAAGAAATGCGCTGACTGAATGCGTCGCTGCCGGGGAAGGCTGAGAGCAGGCAAAAGTTAATCCGGGACAACCGGCGGGCAGGCGAACATGGCAGTGATGGACTTCCGCGAAGGCGGCTACGTTTTCTCGCGTCACAAGGTGAAGCGCGAATTCTCTTACGATCAGAACGGACAGCCCGCAGCGGCTGCCGGTCAGGCACCCCACCCGACGCAGGCCGATGGCCTGCCCGCGCGGCTGGCGCGGGTGACCCATTACATGGGCGCGGTCGCATCGGTCGCGCTGATGGTGGGGCTGATGGCCTGGGGCTGGCAGCTGGTGTCGCGCGACGTGTCGGGCGTGCCCGTCATTCGCGCGGTTCAGGGCGAGGCCCGCACCACCGCCGAGGAGCCGGGCGGACAATTGACCAACCATACCGGCCTGGCCGTGAATTCGGTCGCCGGGGGACAGGTTCTGTCGCCGACGGATCAGGTGGCGATTGCACCGGCACCGGTGGATCTGTCCGCTGATGACGTGGCGATGGGCGAACTGGGTGCGACGGCGCGCGAGCCCTCGAACCCGTCCGAGACACCGCTGACATTTGCCGGTGAACCCATCGTGCCGCTGTCCGACAGCGAGGCGCGCGCGCTTGCCGAGGCGCAGGCCGCTGCGGCCGCAGAACGTGCGTTTGCCGATCTGGCCGTGAACCAGGCCGCGATCATCGACGCCCCCGCCAGCGAGGGTCCGGTGACCGAGGTCGTCACCGATGAAAACGGTGTACCCGCCCAATCCGCAGCCATCGCCGAGGCCTTGGCCCAGGCTCAGGCCGAGGCGAACCCCGCCGTGGTCATCGCATCGGTCCGTCCCGCGCCGCGCCCCCGCGTGACCCGCGTCGCTGCGGCCCCGGCTGCAGCGCCCGCCCAATCGGCCGTGGCCGAAGCGCCCGCCCCCACAGAACGGCCCGCAGCGCCCCCCGCGCCGACCCCGGTCGCGGCGAGCAGCGCCAGCGGTCCCGTCGTACAGGTCGGCGCGTTCGACAGCAATTCCATCGCCAACGGCGAATGGCAACGGCTGGCCGGGCGCAACGGCGGCCTGTTCTCCGGCAAGTCGCCGGTCATTCAGGAACACCAGTCGAACGGCCGCACCTTCTGGCGGCTGCGGGTCGCGGGCTTTGGCTCGCTGTCCGAGGCGCGACAGTTCTGTTCGGCGCTGCAATCGTCGGGGACCGACTGCCTGGCGCTTGGCGGCTGAGGCCGTGCACAACGCGACCATTCTGGGCGGCGTCGGTGGCCTGTCCCTGACGCCGGACGAGGCCGCGTTCTTTCGCGAGGCCGATCCATGGGGTTTCATCCTGTTCGGGCGCAACGTGGATGCGCCTGAACAGCTGCTCCGCCTGACCGCGCAGCTGCGCGAGGCCGTGGGCCGCGATTGTGTCATTACCATCGATCAGGAGGGTGGGCGCGTGCAGCGCCTGCGCGCACCGCATTGGACCGACTGGCCCGCGCCACTGGACCAGGCGCAGGCAGGGCCACGGGCGATGTGGCTGTACTATCACCTGATCGGCCAGGAATTGCGCGCGGTCGGCATCGATTCGAACTGTGCGCCGACGCTGGACGTGGCGCAGGACGCGACGCATCCCTTTTTGCGCAACCGCTGTCTGGGCACTGACCCGGACCGCGTCGCCGAACTGGGTCGCGCGGCGGCCGAGGGGTTGTTGGCGGCGGGCGTGCTGCCCGTGCTGAAACACATGCCGGGCCATGGCCGCGCACAGGTCGACAGCCATCACGGCCTGCCCGTGGTGGACGCGTCCGAGGCCGACCTGGACGCCATCGATTTCGCGCCGTTCCGGGCGTTGAACGATCTGCCGATGGGCATGACTGCGCATATCCGGTTTCCGGCGCTGGATGATGGGCCCGCGACGGCATCGCGCCGGATGATCGGTCTGATCCGTGACCGGATCGGGTTCGACGGGCTGCTGATGACGGACGACATCACCATGAACGCCCTGTCGGGGACCCAGGCCGAACGCGCGACCGCGTCCATCGCGGCGGGCTGCGATCTGGTCCTGCACTGCAACGGCACGATCGCGCAGATGGCGCCGGTGGTGCAGGCCGCGGGCCCGATGACGCATGACGCCATGCGCCGCGCAGATGCCGCGCTGGCCCGCCGCGCGCCGCCAGAACCGGTCGATATCGCCGCCCTGACCAATCAGTGGCGCGTGCTGAGCGCTTGACAGGCAGGCGGACGGGCATGACCCTTCGCGCCTATGCCAAGGAGGCTTTGTGGCCAGACAGGTTCCCTATCTTCGGCCCGTCGCCGACCCGGATGTCGCACAGCGCCGCGCCGACGAGGCGCTGATCGTCGATGTCGATGGCTATGAAGGCCCGCTGGACCTGTTGCTGACGCTGGCACGCACGCAAAAGGTGGACCTGCTCAAGATTCGGGTGCTGGATCTGGCCGAACAGTACCTCGTCTTTGTCGAGGAGGCCCGCGCCTTGCGGATCGAACTGGCGGCCGATTACCTGGTCATGGCCGCCTGGTTGGCCTTTCTGAAATCGCGCCTGCTGCTGCCGCCGGACCCCGAGGCCGAAGGCCCCTCGGCCGAGGATATGGCCGCCCATCTGGCCTTTCAGCTGGAGCGTCTGGCCGCGATGCGGCAGGCCGCGGCACAGCTGATGGCGCGCGACCGTCTGGGCCTGTCGCGCTTTGCCCGCGGTGCCCCCGAAACCGTGGCCCGCAGCCGGCGCACCGAATGGCAGGCGGGGTTGATCGACCTGATGCGCGCCTATGCCCGGCTGAAGACGCGCGACGAATTCCGTCCCTATGCGTTTGATCGGCACGACATCTTTACCATGGAACAGGCGCTGGACCGCCTGCGGCGGATGATCGGGTTCACCGGCCAGTGGACCGACCTGTCGGTGTTCCTGCCCGATGGCTGGTCGAATGACCCGAAACGTCGCCGCAGTGCGACCGCCGCGACCTTTGCGGCCTCGCTGGAGCTTGCACGCCAGGGGCGGCTGGAGATACGGCAGGCCGAGACATTTGCGCCCATCCATTATCGGCAAAAGCCCCATGACGACCACAGCTGATCACTCCCCCCCCGCGCTGGACGAACAGGCCCGCATGGTCGAGGCGATCCTGTTCGCCGCCACGCAACCGATGACCCTGCGCGATCTGGCCGCGCGGATGCCGCAGGGATGCGACCCGGCCGAGGCGCTGACGCTGTTGCGCGCGACCTATCAGGGGCGGGGCGTGGTGCTGGAACGCATCGGCGAGGGGCACGCGTTCCGGACGGCCCCCGACCTGTCCTTTTTGATGCAGACCGAGACGGTCGACACCCGCCGCCTGTCCCGCGCCGCGATAGAGACGCTGGCGATCATCGCCTATCATCAGCCCGTCACCCGGACCGAGATCGAGGAGGTGCGCGGCGTCGCCCTCAGCCGCGGCACGCTGGATCAGTTGATCGAGATGGAGTGGGTGCGGGTGGGCCGCCGCCGCATGACGCCGGGCCGCCCGGCGACCTATATCGTGACCGAGACGTTCCTGGATCATTTCGGGCTGGAATCGGCGCGCGACCTGCCGGGTTTGGCGGAACTGCGCGCGGCGGGCCTGCTGGAATCGCGCCCGCCTGCCGATGGTCTAGGGCTGCCCCTTGTCGGCGGGGGGGCGGACCCCGATATCGATCCAGACACCCTGTTCGAGGATGAATGAGCGATGAATGCCAATCAGCTGATCAGCATGTTCACCCGTCTCGTCGCGCGCCGCGCGATGAACTGGGGGATCAACAAGGGTCTGGGGACACTGTCGCGCGGCAAGGGGGCACTGGGCAAACCCGTGCCCGGCACGCGGCGCAACGATGCGCAGATGCAGGACCTGGCGCGCAAGATGCGGACGCTGTCGCGGTTGACGGGCCGCTGAGGCTGTCCTTTCACCGCGACCCGCGCTAGGGCTGCGTAATGGACAACACCCCTTTCGAGATATTTCTGGTCGCCACCCCTGGCCTTGAGGCACCGCTTGCGGCGGAGGCCAAGGCCCTTGGCTGGACCGGCGTGATCCAACCCGGCGGCGTCACGATTCAGGGCGGCTGGTCCGATGTCTGGCGGGCGAATCTGCTGCTGCGCGGCGCTACCCGCGTGCTGGCTCGCATCGGCGGGTTCCGGGCCATGCATCTGGCACAGTTGGACAAGCGCGCGCGCAAGTTTCCGTGGGGCGACCTGCTGCCTCGTGACCTGCCGGTGCGGGTCGAGAGCATTTGTCGGGCGTCCAAGATCTATCATGCGGGTGCCGCCACGCAGCGCATCGAACGCGCGATCATCGAGGAACTGGGTGCGCCCTTGGCCACGCCCGAGGATCGCGGTCCGTCGATCACCGTCAAGGCGCGGATCGAAGATGACCTGGTGACCTTCAGCCTGGATACGACCGGCGAATCGCTGCACAAGCGCGGCCACAAGGAGGCCGTGGCCAAGGCGCCGATGCGCGAGACCATGGCCGCGATGTTTCTGGCCGAGATGGGTTTTGACGGCAGCCAGCCGGTGCTGGACCCGATGTGCGGATCGGGGACCTTCGTGCTGGAGGCTGCGGAAATCGCGCTTGGCATGTTGCCCGGCCGCAGCCGGGGGTTCGCGTTCCAGCGGTTCGCCAATTACGACGCGGCCGCATTCGCCGCGCTGAACGCCATCCCCGCTTCGCGCGATCCGGGTGTGCGGTTCCTGGGCTTTGACCGCGATCCCGGCGCGATCCGCATGAGCGAGGCCAATGCCGCCCGCGCAGGGGTAACCGATGTGACGCGGTTTCAGGCGGGGCAGGTGACCGACCTGCAACGCCCCGACGGCCCTCCGGGCATCGTGATCGTCAACCCGCCCTATGGTACCCGGATTGGCAACAAGGGCCCGCTGTTCGGCCTGCATGGCCAAATGGGCGCGGTGTTCCGCGAGCGATTCCAGGGCTGGCGCATCGGCATCGTCACGTCCGAGGCCGGGCTGGCCAAGGCCACCGCCCTGCCGTGGAAGGCGCCCGGACCGATCGTCGCGCATGGCGGGCTGAAGGTCCGCCTGTGGCAGACCGGGCCGCTTTAGCGGAACTGTTTGGCCAGCTTCAGGCCCTGACCCTGATAGTTCGACCTGATCCCTTCACCGTACAGGCGCTGCGGTCGCGCGGCCATGCGTTCATAGACCAGCCGGCCCACGGTCTGGCCGTGCTCCAGCACGAAGGGCGCCTCGTGACAGCGCACCTCCAGGACGCCGCGCGCGCCATGGCCTTCATCCCCGATGCCAAAGCCCGGATCAAAAAAGCCCGCGTAGTGGACGCGGAATTCGCCGACCATCGCCAGATAGGGGGCCATCTCGGCGGCGTAATCCGCGGGGATCGCCACCGATTCGCGGCTGACCAGAATATAGAACGCGCCGGGGTCCAGAATCAGACGGCCCTCGGTCGTGCGCAGTTCGTCCCAGAATTCGGCCACGGGATAGGCGCCGATGCGGTCCAGATCGATCACCCCGCTGTGCGGGCGGGCGCGATAGCCGACCAGATCGCCGTCGGCAGGACGAAGATCGACCGAAAAACCCAAACCGTGGTCGATCAGCACCGGCGCACCGCCCACCAGCGGCTGTTCCGCATGCAGCGCGGTCAGGTCGGCATCCGACAGGACAGCCTGTCCGTGGCGCAGGCGCAGCTGGTTCAGGCGCATGCCCGGCCGCACCAGCACCGAAAAGCTGCGCGGGCAGATTTCGGCATAGAGCGGTCCGTCATAGCCTTCGGGCAGGCGGTCGAACTCGGTTCCGTCATCGGTGACCAGCCGGGTCAGCAGGTCCAGCCGTCCGGTCGAAGATTTGGCATTGGCGACCGCGGACATGCCTGCGGGCAGGGCAATTCGTTCCTGCAGGGGGATCAGGTAGACGCAGCCGCGTTCCAGAACGGCTCCATGGGACAGGTCCATCTGGTGCATCTGGAAATCGGCCAGCCGGTCCGCGATGCGACGTCCGCGCCCAGCCAGAAAGCTGGCGCGCAGGCGATAGGCGGTGGTGCCAAGCCGCAGGTCCAGGCTGGCAGGTTGGATCTGTTCGGGGGTCACGGGGGCATCGGAACGGATGACGCCCCGGTCGATCAGGTCGCGGATATCGCTGTCGGGCAGAACGCCATTCATGTCGGAGACCCCTGATGCGGGTGGGGGAAAAGGGAAACGCCCATCCTTGATAAAGGATGGGCGTTTTCGGAATGGTCGGGCCGGAGAGATTCGAACTCTCGGCCTTCCGCCCCCCAGACGGACGCGCTAACCAGGCTGCGCCACGGCCCGACGCGCATGCTATAAAGCGATCCGGCAGGCCAGCACAAGGGCCTGGGCGTGGAAAACTTTGACAAATCGCATGCCGGGTTCAGGACAGGCTCAACATGGCCTGCGCCAGTCTCAACACGGCGGGTTTGGTGTGGTGCCAGTGGCGATCGGACGGCGAAATTCGCTGTAGGTGGTGCGTCATCGAACGAAGACGTACCAGCCAGACGGTGGGTTGCGGGGGTACCGGTTCCGGTGCCATCGGGGCCGGGGCAGGTTCGACGGTCAGTTGTTGAACCCCGCGGCGGCGTACCGACTGACCCCGATCCGCAGCAATTTGCCTGATCGCACCGCGAATCGTCAGGCCGTCGTCGCGAAGCAATGCACAAATACCTGCCGCCATCTCAACATCGGCCGGACGATAATACCGTCGTCCATCAGGCCGCTTCATCGGTTTGAGCGCCGAAAACTGGGTTTCCCAATAGCGCAGGACATGCGGGGCGACGCCGATTACCGCCGCCACCTCTCCGATCGATCGGAATGCCTCTGCACTTTTTGCCATCTGGCTGAACCGGCCCTATGGCTTGTTTCCGACCGCCACGCGATCCTTCATCAGGTGCGAGGGCCGAAAGGACAGGACGCGTCGTGGCGTGATCGGCACTTCTTCGCCCGTCTTGGGGTTGCGGCCGATACGCTCGTTCTTGTCGCGCACTGAAAATGTGCCAAAGGATGAGATCTTGACCTGCTCCCCCTGCACCAGCGCATCGGAAATGTGATCCAGCACGCTTTCGACCAATTGTGCCGATTCGTGCCTGGACAGGCCGACGTCGCGGAAAACCGCCTCGGCCAAGTCCATCCGGGTCAAGGTCTTGTCGCCCATGATTGGTCCTCTTGAATGTAGGAAGGATGGTTTGAATTCCCATCGCTGTCAACGAGGGCCGCAGGGAAATCGTTCCCTGTCCGATACTTGTCGGGTGCGTGCAGATAGTGCAAGTCGATAGGGCTGTTGATTTCGACGCGGTTCGTCCCACGTGAAGGGAACCAAACAACGCTGATGGAGGACATGATGGCAGGCGGGTGGGCGCGCGACGGCGCGGTGAATGACCAGATCGAGGTCAGCACAGCAGAGGCGATCGCCCGCGCACGCGCGGCGGCGACGCGTTCTCAAACTTTAGAAAGCGCCCGCCATTGCGCGGAATGCGACGAACCAATCCCCGAGGCGCGTCGGGCAGCACAGCCCGGTGTGCAGCTGTGCATCGTGTGTCAGTCGGGGCAGGACCGCGCACGACGTCCCGCGGGAGGCGTGAATCGTCGTGCCAGCAAGGATGCATTGTTGAAATAGCCTACCAGCGCAGGACGACGGCGCCCCAGCTGAGTCCACCCCCGATTGCCTCGGTTACCAGAACCTGGCCCGGTTCGAACCGTCCCTGACCATCGGCCACCGACAGGGCCAGTGGAATCGACGCGGCAGAGGTGTTGCCGTGATCGGCCACGGTCAGGACGACCTTTTCCAACGGCAGCTGCATCTTTTGCGCCGTGGCGGTGATGATCCGCATGTTCGCCTGATGCGGCACCAGCCAATCCACGTCGGCAGGCGTCAGCCCGGCACGGTCCAACGCCGTGTGCGCCGTCTTGGCCAGTTTTTCGACGGCATGGCGAAAGACCAGATTGCCCTGCATGCGCAGTTGACCGGCCGTGCCGGTCGAGGATACGCCGCCATCGACATACAGCAGTTCGCGATAGGTCCCGTCGCTGTTCAGGTCGCTTGCCAGAATGCCGCGGTCGTCACTGGTGCCGTCGCCCTCCTGCGCCTGCAGGACGACCGCGCCGGCACCATCGCCGAACAGCACGCATGTGCCGCGGTCGGTCCAGTCCATGATGCGCGAAAAGGTTTCGGCCCCGATGACCAGGATCCGGTCGGCCTGACCCGCGCGAATCATCGCGTCGGCATTGGCCAGCGCAAAGACAAAACCGGCGCAGACGGCCTGAACGTCATAGGCAAAACCACGTTTCATGCCCAGGCCGGCCTGGACCATGGTCGCGACGGCCGGAAAGGTGAAATCGGGGGTCGAGGTCGCCAGCACGATGCCATCGATGTCCGCGGCGGTCATGCCCGCGCGATCCAGCGCAGCCTTGGCTGCGCGGATGGCCAGGTCGCTGGTGGTCTGGCCTTCGGCTGCGAAATGGCGACGCTCGATCCCGGTGCGGGACCGGATCCATTCGTCGGTGGTGTCCAGCTTGTCCTCGAACCAGCTGTTTTCGACGATGCGTTCGGGCAGGTAATGCCCGGTGCCGCAGATGACCGAACGACGCGTCACGACGATGCTCCTGTATCGGTGGCGCTGGCGGATGCCGCGACACCTTGGGCCACGCGCGCTGCCAGACGATCCTGAAAGCCCGATTTGGCGAGGGTAAAGGCCAGCTTGATCGCCGCAGACACCCCGGTCGCATCGGCCGATCCGTGTGATTTCACCACCGTGCCGTTCAGGCCCAGAAAGATGCCGCCATTCACCCGACGGGGATCAATGCGTTTCTGCAGGCGCTTCAGCGATGTCATGGCCAGAACGGCCGCAAATTTGGACATGATTGAATTGGAGAAGGCGTCCTTGAGGAAATCTCCGACCAGCTTGGCCGTGCCTTCGCCGGTCTTCAAGGCGACATTACCGGTAAATCCATCGGTGACGATCACATCCACGCGGTCTGACGGCAGATCGCCGCCTTCGACAAAGCCGACATAGGTATATGTGTCCGGCGCGGCCTGTTCGATCATCTCGTGCGCTTGCTTCAGCTCGGCGCGGCCCTTGTGTTCTTCGGTCCCGACGTTCAGCAGACCGACGCGCGGCATGGGCAGACCCAAACCGTTGCGTGCATAGGATGCGCCCATCAGGGCATATTGCAACAGATCATGCGCATCGGCGCGGATGTCCGCACCCACGTCCAGCATGATGTTGAACCCCTGGGGATTGCGCGATGGCCACAGGCACGCGATGGCCGGACGGTTCACGCCCGGCAGCTTGCGCAGGCGCAGCATCGACAGCGCCATCAGCGCACCGGTGTTGCCACAGGACACGGCGACCTGCGCCTCTCCGGCCTTGACCGATTCCAGCGTGGACCACATCGACGTGCCCTCGCCTTTGCGCAGGACCTGGCTAGGCTTGTCATGCATCGTCACCACGCCGGCGGCGTGGCGGATGTCACAACGACCAGCCAGCACCTTGCGACGCGCGATCAAACCCGCAAGCTCCGCCTCATCGCCATGGACGATAAAGCGGATCTCGGGGTTCTTTTCGGCGCTTTCGGCCATGCCGGCGACGACAACGGCGGGGCCGCGGTCGCCACCCATGGCGTCAACCGATATCACCACGCTGCCCCCGGTGCCGGGGACGCGCGGTGTCGGTGTGCTCGCGGAGGGGACGGACATCAGGACGGACGCGCCGGAATCAGGCCGCGTCGTCGTCCAGGTCGATCTCGTTCGCCTTTGCGATCACTTCGCGGTCCGCGTAGTGGCCGCAGGACGGGCAGACGTGATGCGGGCGCTTCAGCTCGCCGCAGTTGGAGCATTCGTTCGGGTTGCCCGCGACCAGCGCATCATGCGCACGGCGCATGTTGCGCTTGGACCGGGTTACGCGATTCTGAGGGACAGCCATGTCACCACCTCGGTTGTCAGGGTGCGGCGCCAGAACGCAATCACACCAGATTTGAATTCGTAAATGAACCGCGCAGATACGCCATGACGACCGCGCCCGCAAGCCCCGAAGGCCAAGGGACGGTCGCAAACGCACCGCACATCGCCCCCACTTGCCGTGAAATGCCCCCGATTGCGCCCCCCGCCGGTGGCGTCAGGCGCATTTCGCGCCCGCCTGTGGCCCGATGGCCACGCCACGGCAATCAGGATTCGGGCTTGTTCGTGCCCAGCAGCTTGTCCAGCCCGGCAAAGGGTCGCCGTGTATCGGCCGCCTCGTCGTCATCGACCGCGAGGGATTGCGGCAGGGTGGCGCCCTCGGCCCGCGGATAGGCGGGCAGGGCCAGCGACAGCGCCTCGACCATGATGGCGGTCAGGTCGATAAAGTTGCCCAGGGGTTCCAGCGTCTCGTCCGGCATCTCGGCCTCGTCGCCTTCGGGGGCGGCCACATGCGGAGAGAACTGGATGCGCACCGGTTCGGAAATGTCCGTGCGCACGGGTTTCAGCGTGATGACGCAGGGCTGCGTCACACGCGCGGCCAGCGTGGCCGTCAGAAGCCAGCTGTCAGTGCCATGCGCGCGCAGCGTTCCGCGAAAGTCCAGGCGCGCCAGCGCGTCCAGTCCCATCTCGGTGGCCAGGGCATTGCGCACGCCTTCGTCGGGGCGCAGGTGAAAGGTCGTCGCCGTGTTCGGGTTCAGGTGCGCGACGCGCAGCCGTTGCGGGTGCGATTCGGGGGTGATCATGTCGGGCCTTTGTCATGCGGCGCGGGGCGCGTGACCCCGAGGATTGATATTCTTGAGCAGGGTGGCCGAGTTTGCTAGTCAGGGCGGGCCGCGTCAACCGCCCCAAGGAGGGATCCCGCCCATGTCCGCCATCAGAAGCCTGATGACACTGGCGTTTCTGGCTGTCCTCGGGCTTGCCGCCTGTACACCCATCGAACGGAACCACGGATACGTCCCCCCGGATCTGGAACTGGCACAGATCGTGCCGGGTCAGACGACGATGGACGATCTGCCCGGCCTGATCGGTCGCCCATCGGCCCAGGGCCTTTTGACCGGGTCCGGCTGGTACTATGTCGGATCGCGCTGGCGGCGCCTTGGCCCCGCCGCCGCCAAAGAGATCGACCGAACCGTCGTCGCCGTTTCCTTTGCGCCCACGGGCGTGGTCAGCAATGTCGAAACCTTTGGCCTGGAACGTGGGCGCGTCGTCACCCTGTCGCGTCGCGTGACGGATGGCAGCGTGACCGACATCTCGTTCATCGGTCAGCTGCTGGGGAACCTTGGCAACTTCCAGGCCGGCGACTTCATCGAATGATCGGGCGGGGCGCGGTCGTCTAGACCGCGCCCGCCAACTGACCCGCCAGGCGATGCAGATCGTCACGGTGCCCGGTACGCCCTGATGGCAGGTCCGGGTTCGACGTCATGGCGATCGACAGGGCCGGCTGGCGGCGCGTCGCGGGAAACACATAGACCATCTGCCCGCCATAGCCCCAGCCATAGCGCACGTCCCGCCCGGCCATCCGGCCCAGAAACCACCCATAGCCATAACCCTGACCGCTGAAGATGCTGGAGGTTCTGCGCTGCCAGCTTTCGTCGATCCATGCGGCGGGAACGACCTGCCGCCCACCCGCCTGGCCGCCGCGCGCGTACATCGCGCCGAATGCCAGCAGGGACCGGGTGCTCATCGCCATCTGGTTGCCGCCCAGATAGATCCCCTGTGGATCGCGGTCCCACCCGGTGATGCGGAAACCGGGGATCGGTGACAACCAATCGCGCGCGACCTCCAGCAGGGGGCTTTCGGTGACACGGGTCAGAATGGCGGCGACCAGATGGGTCGATGCGGTCGAATACTGCATGCGCGTGCCGGGGTCCTGGACAAAGGGCGCGGCCAGCGCGCTGCGCACCCAATTCGGACTGCTGACCCATCGGCCATAGTTCTGCCCCGACTGGCGTTCCAGCCCAGCCTGCATCGACAGCAGGTTTCCCAGGGTGACACGCGCCATGCGCGGGTCGGCCGATGCGGGCAGGTCGCTGCGCAGCAATGGCGCGATGGGCTGGTCCGGACCCTCCAGCAGGCCGCGCCCGATCGCGATCCCTGCCAACGCGGAGACGACCGATTTCGAGGCCGACTTGATGTTCGTGGGGCTGTCCGGGGTAAAGCCGTGATAGCCCTGTGCCGCCAGTTCGACCCCTTGCGCGCCATCGTCCTGCCACAGGGCGATGGCACGCAAAGGCTCCAACGCAGAGGCCTGCGATAGCAGGGGCGTCAGGCTGGCGCGGGCGATGCGGGGGGCTGCCAATAGGGGCAGGGCGGCGGCGGTCAGGATCAGGGCGCGTCTTTTCATGCGCACAATATGGGACGGGGGGCTGGCCATGGGCAATCACGCTTGCGTGGGGGCGGCGCGGGCTTTACCGCTTGGCCAGCCCCTGCGGAAAGGCCCGACCATGAGCGCGCTGGATGATCTTGCCCCCGTTCCGTTCCACGACGCGGACGCGCCGCAACGCGCGCGCATGCTGTCGCGGCTGGCCGATACGGAACTGACCGTGGCATTGCTGCGTGAACCCGTCCACGATCAGGTCGAACTGCAGATCTTTGATCTGGACGGCACCCGTGTCGCGCTGGCCTGCGACGCCGAGGATCGGCTGGCTGATTTCTTTGGCCATTCAGTTGCTTACGCCGCGCTGCCGGGGCGGGTGCTGGCGGGGCTGTTGAATGCGGACGGGGCCGGGTTGCTGGTCAATCCGGGCCAACCGTCGGAAATGCTGCTGGATACCGGCATGCTGGACTGGCTGACCGGTGCGCTGGATGCTGCGCCCGAACAGGGTCAGGCCCGTCTGCGCCTGACCGCGCCCGATGCGCAGGTCGCACAGGCCCTGGCCGATCCGCTGGCCGAACGGCTGGCGGACCTGCGCGGTCTGGTCGCAGGGGCGGCGCTGGTCGGGGCATCGGGGGACGGTGCCGGGCATTTGCTGGTCATCGCCGGCGCGCCCGTCGACCGCCAGCCCGCCATCGCCAAGGCCCTGGCCGAGGCGCTGGCCTTTCTGCCCGCCCAGCCCGGCGGCGTCGATATCAGCTTTTCCGACGCACCGCCGCCTGCCGGATCGCTGCTGTTCGATCTGACGCCCCCCGCGCCCGAGGAACCGGCACCGCGCCCAAAGGGTCCGCCGATCCTGCGCTGAACAGGCAAGCCCGGTTGCACTGCGGGTTTCAATTTGCCATTAAACCGCATGCAGATGCGTCACAAAGCCCTCGCCGTCCACCTTCTGACCGCAACCGGAGCCGTGCTGGCCATGCTGGCGATGCTGGCCGCCGTGCAGGCGGACTGGGCCCTGATGTTCCTGTGGCTGGTAGTGGCCTTTGTCGTTGACGGCATCGATGGTCCGCTGGCGCGTCGTTACGACGTCAAGAAGAACTGGCCCGCCTATGACGGCGTGCTGATGGACCTGATCATCGACTATCTGACCTATGTGTTCATCCCGGCCTTCGCGCTGTTCCAGTCGGGCCTGCTGTCGGGCTGGACGGGGTGGTTCGCGATCATCGTGATCGTGTTCACCAGCGTCGTCTATTTCGCGGATACACGCATGAAGACGCGGGACAATTCCTTTGCGGGCTTTCCCGGCTGCTGGAACATGGTGATTCTGGTCCTGTTCGCGGTCCAGCCGCACTGGATCATCATCCTGCTGGTCGTGACCATGCTGAGCGCCGCGATGTTCACCAACATCAAGTTCATCCACCCCGTCCGGACCAAGCGTTGGCAGGCGGTGTCGTTCCCGGTTGCGTTGGCCTGGGTGTTGTTCGCGGGCTGGGCCGCGGCGGTCGATTTCCATCCGGAAAGCTGGGCGATCTGGGGGCTGGTGCTGACGTCGGGGTGGTTGCTGGTGGCGGGCGCCGCGCAGCAGATGATCCTGCAACGCCGCCGCTAGGACACATACAGCCGCCATGGCCCCATATGGGGCGGTCGTTTCCCGTACGCCGCCCGGTCGTCGACGTTCCGGACAACCGTCCGGGTGATCAACGCGGCGATGCACCATCGGCATGGCACGTCGATCGCAGGT
Organism: Paracoccus sp. Ld10; assembly: GCF_045064235.1. Lineage (NCBI taxonomy): Bacteria > Pseudomonadati > Pseudomonadota > Alphaproteobacteria > Rhodobacterales > Paracoccaceae > Paracoccus > Paracoccus sp. Ld10. The sequence goes on along the minus strand of NZ_JBISHD010000027.1, from coordinate 195,108 downwards.
CGAACAGCCCGAACGCCGCCACGACCAGAAAGCACAGCCCCGGCACCACATAGGACAGCGCCGCCCCGCCGGAATCCATCACCGCGCCATGGATCAGGGGCACGATCGCGCCCCCCAGGATCGCCATGACCAGCCCCGCGGCGCCGAACTTGGTGTCATCGCCCAGACCGTGCAAGGCGATGCCATAGATGGTGGGAAACATCAGCGACAGGCAGGCCGACACGGCGACCACCGCCCAGATGCCCGCCAGCCCCGGCCCGGTCGCCGCGAACAGGCACAGGGCGGTCCCCGCCAGCGCCATGACGCTCAGCAGCGCGGCGGGCCGGATCACGCCCATCACGCCGACCATCACGAACCGCGCGATCAGGAACACGATCAGGCTGGCCTGCAGATACCATCCGGCCTGCGCCTCGGTCCCGCCGATGGTGGCGATCACGTACTGGATGGTAAAGGTCCAGACGCAGGTCTGGGCGGCCACGTTGAAGAACTGGGCCACGACACCGAACACATAGTGGCGATTGGACAGCAGCCGCCGCAAGGTCGGTGCGAACTGGACGCGTGCGGCATCGGGGGCGATGGATTCGCGGTCGGTCGGGATGCGCAGGAACGCGATGGCGACCCAGATCGCCAGCAGCACGAAGGCCAGCCCGACATAGGGCGTCATGACCGCGGACAGCTCCGCGCGCTGGATCTGTTCCAGCGCCGTCGCGGGCATGGCGGCGCGTTCGGCGTCGGTCGCCGGGTTCAGTCGCGGCAGGATCAGCGTCGCGGCCAGAAAGACGCCGATATTCGTGCCGACCGGGTTGAAGGCCTGCGCCAGGTTCAGGCGGCGCGTGGCGTTGCCGTCAGGGCCCATCGCGATGACGAACGGGTTGGCCGAGGTCTCCAGGATCGACAGCCCGCCCGCCAGCAGGAACAGCGCCGCCAGGAAATAGCCAAAGGTCATGGCCTGAGCTGCCGGATAGAACAGGAATGCGCCCGCGACCGCGCAACCGAGGCCGGTCAGGATGCCCGTCTTTTAGGAGAAGCGCCGGTTGATGAAGGCCGCAGGCAGGGCCAGCAGGAAATAGGCCCCGTAATAGGCGAACTGGACAAAGGACGCCTGCAGCGTCGACATCGAAAAGATGCGCGAGAAGACCTGGACCAGCGGATCGGTCATGTTCGCCGCGATCCCCCAGGCCGCAAAGCAGGTCACCAGCAGCGCAAAGGGCGCGCGCATTCCGGGGTGGACAAAGGGGGGTTTCGGCATCGGCTTTCTCCTGCGCGGACGGGGCGGCGTCTGGCACAGATCGGCGGGGGGGACCACCGCGAATGAAAAAGGGGGCGGTTGCCCGCCCCCTGTCGCGTGCCGATATCGCGGCCGCTATTCGTACTTGCGGATCTCGCCCGATTTCAGGCGGGCCAGATAGCGGTTCATCTCTGTTTTGACGACGGGCATCAGCAGGTACAGCGCGATGATGTTCGGGATCGCCATCGCAAAGATCATCGCGTCGGAAAAGTCGATGACCGGTCCCAGGCTGGCCGAAGCGCCGATGACCACGAACAGGCAGAAGATGATCTTGAAGATCAGCTCCTTGGTCTGACCCTCTCCGAACAAAAAGGTCCAGGCCTTGAGGCCGTAATAGCTCCACGAGATCATGGTGGAAAAGGCGAACATGACCACCGCGACCACCAGAATATAGCGGAACCACCCGAACGCGCTGCTGAAGGCGTCCGATGTCAGCGCGACGCCGGTGTTGCCGGTGACGGTGCGGATCTGGTCACCGGCCTCGTTCAGGGCGAACATGCCGGTGGTCGGGTCGGCGATCAGCTGTCCGGTGATGATGATCACCAGCGCGGTCATGGTGCAGATCACCACGGTGTCGATGAACGGCTCCAGCAGCGACACGAACCCTTCGGTGATCGGCTCCTTGGTGCGCACGGCGCTGTGGGCGATGGCGGCCGAACCGATACCGGCCTCGTTCGAGAATGCCGCCCGGCGAAAGCCCTGGATCAGCGCACCGATCGCGCCGCCCACGACCCCGTCATTGGTGAACGCACCCGCAAAGATCTGATAGAAGGCCGTGCCGATCATGTCATAGTTCATGACGATGATGATCAGCGCCGTGGCGACATACAACGCCGCCATGAAGGGCACGATCTTTTCGGTCACGCTGGCGATCGATTTCAGACCGCCCACGATCACCAGGAACACGATGACGGCCATCACCACGCCGGTGATCCAGCCGGGATAGTCGCCCATCACATTGATCAGCTGGGCATGGGCCTGGTTGGCCTGGAACATGTTGCCGCCGCCAAAGCTGCCCAGGATGCAGAAGATCGCGAACAGCACCGCCAGGATGCGCCCGCCCGGCAGGCCGCGTTCGGCAAAACCCTTGACCATGTAGTACATCGGACCGCCCGACACGGTGCCGTCGGCGTATTCATTGCGATATTTGACGCCAAGCGTGCATTCGGTGAACTTGGACGCCATGCCCATGAGGCCCGCCAGGATCATCCAGAATGTGGCACCGGGTCCACCGATGCTGACCGCCACCGCGACGCCCGCGATGTTGCCCAGGCCCACCGTGCCCGACAGGGCGGTGGTCAGGGCCTGAAAGTGGCTGACCTCTCCGGCGTCGTTGGGGTCGGAATAATCGCCCCGCACCAGCGCCAAGGCATGGCCGAAGGCGCGCAGCTGGATGACGCCGAAATAGACGGTAAAGGTCGACGCGGCGATCACCAGCCACGCCACGATCCAGGGAAAGCTGGTGCCCGGAAAATTGGAAAAGATCAGGCTGACGAACCAGCCGGTCGAATTGGCAAAGACCTGGTTGACGGCCTCGTCGATGCCCTGGGCCGCGGCGGGGCCTGCGGCCAGCGCCGCGAGGGCTGCGGCCGTGATGCGTGTTTTCATAGCTGTCATCCCTGTTGCTTGGCCGGTCATGGCACGATGACCACGGGCACCGGCGCGACCTGCGCCAGGGTTGCCGCGACTGATCCGAAGATGCGCGAGGCGAACCCCGAATCGCCCATCCGCCCGATGAAAATCATCGCCGCGCTTTCATCCTTGGCGATGCGGCACAGCGTTTCGGCGATGTGGCCATAGCGAAGGGTGGTGGCGCAGGGGATGCCGGCATCCTCGACCCGCCTGACCATGGGCGTCAGGATCGCGGCTTCGGCGCGCTGAAGTTCTTCCTTGCGGCGCCGGTGCCGTTCCTCGACCTCGCTTGGCGTCAGAAAGCTGTAGGGCGACCATTCCAGGACATGGGCGATCAGGATGTTGTCGCCCTGTGCCTGCGCGCGGGAGATGGCAAAGTCCAAGGCGCGGATCGAGGCATCACTGCCGTCGAATCCGACGACGATCTTGCGTGACATATCGTGCCCTCATCTGTTGGGTTTCGTTTTTTTCGTTGTCGTGATGAAAGGATAGGCAGGCTTGCCGCGCGGTGCCAGACATAAATGTGTCGCTACAATCGCAAAGGCCTGAACTGCCTTGCGGACGAGCGGTGTCGATCAGGGGTTTCCAAGATGGGCGCGGATGGGCATATTCGCGGGCATGACCCGAACGCGCCACATCGCCACCGCCCGCACCGCGCCCCATGGCGCGCGTCTGGCCGTGCAGCTTCGCGGTCTGCTGCTTCTTACGCTGCGCTGAGCGGGTCTTCCGGGCCGCCGCTCAGACAGGTCAGCGCCCGGGCACCCCACAGGACCACGTAAGAAAGACCAAGCCAATGACCGAACAGAACCGCGTCGTGATCTTTGACACCACGCTGCGCGACGGCGAACAGTCCCCCGGCGCCACCATGTCCCATGCGGAAAAGATGGAAATCGCCGCCATGCTGGACGAAATGGGCGTCGATGTGATCGAGGCCGGGTTTCCCATTGCATCCGAAGGCGATTTCGCTGCCGTGTCCGAAATTGCGCGACTGTCGCGGAACAGCGTCATCTGCGGCCTGGCCCGCGCGCAGATCCCGGACATCGACCGCTGCTGGGAGGCGGTGAAGCATGCCCGCCAGCCGCGCATCCACACGTTCATCGGCACGTCGCCCCTGCACCGGGCGATCCCGAACCTGGACATGGACCAGATGGCGGACCGCATCCACCAGACCGTGACCCACGCGCGCAACCTGTGCGACAACGTGCAATGGTCGCCCATGGATGCCACGCGGACGGAACATGATTACCTGTGCCGGGTGGTGGAAATCGCCATCAAGGCCGGTGCCACGACGATCAACATTCCCGATACCGTCGGCTATACCGCGCCCCGCGAAAGCGCAGCCCTGATCCGCATGCTGCTGGAGCGGGTGCCCGGCGCGGATCAGATCATCTTTGCCACGCATTGTCACAACGACCTGGGCATGGCGACCGCCAACGCGCTGGCCGCCGTCGAGGCAGGCGCGCGCCAGATCGAATGCACCATCAACGGTCTGGGCGAACGTGCGGGCAACACCGCGCTGGAGGAGGTCGTGATGGCGATGCGGGTCCGCAACGACATCATGCCCTATCAGACGGGCATCGATACGACCAAGATCATGGGGATTTCGCGTCGCGTGGCGGCCGTGTCGGGTTTTCCGGTGCAGTTCAACAAGGCGATCGTGGGCAAGAACGCGTTTCTGCATGAAAGCGGCATCCATCAGGATGGCGTGCTGAAGAACGTCGAGACGTTCGAGATCATGCGCCCCGCCGATATCGGCCTGAACGAGAACAACATTGCCATGGGCAAGCATTCGGGCCGTGCGGCCCTGCGTGCCAAACTGGCCGATCTGGGATACGAGGTCGGTGACAATCAGCTGAAGGACATCTTTGTGCGGTTCAAGGCCCTGGCCGACCGCAAGAAAGAGGTGTTTGACGACGACATCATCGCGCTGGTGCTGGACGCCGCCGCCAACACTGCCGAGGATCACCTGCAGGTCAAACACCTGCGCGTCATCTGCGGCAGCGATGGACAGTCGGCCGACCTGACGATGATCGTGGACGGCGTCGAAAAGCGGGCCGAGACCACCGGCGACGGCCCGGTCGACGCCTGTTTCAACGCGGTGCGCGAGATCTTTCCGCATGTGGCGCGGCTGCAGCTGTATCAGGTTCACGCCGTGACCGAGGGCACCGATGCCCAGGCCACCGTCAGCGTCCGGATGGAGGAAGAGGGCCGCATCGTCACCGGTCAGGCCGCCGACACCGATACGATCCTGGCGTCGGTCAAGGCCTATGTCGGTGCGCTGAACCGGCTGATCGTGCGCCGGGCGATGACCGGTCGCGACACGGATGCCAAACAGATCAGCATGTATTCGCACTGATCGCGTGGCACGGGGGCGCCCTGCCGCGCCCGTGCCGCAACGACCGTCCGCAAGATGCCGCCATCGTATGGATCGGGGCTTTTCGCATGCGCGAAGGGACTCTATACGGGGCCACGTCCGTCAGGGCGATCACGAACCTTCAAAACAGGGCAGGCCGGGCCAACCGGCAGGAAAAGGATACGGGCATGGCATTCGGCGGTTTGTTTTCGACCGACATCGCAATCGACCTGGGGACGGCGAACACGCTGATCTATGTCAAGGGCAAGGGCATCATCCTGAACGAGCCCTCGGTCGTGGCCTATCACGTCAAGGACGGCAAGCGGGTCGTTCTGGCCGTCGGAGAGGACGCGAAACTGATGCTGGGCCGCACGCCCGGATCCATCGAGGCGATCCGCCCGATGCGCGAAGGCGTCATTGCCGATTTCGACAGCGCCGAGCAGATGATCAAGCATTTCATCAAGAAAGTGTTCAAGCGCACGACCTTTTCCAAGCCCAAGATCATCGTCTGCGTCCCCCACGGCGCGACCCCGGTCGAGAAACGGGCGATCCGCCAGTCGGTTCTGTCCGCAGGCGCGCGCAAGGCAGGTCTGATCGCTGAACCCATCGCGGCCGCCATCGGCGCGGGCATGCCCATCACCGAACCCACCGGCAGCATGGTCGTCGACATCGGCGGCGGCACCACCGAGGTCGCGGTCCTGTCGCTGGGCGACGTCGTCTATGCCCGGTCCGTCCGCATCGGCGGTGACCGCATGGACGAGGCGATCATCAACTATCTGCGCCGCAACCAGAACATGCTGATCGGCGAATCGACCGCTGAACGCATCAAGACCAGCATCGGCACCGCCCGCATGCCCGATGATGGGCGCGGCGCCACGCTGATGGTGCGCGGCCGCGACCTGCTGAACGGCATCCCCAAGGAAATCGAGATCAGCCAGGCCATGGTCGCCGAGGCCCTGTCCGAACCTGTGCAGGCCATCTGCGAGGCCGTGATGGTGGCGCTGGAGGCGACGCCGCCGGATCTGGCCGCCGACATCGTCGACCGGGGCGTGATGCTGACCGGCGGCGGCGCGATGCTGGGCGAGCTGGATCTGGCGCTGCGCGAGCAGACCGGTCTGTCGATCAGCCTGGCCGACCAGCCGATGAGCTGTGTCGCGTTGGGCACCGGCAAGGCGCTGGAGTTCGAAAAGCAGCTGCGTCACGTCATCGATTACGACAGCTGATCGCGCAGGCAGGGAGCGCCTGAATGGCGCAGAAGAGCACCGATTTCGCCACCCCCGTCCGCCGCGTCCTGATCGCGGTGATGGCGCTTGCGCTGTTGGCGGTGTTCCTGTTCTGGCGCATCGACAGCCCGCGGGCCGAGATGATGCGCACGGCGATGATCGACCGCATCGTGCCGCGGTTCGAATGGGCCGTGTCGCCGGTGACCAAGGTCACGCAGATGGTCGCGGGCTTTCAAAGCTATGCCCGCATCTATGAACAGAACCAGGAACTGCGCCGTGAATTGCAGCGCATGTCCGCCTGGCGCGAGGCCGCCGTCCAGCTGGAGCAGGAAAACTCCAAGCTGATGGCGCAGAACAACGTGCGCATCGACCCGGCGCTGACCAGCGTCACCGGCGTGGTGATGGTCGACAGCGGGTCGGCGTTCCGCCAGTCGGTCCTGCTGAATGTCGGCGCCCAGGACGGCATCATCGAGGGTTGGGCCACGATGGACGGGCTGGGTCTGGTCGGGCGCATTTCGGGCGTCGGCAACCGGACCAGCCGTGTCGTGCTGTTGACCGACCCGTCGTCGCGCCTGCCGGTGACGGTCCAGCCGACCGGCGAACGCGCGCTGCTGACGGGTGACAACACGCCCCTGCCGCTGCTGGAATTCGTCGAACAGGGCGACAACGTGCGCCCCGGCGACCGGGTGGTGACATCGGGCGACGGCGGCGTGTTTCCCGGCGGTCTGCTGGTCGGGCAGGTCGCACAGGGCAGCGACGGGCGGCTGCGCCTGCGCATGGCCGCCGATTACGAACGGCTGGAATTCCTGCGCGTCCTGCGGTCCCACCCGGCCGAGGCCGTGATCGACAGCGCCGCCGTGATTCTGGGTCAGGACACCGGGCTGATCGGGCCGCAGCTGCCCGTCTCTCCGGTCGATGCGGCGGCGGCCAGCGATCCGCTGGACCCGGGCTCGACGCCATGATCCAGCTGCCAAGCCGCAGCTTTGTCCTGGGGACGCTGGTGTTTCTGGCGTCAATCTGGGCGCTGCTGTTCGTGCGGTTGCTGCCGCTGTCGGCGGGGATCATGGGCTGGCCCGGTCCCGATCTGGGGCTGGCGCTGATCCTGGCCTGGGTGCTGCGCCGTCCCGACCAGCTGGCGGCCCCGGTCATCGTGCTGGCCGTCGTGATCGAGGACATGCTGTTGATGCGCCCCCTGGGCCTGTGGACCGCGATGGTCCTGCTGGGGTCCGAGGCCGCACGTCTGCGAGAGCCCCGTTGGCGCGACCAGCCATTCATGGTTGAATGGCTTCGCGTGGGCATGCTGATCGGGTTGATGATGCTGGGCTATCGCCTGGTGCTGATCGTGTTCATGCTGCAGGTGGCGGCCCTGGGGCAGGTGATCCTGCAATTCCTGGCGACGGTTGCGGCCTATCCGCTGGTCGTCTTTGGTGCGCGCGGGTTGATCGGGCTGCGGCGTCCGGGCCGCGGCGATCCGACATGAGGACAACGACATGAAGAAGTCCCAACGCGAGATCATGGACAGCACCCGCCAGATCACCCGGCGCGGGCTGATGCTGGCCGGGATTCAGGTGGCCACCGTCACCACGCTGGCGCTGAAGATGCGGTCGATGCAGCTGGACCATGCCGAGGAATACCGCACCCTGGCGGATGGAAACTCGATCAAGATCCGGCTGTTGCCGCCGTCGCGCGGGCTGATTCTGGACCGCAATGGGATCATCATCGCCGGCAACGAACAGAATTACCGCGTCACCCTGACCCGCGAAGAGGCTGGCGGCGACGTGCAGGCCGTGCTGCATCGCCTGTCGCGGCTGGTGCCCATGACCGATGCCCGCATGGCCGAGCTGATGGAGGAGTTTTCCCGTCGCAGCGCCATCACCCCCATCGTGCTGGCGGACCGGCTGTCGTGGGAACAGTTCAGCGCCATTGCCGTCAACGCGCCGTCGCTGCCCGGCGTCACGCCCGAATCGGCGCTGTCGCGGGCCTATCCGCGGGCGGGCGATTTCGCGCATGTCATGGGCTATGTCGGCCCCGTCAGTGATTACGACCTGTCGCGGATCGAGGACCCGGACCCGGTCCTGCTGTTGCCGGATTTCCAGCTGGGCAAGATCGGCGTCGAGGGCCGCATGGAGGAGATCCTGCGCGGCAAGGCGGGCGCCCGCCGCGTCGAAGTGAACAGCCAGGGCCGCGAGATGCGCCAGCTGTCGCGCCAGCAGGGCGAACAGGGGGCCACGCTGCAGCTGACGCTGGACGCGGCGTTGCAGAATTACGCCGCACAGCGGATGGGCACCGAAAGCGCCGCCGCCGTGGTCACCGACTGTCAGACCGGCGAATTGCTGTCGATCTGTTCGTCGCCCAGTTTCGATCCGAACAAGTTCGTGCGTGGCATCAGCAGCCCCGAATACCGCGCGCTGATGGACCACGACCACCGACCCCTGGCCGACAAAACGGTGCAGGGCGTCTATCCCCCCGGCTCGACCTTCAAGATGGTCACGCTGATGGCGGGCCTGGAGGCTGGGGTCATCGACGCGGGCAGCCGGTTCTATTGCCCCGGCCACACGGAACTGGGCGGCCGTCGGTTCCACTGCTGGCGGCGCGGCGGGCATGGCACCGTCGATGCGATCAAAAGCCTGGAAGAAAGTTGTGACGTCTATTTCTATGAGCTTGCGCAGCGGGTTGGCATCGACCGCATCGCCATCATGGCGCGAAAACTGGGCCTGGGTCAGCGCCACGACCTGCCCATGTCTGCGGTGGCCGAGGGGATCGCCCCCGACCGTGCCTGGAAAATGGCCCGCCACGGTCAGGCGTGGCAGATCGGCGACAGCCTGAATGCGTCCATCGGGCAGGGCTTTGTGCTGGCATCGCCCCTGCAGCTGGCGGTGATGACCGCACGCATCGCGTCGGGGCGCGAGGTCCGGCCACAGCTGATCCGGTCCGTCGATGGCGTCCGGCAGCCGCCGCCCGAATACCCGCTGCTGGACATCAGCCCGGCATCGCTGCGTGTCGCGCGGCTTGGCATGGATGCGGTGATGAACAGCGCGCGTGGCACGGCCCGCAGCGCCCGCATCACGCGCGACGAATGGCGCATGGCGGGCAAGACCGGCACCAGCCAGGTCCGCAACATCACCGCCGCCGAGCGCGCCCGCGGCGTCATCTCGAACGACCAGCTGCCGTGGGAGCGGCGCGATCACGCGCTGTTCGTGGCCTATGCGCCCTTTGACGCGCCGAAATACGCAATTTCGCTGGTGGTCGAACATGGCGGCGGCGGATCGGCCGTGGCCGCGCCCATCGCGCGCGACATCCTGCTGTTCGCGCTGAACGGCGGGCTGCCACCATCCGACGCCGTGCCGTCCGATCAGCGCGCCGCGCTGGAGGCCCGCCACGACGCCATGCACCTTTACCAGCCCGAGGCCCCGCGCCCCGGCCGCAGCAGGGCGTAACGCGATGTCCTATCTCGACTATCAGGTGGCGCAGGTCCCGACGGGGTTCCGCAAGGTGCTGTACATCAACTGGCCGCTGGTCCTGCTGATCACCGCCGTCTGCTGCATCGGGTTTCTGATGCTGTATTCGGTCGCGGGCGGTCGCATGGACACCTGGGCCGAGCCGCAGATGATCCGCTTTGCCGTGGGCATGGTGATCATGTTGGGGCTGGCCTTTGTGCCGATGTGGTTCTGGCGGGGGATTTCCGTCGCCGCCTATGTGGCGTGCTTCCTGATGCTGGTGGCGGTCGACATGTTCGGCGTCATCGGCATGGGTGCACAGCGCTGGATCGACATCGGCCCGATTCGCATCCAACCGTCCGAACTGATGAAGATCTCGTTGGTCCTGCTGCTGGCCGCGTATTACGACTGGTTGCCGTTGACCCGCGTATCACGGCCCCTGTGGGTCATTGTGCCAGTGCTGCTGATCCTGGCGCCCACCGCGCTGGTGCTGATGCAGCCGGACCTTGGCACCTCGATCATGCTGATCGCGGGGGGCGGGATCGTCATGTTCGCCGCGGGCGTGTCGCTGTGGTATTTCGGGGTGGTGATCGGGGCGGCGGTCGGGCTGGTGGTTGCGGTCATGCGCAGCCGTGGCACCGACTGGCAACTGCTGCGCGACTATCAGTTCCGCCGCATCGACACGTTCCTGGACCCGACCTCCGACCCTCTGGGTGCGGGCTATAACATCATTCAAAGCCAGATCGCATTGGGGTCGGGCGGGTTGTCGGGCCGCGGGTTCATGCAGGGCACACAGTCGCGGCTGAATTTTCTGCCTGAAAAGCACACCGACTTCATCTTTACCGTCCTGTCCGAAGAGTTCGGTTTCATCGGCGCGTCGTCCCTTCTGGTGCTGTACATGCTGATCCTGGGGTTCTGCCTGTATTCGGCGCTCAGCAATCGGGACCGATTTGCCAGCCTGATCACCATCGGCATATCCGGCGCGTTCTTTCTGTATTTCGCGATCAACATGGCGACCGTGATGGGGCTGCTGCCCGCCAAGGGGTCGCCGCTGCCGCTGGTCAGCTATGGGGGGACGTCGCTGATGATCCTGATGCTGGGGTTCGGGCTGGTGCAATCCGCCCATGTCCACAGGCCCCGATGAGGGTCCGGTTCTCTGCCCGCGATGACGCGTGGTCCGAATGGGCCCCCGCCCTGCGCGCGGCCTGCCCCGAGATGCGGCTGCAGCGGGACGGCGACCCCGCCACGTTCGACGCGATCATTTACGCGCCCGGCGGCGACATCACCGATTTCGCGCCCTATGCCAACGTGCGGCTGGTGCAGAGCCTGTGGGCCGGGGTCGAACGCATCGTCGGCAACGCGACGCTGACCCAGCCGTTGGCACGGATGGTCGATCCGGGCCTGCGGCAGGGAATGGCGGAATACTGCGCCGGATGGGCGATGCGCGCCCATCTGGGCATGGACCGCTATGCTCAGGACGGCATCTGGCGCAACGGACAGGTCCCGCCGCTGGCCGCTGAACGCCCTGTGACCGTGCTGGGGATGGGAGAGTTGGGGCGGGCCACGGCGACGATGCTGACCGCCCTGGGGTTTCCGGTGACCGGCGTCAGCGCCTCGGGGCGGGCGGCGCCGGGGGTGTCGGTGCTCCCGATCGCGCAGTTGGACCAGGCGCTGGCACGCGCACAGATCCTGATCTGCCTGCTGCCCGATACGCCCGCCACGCACGGGTTGCTGGACGCCGATCGCCTGTCACGGGTGCCAGACGGGGCGTGGCTGATCAATCCGGGCCGCGGCACGCTGATCGATGACGATGCACTGTTGCGGGGCTTGGACCGGGGCCGACCGGGGCACGCGGTGCTGGACGTGTTCCGTACCGAACCGCTGCCTGCTGATCACCCGTTCTGGGCGCATCCCGCGGTCACAGTCACCCCGCATATCGCCGCCGAGACCCGCCCCGCAACCGCGGCCCCGGTGGTTTCCGACAATCTGCGCCGGGCGATGGACGGGCGACCGCTGCTGCATCTGGTGGACCGCGACCGCGGTTATTGATCCGTGTCGCCCTTGGCCCGCTCTGCCGCCAGTTGCGCCGCGCGGGTCGAAGCGCGGGTGATGCGGTCTGCCATCTTTTTCTCGCGGCGACGCTGATAGGCGAGAAAGATCGGCACCGTCAGGTAATGCGTGATAACCCCCGCAATGGACCCTAGAATCACGCCGCCGACCATGTAGGGCCAGAACACCTGTGTCAGAAAATCGCCCATGTGGTGCCAGTGCATCCGGGATGGGCCGAACGCGGCGCTGAGATTGTGCCACAATTCGCCCGTGGCCCTCGAAAACTCATGAAAGATGAACTGGGGCGTCATGTCGCCCGGCTGGCCCAGGATCTCACGGCCCAGCTTGACCGACATCAGCGCGATAAACGGCAGCGTCACCGGGTTGCCGACAAATGTCGCCAGCAATGCTGCCAGCACATTGCCGCGGATGATCCATGCAACCGCCGCTGCCGACAGAAAATGGAACCCGAACAGCGGCGTGAAATTCACCATGATCCCCGCCGCCACACCGCGCGCGATGCGGTGGGGCTGGTCAGGCAGGCGGCGCAGCCTGTGTACGACATAGGCGCCGGCACGCCGCCAGCCGCCCGGCGGATAGATCATCTGGCTGGCCAACTGGCCGTAGCTGCGCGGTTTGCGGCGTTTGAACAAGGCGAACCCGATCCGTGACGGGCAGGGGGCGCCTGCCTCAGGGTTTCAGCGCCGGGTCCCGCACGCGCGAGACCTGCGCGACATCGCTTTCCGCCTCGAGGGCGGTCAGCAGGTTGTGCAGATGTTCATGGTCGCGCATTTCGACCTCGACCTCGATACGGTAAAAGTCGGGCTTGCGGGCGATGAACTCAAGGTTCGAGATATTCGCCCCCTGCGCCCCGATCAAGGTGCAGATGCGCCCCAACACGCCGGCATCGTGCCGGATCGTCAAATTCAGCACGGTCGAATAGGCGGCGGGGTGCCGCCCCTCGCGCCACTGCAGGTCGACCCACCGATCGGGGCTGTCCTCGAACTCTGCCAGCACCGGGCAGTCGATGGCATGGATGACCACGCCTGCACCGCGATAGGTGATGCCCACGATCCGTTCGCCCGGCAGGGGCGCACAGCAGGGCGCGCGCTTGAAGTTGGCGTCCGCCTCCAGCCCCGCAAAGGGGCGCTTGCCGTCGATCTCGTCGTGGTGGTCGGCCAGTTCCGGATAGAGGACGCCCAGAACCTCCTTGGCGGAATTCTCGGCGCTGCCGATGCGGGCCAGCAGATCCTCGGCCGAGGGCAGGCCCATCTGTTTGGCCGCCGTCCGCAGCGCCTTGTCGGTGACCTTGCGGCCGACATGCTCAAAGCTGACGCGGGCCAGTTCACGGCCAAGGCGCACAAAGCGGTCGCGGTCTTCCTCCCGCAGGGACCGCCGGATCGCGGCCTTGGCACGGCCCGTGACCACGATGTCCAGCCATGTCGCCTGCGGCCGCTGCCCCGAGGCCGCGATGATGTCCACCGACTGACCGTTCTTCAGACGCGTCCACAGCGGCACCCGGATGCCGTCGATCTTGGCCCCGACGCAGGAATTGCCCAGACGCGTGTGGATCGCATAGGCGAAATCGATCGGCGTCGCACCGCGCGGCAACTGCATCACGTCGCCCTTGGGGGTAAAGCAGAACACCTGGTCCTGATACATCTCCATCTTGACGTGTTCGAGGAACTCATTGTGGTCCTCGGTATCGAAACGGTCGGTCAGCTGGGCGATCCACTCGGCTGGATCGACCGCGAACGGGTTGCGGGTGCGCACACCGTCGCGATAGGCCCAGTGCGCCGCAACACCGGCCTCGGCGACCTCGTGCATCTGGCGGGTGCGGATCTGTACCTCGACCCGCTTGCCGTCGCGGCCCGACACGGTGGTGTGGATCGACCGGTAGCCGTTCGATTTCGGCTGGCTGATGTAATCCTTGAACCGGCCCGGCACGGCGCGCCAGCGATGGTGGATCACACCAAGCGCGCGATAACAGTCCATTTCCGTCCGGGTGATGATCCGAAAGCCATAGATGTCGGACAGCCGCGAAAACGCCAGCTGCTTTTCCTGCATCTTGCGCCAAACGCTGAAGGGCTTTTTCGCGCGACCGAACACGTCGGCCTCGATGCCTTCCTTCTCCATCTCGGTGCGGATGTCGGCGGTGATCTGGCCGATGATGTCGCCGCTGTCGCGCTGCAGGCTGACAAAGCGGCGGATGATGGAACTGCGGGCCTCGGGGTTGATGACCTTGAAGGCCAGATCTTCCAGCTCCTCGCGCATCCACTGCATACCCATCCGGCCCGCCAACGGGGCATAGATGTCCATCGTCTCGCGCGCCTTCTTGACCTGCTTGTCAGGGCGCATGGAGCGGATGGTCCGCATGTTGTGCAACCGGTCGGCCAGCTTGACCAGGATCACCCGCATGTCGCGGGACATGGCCATGAACAGCTTGCGGAAATTCTCGGCCTGCTTGGACTGGGTGCTGGACAGTTCAAGGTTGGTCAGCTTGGTGACCCCGTCGACCAGCTCGGCGATCTCGGCGCCGAACATGCCGACGACCTCATCCTTGGTCGACCGCGTATCTTCGATCGTGTCGTGCAGCAGCGCGGTCACGATGGTCGCGTCGTCCAGCCGCATTTCCGTCAGGATGGCGGCGACGGCGATGGGGTGGGTAAAATAAGGTTCGCCGGAATGGCGGAACTGCCCTTCGTGCATGCGCATGCCATATTCATAGGCGTCGCTGATCAGGGCACAGTTGCTGCGAGGATTGTAATTCCGGACAAGGGCCAGCAGGTCTTCGACGTCGATCATGATGGTGTCGAAGACCTCTGTGATGTGACCGTGTCAGGCGCGCTGGTTTGCTTCCAGCATCATGCGCAGCATCCGTTCCTCGGATTCCTCGTCGGACGGCTTGGGACGATCGACCTCGGCGCCCAGCAGCAGGGCCATGGCGTCCTCTTCGGGTTCGTCGACCTCGATCTGTGTCTGGGTCGATTCGATCATCCGCTCGCGCAGATCATCGACGGGCTGGGTTTCCTCGGCGATTTCGCGCAACGCGACCACCGGGTTCTTGTCGTTGTCGCGATCGACAGTGACGGCACTGCCAGCCGCGATCTCTCTGGCACGATGCGATGCCAGCATCACCAGATCAAAGCGGTTGGGAACCTTGTCGACGCAGTCTTCGACCGTTACGCGGGCCATGGATCACCTGTGCAGTTGCGAATCGGACATTCGGGGCGAACCGGACAGATGGTCGGTGCAGCCTTGATTGTCAAGAAAAACCTGGGAATTCGACCGGGGTCAATCCCTCCAGTGCAGCGGGCCCAAGCGCCGCCAGCATCGTGGCCACGGTGGCTCCGGTCAAGGGATGGTGCCAGTCGGGCGCGATCTCGGCCAATGGGGCCAGAACAAAGGGTCGATCCTGCATCCGGGGGTGGGGCAGGATCAGCCGGTCAGGGGTTTGGATCCTCTGACGTTCCGGGGAAAGCTCCATCCATGTGCGCAGATGCGCGGCGTCGGGTACGATCTGGTTGTCCATCGCGATCAGGTCCAGGTCCAGCACGCGCGCGGACCAACGGCCCGTGCTGCGGTCGCGCCCGTGACGGGCCTCGATTTCGTGCAGCGCCTCAAGAACCTGACTGGCGCCAAGTGATGTGGCGATCAACGCCACCGCATTGGCGAACTCGGGGCCCGACCCTGCAGGCATGGCGGGAGTTCGCCAGATGCGACTTATTGCGGTGATTGAAATACCGGGTGTGCTGTGCACAATGCTTACCGTCGTGCATAGGGTCGCAACGGGGTCCCGATCCGACACGGGAAGGTTTGCCCCAAAACCAACGATACCAAAAGACAGGTTAACCACGCTTTCCTCTTTCCTTACAGGTCCATGGCATGGGCCCGCGCATCACAGGTCCCTCACCCTGGCCCGCGCCTGTGCCGTGACGTCTGTGTTCATTAAAGGCAACATCCATGTTCTACAAAGACGACAGATTGGCGATCTTCATCGACGGCGCCAATCTCTATGCTGCAGCAAAGGCGCTGGGTTTTGATATAGATTACAAGCTTTTGCGTCAGGAATTCGACCGTCGCGGCAAACTGATGCGTGCGTATTACTATACCGCGCTCATCGAGGGCGAAGAGTATTCCCCGATCCGCCCGCTGGTGGATTGGTTGCATTACAACGGTTTCTGCGTCGTGACCAAACCGGCGCGCGAATACACGGATGCACTGGGCCGACGGAAGGTCAAAGGCAACATGGACATCGAACTGGCGGTCGATGCGATGGAACTGGCGCCCAGATTGGACCATGCGGTGCTGTTTTCCGGCGATGGCGATTTTCGTCCGCTGGTCGAATCGCTGCAGCGTCAGGGGGTCAGGGTGTCGGTCGTGTCCACGATCCGCAGCCAGCCACCGATGATCGCCGACGATCTGCGCCGCCAAGCCGACAATTTCATTGAGCTGGACGCGTTGCGCGACATCATCGGCCGCCCGCCGCGTGAACCGGCCTCGGTCGAGACCTGACGCCTGTGCGCACCGGTGCGTGACCGCGCCGGTGCGTGACCGCGCCGGTGCCATATCGCGCGATGATGGTGCGGACGGCGGGACTTGAACCCGCACTTCCTTACGGAAAACAGATTTTCATACCACTTCGACTTTCGCCGCCGGGGGTGCGATGCCCCGTTCGTGGTCTGGACTATCCCTTCGCCATGACCCGCAGGGGTTTTAGGCGCCACCCGTCTAGTCTCTACACCTTCCCCAAAAGGGGCTTGGCTCGGGATTGGCACGGGCGAACCCACAGCTTTCCCCGAATTTGAGCGGTTCTGCACCGACGGTTTCCCGACGGGCACTCCAATTGTCAAAGTCTGGTGCGTCTACCGATTTCGCCACGTCCGCATCATCATCAACATTGCGTATCGCAGGCCACGCCGCGCAGGGCAAGCGGATGAACAAATCATAGCCACGCGAATCCGGAACCCTTTGCACCGACCTTGGTTTGATAGGCAACGCGCCACCACAGGAGGACGTCATGTCCAACATCAGCGAAACACGCGGCAACGGCGGAGAAATCCACCAGACCGGCGGAGAGGCCCTGACAACCAACCACGGGGTTCCGATTTCCGACAATCAGAACAGCCTTAAAGCGGGGGCGCGCGGCCCCACCCTGCTGGAGGATTACGTCCTTCGTGAAAAGATCTTTCATTTCGACCATGAGCGTATCCCGGAGCGGATCGTGCATGCCCGGGGGTCAGGTGCGCACGGCTATTTCGAATGCACCGACCCGATCCCCGAACTGACCCGCGCGGGCGTTCTGGCCAATCCGGGCAAGACGCCCGTGTTCGTGCGTTTCTCCACCGTGGCCGGTGGTGCCGGCAGCGTGGACACGCCGCGCGATGTGCGCGGTTTTGCCGTCAAATTCTACACCCAGGAAGGCAATTGGGATCTGGTCGGCAACAACATCCCGGTGTTTTTCATTCAGGATGCCATCAAATTTCCGGACCTGATCCATTCGGTCAAGATGGAGTCCGATCGTGGCTATCCGCAGGCCGCCAGCGCACATGACACGTTTTGGGATTTCGTGTCGTTGATGCCCGAATCGATGCACATGATCATGTGGGCCATGTCCGACCGCGGCATTCCCCGCAGTCTGCGCATGATCGAGGGGTTCGGTGTCCACACGTTCCGTCTGGTCAATGCCGAAGGCAAGTCGACCTTTGTCAAATTCCACTGGAAGCCCAAACTGGGCCTGCAGAGCCAAGTCTGGAACGAAGCAGTCAAGACTGCTGGGGCGAATCAGGACTATCACCGTCAGGACCTGTGGGAAGCCATTGATTCCGGTGATTTCCCCGAATGGGAGCTGGGCATCCAGACGTTCGACGCAGAGTGGGCTGCCCAGCAGCCCTATGACGTGCTGGACGCAACCAAGCTGATCCCCGAAGAGGACATTCCTGTTCGCATCGTCGGGCGCATGGTGCTGGACCGCAATCCTGACAACTTTTTCGCCGAAACCGAGCAGGTGGCGTTTCTGCCGACAAATATCGTGCCCGGCATCGATTTCTCTGACGACCCGCTGCTGCAGGGACGGTTGTTCAGCTATCTGGACACGCAGAAGTCGCGTCTTGGTACAACGAACTTCCATCAGATTCCGGTCAATGCGCCGAAATGCCCGATGCACAATTTCCAGCGCGACGGCATGATGCAGATGGCGGTGCCCAAAGGGCGCGCCAACTATGAGCCCAACAGCCTCGATCAGGCTGGAGAGGAGCCCGGCCCCCGTGCCAGCGCCGAAGGCTTTGCCACGTACAAGGACATGACCGAACTGGGCAATCAGCCCGATGAAAAGCTGCGTGTCCGGGCCGAGTTGTTCGGCGATCATTACAGCCAGGCGCGGATGTTCTATCGCAGCCAGACCGAGGTCGAACAGACGCATATCGCCGACGCGATTACGTTCGAGCTGTCCAAGGTCGGGCTGGGTCACGTGATCCAACGCGTTCTGGGCCATCTGCGTGTCATCGACGAGGATCTGGCCGAAACCGTGGCCGAGGGTCTGGCAGAGGATCTGCCCGACGCGGCAACGCCGATGCGCGCCCCGATCGACATGGCGCCGTCGGACGCATTGTCGATCATGAAACGCGCCAAACACACTCTGATGGGCCGCAAGGTCGGCATTCTGGTGGGCGACAGTGGTGATCAGGCCAAGGTCGATGCATTGCGCGATGCGGTCGAGGTACAGGGCGGCACGGTGGTGCTGATCGCCAAGGAACGCGGCAAGGCCGAGGCACAGCTGGCCGGATCGCCGTCAGTGCTGTTCGATGCCGTGGCATTGGTGATCAGTGCCGATGACGCAGCCAAGCTGGCCAAGTTCAAGCCCGCGGTTGATTTCGTGTCGGATGCCTTTGCGCATCTCAAGGCGATCGGGGCCGACGATGCCAGTGCCAAGCTGCTGGCAGCCGCCGGGGTGCAGCCGGACAAGGGCGTGACCAAGCTGGATGCGGCAGCCTTTGTCGAGGCGGCAGCGCAGCGGTTCCATGACCGCGAAGCCAAGGTCTGGTAGGTCCTGTCCGTCAATGTTGAATGAAAGGGGGCGGGCCGTTTGGTCCGCCCCTTTTTCAACCGTAACTGCGGGTCGGGCGGTCGAATACCTTGCGACCCATCAGGCTGCCGACCAGATCGACCATCAGTTTCGCAGTGCGCCCGCGTTCATCCAGGAACGGGTTCAGCTCGACCAGGTCCAGCGATGTGACCAGCCCTGATTCGTGCAGCAATTCCA
This sequence comes from Paracoccus sp. Ld10, assembly GCF_045064235.1. Lineage (NCBI taxonomy): Bacteria > Pseudomonadati > Pseudomonadota > Alphaproteobacteria > Rhodobacterales > Paracoccaceae > Paracoccus > Paracoccus sp. Ld10. The sequence continues at coordinate 175,865 of NZ_JBISHD010000027.1, read as the reverse complement.
TGACCAGATGCGCCTCGCGGAAGGTCGCGCCGCCTGGCACCGTGGTGCCGACCGCGGGGGCAATAGAAGGGTCCAGGAAATCCACGTCCAAGCTGACATGCAACAGCCCGTCAGCGGCCCGGACACGGTCCAGAAACGCCCGCAGCGGGGCCACGATGCCCTGTTCGTCCAGAACCCGCATGTCGTTCACGGTGATGTCGGTCGGCTGCATCAGTGCCAGTTCGGCGGGGTCGACGCTGCGGATGCCGAACATGCAGATGTTCTCGCCCGGAATCGGCGCGGGAAAGGGCGGAAACGGGTCGAATCCGTCCAGACCGTTGGCATAGGCCATCGGTGTGCCATGCAGGTTCCCCGACGTGGTGGTGGCGACGGTGTGGAAATCGCTATGCGCATCCAGCCAGATCACGAATTGGGCCCGACCCTGTGCGGCGGCATGGGCGGCGACACCGGCGACGGTGCCCAAGGCCAGCGAATGGTCGCCTCCCATGATGATCGGCATGCCATGCGGCAGGGCCTCGCGGGTGGCTTTTTGGAGGGCGCCGGTCCAGGCGATGGTTTCCGGCAGGTGGTGGACCGCGGGGTTGGTGCAGGTTTCGTCGCCCAACGGGTCCGGGGTGATGTCGCCCCTGTCCTCGACGCTGTGGCCCAGGGTCGACAGGGTCGCGGCCAGGCCCGCGGTGCGATAGGCTGCGGGACCCATCAAGCAGCCGGGGCGGCGTTGGCCCTCGTCCACGGGGGCTCCGATCAGGATGCAATGGGTCATGGGGCTCTCCGAGAGGATTGTGCCCTGTTTGAACACGCCGGACCGGGGAAAGTCCACCAGCCGGGCGCAAGGCCCCGTATATCGGGGTTCATCCGGCCGTGCAGGACGATGCCATCGCTGGCAATACCGGTGCAGGTCATCCCCGCACCGTGCGGATTGCGCCGCCCGGCGGTAATGCTGGGCAATTCGCCGGGAACACACCCACGTCCCGCGACACGCCACGATCCGCAGGTGATCTGCATCCACCATATCACAGGGACCGGCGCGGCTTTTGGTTTCCATTCGGTGAGGCAGCTTTGGCATGCAATGCCGTATCGACACGCCCGGGGAATTGGATCTGCCTGATTCCATCGGCACCTTGTCTTGGGAGCAATGCATGCGCATCGGTGCGGGGCATTCGCCGCGATCGGCACAATATGGCCCGACAGGTCAGAAATGCCGATACCGTGTCCACGGGTGACGCCGGATCATCGCGGCGGCCTTCGCAGCGTCGGAAGGGTCTATCGTATCAGCCGTGGCACCCGGGCCGAGGGAACCCCGTCAGGTCCTTTGGCTATCCCCTGTCCAAATCAGGACATGACGGTTGTTCCAGACCACCCCTGCCATGGTGACCTGCCGGACCGGCGCCGGTGCTGGTAAACCAGACAGCCGGTCGCTTGGGCGCCGACATGGCGGGGCGGTCCAAAGGGACTGGGCCGCCCTGTCATCTTACTGTGGCGAACCAGTGGCCATCAGGTGCGGACACCTTGAAAGCGTGCGGACCATGTCTCGCGGTCTTCGTCGCTGATCTTGGCGAACATCACTTCGGGGACGGTGAACGCGTGGCCGGGGGCCAGTGCCTGCAGGGCGTGCGCCACGTCCGCGGGCCAGTCGGCGTCCTGTGCATCCATCGCCTGCAGCATCGCGGCCGAGGCAAATGGCACAAAGGGCTGCGACAGCACCGCATAGAGACGGATCAGGTTCAGGCCCATGCGCACCTGCATCGCCGCCTGATCAGGGTCGGTCTTGAACACGGTCCAGGGCGCGGCCGATTGCAGGTATTCGTTGCCCGACACCCAGATCGCGCGCAGCTCTGACGCGGCCTTGCGGACCTCCATCGCCTCCATGTTGGCCTCATAGGCACGGATGCGGGTGGTCAGCGTGTCGATCAGCGCCAGTTCGGCGGGACCCCATTCGGGGCCTTCGGGGACGGCCTCTCCGAACTTGGCGCGGCAGAACTTGGTGATGCGGCTGACGAAATTGCCCAGCACGTCGGCCAGGTCCTTGTTCACGGACTGTTGGAAATTTTCCCACGTGAACTCACTGTCGCCGGATTCCGGGGCGTGGGACAGCAGCCACCAGCGCCAGTAATCCGCCGGCAGGATCTCCAGCGCGTGGTCCATGAACACGCCACGGCCCTGCGACGTGCTGAACTGTCCGCCCTGATAGGTCAGGTAGTTGAAGGATTTGATGTAATCAACCATCTTCCACGGCTCTCCGGACCCGATCAGCGTGGCCGGAAAGCTGAGCGTGTGGAACGGCACGTTATCCTTGCCCATGAACTGGGTATAGGTCACGTCATCGGCCCCCTCGTCCAGGCGCCACCAGCGGCGCCATGCGGCGTCGTCCGCGCCTGTCGCATCGGCCCATTCGGCGGTCGCGCCCAGATATTCGATGGGCGCGTCGAACCAGACATAAAAGACCTTGCCCTCCATCCCCGGCCAGTCGGCATCGCCGCGCTTGACCGGAACGCCCCAGTCCAGATCACGCGTGATGCCCCGGTCCTGCAGGCCGTCGCCGTCGTTCAGCCATTTGCGGGCGATGGATGTCGTCAGGATCGGCCAGTCAGCCTTGCCGTCGATCCAGGCGGCGATGTCGCCCTTCAACGCGGACTGGCGCAGATACAGATGTTTCGTCTCGCGCACCTCAAGGTCGGTGCTGCCGGAAATGGCGCTGCGCGGGTTGATCAGGTCAGTCGGGTCCAACTGCTTGGTGCAGTTCTCGCACTGGTCGCCGCGGGCCTTGTCATAGCCGCAATTGGGGCAGGTGCCCTCAATGTAGCGGTCCGGCAGGAAGCGATTGTCGGCGTGGGAATAAACCTGTTTTTCGACGACCTCGCGGATATAACCCTGGTCCGCCAGGCGGCCTGCGAAATGCTGGGTCAGGGCGCGGTTGCGGTCGCTGGACGACCGGCCGTAGTGATCAAAGGACAGCCCGAACCCGTCAGCCAGCGCGGTCTGGACGCCATGCATCCGGGCACAGTAATCGGCCACGGCCTCTCCGGTCTTGGCGGCGGCCAGTTCGGCGGGGGTGCCGTGTTCGTCGGTTGCACAGATGAACATGACCTCATGGCCCCGCGCCCGCAGGTATCGGGCATACAGGTCGGCGGGCAGCTGGGAACCGACAAGGTTCCCCAGATGCTTGATGCCGTTGATATAGGGCAGGGCAGAGGTGATCAGGTGGCGGGCCATGGCGTGCGTCCTTTCGGGGTCGCGCATCTCTAGCCCTGTTGCGCCGTGATGAAAAGCGGGCCGCGCCGCGGACACGCATGGGGCGCGGGCGTTGCAATCGGCGCCGGGAATACACAGGTTCAGGACCTTCATAAAACTGTCATGAGCTGTCCGATGATATCCTTTGACCGCCTGCGCGATCCTGCCCTGTTGTTTGCCCTGTCCTGTGCACTGGCATTGGGGTGGCTGTTGATCGCGTTGGTGCCGATGGAATCGATGGATCAGGTGTTTGCCGAATCAGGCCCCATCGAAGGAGCGTCCGTCAGGGTGTTGATCGTTGCGGTCGCGGCTCTTGGGGTTGATGTCGTCCGGCGCAGGGCCTGGGGCCGGTGGCATCTGGTTGCCTTGGTTGCCGCGGCCGCGTTCCGGGAACTGGACTGGGACAAGGCTTTCACCGACCGCGGCGTCCTGTCATTGGGCCTGTATTCGGGCAACGCGCCGATAATCCAGAAGGTCGGCGGCGCGGTGGTCCTGGTCGTGCTGATCTGGGCGGGGATGCGGCTGTTGCGGCGAGATCTGCGACCGTGGCTGGCCGGACTGCGCGCGTCATCCGCGTGGGCCTGGCTGATGCTGACGGGTCTGACCCTGTATGGCGTGGCCAAGACACTGGATGGTCTGGGGCGCAAGCTGGCCCCCTGGGGGATCGAAATCTCTGACTGGGCCAATCGCACAGCCGGGCGCGGCGAGGAGGCGATGGAGCTGTTTGCCGCCATCATCATCCTTCAGGTCGTCTGGATCAGCGTTCTTGCGCTGAACCCGCGCGCCCCGGCACGCGCCGAAAAAAGGGCCGCCCCGTCAAGGGCGACCCTATCACATCAATCGTGAACGGCATTCAGCGGCGGCGGTCGCGGCGGCTGCTCATCGGCTGGAATGCGACACCGACATGCGCCTCGCAATAGGGTTTGCCCGCAACCGAGGGCAAACCGCAGAACCAGAATTTGTCCGTCGCGGGGTCGCCGATGGGCCATTTGCAGGTCCGCTCGGTCAGTTCCATCAGGGTCAGCTTCTTGGCGCGTTTCTCGACCTCACGGACCGAGGCCAACGCTTCGGGAGAGATCTCGTTCGCCGAGGGCTGGGGCGGCAGGGGTTGGCCCGCCGGCACGATCGGACGACGCGGAACCGGGACAAAGGCCGGTTGCGTGCTGGGCTCGGGTTCCGGTTCGGGCTGTGCCGCGACCGGTTCCGGTGTGGGTTCGGGGCGTACGGGCGCCGCCGCCGGCTGCGGAACCACGCGGGGTGCCGCGGGCTTTTCACGGGCGACCGGTTCGGGTGCGGGGGGCGGGGCTGCGGGTGCGGCCTCCGGCTCTTCGGTGCGGTTCGACAGGCCAAGGCGGTGGACCTTGCCGATCACCGCATTGCGGGTCACGCCACCCAGTTCCTTGGCGATGGCGCTGGCCGACTGGCCCTCGGACCACATGCGTTTCAGTGTCTCGACGCGATCATCCGTCCAGGACATGGCAGCCTTTCCGGGCGGGTCTGACCTGCCGCCCCATCTTGTAACCTGCGATTGGTCCCGTCACATACGGGATGCCGAGATTTAGCCGCCGAAGCGCAGAAATTCAAGGACCGCCAGATGACCCCGCACACAAAGCCCGGCCTGCCCCCGCTTTCCGACAGCCCCGCCATGGGCGTGCGCCGCTTTGGCCGCGTGAACTGGCTGGGCCTGCGCACGCTGGCCCGACGCGAGGTCATGCGCTTCATGGCCGTGTGGCAGCAGACGATCTTTGCGCCGCTGATGACGGCGGGGCTGTTCGTCGTCGTATTCGCGATGGCCCTGGGGCAGGGGCGGGGACAGATCATGGGCCTGCCCTATCTGGTCTTTCTGGGGCCGGGCATCCTGATGATGACGGTGATTCAGAACGCCTTTGCCAACACCTCCAGCTCGATCACGTCGGCCAAGGTCCAAGGCAACATCATAGACACGCTGATGCCGCCTTTGTCCGCGGCCGAACTGCTGGCGGGGTACCTGGCCGGGTCCGTCGTACGGGCCGGTCTGGTGGCGACGGTGATCGGGACCGGCATGGTGCTGGTCACCGGGCGCGGCATCGCGCATCCGGGCTGGACGCTGGCCTTTGTGCTGCTGGCGGCGCTGATGCTGGGGGGCTTGGGCATCTTGGCGGGCATCATGGCGCAGAAATTCGACCAGATGGCGGCGATCACCAATTTCGTGATCACCCCGCTGTCGTTCCTGTCGGGCACCTTCTATTCGGTGCAGGCGTTGCCGCAGCCGTTCAGCACGCTGTCGCACTGGAACCCGATCTTCTACCTGATCGACGGGGCGCGCTATGGCGTGACCGGGGTCAGCGATGCGCCGGTCTGGCGGGGCGCGCTGATCTGTGCGGGCGTCGTGGCGGGCGTTCTGTTTCTGGCATGGCGCTGGCTGCGGTCGGGCTATCGGATGAAGCCCTGATTTGCGCTTGCCTTGGGGGGCAAAGCTGCGCATCCTTTGCGCCATGACGAAACGACGCACCATCCGTTCGCGACGCTGATGCCGGCCCCTTTGCGGGCCCGCGTCCCTGTCGTCGTTTCCGCCATTCCCCCTTACACCGCCGGAGCTTTGCCATGATCCCGCACGTCCTGCCGACCTATAATCGCGCCCCTCTGGCGTTCGAACGCGGCGAGGGGGCGTGGGCGATCACGGCCGACGGGACGCGATACCTGGACCTGGGCGCGGGCATCGCGGTCAACGTGCTGGGCCATGCGAACCCCGACCTGGTCGCGGCGCTGACCGAACAGGCCGGCCGGATCTGGCACGTGTCGAACCTGTACCAGATCCCCGAACAGGAACGGTTGGCCGACCTGCTGGTCGAGCATACATTCGCCGACACGGTGTTCTTTACCAATTCCGGCACCGAGGCCGCCGAACTGGCCATCAAGATGGTGCGCAAGCATTGGGACCACGCGGGCGATCCGGACCGGATCGAGATCCTGACCTTCTCCGGCGCGTTCCACGGGCGCTCCACCGGGGCCATCGCCGCGTCGGGGTCCGACAAGATGGTCAAGGGTTTCGGCCCGCTGATGCCCGGTTTCCGCACGCTGCCCTTTGGCGATCACGAGGCGCTGAAGGCCGCCGTCACCGACCGCACCGCCGCGATCATGGTCGAGCCGGTGCAGGGAGAGGGCGGCATCCGCCCGCTGCCCGATGCCTGCCTGCAGGGGCTGCGCGATCTGTGCGACCGGACCGGCGCGCTGCTCGTTCTGGACGAGGTGCAATGCGGCATGGGCCGCACGGGCCGCCTTTTCGCGCATGAATACGCGGGCATTGCGCCCGACATCATGATGGTTGCCAAGGGGATCGGCGGCGGCTTTCCCCTGGGCGCGGTGCTGGCGACCGAAGGTGCTGCGGCGGGCATGGTCGCGGGCACGCACGGCTCGACCTATGGCGGCAACCCGCTGGCCTGCGCGGTGGGCGCGCGCGTCATGCAGATCGTGGCCGATCCTGCGTTTCTGGCCGAGGTGAACCGCAAGGCCGCGCTGTTCCGCCAAAAGCTGGAGGGGCTGATTGCGGCCCGTCCGCAGGTCTTTGAGGGGGTCCGGGGCCAAGGGCTGATGCTGGGGCTGAAGTGCCGTGTGGCACCGTCCGACCTGGTCCGCGCCGCCTATGATCAGCATCTGCTGACGGTGCCCGCCGCCGATGATACGCTGCGCCTGCTGCCGCCCCTGAACATCACGGATGAGGAGATCGCCGAGGCCGTGGCGCGTCTGGACCGGGCCGCCGCTGCCATGGAGGGTTGATTTCGCTGCCCGCACGGCCACCGATGACGCACGGCCCAGGCTGGCCCGCACGGTCGCAACCCGTCGCGTGATGGTCGTGTCCGGGCCGCCACCTGTCCCTGTGCCGCGATGGTCTGGACCGCATCGGCAGTGTGCTGGTGTCATGATGCCGGTCACCGTCGAACCGATGGGTGCGTCGCTCTAGGCAGCAGTCACCGGCCCGCGTGGCGTGTCACGGCACTGATCGAGGATACCGTGTTGCGGAATGTCCTTGCCCTGCCTTTACTGGCTGGGCCGGGACGCGGATTGGATGCGTATGCTTTGGCAATCTGCTGTGGCAGGATTATTCGATCCCGCCCACCGGTCCCGCGCTGGGTCACCTGCGCATCGCCGCCGACCATCAGTCGGGCGGTGCAGGCGACGACCTTTGCCCTGTCGCCCGGAGCCGACGCCTCCGCATGATGACCCGCCTTGAACGACGCGCGCGCACCGTGCTTTTTCCGTGTTCAAATACGCGGCTTTCCCCGCCAGGCTGTTTTCTACAACGGTGGGTGCGCAGAAAGCCTGATCCGCCTCTTGACCCGGCCCGTCCGGCGGGGCTTCCTGACAAAAAGCCGAAAGCCCATACCGATGACCCATTTCCTGGATATCCACACCACAGAGCGCGCCGCCCTGCGCAGCATCATCGACAGCGCGCACGCGATGAAAGCCGCCCGCAACAGCCGTCCCAAGGGCACCCCAGACGACGAACAGCCGCTGGCAGGTCGCATGGTCGCACTGATCTTTGAAAAGCCATCGACCCGCACCCGGGTCAGCTTTGACGTCGGTGTGCGCCAGTTGGGCGGTCAGACGATGATCCTGTCCGGGTCGGAAATGCAGCTGGGTCACGGAGAGACCATCGCGGACACCGCACGCGTGCTGTCGCGCTACGTCGACCTGATCATGATCCGCACCTTTGAGGAGGCGACCCTGCTGGAGATGGCGGAACATGCCACCGTGCCGGTGATCAACGGGCTGACGAACCGCACCCATCCCTGCCAGATCATGGCCGACGTGATGACCTTTGAGGAGCATCGCGGCCCCATCGCCGACAAGAAGGTCGTCTGGTCGGGCGACGGCAACAATGTCTTTGCAAGCTTTGCCCATGCAGCGGGGCAGTTCGGGTTCGACCTGACCTTTACCGGACCGCCGCCGCTGGACCCCGAGGCGGCCTGCCTCGACTATGCCGCGTCGCAGGGGCGTCCAGTCACGATCGAACGCGATCCGGCACGCGCGGTAAAGGGGGCGGATCTGGTCGTCACCGACACCTGGGTCAGCATGCACGATCCGCAATCGGCCAAGGAACGCCGCCACAACCAGCTGCGCGGCTATCAGATCAACGAGGCGTTGATGGCGCAGGCGCGACCGGATGCGCTGTTCATGCACTGCCTGCCCGCCCACCGCGAGGATGAGGTGACCAGCGCCGTCATGGACGGCCCCGCATCCGTCATCTGGGACGAGGCCGAGAACCGGCTGCACGCTCAAAAGGCGATCATGCGGCACTGTCTGGGACTGTGACCTGAATGGCGGGCGGCCAGAGGCCGCCCGACGACATGAGGACAGGCCCCGAGGCGGGGCCCGTCCAGATACGCTCTGTATGTCGGGATCTGGCTGATCATGGTTCGACGCCCGGGAGGCGTTGACTAGGGCAGTTTCCGGACCGTGATCGGGACGACACGTGCCGGGTTTGCCCCCTTCGTTCGGCAAGAACGTATCGGCGACGATGGCTGTGCGGCTGCGCGCGAAACCACAGATCACGACGGTGTAGAAACAGCCGATAGATGCCTGTTCAACTGCGCGCTGGGTCGCCTGTCACAATCGCATTCGATGGGTCGGCGCAAATTCTGTGTCAGCAGCAACGGTCGGACGACAGATCGGCCACCGGCAGCAGGCCGCGTGCAGCATAGGTGCCATATGTGCTGTCTGTGTGGCTGAACCGGTGGTGATGTCGTCGACAGTTGCCGTATCTGAGGACAGCCGCAACGGGGGTGGTATGCCGTGTGCGGGCCAAAGTGGCCGGATGGGGGCGGTAATATCCCCGAGGTATCGGACGCCCAGACGCGTGACGGCCCCGTGCGGGGGCCGTCCCTGCGATCAGCCGATGGCTGCGGCGCGGATTTCGTCGTCGATGGCGTCCAGATATTGGGCAAAGTTGTCGCAGAACATCTGTACCAGCTTTCTGGCTTGGGCGTCATAGGCAGCAGGGTCTGCCCAGGTCTGGCGCGGGTCCAGCAACACGGGGCTGACGCCCGGCACGCTGACCGGCACGTCGAAACCAAAGTTGGGATCGCGACGGAACTGCACCGCGTTCAGGCTGCCGTCCAGCGCGGCCGTCAGCAGGGCGCGGGTGGCCGCGATCGGCATCCGCTTGCCGGTGCCAAAGGCGCCACCGGTCCAGCCGGTGTTCACCAGCCAGCAGGATGCGCCATGCTGGGCGATCTTTTCCTGCAGCAGCTTGCCATAGACCTCGGGGCGGCGGGGCATGAACGGCGCCCCGAAGCAGGTCGAGAATGTCGGGATCGGTTCGGTGACGCCGACCTCGGTGCCCGGCGTCTTGGAGGTGAAACCCGACAGGAAGTGATACATCGCCTGTGCTGGTGTCAGTCGCGCGATGGGTGGCAGCACGCCGTAGGCGTCACAGGTCAGCATGATCACGTTCTTTGGGTGTCCGCCCAGGCTGGTCGGAGACGTGTTCGAGATCGCGTCCAGGGGATAGGCGCAACGCATGTTGTCCGTGATCGAGTTATCCTCGAAATCCAGCTCCAGCGTGTCGGCGTCAAAGACCATGTTCTCGATCACGGTGGCAAAGCGGCTGGTGGTGGCGTGGATCTCGGGTTCTGCCTGGGCCGAGAGGTTGATCGTCTTGGCGTAGCAGCCGCCCTCGAAGTTGAAGATGCCGGTGTCGGACCAGCCGTGTTCATCATCGCCGATCAGGACGCGCGACGGATCAGCCGACAAGGTCGTCTTGCCGGTGCCGGAGAGGCCGAAGAATACCGCGCTGTCGTCGGGATCGCCCGGCGCGTGGTTTGCGCTGCAATGCATCGGCATGACGCCCTTTTCAGGCAGCAGGTAGTTCAGCAGCGTAAAGACCGATTTCTTGTTCTCACCGGCATAGGCCGTGTTGGCGATCAGGATCAGCTTTTTTTCAAAGTTCATCGCGATCACGGTCTCGGACCGGCAGCCGTGGCGCGCAGGGTCTGCCTTGAAGCCAGGGCAGTTGACGATCGTGAATTCAGGGGTGAACGTCGCCAGCTCATCGGCCTCGGGGCGGCGCAGCAGGTGGCGGATAAACAGACCGTGCCATGCCAGTTCGGTCACCACGCGCACGTCCAGGCGGTTCTCGGCGTCAGCACCGCCGAACAGATCCTGTACGAAGTAGTCGCGGCCCTTCATATGCTGAAGCATGTCGGCATGCAGAATGTCAAAGGCCGCCGGGTCCATCGGCTTGTTGTTCTCCCACCAGATCGTGTCTTCGACCGCCGGAGTGCGAACCACGAACTTGTCCTTGGGTGAGCGACCGGTATGCGCGCCGGTCGACACCAGAAACGCGCCGCCCAGGCCCATCTGCCCCTCGTTGCGTGCGACGGCGTGCGTCATCAGGGCGGGTTCCAGCAGATTGTAGTGCACCTGGCCCAGCCCGGTGATGCCTTGGTCTTCCAATCGACAGTTCGGGTTCACGCGCGTGGTCATGTTGGGGGCTCCGTGGCTTGGGGTGCGGTGTCTTGTCGGGCTATAGCACAGCGGATTCCGCCCGGAACAAGGCAGCGCAAACAGTTAGCGGAAACATCAAATGTTATCGCCAACAGGTATAATTTGTGCGTTCAATCGGGGAATGTTGGCAAAGAATTAGCCGACATTCGGGCAGAATTGGCTGGGGAGGTGATTCGCATGATACAGGTCCACGCAACAACGGTGGCGATTGACGGGCGCGGGCTGGTGATCATGGGGCCCTCCGGGGCGGGCAAATCCACCCTTGCATTGCAGTTGATGGCGGTTGGGGCGACGCTGGTCGCGGACGATCGCACCGACCTGCGCCTTTCGGCGGGCCGGTTGGTGGCACAGGCACCGCTGCCGCTGCTGGGCAGGATCGAGGCGCGGGGCGTTGGAATACTGCAGGCGGATCCGTCGACCCCCGTGCCTGTCGCGCTGGCATGCGACCTTGGGCGCAACGAAGAGGACAGGCTGCCACAGGTGCGGCACCAAGATTGGCTGGGGGTTCGGGTTTCTCTTGTGCTGGGACCTTACCGTGGCCATCTTTATGCTGCGTTGCGGCAGCTGATGCTGGGCCGACGGTTGGAATGACGGCGCAAGCGACGCCACAGGAAGGGACGCATGGATCACGACCCTATCGAACCCGATGCTCAACGGCTGGTGTTGGTCACCGGCCCCTCTGGCGCAGGGCGATCGACCGCTATCAACGTACTAGAGGATCTGGGCTTCGAGGCGATCGACAACCTGCCTCTGTCATTGATCCCACGTTTGTTGGACGGGCCTGCGCGACCCACACCGCTTGCCTTGGGTCTTGACGTCCGAAACCGCGATTTTTCGGCGTTCAACGTGATCGAGTTGATCGACCGCCTGACCCGACTGCCGGGCTATGCGCCAGAGGTATTGTATCTGGACTGTGACGCAGACACGCTGGTGCGTCGTTACAGTGAAACACGCAGGCGCCACCCGCTGGCCCCGGACGAGGCACCGCTGGCCGGTGTTCTGGCCGAGATCGACCTGCTGGCCCCGATCCGTGCCCGCGCGGACGTCCTGGTAGACACCACAGAGCTGTCTCCCCATGATCTCAAGGCTGAACTGACGCGGTGGTTCGACGTTCGGCCCGACCGCCGGCTCAGCGTGTCGTTGCACTCCTTCAGCTACAAGCGCGGTGTGCCGCGTGGGGTCGATCTGATGTTCGACTGTCGGTTCCTGGCCAATCCGCACTGGAACCCCGTCCTGCGCCCGTTGGACGGGCGCGACGACCGCGTGCAGGCCCATGTCGAGGCCGATCCGCGATTCGCCGAGTTCTTCCAGAGGACCCGTGATCTGGTCGAGTTCCTGTTGCCCGCCCACATGGACGAAGGAAAATCGCATCTCGCTGTGGGTTTCGGGTGCACCGGGGGACAACATCGTTCCGTCACTTTGGTGGAAAAGATGGCTGTGGCGCTTGCGGACGCAGGCTGGCCGGTGTCAATAAGGCACAGGGAACTGGAGCGTCGGGGCATGACGGTTCAGTCGGGTGCGGAAACTTCGCCTGCGGGCGAGGCACGCGCGTCGCAAAGGCAGGCGTCATGAGGTTTGGGGTGTTTTGGCGGTCTTTTGGGCTTGGTGAGGCGCGTTGATCGGTATTGTCATAGTTGCGCATGGTGGTTTGGCTCGGGAGTATCTCTCGGCCGTCGAACATGTCGTGGGCCCTCAGGTCGGCATCGCCGCCGTCGCGATCGAGGATGATCACGACCGTGCGGCCAAGACCGCGGAAATAAAGGCCGCTGCGGATGCGGTCGATCTTGGCGACGGCGTCGTTCTGGTAACCGATCTGTTCGGAGGCTCGCCGTCGAACCTGTCGCTGCCGGCCTGTGCGGTCCGCGATCGGACGATCCTATACGGTGCCAACCTGCCCATGCTGGTCAAGTTGGCCAAGTCGCGACATCTCAGCGTGCCCATGGCGGTGGGCTGTGCCGCAGAGGCGGGGCGCAAATACATCAATTCCTACAACGTGCCGCCCGAAGCCGCGATCGAAAGCGGGCGGTATTCGCGATGACAGATGCCGTCATCCGCGATCTGGCGATCATCAACATCAAGGGCCTGCACGCGCGGGCCAGTGCGAAATTCGTCGACGTGGTCGAGCGCCACGACGCACAAGCGCGGGTCGAAAAGGACGGCATGGCCGTATCCGGTGACAGCATCATGGGACTGCTGATGCTGACCGCCCCACGCGGCAGCCAGATCCGGGTGACCACGTCCGGCCCCGAGGCTCTGGCCCTGGCCGACGCGCTGGAGGCGCTTGTGGGGGACTATTTCGGCGAAGGCATGTAGGTGCAGGCGCCCGTCAACTCCGACCGCAAAGCGTACCACCACGGCAACCTGCGCCAGGCCCTGGTCGAGGCCACCGCAGATCTCGTTCAGGAAAAAGGTCCGCAGGCATTCACCCTGACGGAGGCTGCGCGCCGCGCGGGGGTGTCCCCTGCTGCCCCCTACCGTCATTTCAAGGGCCGCGACGATCTGTTGGAAGAGGTCGCGCGCCAAGGCTTCATCGAGTTTGCTGCCCGGCTGGAGGCCGCTTTTGACGGCGGCCGTCCGCGCCCGCTGACGGCGTTCCTGCGCATGGGACAGAGCTATCTCGACTTTGCGGCCGATCGGCCGGGCTATTACATGGCGATGTTTGAAAGCGGCGTCTCGGTTGTGGGCAACATCGACTTGGCAACCGCATCGGGGCGCGCACAGGGCGTGCTGGTCACCGCTGCCGACGCGCTGTCTGCGCGCCTGCCCGAAGACCGCCGTCCCCCCGCGCGGATGGTGGCCAATCACGTCTGGGCGCTGAGCCACGGCGTCGTCGAACTGTTCGGTCGCGGCAAGCCCGGCAGTCGCAGCCCCGTCGAGCCGTCCGAAATGCTGGAAAGCGGGGCGCTGATCTATCTACGCGGGCTAGGGCTGATCCAGGACTGAAAATCGGGAAACGCCGATCTTGACGAATGCGGTTCTCCCTCCCATCTATGTAAATGTGATTAACATTAACATACGGAGACACCACAGATGACCACTGTAACCCCCGTGCTTCGTCCGGCCTCGACCCAGCAGCGCATCACCGATGTGCTGACCCGTGTTCGGGACTGGCTGGACGCGCGCGGACGTCCAGCCTGGATCGTCGCCATGGTGCTGGGCTTTGTCTTTGTCTGGCCTGTGGGCCTTGCCCTTCTGGGCTATATGATCTGGAGAAAACGCATGTTCGGATGCAACAAACGCACCGCCACCGCTCGTTATTCCGCGCCGTCCACGGGCAACAGCGCCTTTGACGCCTATCGCGCCGAAACGCTGAAACGGCTGGAGGACGAGCACCGCGAATTCATCGACTTTCTGGCCAAGCTGCGCGAGGCCAAGGACAAGGCGGAGTTCGATCAGTTCATGGAAAAGCGCGACGCCAAGACCGACGCATAAGCCGAAAGGGGGCCGGGTGACCGGCCCCGTTTCCTATTCGCCGCGGGGAAAGCGCTGGTTTTCCTCCAGCACGTTCAGATCCATGTGGTTGCGCATATAGCGTTCAGATGCCCGCTGCAGCGGCTGGTGGTCCCACGGGTAATAGGCCCCGTTGCGCAGCGCCTCATAGACGATCCAGCGGCGCGCCTGGGAATGGCGCACCTGTTCGTCATAGGCCGACAGGTCCCACCGTTGCATTGCCTGCGCGCGCAGATCGGCCAGCACGTCGGCATGGGCCGGGTCGCTGGCAAGGTTCGTCCGCTCTGTCGGGTCGGCATCCACATCGAACAGCATTTCCGGATCGGCGTCGCAGGCGATGTATTTCCAGCGCCCGTCGCGCAGGGCGACCATGGGGGCGATGCTGCCTTCGGCCGCGTACTCCATCGGCACCGGGCCGCGTGGCGCACCCTGCGCCAGCGACCGGCCATCGGTCCAGGGCGCGATCTCGTCCATCGGCAGGCCGGCCAGATCGCACAGGGTCGGCAGCACGTCGATGGTGCTGACCGGCTGATCCACGCGCCCCGGCGCCATGCCCGGCGCGGCGATCATCAGCGGCACACGGGCCGAACCCTCAAAGAAGTTCATCTTGAACCACAGCCCGCGTTCGCCCAGCATTTCGCCGTGGTCCGACAGGAACAGGATGATCGTGTCCTGCTGGCGCGTCGCCTCCAGCACGTCCAGGATCTGACCGATCTTGTCGTCGACATAGCTGATGTTTGCGAAATAGCCCTGCCGCGCACGGCGGATGTGGTCGTCGGTGATCTCCAGCCCGCGCCAATCGCAGGCGTCCATCAGCCGCTGCGAATGCGGGTCCTGATCGGCATAGGGGATGGGCCGTGGCGGCTCCAGCTCCGAGATGCCGTCATACAGGTCCCAATATTTGCGCCGCGCGACGAACGGGTCGTGGGGGTGGGTAAAGCTGACCGTCAGGCACCACGGGCGGTCGTCAGCCCCGCGTGCCAGATCGTACAGCTTGCGGGTGGCGTGGTGGGCGACCTCGTCATCATATTCCAGCTGGTTGGTGATCTCGGCCACGCCCGCGCCCGTCACGGACCCCAGGTTGTGGTACCACCAGTCGATCCGTTCGCCGGGTTTGCGATAATCCGGGGTCCAGCCGAAGTCAGCGGGATAGATGTCGGTGGTCAGGCGTTCCTCGAACCCATGCAACTGGTCCGGTCCGACGAAATGCATCTTGCCCGACAGGCAGGTGTGGTACCCCGCCCGGCGCAGGTGATGCGCATAGGTCGGAATGTCCGACGCGAATTCCGCCGCGTTGTCATAGACACGCGTGCGGCTTGGCAGCTGCCCCGACATGAAGCTGGCCCGCCCCGGCGCACAGAGCGGGCTGCCAGTATAGGTGTTGGCAAACCGGGTCGAGCGTTCGGCCAGACGCCGAAGGTTCGGGGTGTGCAGGAAATCGGCGGGGCCGTCGGGGAACAGAACCCCCGACAGCTGATCCGCCATGAGGATCAGGATGTTCGGTTTCACGATCGCTTACCCGGCAACGGCGGCCTGCGCCGCCTCCAGCCCCGGCTGTCCGTCCAGCGTGGTCACGCCGTCCAGCCAGGGTGCCATGGCATCAGGGTTGGCTGCCAGCCAGTCGCGGGCCGCGTCCTGCGCATCGGCGCCGTCGTCCAGGATCGCGCCCATCAACTGGTTCTCCATCGACACGTCAAACACCAGCTGGCTGAACAGCAGCGCGGCATTGGGGCACATCTCGGCCCATTCAGCACGGGCCAAGGTGTGGACCGTCGCGCCGCCGAAATCAGGACCGAAGTGTTCGTCGCCGCCGGACAGATAGGTGATGTCGATCGCCTCGTTCATCGGGTGGGGCGCCCAGGCCAGAAAGACGGTGGGCGTGTCGGCATTGCGCGTGACCTGCGCCAGCATGGCCTGTTCGCCGCTTTCGACCAGCTCCCAATCGCCCAGCCCGAACAGGTCGGCGTCGATCATGCCCTGGATGTTCTGGTTGGCAGGGGCACCGGGTTCGATTCCATAGATCTTGCCCTCGAACGCATCGCGGTGGGCGTCAAGATCGGCGAAATCGGCAACGCCCAATGTGGCGGCGGCATGGTTCACGGCCAGCGTGAACTTGGCACCCTCCAGGTTCCGTGCCAGCTCGGTCACGCCGCCGTCGGCGTCCAGATCCTGGCGGAACGCTGCCTGTGCGGGCATCCAGTTGCCTAAAAACACATCGGTCTGCGCGCCCTTCAGCGCCTCATAGCCGACGGGAACGGACAGGGTGGCGATGTCGGCCGAATAGCCCAGGGCGTCCAGCATCACGGCGGCCACGCCGTTCGTCGCAGTGATGTCGGTCCAGCCCGGATCGGACAGACGGACGGCGCCGCATTCGGCAGGATCGGCGGCATGGGCGGGCAGGGCGGCCACGCCCAAAAGCAGTGCGGCAAGGATCGGCTTGGTCATGGGTCTCTCCTGTCGGGGAAAAGAGATGCCGTCTCCGGTACGTGTGCCGGATAGGGGCAGTCAGCGCGTCGGAACGGGCGTATCACCGCGGTAATCATAGAACCCGCGACCGGTCTTGCGGCCCAGCCAGCCGGCCTCGACATATTTCGTCAGCAGCGGGCAGGGGCGGTATTTCGTGTCGGCCAACCCGTCATGCAGCACGTTCATGATCGCCAGACAGGTGTCCAGACCGATGAAATCGGCCAGCTCCAGCGGACCCATCGGGTGATTGGTGCCCAGCTTCATCGCGCTGTCGATGCTGCTGACAGAGCCCACGCCCTCGTACAGGGTATAGACCGCTTCGTTGATCATCGGCATCAGGATGCGGTTGACGATAAAGGCCGGAAAATCCTCGGCAGTGGCCGAGGTCTTGCCCAGCTTTTCGACAACCGCGTGCAGTTCGCGATAGGTCGGCTCGTCCGTGGCGATGCCACGGATCAGCTCGACCAGCTGCATCACGGGGACGGGGTTCATAAAATGAAATCCCATGAATTTCTCGGGGCGATCGGTCCGTGAGGCCAGTCGCGTGATGGAAATCGACGACGTGTTCGATGTCAGGATCGTCTTCGGCTTCAGGTGCGGGACAAGATCCTCGAAGATCGCCTGTTTCACCGTCTCGCGTTCCGTGGCGGCCTCGATCACCAGATCGCACTGGCCCAGATCGGCCAGCGTCAATGTGGTACGGATATGGCCCATCGCTGTGGCCTTGGCGTCGGCGGTGATCTTGTCGCGGGCGACCTGGCGTTCCAGGTTGCGGTCGATCAGGGCCACGGCCTTGTTCAGCGCATCCTGGCTGATGTCGGTCAACAGCACGTCATAGCCCGCCACTGCAAAGACATGCGCGATACCGTTGCCCATCTGACCTGCACCGATCACGCCAACCGATTGAACCGTCATGCCTGCATCCCCTGTTCCAACGCCGGGACGATAGGGCCGGGCGGGGCATGCTGCAATGCAAAACCGCCCCCCGTTTCAGGGGGGCGGATGTGGGGCAACGCTTGCGCCGGGGTTACAGCTTTTCGGTCAGTTCCGGGACGATCGTGAACAGATCACCGACCAGGCCATAATCGGCGACCTGAAAGATCGGCGCCTCCTCGTCCTTGTTGATGGCCACGATGACCTTACTGTCCTTCATGCCTGCAAGATGCTGGATCGCGCCGGAAATACCGACCGCGACGTACAGCGCGGGGGCCACGACCTTGCCGGTCTGGCCCACCTGCCAGTCGTTCGGGGCATAGCCGGAATCGACCGCCGCACGCGAGGCGCCGACAGCGGCGCCCAGCTTGTCGGCCAGCTGTTCGATCATCACGAACTGCTCCTTGGAGCCCAACGCACGACCGCCCGACACGACACGCCCGGCCGAGGTCAGCTCGGGGCGGTCGTTCTGGGCGACCTCGTCATTCAGCCATTTCGACAGGGCCGGATCGTCCGCCAGCGTCGCGTCCGACACCGGTGCCGCCGGACCTTCGCCCGCCGCGTCAAAGCTGGCCACGCGGATGGTCATGACTTTTTTGCTGTCGACCGAGGTGATCGTCTGAATCGCGTTGCCGGCATAGACAGGACGCTCGAACGTGTCGGCATCGATCACGGCGGATACGTCGGACATCACCATCACGTCCAGCAGGGCCGCGACGCGGGGCATGATGTTCTTGGCATCGGTGGTGGCGGGGGCCGCTATGTGGCTGTAATCGCCCGCCAGCGCCACGATCAGCGCGGCAGTGGGTTCGGCCAGGCGATGCCCGTACCGCCCGTCTTCGGCGACCAGCACCCGCGCAACGCCCGCGATGGTCGCTGCCTGATCGGCAGCCGCGCGCGCCTGCGCACCCGCGCACAACACGGTCACGTCGCCCAGGGCGGTGACAGCATGGACGGCCTTGGCGGTCGCATCCCGGTTCAGTTCGCCGCCGGTGACTTCGGCCAAAAGAAGAACAGCCATCACACGATCCCCGCTTCCTTGAGTTTCGACACAAGTTCGTCGACCGATCCGACCTTGATCCCGGCCTTGCGGCCCTCGGGTTCGCGGGTCTTGACGACGGTCAGGCGCGGGGTGACGTCGACGCCGTAATCGGCGGCGGTCTTCTCCTCCAGCGGCTTTTTCTTGGCCTTCATGATGTTGGGCAGGCTGGCATAGCGCGGCTCATTCAGCCGCAGGTCGGCGGTGACGATGGCGGGCAGGCGGACCTCGATGGTCTGCAGGCCGCCGTCGACCTCGCGCGTGACATGCGCCACGTCGCCTGCGATCTCCAGCTTGCTGGCGAATGTCGCCTGGCTCCAGCCCAGCAGGGCGGACAGCATCTGGCCGGTCGCGTTCATGTCGTTGTCGATCGCCTGCTTGCCGGCAATGACCAGGCCGGGCTGTTCGGCGTCGATGATCGCCTTGAGGATCTTGGCGACGGCCAGCGGCTCGATGTCCTGGTGGACGTCATCGGCGGCGACGACCAGAATGGCGCGGTCCGCCCCCATGGCCAGCGCGGTGCGCAGGGTTTCGGCGGCCTGCTTGACGCCGATGCTGACGGCCACGACCTCGGTGGCCGTGCCTTTTTCCTTCAGGCGGATGGCTTCTTCGACGGCGATCTCGTCGAAGGGGTTCATCGACATCTTCACGTTGGCCAGATCGACACCCGATCCGTCCGCCTTCACGCGGGCCTTCACGTTATAGTCGATCACGCGCTTGACTGGCACGAGGACTTTCATCGGCCTCTCTCCCTTGGTTTGCGTCATCTGTCGCAGGATTGTTAGACAGGGATATCCCGCAAGGACAGGGCAAAAGCGTCACAGGACGCAGCGTTTGCGGCGGTCTTTGGATCAGCGGCTGGCGCCGGGAACCCACAGAATGTCGTCCGCACCGTCGTTGTTGGCCACGCGACCCGCAACGAACAGCCAGTCTGACAGCCGGTTCAGATAGCGGATCGCGGACGTGTTCACGTCGCCCCCCGCCAACAGTTCGGTGGCACGCCGTTCCGCGCGCCGCGCGACCGTGCGTGACAGGTGCAGATGCGCCGCCAACGCGCTGCCGCCCGGCAGGATGAAGCTGCGCAGCGGCGGGATGTTCGCGTTCATCGCGTCGATCTCCGCCTCCAGGCGGTCGACCTGAGCGTCGATGATGCGCAGGACCGGATAGCCCGCCTGATCGTCCGCGGCCATGTTCGGACGCGACAGGTCCGCACCCAGGTCGAACAGGTCGTTCTGGATCACCGCGATGCGCGCGGCCAGTTCGCCCGTCGCATGCTGGCGGCACAGGCCCAGGGTCGCGTTCAGTTCGTCCACAGTGCCATATGCCTCGACCCGGGGATCGTGCTTGGCCACGCGACTGCCGTCGGACAGGGCAGTGTCGCCCTTGTCGCCGGTGCGGGTATAGATTTTGTTCAAAACGACCATCAAATCGACCTCAGCCACAGGAACAGCATCATGATGACCAGCGCCGCGGCCTGGGCATACAGCCGCCAGCGCATCATGCGGTTGCCATGCTTGCGGTTGAAATCGCCGCCTTTGGCAAAACCGCCGATCCCGGTCAGCAGGATCGCGATGACGACTCCGACACTCAGAAGGGTGACAAGGAACAGGGACTGATCGGGCATGGGGACACCGCCTTTCGACCGTCAACCTAAGTGCGCCGGGCAAACCAGTCCAGAGCGCGGGTCGGCAGAACCCGCCGTGCGACCCCGGAAATGCGCGTCGGCGCCGTGACATAGTAGCGCGGGGCAGGGTTCCGGGCGGTCAGCGCGGTCAGGATGCGGTCGCTGACCGCGCGCGGCGGCAGTTCGAACCGGTCCTTGCCCGAGGGTTCGTAGAGGCGTTTCAACAGCGTTGCGCGGTACTGATCGGCGCGCGGACTGGCCTGCCAGTCCACCCACCGTTCGAAATGCGGAATGGCGTTTTCGCGGATGCGACTGGTGATCGGACCGGGTTCGATCAGGGTGACGTGGATCCCGGTGCCGCGCATCTCCAGACGCAGGACGTCGGTCAGCCCCTCCAGCGCGAATTTCGTCGCCACATAGGGGCCGCGCCAGGGGATGCCCACCAACCCTAAAACCGAACTGATGGTGACGATCCGGCCCGCACCGCGGCTGCGGAAATGCGGGATCAGGCGGGTGGTCAGGTCATGGGTGCCCAGCAGGTTGACCTCAAAGATCGCACGCAGCGCGCCCCGGGGCATGTCCTCGACCGCGCCGGGCAGGGCGAATGCCGCGTTGTTCACCAGCGCATCGATGGGGCCGCCGGCCAATGCGGCCTCGGCGCAGGCGGCGACGCTGTCCTCGGACGCCAGCTCCAGCGGCAGGCATTCCATCCCCTCGGCTTGCCGGGCGGCGATGTCCTGGGGACTGCGGCATGTGGCGACGACCTGCCAGCCCTGCGCCTGCATGTGGCGCGCCGCGTCCAGCCCGATGCCCGACGAACAGCCGGTGATCAGCACCCGCCTCATGGGGCGTCGGCGGTCAGGAACTGTGCGGCCACGAATCCCTGCTGGCCGCCCTCGGTCTGCACCTGCACCCATTCGCCGCCAGTGGCCCCCAAGGCCTGTACGGCCGATCCGCCGGTCAGGCTTGCCACAACCGGATTGTTCGTTCCCGCGCCCGCGCGCATGTTCACACGGTCGGCGGTGACGTACAGCACCGGCGCGTCGGCAGGGACCGCCTGAGCCGGTTCCGGCGTCGCCCCCGCATATTCCGGCGACGGTTCCAGCGGGGGGCCGGGGAAACGCTGCGTGCGTTCGGGGGTCTGGCTGGCGGCGGGAATGATGTCGACCGGGGGCGTGGCCGGCAGGGTGCCGGCGGCGGGTGCGGTCAGCGACGGCGCGCCCGCATCGGTCGCGGCGCTGGTCGGGGCAGGCACGGGGCGATGACCCGTGCGCAGATCGCCCTGACCGAACCGGTCCAGCGTCATGAACACACCCACAAGCGTCACCACCATCAGCAGTCCCAGTCTGATCATTGCGCCCGTCTCCCGTTTCGGCCATCGGGTTAACCGATCTGATCGCAAAACGCCACGCGGACGGCAGCGTTCCCCGCCAGCTTTTCGATCTGGACCGTGCGGGCCATGGGCCCTATCCAAGGCGCATGGCCGACGATCTGATCCCCCAGCCCGAACCGGGCACCTATTCCGAACCCCTCAGCCGTGCGATCGGCGAGCGGTACCTGACCTATGCGCTGTCCACGATCATGCATCGCGCGCTGCCCGACGCCCGCGACGGGCTGAAGCCGGTTCACCGCCGCATCCTGTACGCGATGCGGGAATTGCGGCTGGCGCCCAACGGGCCGTTCCGCAAGTCGGCCAAGATCACCGGCGACGTGATGGGCAACTATCACCCGCATGGCGACGCGGCCATCTATGACGCGATGGCGCGCCTGGCCCAGGATTTCGCCATGCGCTATCCGCTGGTGGACGGGCAGGGGAACTTTGGCAACATCGACGGCGACAACCCCGCCGCCGCCCGGTACACCGAGGCGCGTCTGGCCGCCACGTCCGAGGCGCTGATGGATGGCCTGACCGAGGATTCGGTCGATTTCCGCCCCAACTATGACGGCACGCTGAGCGAGCCTGTCGTGCTGCCGTCGGCGTTCCCGAACCTGCTGGCCAATGGCGCGTCGGGGATCGCGGTCGGCATGGCGACCAACATCCCGCCGCACAACCTGCACGAGGTCGTGGACGCCTGCCTGCATCTGATCAAGACGCCGGACGCGCGCGACGACACGCTGGCGACCCTGATCAAGGGGCCCGATTTTCCGACCGGTGGCGTGCTGGTCGAATCGGCCGACAGCATCGCCGAGACCTATCGCACCGGGCGTGGTGCGTTCCGCCTGCGCTGTCGCTGGCACCAGGAGGATCTGGGCCGCGGGTTGTGGCAGATCATCGTGACCGAGATCCCCTATCAGGTGCAGAAATCGCGCCTGATCGAACGGCTGGCCGAACTGATCCAGACCCGCAAGATCCCGATCTTTGCCGACGTGCGCGACGAATCAGCCGAGGATGTGCGCATCGTCATCGAACCGCGTGCCCGCACCGTCGACCCCGAACAGCTGATGGGGGCGCTGTTCCGCTCCAGCGACCTGGAGATCAGGTTCAACCTGAACATGAACGTGCTGATCGACGGTCGTGTGCCCAAGGTCTGTTCGCTCAAGGAGGTGCTGCGCGCGTTTCTGGACCATCGCCGCGACGTGCTGGTACGGCGCGCCAGCTATCGCCTGGACAAGATCGCATCACGGCTGGAGGTGCTGGAAGGCTATCTGGTCGCCTATCTGAATCTGGACCGCGTGATCGAGATCATCCGCACCGAAGACGAGCCCAAGGCCGTGATGATGGCCGAGTTCGGACTGAATGACGTTCAGGTCGAGGCGATCCTAAATATGCGCCTGCGCGCCTTGCGCAAGCTGGAGGAGATCGAGCTGCGCGCCGAACGCGACGCCCTGCTGGCCGAGCGCGAGGGGCTGCAGGCGATGCTGGACAGCGAGGACGCGCAATGGTCGCGGATCGTCGACCAGCTGAAGGAGGTGCGCAACCTGTTCGGCAAGTCGCGCCCCGAAGGCCAGCGCCGCACCACGATCAGCGAAGCGACAGAGATGCCCGTGATCGATCTGGACGCGATGATCGAGCGTGAGCCTGTCACCGTGGTCCTGTCCAGGATGGGCTGGATCCGCAGCCTCAAGGGCCACCAGCCGCTGGACGCGGAGCTGAAGTTCAAGGACGGCGACGGCCCCGGACAGGCGCTGCATGCGGAGACCACCGACAAGCTGATGATCTTTGCGTCGAACGGGCGGTTCTATACCATCCCGGTCAATACGCTGCCAGGCGGGCGCGGCATGGGCGAACCGCTGCGCCTGATGATCGACCTGCCGAACGAGGCGCAGGTCATTGCCATGTTCCCGTGGCGCGACGGTGCGCGGTATCTGGTCGCATCCAGGGTTGGTGACGGGTTCATCGTGGGGGCCGGTGACATTCTGGCCCAGACCAAGACCGGCAAGCAGGTGCTGAACGGCGACGCGCTGCTGTGCCGTCCGGTATCAGGCGATCATGTGGCCGTCGTCGGAGAGAACCGCAAGATGCTGGTGTTTCCGTTGGCTGAACTGCCAGAAATGGCCCGGGGCAAGGGTGTGCGTCTGCAACGCTATGGAAAGGGCGGTGGTCTGCTGAAGGATGATTGCATGGTCGATGCGATCTGCTTGACGCTGGCACAAGGCCTGTCCTGGCCGATGACCGGCGGTAAGACCCGGACAGAGCCGGACCTGACCGAATGGGTGGGCAAACGCGGCAGCGCCGGCCGGATGGCGCCGCGCGGTTTCCCGCGCGACAACCGGTTCGCGTAACGGGCTTACAGACCGCCGCCGCCGACCGACCCGAAATATTCGCCGGTGATATAGCTGGCCTCGTCCGAGGCCAGCAGGACATAGATCGGCGCGATCTCGACCGGTTGGCCGGGGCGTCCCAACGGCTGGCTTGCGCCATGTTCCTGCGCCTTGTCGGTCGGCTGCCCGCCGCTGGTCTGCAATGCTGTCCAATACGGTCCGGGGCAGACTGCGTTGACACGGATGCCGCGCGGGGCCAGCTGTTTTGCCAGTGAATGCGCGAATGCGACATTGGCTGCCTTTGATTGCGCATAATCGAACAGGTGCGCCGACCCGGAAAACGCCTGTACTGACGACGTGATGATGATCGACCCGCCTGTATCCATGTGCGGCAATGCCGCCCGCGTCACCCAGAACGGCGCATAGATGTTCGTCTTCATCGTCGCGTCAAAGTTTTCGGTCGTCAGATCCTCCAGCCTTTCGCAGAACTGCTGGCGACCGGCATTGTTGACCAGAATATCCAGGCCACCCAGCTGCGACACGGCGCTTTCAACCATTTCCTTGCAGAACCCTTCGTCTCGCAGGTCACCAGGAAGGGCCACGGCGATTCGCCCCTCGGCCGTGATCAGCGAAACAATCGCATCGGCATCGGCCTGCTCATCGGGCAGGTAACAGATCGCAACGTCCGCGCCCTCACGCGCGAACGCTATGGCAGCAGCAGCGCCGATACCGCTGTCGCCACCGGTGATCAGGGCACGCTTGCCCGATAGACGTCCGGTTCCGCGATAGCTGGTTTCACCCTGATCCGGCAGGGGGTCCATCTTACTTGCAAGACCGGGAAACGGTTGTTCTTGAGCAGGAAATGTCGGGACGTGCAGCCGCGGTTCCGTGATGGCACCGCTGCGAAACGGCGGACGGGCGGGGGTATCGGACATCGTGGACCTCATCAATTCGTGGTTCACCACGCCAACCGCACAGGGCGATGAATGTTCCGACTTGCGTGGGGCGGGGCAGATCAATCGCGCGTGAAAAAGCCGCCGCCCCGAAAGGGACGGCGGCGGTCGGCATTTGTGGTCAGGCGCCGTTGTACAGCGGCATCACCCCTGCCTCTGCGTGGACCGCGTTCACGGTTGTCCGGTCGAGTTTCATGGCGGTCGCCAGATCGTTCAGATAGCGGGCCTCGGCTTCGCTGTCGAAATCGATGGCCAGCAGCGACATCAGGTAGACCTGACGTTCCATCCCCTCGGGCACCTCGCGGGCCAGGCCTGCGGCATCAACGGGGGCCGCCATCTGATCGCGGATGAACTGTCGTTCGTCGTCATCCAGATCGTCGCCCAGATGACCCAGCAGACGCTGGCGTTCGGTATCGTCGACATGGCCGTCCGACTTGGCGGCCTGAATCATCGCGCGCAGCATCAGCCCGGCCATCGCGTTCTGTTCCGGGGTCGGTGCAACCTGCGGTTCGCCGTCATGGGCCAACGCGTCATCGAACAACGCGCCAAAGCTGGCGTCGTTCTGTTGCTGGGAGCCTTTTGTCGCCAGATGCCCCGCCGCGCCGCCTGCGGCCGCGCCACCCAACAGACCGCCCAGCATGCCGCCAAGACCGCCCGAGCCGGCGGTCGTGCCACGCTGGCCGCCCAATTTGTCCAACAGACCGCCAAGCGAGCCACCGGCACCGCCACTGCCGCCACCCATGGCGCGGCCCAACATCTGGTTCAGGCTGCCGCCCGATCCGCCATCGGTGTTGTTGCCCAGCAGGTTGTCCAGCAGCCCGCCCCCGGACGTGCGCTGCCCGGAACGCCCGCCCTGCTGATTGTTCATCATGGTGCCGATCCCCTTGGCCAGCATCACGCCGGCGGCGACCTTGGTCAGACTTTTCATCAGGCTCATGCATATCCCCTTTTGGACGGGCGCGGACCTGATGGTCCTGCCCCTTGCGCTGTGAAACGATGTGGGCCGCCCGGCGGTTCCTGAACCGTCGGGATCGTTCCGCACCATCCTCACATCATCGACCGACGGACGCATGCCCACCCTTGATTTCCCCTCGCGCGCCTTATACATCGCGGCGCACGTCAATCCGGGGCCCTTTCAGCCATGCCCCGCGGATCCAGGAGGCCCACATGGCAAAGGCAAAGTTTGAACGGAACAAACCGCACGTCAACATCGGCACGATTGGCCACGTTGACCACGGCAAGACGACGCTGACGGCAGCTATCACCAAGTACTTCGGCGAATTCCGCGCCTATGACCAGATCGACGGCGCGCCCGAAGAGAAGGCCCGCGGGATCACGATCTCGACCGCGCATGTGGAATACGAATCCGAGGCGCGTCACTATGCGCACGTGGATTGCCCGGGCCACGCCGACTACGTCAAGAACATGATCACCGGTGCCGCCCAGATGGACGGCGCGATCCTGGTCGTGAACGCTGCCGACGGCCCGATGCCGCAGACGCGCGAGCACATCCTGCTGGGTCGCCAGGTGGGCATCCCCTACATGGTCGTCTACCTGAACAAGGTCGACCAGGTGGATGACGAAGAGCTGCTGGAACTGGTCGAGATGGAAGTGCGCGAGCTGCTGTCCAGCTATGACTATCCGGGCGACGACATCCCGATCATCAAGGGTTCGGCGCTGGCAGCCATGGAAGGCCGCGACCAGGCCATCGGCGAGGATTCGATCCGCGCGCTGATCGCCGCCGTCGACGAGTACATCCCGACCCCCGAGCGGGCGATCGACCAGCCGTTCCTGCTGCCCATCGAGGACGTGTTCTCGATCTCGGGCCGCGGCACCGTGGTCACCGGCCGCATCGAGCGTGGCGCGGTGAACGTGGGCGACGAACTGGAGATCGTGGGCATCCGCGACACCCGCAAGACCACCTGCACGGGCGTCGAGATGTTCCGCAAGCTGCTGGACCGCGGTGAGGCCGGCGACAACGTGGGCGTGCTGCTGCGCGGCATCGACCGTGACGGCGTCGAGCGTGGCCAGGTGCTGTGCAAGCCGAAGTCGGTGAACCCGCACACCCAGTTCGAGGCCGAGGCCTATATCCTGACAAAGGAAGAGGGCGGCCGCCACACGCCGTTCTTCGCGAACTACCGCCCGCAGTTCTACTTCCGGACCACGGACGTCACCGGCACCGTCAAGCTGCCCGAGGGCACCGAGATGGTGATGCCCGGCGACAACCTGAAGTTCGAGGTCGAACTGATCGCGCCGATCGCCATGGAAGAGAAGCTGCGCTTCGCCATCCGCGAAGGCGGCCGCACCGTCGGCGCAGGCGTCGTCGCCAAGATCATCAAGTGATCCGACGCCCAAGCGGGCAAAGGACATAATGACGGAAAAGGCCACCCCGCGGGGTGGCCTTTTTCATGCGCCCGCAGCGCTTGACGGGCAGGGTGATTTGCGGCATAGGACCGCAACGCTGTCGGTTCGCCAAGAATCGTCGGTTTTGCGCGTGGCCGCCTCATCGTGGGCGGCCTGCGTTTTTTTCGTACGGTCCGATGCTGGCGCCGCGTGGTGCGCTGTCAGCCTCTCGACTGGAACTCCCCGCAAGAGGGATGTCTTTATGCAAAGCCAGAATATCCGGATCCGGCTGAAGGCCTTTGATTACCGCGTGCTGGATGCCAGCACCCAGGAAATCGTGAACACGGCCAAGCGCACCGGCGCGACCGTCCGCGGCCCGATCCCGCTGCCGAACAAGATCGAAAAGTTCACCGTCCTGCGCGGTCCGCACATCGACAAGAAGTCGCGCGACCAGTGGGAAATCCGCACGCACAAGCGTCTGTTGGACATCGTTGATCCGACCCCGCAGACCGTTGACGCCCTCATGAAGCTCGACCTCGCCGCCGGCGTGGATGTCGAGATCAAAGTCTGAGGAGGCAGATCATGTTGCGTACTGGTATCATCGCCAAGAAACTGGGCATGACGCGTCTGTTCCTCGAGGACGGCCGTCAGGTTCCCGTCACTGTCCTGCAACTGGACGGTCTTCAGGTCATCGCACAGCGCACCGCCGCGACCGATGGCTATACCGCCGTCCAGCTGGGTGCCGGTGAAGCAAAAGCAAAGCGCACGACCGCAGCAATGCGTGGTCACTTTGCAAAAGCCTCGGTCGCGCCCAAGCGCAAGATCGTGGAATTCCGCGTCGCAGAAGAAAACCTGATCAACGTCGGTGAAGAGATCACGGCTGACCACTATTTCTCGGGTCAGTATGTGGACATCGCCGGCATCTCGATCGGTAAGGGCTTTGCGGGCGCCATGAAGCGTCACAACTTTGGCGGTCTGCGTGCGTCGCACGGCGTGTCCGTCAGCCACCGTTCGCATGGTTCGACGGGCCAGTGCCAGGACCCCGGCAAGGTGTTCAAAGGCAAGAAGATGGCAGGTCACTTGGGTGCCGTCCGCGTCACCACGCAGAACCTGCAGGTCGTCCGCACGGATTCCGAGCGTGGCCTGATCATGGTCAAGGGCTCGGTTCCGGGCTCCAAGGGTGGTTGGGTCACCGTCAAGGACGCGGTCAAGAAGGCCACGCCCGAGAATCTGATCTATCCGGCCGCCCTGCGCTCTGCCGCCCGCGAAGCGGCGCGCCTGGCTGAGGAAGCTGCCGCCGCAGCAGCAGCCGAGGA
The DNA here is from genome assembly GCF_045064235.1 of Paracoccus sp. Ld10. Taxonomy (NCBI): domain Bacteria; kingdom Pseudomonadati; phylum Pseudomonadota; class Alphaproteobacteria; order Rhodobacterales; family Paracoccaceae; genus Paracoccus; species Paracoccus sp. Ld10. The sequence goes on along the minus strand of NZ_JBISHD010000027.1, from coordinate 147,323 downwards.
AGAAGCAGCCCGCGAGGAGGCCGCCCGTCTGGCCGCCGAGCAGGAAGCCGCCGCCCTGGCCGAGGCCGAGGCCTCGATCCAGTCGGACAAGGACGCTGTTGATCCCAATGCGGAAGAGCAGGCCTCCAATGACGCCGCGCCGGAAGGAGACAAGTGATGAAACTTGATGTGATCAAGCTGGATTCCGGCGCAGCCGGGTCGATCGATCTGGCCGACGACATCTTTGGTCTGGAACCGCGCGGCGATATCCTGCAGCGCGTCGTGCGCTGGCAGCGTGCCAAGGCGCAGGCCGGCACCCACTCGGTGCTGGGCCGGTCCGATGTCAGCTATTCGACCAAGAAGATCTATCGCCAGAAGGGCACCGGCGGCGCACGCCACGGCTCCCGCAACGCGCCGATCTTCCGTCACGGCGGCACCTACAAAGGCCCGACCCCGCGGTCGCACGCCTTTGATCTGCCCAAGAAGGTCCGCGCCCTGGGTCTGCGTCACGCGCTGTCGGCGAAAGCCACGGCAGGTGAACTGGTCATCATCGAGGACCTGAACCTCGCCGACGCCAAGACCGCAGCAGTTGCCAAAGCCGTACGCGAGAACGGCTGGAAGCGCGTGCTGGTGATCGACGGTGCCGAAGTGAACGAGAACTTCGCCCGTGCCGCCCGCAACATCGAAGGCGTGGACATCCTGCCGTCGATGGGTGCCAACGTGTATGACATCCTCAAGCGTGATACCCTGGTGATCACGCGCGCTGGTGTCGAAGCTCTGGAGGCTCGTCTGAAATGAGCGCGAAAGCAGAACATTACGACGTGATCGTCAAGCCGATCATCACCGAAAAGGCGACCATGACGTCCGAGAACAACGGCGTCGTGTTCCAGGTCGCCAGGGACTCGAACAAGCCGCAGATCAAGCAGGCCATCGAGGCCCTGTTCGGCGTCAAGGTGAAGGCGGTCAACACCACCATCACCAAGGGCAAGACCAAGCGTTTCCGCGGCCAGCTGGGTCGTCGCAGCGACGTCAAGAAGGCCTATGTGACGCTGGAAGCCGGCAGCACCATCGACGTATCGACCGGTCTCTGATAACCGGGCGCGATCAGGCGGCCCCGGCGATCCGGGGCCGCCGCAATTGACTGAAACGGACCACCCTGGTCCAAAGCAACGGAAGACAGAAAGATGGCATTGAAGTCGTATAAACCGACGACGCCTGGCCAGCGTGGGCTGGTTCTGATCGACCGTTCGGAGCTTTGGAAAGGTCGCCCGGTCAAATCCCTCACTGAGGGTCTGACCAAGAAAGGCGGCCGGAACAACACCGGACGGATCACCATGCGTCGCCAAGGCGGCGGCGCGAAACGCCTGTATCGCATCGTCGATTTCAAGCGCATCAAGTTCGACATGGCCGGCACAGTCGAGCGGATCGAGTACGATCCCAACCGCACCGCGTTCATCGCGTTGATCAAATACGAAGACGGCGAGCAGGCCTATATCCTGGCGCCGCAGCGTCTTGCCATTGGCGACAAGGTCGTCGCGGGCAAGAAAGTCGACGTGAAGCCCGGAAACGCCATGCCCTTCAGCGGCATGCCGATCGGTACGATCGTCCACAATGTTGAGCTGAAGCCCGGCAAGGGCGGTCAGATCGCACGTTCGGCTGGTACCTATGCCCAGTTCGTCGGTCGTGACGGTGGTTATGCCCAGATCCGTTTGTCCTCGGGCGAACTGCGTCTGGTGCGTCAGGAATGCATGGCCACCATCGGTGCCGTGTCGAATGCGGACCACTCGAACCAGAACCTCGGCAAGGCCGGTCGCAACCGCCACAAGGGCATCCGCCCAAGCGTTCGCGGCGTCGCCATGAACCCGATCGACCACCCGCATGGTGGTGGTGAGGGTCGCACGTCGGGTGGCCGCACGCCGGTCACGCCCTGGGGTAAAGACACCAAGGGCAAGAAGACCCGCAGCAACAAGGCGACCGACAAGTACATCTTGCGTTCGCGCCACGCGAAAAAGAAGGGGCGTTGATCCATGGCACGTTCTGTTTGGAAAGGCCCCTTTGTTGACGCCTATGTGCTCAAGAAAGCGGAAAAGGTCCGTGAGTCGGGCAAATCCGAGGTCATCAAGATCTGGTCGCGTCGTTCGACCATCCTGCCGCAGTTCGTCGGTCTCACCTTTGCTGTCTACAACGGTCACAAACATATTCCTGTGAACGTCAGCGAAGACATGATCGGCCAGAAGTTCGGTGAATATTCGCCCACGCGCACCTATTACGGGCACGCGGCCGACAAGAAAGCGAAGAGGAAGTAATCGCCATGGGTAAGGAAAACAATCCGCGCCGCGTGGCGGAGAACGAGGCCTTCGCCAAGACGAAGATGCTTCGCACCTCGCCGCAGAAGCTGAACCTGGTTGCACAGCTGATCCGCGGCAAGAAGGTCGACAAAGCTTTGTCCGACCTAACTTTCTCGCACAAGCGCATCGCCGGTGACGTGAAGAAATGCCTGCAGTCGGCAATTGCCAACGCCGAGAACAACCACGGTCTTGACGTCGACAATCTTGTCGTCGCCGAAGCCTGGGTCGGCAAGAACCTGGTGATGAAGCGTGGCCGTCCGCGGGCACGTGGCCGCTTCGGCAAGATCATGAAGCCGTTTTCGGAAATCACCATCAAGGTGCGCCAAGTCGAGGAGCAAGCGTAATGGGTCAGAAGGTCAATCCGATCGGCATGCGCCTGCAGGTCAACCGCACCTGGGACAGCCGCTGGTACGCCGACGACAAGGACTATGGCAATCTGCTGCTTGAAGACCTGAAGATCAGGGACTTCATCCACACGGAGGCCAAGCAGGCCGGCATCAGCCGCGTCATCATCGAGCGTCCCCATAAAAAGTGCCGCGTGACCATTCACGCAGCACGCCCCGGTGTCATCATCGGGAAAAAGGGTGCCGACATCGAGACCCTGCGCAAGAAGCTGGCGAACTTCACCGACAGCGAATTGCACCTGAACATCGTCGAAGTGCGCAAGCCTGACGTCGATGCGCAGCTGGTCGCAGAATCGATCGCGCAGCAGCTGGAGCGTCGCGTGTCCTTCCGCCGCGCAATGAAGCGTTCGGTTCAAAACGCGATGCGCATGGGTGCCCTGGGCATCCGCGTCAACGTCGCGGGCCGCCTTGGCGGCGCCGAAATCGCCCGGACCGAATGGTACCGCGAGGGCCGCGTGCCCCTGCATACCCTGCGTGCCGATATCGATTATGCACTGTCCGAAGCCACGACCCCGTACGGGATCATCGGTGTGAAGGTGTGGATCTTCAAGGGCGAGATCATGGAACATGATCCCCAGGCCCATGATCGCCGCGCTGCCGAGGCCCAGGAAGGTCCGGCCCCCCGTGGTCCGCGCCGCGACGCCCGGTAAGGAGTAGAAAACAATGCTGCAACCGAAACGGACGAAGTTCCGCAAACAGCACAAAGGCCGGATTCACGGTGAAGCAAAGGGCGGGTTCGACCTGAACTTTGGTTCCTTCGCCCTGAAAGCAACCGAGCCGGAGCGTGTGACTGCCCGCCAGATCGAAGCGGCCCGCCGCGCGATCACTCGCCACATGAAGCGTCAGGGCCGGGTCTGGATCCGGATTTTCCCGGACGTTCCGGTGTCGTCCAAGCCGACCGAAGTGCGGATGGGTAAAGGTAAGGGCTCTGTCGATTTCTGGGCTGCCCGTGTCCACCCGGGCCGGATCATGTTCGAGATCGACGGCGTCAGCGACGTCATCGCCAAAGAGGCCCTGCGCCTTGGCGCGATGAAGCTGCCGGTGCTGACCCGCATCGTCGCCCGCGAAGACTGGTAAGCGCGGCCCTTGTGGCCCAGCGCAGAAAAGGGGCCTCGCCGAGTGATCGGCGGGGCCCCTGCCTTTTCCGGCAAACGGGCTTGCCAAACGCGCACCCAGCCTGTATGCGCAGGCCTTCATCACGAAACTCCACCGGAATCAGGGTGGCCCTGGCGACAGGGGCTCTCCGGTGATGTTGAAAGGAAGACGCGTCATGGACGCCACTGAACTGAAGTCGAAGACGCCCGACCAGCTGAAGGATCAGCTGGTTGCGCTGAAGAAAGAGGCCTTCAACCTGCGTTTTCAGCAGGCGACCGGTCAGCTGGAAAGCACTGCACGCATGCGCACCGTCCGTCGTGACGTGGCCCGTGTGAAGACGATTCTGAACCAGAAAGCGGCCGACGCCGCGGCCTCGAACTAAGGAGCCCGGTCCATGCCAAAACGTATCCTGCAAGGCCGCGTCACCAGCGACAAGAACGAACAGACGATCACCGTCCTGGTCGAGCGCCGCTTCAAGCATCCCGTGCTGCACAAGATCGTGCGCTCGTCCAAGAAATACCGCGCCCATGACGCGGAAAACCAGTTCAAGATCGGTGATCTCGTTCGCATCGTCGAATGTGCCCCGATCTCGAAGACGAAACGCTGGACTGTCCTGACGGACGAAACGGCTGCGGCCTGAAGTCCATCATCACAGATCAGAAATGATCGAAACCCTGGGGCCGCAACCGGCGGTCCCCAAAGGTCGGGAGAAACCAAATGATCCAGATGCAGACCAATCTGGATGTTGCTGATAACTCGGGCGCTCGCCGAGTTCAGTGCATCAAGGTCCTGGGTGGTTCGCACCGTCGCTATGCGTCGGTGGGCGACATCATTGTCGTGTCCGTAAAGGAAGCCATCCCTCGGGGCCGGGTGAAGAAGGGGGACGTCCGCAAGGCCGTCGTCGTTCGCACCGCCAAGGAAGTGAACCGCGAAGACGGAACCTCGATCCGCTTCGACCGCAACGCCGCCGTCATCCTGAACAACCAGGGCGAACCGGTCGGCACCCGTATCTTCGGGCCGGTCGTTCGTGAGCTGCGCGCGAAGAACTTCATGAAGATCATCTCGCTTGCGCCGGAGGTGCTGTAATGGCTGCCAAGCTGAAAAAAGGCGACAAGGTCGTCGTGCTGGCCGGCAAGGACAAGGGCAAGCAGGGTGAGATCACCGCTGTCATGCCCAAGGACAACAAGGCCATCGTGGACGGCGTCAACGTTGCCATCCGCCACACCAAGCAGTCGCAGAACAGCCAGGGCGGTCGCGTGTCGAAGGCCATGCCGATCGACCTGTCGAACCTGTCGCTGATGGACAAGGACGGCAAGGCAACCCGCGTCGGCTTTCGCATGGAAGACGGCGGCAAGGTCCGCTTTGCCAAGACCACGGGAGACGTGATCTGATGCTGGACGATGCAAAGTACACGCCCCGCCTGCGCTCGGTGTTCAACGACACCATCAAGGCGGCGCTTAAGGAAGAGTTCAGCTATAAGAACGACATGCAGATCCCGCGTCTGGACAAGATCGTCCTGAACATGGGTGTCGGCGAAGCCGTGAAAGACACCAAGAAGGTCAAGCAGGCAGCAGACGAGCTGTCGCTGATCGCCGGCCAGAAGGCCATCATCACCTATGCCAAGAAGTCCATCGCTGGCTTCCGCGTGCGTGAAGAGATGCCGCTTGGCTGCAAGGTGACCCTGCGCGGCGACCGGATGTACGAATTCCTGGACCGTCTGATCAACATCGCACTGCCCCGCGTCCGCGACTTTCGCGGCGTGAAGCCGACCTCGTTCGACGGTCGCGGCAACTATGCGATGGGCCTGAAAGAACACATCGTGTTCCCGGAAATCAACTTCGACAAGGTCGACGAAGTTCTGGGGATGGACATCATCATCTGCACCAACGCGAAGACCGACGCGGAAGCGAAGTCGCTGTTGAAGCAATTCAACATGCCGTTCACCAGCTGATCGCGGAGGGAAAGAGATATGGCAAAGAAATCCATGATCGAGCGCGAAAACAAGCGCGCGCGTCTGGTCAAGCAATACGCTGCAAAGCGTGCTGAACTGAACGAGGTCGTCAAGGACCAGTCCCGCCCGATGGAAGAGCGGTTCAAGGCCACGCTGAAGCTGGCCGAACTGCCGCGCAATTCGTCGGCGACACGCCTGCACAACCGGTGCCAACTGACCGGTCGTCCGCATGCGTATTACCGCAAACTGAAACTGTCGCGGATCATGCTGCGCGAGCTTGGCTCGCAAGGTCAGATCCCCGGCCTGGTCAAGTCCAGCTGGTAAGGGGGCACACAACATGATGAACGATCCTCTCGGCGATATGCTGACCCGCATCCGCAATGCGCAGATGCGCGGCAAATCGACCGTCCGCACCCCCGCCTCCAAGCTGCGTGCCTGGGTTCTGGACGTGCTGAAAAACGAAGGTTACATCCGCGGCTACGAGGAAGTGACCACCACCGAGGGCCACAAAGAGCTGGAAATCGGGCTGAAGTACCACGACGGAACCCCGGTCATCCGGGAACTGTCGCGCGTGTCGAAGCCGGGTCGCCGGGTCTATACCGGTGCCAAGGAAATCCCGCAGGTCCGTCAGGGTCTGGGCGTCTCCATCGTCTCGACTCCCAAGGGCGTCATGTCGGATGCAGCGGCTCGCAATGCCAATGTTGGCGGCGAAGTCCTCTGCACCGTGTTCTAAGGAGGGCAGAATGTCTCGTATTGGTAAGAAGCCGGTCGAACTGCCCCAGGGCGTGACGGCCGAGATCAAAGGTCAGACCATCGAAGTGAAGGGGCCGAAAGGCACCCGCAGCTTTACGGCGACCGATGATGTCGATCTGGTGATGGAAGATGGTTCGGTTGCGGTCAAGCCGCGCGGAACGTCCAAGCGTGCGCGCCAGCAGTGGGGGATGACCCGTTCGATGGTCGAGAACCTGACTGTGGGCGTGTCCACCGGGTTCAAGAAAGAGCTGGAGATCCAGGGTGTGGGTTACCGCGCCAACATGCAGGGCAAGGACCTGAAGTTGGCTTTGGGTTACTCGCACGACGTGATTTTCGAGGTGCCGGAAGGCGTCACGGTGTCGTCTCCGAAGCAGACCGAAATCGTTGTGGAAGGCATTGACCAGCAGCTTGTTGGCCAGGTCGCAGCGAACATCCGCGAGTGGCGCAAGCCCGAGCCCTACAAGGGCAAGGGCATCCGCTACAAGGGCGAGTTCGTCTTCCGCAAGGAAGGCAAGAAGAAGTAAGGGGCGCATGAAATGGCACTGAAAAAGCAAGAGCTGTTCCAGAAGCGCCGCCTGCGCGTTCGGAACAAGCTGCGGGCGATGTCGAACGGCCGCCCGCGGATGTCGATCCACCGGTCCTCGAAGAACATCTTCGTGCAGGTGATCGACGATCTTAACGGCGTGACCCTGGCTTCGGCCAGCACGCTGGAAAAGGATCTGGGCCTGATCGGCAAGAACAACGTCGAGGCTGCGGCCAAGATCGGTTCGACCATCGCCGAGCGTGCGAAAGCCGCCGGCGTGGAAGAAGTCGTGTTCGACCGTGGCGGCTTCATCTTTCACGGCAAGGTCAAGGCTTTGGCCGACGCTGCCCGTGAAGGTGGTCTGAAGTTCTGATCCTGTGGACGGCGCCTGCCCTCTGGGTGGCGCCGTCCCGATGATCCGGGAACATCCGTTCACCGGGATCGATACAATCGGCGCCGTGCGCGCCCGCGTACAAGGAATGCCTCATGGCAGAACGTGACAACAACCGCCGGGGCGGTCGCAACGAGCGCGAAGAGAACCCGGAATTCCAGGACCGTCTGGTTGCCATCAACCGCGTGTCCAAGACGGTCAAGGGCGGCAAGCGCTTTGGCTTTGCAGCGCTTGTCGTCGTCGGCGACCAGCGCGGCCGCGTCGGTTTCGGCAAGGGCAAGGCAAAAGAAGTTCCCGAGGCGATTCGCAAGGCGACTGAACAGGCCAAGCGCGGCCTGATCCGCGTCCCGCTGCGTGACGGTCGGACCCTGCACCACGACATCGAAGGTCGTCACGGTGCCGGCAAGGTCATCATGCGCACTGCCGTTCCGGGTACCGGCATCATCGCCGGCGGCCCGATGCGCGCCGTGTTCGAGATGCTGGGCGTGCAGGACGTCGTGGCCAAGTCGCAGGGGTCGCAGAACCCCTACAACATGATCCGCGCCACCCTGGACGGTCTGAAGAAAGAGTCGAGCCCCCGCAGCGTCGCGACCCGTCGCGGCAAGAAAGTGGCCGACATCCTGCCCTCGAACGACAAGCCGGCTGACGCCGCTGTCGAAGCGTAAGGAGCGAGACGCATGGCAACCATCGTCGTCAAGCAGGTCGGATCGCCGATCCGCCGCCCCAAGGACCAACTGGCCACCCTCAAGGGCCTGGGCCTGAACAAGATGAACCGCACCCGTGAGCTGGAGGATACCCCCTCCGTGCGCGGCATGGTGAACAAGATCCGCCACATGGTGGAAATCATCGAAGAAAAGCCCTGATCCACGCGGTCAGGACAGTGAAACGCCCCGCAATTGCGGGGCGTTTTGCGTTTCAAACCTATTCGCGACAGGCGTAGAGCGTACCGCCAACCGCCACCACCGACACCGCCGCCCCGGTCAGCAGCATCGGAGAGGCCGCGACCACCGCCGCCGCCCCGCCAAGCGAGGCCAAGGCCCCCGACACCGCCGTTCCCGCTCCGCTGAGGATCACCGCGCCCGATGCATCGGGCAGGGCCTGCAGCCCCTGTACCGACCGGCGCGCCGCGGATCCCGACAGGGCACCTGCGGCGGCTGTGGTCTGGTTCACCCGGCTGCACACCGCACGGGTCTGGCTGCGGCACATGCCCCAGGCGTCCCGCGCGCCCAGATCATAACCCATCACCGATTCGCTGGCCTTGTCGAAGCGCAGGCAGAACGGCAGGCGTTCATCATCGGTCAGCTCCGGCGTCAGGCTGCGCAGGACTACGTAGCTGGGACAGTTGTGCTGGCCGATGCGCGTCGCCAACTGTTCGCGGCGTGAATAGGTGTCCGACAGCCGGGCCTCGGCCTTGTCATAGCCCATGACGACGTCGCGATCGTTGATGCGGGCGGTGCAAAAGGTCGGTTCGGCCTGTTGCGCGGCCGCGGGGGCCACCGGTGCGACGGACAGAAGGGCAAGGAACGGGATCAGGGCGAGACGGGGCATGGCGACTTTCGGTGGATCGGGGATTTTTCATGCGTGGGGCAGGGGGCGCGTCGCGCGCAAGACACAAGATGGTGTCGGGGGCGATTAGTGTGGTCGCTGTGGCGGGATCGCTTGAAAGACGCGGCCATTGCGCGTATAGGGCGCCGGTGCCGTATGGCGCATCGATTCAACAAGCAAGAAAAGCCGTGGCCCCCTGTTTCGCTTCGAGGGAGTGTCCGGCAAGGAGAAGCGACATGAAACTGCATGAAATCCGCGACAATGATGGCGCGAACCGCACGAAAAAGCGCGTTGCACGTGGTCCGGGCTCGGGCAAGGGCAAGACCGCCGGCCGGGGTATCAAGGGCCAGAAGTCGCGTTCGGGCGTTGCTCTGGGCGGATACGAAGGCGGCCAGATGCCGCTGTACCGTCGCCTGCCCAAGCGCGGCTTTACCAAGCCGAACGCAAAGTCGTTTGCCGTCGTGAACCTGGGCCAGATCCAGGGCTTCATCGACGCGGGCAAGATCGACGGCACTGCAGAGCTGACCGAAGACGCGCTGGTCGCATCGGGTCTGGTTCGCCGCAAGCTGGACGGTGTGCGTCTGCTGGCCACGGGTGAGCTGAAGTCGGGCATGACCATCACTGTCACCGGTGCCTCGAAAGCCGCGATCGATGCGGTCGAGAAGGCAGGCGGCAAGGTCAACCTGCCGGCAGCGCGCGACGCGGCAGCCGAATAAGCTGTTGAAGGGGGCTTTTCTGCCCCATAGATAGCAACTAGGTTTTCAGGCGCCGCCGGTCCCCGCGAAAACGGGTCGGCGGCGCTGTCATGACACGGGACGGAACAGCATGGCGTCAGCCGCAGAACAGATGGCCGCGAACCTCTCCTGGGGGCAGCTCGGCAAGGCCACGGAACTTCGCCAGCGTATCTGGTTCACGATCGGCGTGCTGGTCATGTACCGCATCGGCACCTATATCCCGGTGCCCGGCATCGATGGCGCGGCGCTGCGCAACTTCATGGAGCAGGCGTCCACGGGGATCGGTGGGATGCTGTCGATGTTCACCGGCGGTGCACTCGGCCGGATGGGCGTGTTTGCCCTGGGCATCATGCCCTACATCTCGGCCTCGATCATTGTGCAGCTGCTGACGTCGATGGTTCCGTCGTTGGAACAGCTGAAGAAGGAAGGCGAGACCGGTCGCAAGAAGATCAACCAGTACACGCGCTACGGCACCGTGGCGCTGGCGCTGTTTCAGGCCTATGGTCTTGCCCGCAGCCTGGAGGCCGGTGGCCTTGCGCATGAACCCGGCCTGTTCTTTCAGGCGTCCGTGGTCATCACGCTGGTCGGCGGCACCATGTTCCTGATGTGGCTGGGCGAACAGATCACTGCGCGCGGCGTCGGCAACGGCATTTCGCTGATCATCTTTGTGGGCATTCTGGCTGAAATTCCTGCTGCTCTGGCGACCTTTTTCCAGCAGGGGCGCACGGGCGCCGTATCGACCCCGGTGATCCTGTTCGTGATCGTGATGCTGGTGGCGATCATCGCCTTTGTCGTGTTCATGGAACGCGCCCTGCGCAAGATCCGCATCCAGTACCCCCGGCGCCAGGTCGGCATGAAGGTCTATGACGGCCAGACCAGCCACCTGCCGGTCAAGGTCAACCCCGCGGGCGTGATCCCGGCGATCTTTGCCAGCTCATTGCTGCTGCTGCCGGTGACGATCTCGACCTTTTCCGGGAATGAGGCAGGTCCGATCATGTCGATTGTGCTGGCCTATTTCGGACCGGGGCAGCCGCTGTACCTGCTGTTCTTTGCATCGATGATCGTGTTCTTCACGTATTTTTACACGCAGAACGTGTCGTTCAAGACCGATGATGTGGCCGAGAACCTTAAGAACCAGGGCGGTTTCATCCCGGGCATCCGTCCGGGCAAGCGGACCCAGGATTATCTGGACTATGTGGTGAACCGCCTGTTGGTGATCGGTTCGGCCTATCTGGCGCTGGTCTGCCTGATGCCCGAAATTCTGCGCGACCAGTTTTCGATCCCGGTCTATCTGGGCGGAACCTCGGTGCTGATCGTGGTGTCGGTGACGATGGACACGATCAACCAGGTCCAGAGCCATCTGCTGGCACACCAGTACGAGCGCCTGATCGAGAAATCCCAGCTGCGCGGCAAGCGCAAGCCGGGCACCGCCAAGCCGCGCCGCCTGCCTTCGCGCCGCTGAGGGCGCGACCGTACCGACGACACGACAAGGCCGCTTCTATGGCCACCTGAGGGGGACAGACGCCATGACCATCAACATCATCCTGTTGGGGCCGCCGGGTGCCGGCAAGGGCACCCAAGCCGGTCGCCTGGTTGCGGACAAGGGCCTTGTGCAACTGTCCACCGGCGACATGCTGCGCGCCGCACGGTCGTCGGGAACCGAGATGGGGCGCCGCGTGGCCGAGGTCATGGACCGTGGGGAACTGGTCACCGATGAGATCGTCATCGGCCTGATCCGGGAGCAGTTGGAAAAGGGTGGCAAGGGTTTCATCTTTGACGGCTTTCCCAGGACGCTGCCGCAGGCTGATGCATTGGGACGTCTGCTGGCAGAATCCGGCATGGCGCTGGACGCGGTGATCGAGCTGCAGGTTGACGATGAGGCCCTGGTCGGGCGTATCGTCAAGCGCGCCGAGGAATCGCGTGCCGCCGGCCAGCCGGTGCGTCGTGATGATACCCCCGAGGTTTTTGCTGACCGCCTGCGTGAATACTACAAGAAGACTGCGCCACTGCTGGGCTATTACTATGCCAAGGGGAACCTGCAGGCCGTCGACGGCATGGCACCGATGGATCAGGTCTCGGCCCAGATCGCTGCCGCGCTGCCTGCTTGACGACGCGGCGTTACGCCGCTAGTTGACGTCATCTCGCAAGAGAATCACCCGGATCGCGGGTGGACCATCGATTTGGCCCGAAGGCACAGCTTTCGGGCCTTGCGTTGTGAAAAAAGGTTCCGGCGTTACGGAACCGCAACTGAAAAGGAAAACGCGTGGCTCGTATTGCTGGCGTCAACATTCCGACGGGGAAACGCGTCCCCATCGCTCTGACCTATATCCACGGCATCGGCGACCTGTACGCTGTGCAGATCTGTGAAGCGACCGGCATCGACATGTCGCGCCGCATCAATGATCTGTCGGACGCAGAAGTCCTGGCCATCCGCGAATACATTGATGCCAACCTGACCGTTGAGGGCGACCTGCGCCGCGAAGTCCAGATGAACATCAAGCGCATGATGGACCTGGGTTCGTATCGCGGTCTTCGCCACCGTCGCGGCCTTCCTGTCCGCGGTCAGCGCACGCATACCAATGCGCGCACCCGCAAGGGCCCGGCCAAGCCGATCGCCGGCAAGAAGAAATAAGGGGCAAGCGACATGGCACGTGACAAGACCCGCATGAAGCGCAAGGAACGCAAGAACATCGCCACTGGCGTTGCGCATGTGAATTCCAGCTTCAACAATACCAAGATCCTGATCTCTGACGTTCAGGGCAATGCCATTGCCTGGTCCTCGGCCGGCACGATGGGCTTCAAGGGGTCGCGCAAATCGACACCTTATGCCGCTCAGATGGCCGCCGAAGATGCCGGCCGCAAGGCGCAGGAACACGGCGTTCGCACATTGGACGTCGAAGTCCAGGGCCCCGGTTCGGGACGTGAATCGGCGCTGCGCGCGCTGGCTGCTGCTGGCTTCAACATCACGGCGATCCGTGACGTGACGCCGATCGCGCATAACGGCTGCCGCCCGCCCAAGCGCCGTCGCGTCTGATCCTGGATCATCATTGACCGGCCCGTGCGTTCGCGCATGGGCCGGACTTTCGCATTTCACCTCGGGCGTTTCCGGCCACGGTCATGGGCAGGAAGCAGGTATGGAGGAAAATCCATGATCCACAAGAATTGGGCCGAACTGATCAAGCCGACCCAGCTGGTCGTCAAGCCGGGCGCGGACGCGACCCGCACGGCGACGTTGGTCGCCGAGCCGCTGGAGCGGGGCTTTGGCCTGACGCTTGGCAATGCATTGCGTCGCGTGCTGATGTCGTCGCTGCAGGGCGGCGCCATCACGGCCGTTCAGATCGACAATGTGCTGCACGAGTTCAGCAGCGTCGCAGGCGTCCGCGAGGATGTGACCGACATCGTGCTGAACCTGAAAGGCGTGACCCTGAAGATGGACGTGGAAGGCCCCAAGCGCCTGACGCTGTCCGCCAAGGGTCCGGGCGAGGTCAAGGCCAGCGACATTCAGGAAACGGCCGGCATCACCGTGCTGAACCGCGACCATGTCATCTGCCACCTGGACGACGGCGCCGAGCTGAACATGGAACTGACCGTGCAGACGGGCAAGGGCTATGTTGCCGCCGACAAGAACCGGCCCGAGGATGCGCCCATCGGTCTGATTCCGATCGACGCGATTTTCTCTCCGGTCAAGCGCGTCAGCTATGAGGTGCAGCCCACCCGCGAGGGCCAGGTGCTGGATTATGACAAGCTGACCATGAAGATCGAGACCGACGGCTCGCTGACGCCGGAAGATGCCGTGGCCTATGCCGCGCGTATCGTTCAGGACCAGCTGTCAGTGTTCGTCAACTTTGATGAGCCCGAGGCTGCGAACCGGCAGGACAGCGACGACGGGCTGGAGTTCGATCCGCGTCTGCTGAAGAAGGTTGATGAGCTGGAGCTGTCGGTTCGTTCGGCAAACTGCCTGAAGAACGACAACATCGTCTATATCGGTGACCTGATCCAGAAGACCGAGGCGGAAATGCTGCGGACCCCGAACTTTGGCCGCAAGTCCTTGAACGAGATCAAGGAAGTGCTGTCGGGAATGGGCCTGCATCTTGGCATGGACGTGGTCGACTGGCCGCCGGAGAACATCGAGGATCTGGCCAAGCGTTTCGACGACCAGTTCTGAGAATTGCGGCGGGGGGTGACCCCCGCCGGATATGGGCCAATGCCCCAAGGAGAGCGGCCCGCACGCATGGGCTGCCGGACAAAGCAAAACACGCTGTAGGAGATCATCATGCGTCACGCTCGCGGTTACCGCCGCCTCAACCGTACCCACGAACACCGCAAGGCGCTGTTCGCCAACATGTCCGGCTCGTTGATCGAGCACGAGCAGATCAAGACCACCTTGCCAAAAGCCAAGGAACTGCGTCCGATCGTCGAAAAGCTGATCACGCTGGCGAAGCGCGGCGATCTGCACGCCCGCCGTCAGGCAAACGCGCAGCTGAAGCAGGACATGCATGTTGCCAAGCTGTTCGACGTTCTGGGCGAACGCTACAAGGACCGCCAGGGTGGCTATGTCCGCATCATGAAGGCTGGCTTTCGTTATGGCGACATGGCGCCGATGGCGATCATCGAGTTCGTCGATCGTGATACCAGCGCCAAAGGTGCTGCAGACCGTGCGCGGCTGGAATCGGAATTCACCGCCGAAGATTGATGTCAGCCGTTTCCCAGTGCTGATAAATTTAGCCCCGTCGCAACTTGTTGCGGCGGGGTTGTCAATTGAGCACAGCTGGAATGTGCTGACGTAAGGGAATGTAAGATTCTTTACCTTCCGCGAGTGGCTTTGCGTATGTATCGTCCACGGACGGAACCATCGTGATTACACAGATGATTCCGCGAGGGAGGACAATGTATTTTATCAGCAAGCCGCAGGCGTTAGCGAAATCTAAACTTCGACAGGTCACAGTCTGTTTGAACCTTGAACCCAACCATTTCAACATATCCATATAGCCATGTCATCTCGTGCAGACATAAATGCGGATCTTAGAAAGCTGGGCAAATACGCCCCGTCCGGCTATTTCGTGGGTTTGCATATCCGTTTCGCTGCACCTCTGATGCAGTTTCAGACGTATGACGAGAAATGGTCGGAGTTCTATTCCCAGAATGGCTATGCCTTGCGCGACCCGACGATTGCGTGGGGGTTTTCGACCACAGGTGCTTGCCGGTGGTCTGCATTGCCTATTCCTGATCCATTCAACATTCTCAAGGATGCTGCCGATCATGGGCTGATCTTTGGTCTGACCGTTGCCCACGGTCCGATCGCGTCGCGCACCATTGCGTCGCTTGCACGCGCTGATCGCGAACTATCCGACGTTGAGATCAACGAGATCTCGACCACGGTACGGCGGCTTCACGACATGACAGAGCCGCCGGCGAGCCTCACCAAGGCTCAAAAAGAAGCCCTTCGATGCATTGCGGAGGGCGATCGTCATGCAGCAGCGGCTGCCAAGCTTGGGATTACCGAAAGCGCGTTCAAGGCAAGGTTGATTTCAGTCCGCGAACGCCTGAAGGCGCGGACGACCGCCGAGGCGCTGCAGAGGGCCAAGGAATACCGCTTGCTGTAGATGTCGCCCAAGGGGGGCCGCGAGGCAAGGAAGGGTGCCCTCACACCCCAGGAGTATCACATGCAGACGACAACACTTTCCTTTTCAAATCTTCATAACCACGGCGAATTGTTTGCCAATCTTTTCCGCGCCCGCAAGCAGAGCTTTATCATTCAAAAGAACTGGGATCTGCCCGAATCCGAGGATATGGAGTTCGACCAGTACGACACGCCGCAAAGCCGCTGGATCGCGATCCATGACCGGACCGAAGTTTTGGCGGGCATTCGTCTGACCCCGACGACGGCCCGTTGCGGCATCTATTCCTATATGATCCGCGACGCGCAGGAGGGGATCCTGGGCGGCAGCATTCCGCAGGACCTGCTGTTCGACAAGGCACCGGTCGATGCGCATGTCTGGGAGTGCTCGCGCGTGTTCGTCAGCCATTCGATCCCGCAGATGTACCGGCGCAAGGTCCACTTCAAGATGGTCGAGGCCATGACCGGGTCAGCCCGGGACATGGGCGCGACCAAGCTGATTGCGCTGACCGGGTCCAACTGGCCGCGCTGGTACGGTCGATGCGGTTTGTCGGCCGAGGCCTTGGGTCGCCCGCTGTTCATCGACGACGGCGAGTTTCAATGTGTCGCAATTGATCTGACCACAAAGATGCACTGACCAACGGTCACCCTGCAAACAGGGCTGTCGGGTCTGCACGAACATGCCTAGACTGGGCGTGTCATGGCAGATCTGTTCGATAACGCACCGCATGCAGGCATCCCCACATCTGCGGGGACGAGACCGCTGGCCGATCGCATCCGACCCACACGCCTGTCCGAGGTCATCGGCCAGGCGAAGGTTCTGGCTGCTGACGGATCGCTTGGCAGCATGCTGGCATCCGACAGCCTGTCGTCGCTGATCCTGTGGGGTCCGCCCGGTGTGGGAAAGACGACCATCGCCCGTCTGCTGGCGGACGAGACCGATCTGGCGTTTGTCCAGATCAGCGCCATCTTTACCGGCGTGCCGGACCTGAGAAAGGTCTTTGACGCCGCGCGCCTGCGCCGCAGTCAAGGCCGGGCCACGCTGCTGTTCGTCGACGAAATCCATCGCTTCAACAAGGCGCAGCAGGACAGCTTTCTGCCCCATATGGAGGATGGGACCATCCTTCTGGTTGGCGCCACGACCGAAAACCCGTCCTTTGAACTGAACGCGGCTGTCATGTCGCGCGCCCAGGTCATCGTGCTGGAGCGTCTGACGCTGGCGGACCTGGAACTGCTGGCGCAGCGCGCTGAGCGCGAGCTGGGACGCAAGCTGCCTCTGACGGCAGAGGCCCGCGACACCCTGCTGGAGATGGCCGACGGCGACGGCCGTGCGTGCCTGAACCTGATCGAGCAGGTCGCCGCATGGAAGGTCGAGGGCAAGGTCGATCCCGATGCCCTTGCGAAACGCCTGAACAAGCGTGCGCCCAAGTACGACAAGTCGGGCGAGGAGCATTTCAACCTGATTTCAGCCCTGCACAAATCGGTGCGGGGCAGCGACCCGGACGCGGCGCTGTATTGGTTGGCCCGGATGCTGGAGGGCGGGGAGGACCCGCGCTATCTGGCGCGCCGCATCACCCGAATGGCGATCGAGGACATCGGTCTGGCCGATCCCGCCGCCGCCCGGCACTGTCTGGATGCCTGGGCGCTGTACGAGCGTCTTGGCAGCCCCGAGGGGGAACTGGCCCTGGGTCAGGCGGTGATCTATCTGGCACTGGCCCCGAAATCGAACGCGGGATACGCGGCCTACAAGAACGCGCGGGCCGAGGCCAAGCGCACCGGCAGCATGATGCCGCCTGCCCATATCCTGAACGCGCCGACCAAGATGATGAAGGAGCAGGGCTATGGCGCGGGCTATGCCTATGACCACGACGCCGAGGACGCGTTCAGCGGCCAGAACTATTTCCCCGACGGGCTGAAGCGCCCGGTCCTCTACACCCCCGTCGAACGCGGCTTCGAGCGCGAGCTGAAGCGCCGCCTGGACTGGTTCGTCAGCCAACGGCTGAAGCGCGGCGGTTGACTTTGCGCGCGCGGGGCCACACAGACGCGCGCATGAACCCCTTTCTGCAAGTCGCCATTGGCGGGGCCCTTGGGGCTACCTGTCGCTATGCCCTCTATCGGGTGATGCCGCTGGCATGGCAGGCGACGTTGCTTGTCAACGTGGCGGGCAGTTTCGCAATGGGGCTGCTGGCCGCGTTGCTGACGCACAGGCTGGGCAATGCCTGGGCGCCGTTGCTGCTGACCGGGCTGCTGGGGGGATTCACGACGTTTTCGGCGTTTTCGCTGGATGTACTGACGTTGTGGGAACGGGGTCAGGGCGTCATGGCGCTGGCCTATGTGGGGCTTTCGGTCCTGCTGTCGCTGGCGGCCGTCATGGCCGGACTGGCATTGGGACGAGGGATTTGGGCATGAGTGCCGTGCAGACCATCATTGTTGGCGACGACGACGCAGAGATGCGCCTGGACCGCTGGTTGAGAAAACGCTTTCCGCAGCTGTCGCAGGTGGCCATCGAGAAGATGTGCCGCAAGGGAGAGCTGCGCGTCGACGGGGGCCGCGTCAAGGCCGCCACACGCATCGCGCCGGGCCAGCAGGTGCGGGTGCCGCCGCTGCCCGAACCCGGCCCCGAGGCCGAACGGTCGGAACGCCCCCTTGGGCCGCGCGTGGCCGACAGCGACGCCGAGATGATCCAGGCCGCCGTCCTGTGGAAGGATGAACACATCATCGCCCTGAACAAGCCGCCGGGCTTGCCCAGCCAGGGCGGCAGCGGGTTGGGCGGGCGTCACGTCGACGGGCTGACCACCGCGTTGCTGTTCGGGTTCAAGGAACGGCCCAAGCTGGTTCACCGGCTGGACAAGGACACATCCGGCGTCCTGCTGCTGGCGCGCACGGACCGGGTGGCCCGTGCCCTGTCCGAGGCGTTTCGGTCGCGCACCACGCGCAAGATCTATTGGGCGGCCGTTGCGGGCGTACCTCATCCGCGGATGGGCACGATCCGTTATGGTCTGGTCAAGGGCGGGCAGGGACGCGGCGGCGACCATGAAAAGATGATCGCCGTCCACCCCCGCGACATCGACAAGACCGAGGGCGCAAAACGCGCCACCACCGACTATGCCGTGCTGGACGCGCTGGCCACGCGGGCCAGCTGGTGTGCGCTGGTGCCGATCACCGGGCGCACGCACCAGCTGCGCGCGCATATGGCCGAACTGGGCCATCCGATCGTGGGCGACGGCAAGTATGGCGGTTCTGGCCAGGAAAACTTGGGCGATGGCTGGGGCGCGCAGCTTGGCGGAGAGATCAGCAAAAAACTGCACCTGCACGCGCGGTCGATCACCTTTGACCATCCGATCACCAAAAAGCGCATGACCATCACCGCGCCCTTGCCCGAACACATGGGCCGGACATGGAAGTCGGTGGGCTGGCACGAGAACGACGTGCCCGACGATCCGTTCGCGGACGACGCATGAGGCTGGTCGTCTTTGACGTCGACGGCACGCTGGTCGACAGCCAGAACCACATCACCCATGCGATGGGGTTCGCCTTTGATCAGGTCGGCCTGACGCCGCTGCCAAAGGCTCAGGTCCTGTCGATCGTCGGGCTG
Organism: Paracoccus sp. Ld10; assembly: GCF_045064235.1. Taxonomy (NCBI): domain Bacteria; kingdom Pseudomonadati; phylum Pseudomonadota; class Alphaproteobacteria; order Rhodobacterales; family Paracoccaceae; genus Paracoccus; species Paracoccus sp. Ld10. The sequence goes on along the minus strand of NZ_JBISHD010000027.1, from coordinate 128,388 downwards.
TCGCTGCCCGTCGCGGTGGGGCAGCTGGCGCCCGACGTCGATGCACCGACGCAGGGACGGATCGTCGCGGCCTACAAAGAGAGCTTTATGCGGGCGCGGCTGGACAGTGCCGCGCCGCTGTATCCGGGCGCGATGGAGTGTCTGGACCGGCTGGCGGATCGTGACGACCTGCTGCTGGCCGTGGCCACGGGCAAGTCACGGCGCGGCCTGGACGCGATGATCGCGGCGCACGGGCTGCAGGGGCGGTTCCTCAGCCTGCAGACGGCGGACGGACATCCGTCCAAACCGCATCCCTCGATGCTGTTGGCCGCGCTGAGCGAGACGGGGGCCGATGCCGGGGGCGCCGTCATGATCGGCGATACCAGCTTTGACATGGAGATGGCGCGTGCGGCGGGGCTGGCGGGATTTGGCGTCAGCTGGGGCTATCACCCGACGCATGCGCTGCAGGATGCCGGCGCGGTGCGGATCCTGGACGATTTCACCGGACTGACAACGGCCATCGAGGAGTGGGCGGCATGAGCGAATGGAAGGCGCGCAGGTTCTGGACCACGGCGGATCTGCGCCCCGCCGATGGCGGGTTCGAGGTGATGCTGGACAGCCGCGTTCTGCGCACGCCGGGCAAGCATGCGCTGGTCCTGCCGACCGAGGCTCTGGCCCGTGCCGTTGCGGACGAATGGATGGCCCAGGGCGATATGATCGCGCCGTTGACCATGCCGCTGACCCGTGCGGTGAATTCCGCGGTGGAAAAGGTCGCACCCCAGTTCGACGCGGTCGCTTTGATGCTTGCCTCTTATGGGGGCACTGATCTGCTATCTTATCGGGCAACCGATCCCCAGGTCCTGATCGACCTGCAGGCCCGCGAATGGGGCCCGCTGATCGACTGGTCGGCCGATCATCTGGGCGCGCCGCTGCGGGTCACGCACGGGGTGATTCCCATTGATCAGGATCCTGACGCGCTGGACCGGCTGCATGGCTGGGTACGGGGGCAGGATCAGTGGGGACTGACCGCCCTGCATGATCTGGTGACGATACCCGGGTCGCTGATCCTGGGTCTGGCCGTGATCCAGGGGCGCATCGACGGAGCCGAGGCGCATCGCCTGTCCCGTATCGATGAGGATTTTCAGGCGGAACGATGGGGTGCCGACGAGGAGGCGACCGAGGTCGCCGAGGGCCGGCGCCTGTCCATTCTGTCGGCAGAACGTCTGTGGCGCTTGTCCCGCAAGGGTTGAAAGCGCCCGCGCGGTCGGACGGGGTTCTTGACGCGGCAACTTGTATCGGCACAATACCGCCTAATAGGACGGCAGCCGCTGTCGTGCTATGCCGACAAGGACCCCCCGAAGGGTCCGCATCAGCGTTCGTGGACCGATCGGACCGGGGGCGCTCCAACACAGAGGTAACTATGAAAAAATCGGTTTTCCTGGGGACGGCGGCCGCGGCGACCCTGCTGGCAGGCATGGGCATGGCCCAGGAGGGGTCGACGCTGACCCAGGTCAAGGAACGTGACGAGCTGAACTGCGGAGTCAACACCGGCCTGGTCGGCTTTGCGGCCCCCGATGCCAGCGGCAACTGGACCGGATTTGACGTGGCGTACTGCCGCGCGCTGGCCGCAGCCGTCCTGGGCGATCCCGCCAAGGTCAAGTTCGTGCCCACCACCGGCCAGACGCGCTTTACCGCGCTGTCGTCGGGCGAGGTGGACGTCCTTGCCCGCAACTCGACCTGGACCTATTCGCGCGATACCGACCTGAATCTGGATTTCGTGGGCGTGAACTATTACGACGGCCAAGGCTTCATGGTGCGGTCCGATCTGGGCGTGACCTCGGCCAAGGAACTGGACGGGGCGACGATCTGCATCCAGACCGGCACCACGACCGAACTGAACCTGGCCGACTATTTCCGCGCCAACAACATGGCCTATACGCCCGTCAACATCGACAGCAATGCCGAGGGCGAGCAGCAGTACATGGCCGGCGCCTGCGATGCCTACACCACGGACGCATCGGGTCTGGCAGCGACGCGCGCGGCATTCGCCGACCCGGAAACGCACATCATCCTGCCCGAGATCATCTCCAAGGAGCCGCTTGGGCCGGCCGTGCGCCATGGCGACAGCAACTGGGGCGACATCGCCCGCTGGACCCTGAACGCGCTGGTCGCCGCCGAAGAGTACGGCGTCACCTCGCGCAACATCGAGGAACTGGTGCGGTCGTCCGAGAACCCCGAGGTCCAGCGCCTGTTGGGCACCACGGACGAACTGGGCGCGATGATGGGCCTGGACGCCGAATGGGCACGCCGCGCCATCCTGGCATCCGGCAACTATGGCGAGATCTTTGCCGCCAACATCGGCGAGCAGACCCCGATCGGTCTGGCCCGCGGCCTGAACGCACAATGGACCCAGGGCGGCCTGCTGTACGCTCCGCCGTTCCGCTGATCGGCTGACACGACCGGGGGTCGGACCCATGACGGGCCCGGCCCCCACCCTCCACCAACGATAAACCTGCCCAAGCGAAAAACGGCGCAAAGCCGATGGCAGGCCACAGGGGTAAGAAACATGACGGACATCCGGGCAACGGCGACGCCGCCGTTCCGGCTGAGCATGCTGGTCAACGATCAGCGGTATCGGTCCCTGACATTTCAGGTCATCGTGTTCATTCTGGTCATGGCCGCCGGTTGGTGGCTGCTCGACAACACGGTCCGCAACCTTGCCCTGATGGGCAAAAGCTTTGATTTCGGGTTCCTGTTCCAGCGCGCGGGATATGACATCTCGCAGACGCCGATCCCCTATACCGCCGACGATTCGCATTTCCGGGCATCGGTCGTGGGGCTGCTGAACACGTTGATCGTGGCGGTCCTGGGCTGCATCGCGGCAACGGTCCTGGGTGTGATCGTGGGCGTGTCGCGGCTGTCCAAGAACTGGCTGTTCGCCCGTCTGATGACAGTCTTTGTCGAGATCTTCCGCAACATGCCGCTGCTGTTGTGGATCCTGATCGTCTATGCGGTCTTCACCGAGATCCTGCCGCCGCCCAACGCCTTTCGCGGCGAGGCAGCCACATCCGGGATGATCCTGTTCGATCACGTGGCCCTGACCAACCGCTATACCGCGCTGCCGACGCTGGCGATGACGAACGACCCGGGCAGCCTGGACCTGGGCGCGCGCATCACCTTCAACTGGGCCACGATCGCGTTTGTCGTGGTGCTGGTCGGAGGCTGGATCGTGCGGCGCATGATCGGGACCTGGGCGCAGAACGTACAGGACCGCACCGGCGACCGGCCCACCACCTGGTGGATGTCGTTGGCGGTCATGACGGTGCCGTCGCTGCTGCTGATCTGGTATTTCGGCCTGCAATTGGTCCCGCCCACCCTGCAGGGTTTCAACTTCACGGGCGGGCTGAATGTCTCGAACTCGCTGGTCGCGCTGTGGCTGGCGCTGACGCTATACACCGCTGCCTTCATCGCGGAGATCGTGCGCGCCGGCATTCTGGCCGTCAGCCGTGGTCAGTCCGAGGCGGCCTTTGCCCTGGGCATGCGTCCGAACCGCACCATGAACCTGGTGATCCTGCCACAGGCGCTGCGGGTGATCATTCCGCCGCTGATCTCTCAATACCTGAACCTGACTAAGAACAGCTCGCTTGCGATCGCCGTGGGGTACATGGACCTGCGCGGCACCCTTGGCGGTACGACCCTGAACCAGACTGGCCGCGAGCTGGAGGCGATCGTGCTGATGATGCTGACCTATCTGGTCCTCAGCCTGATCATTTCGGCGGGGATGAACGTCTTCAACGCCCGCGTGAAACTGAAGGAGCGATAGGATGAGCGACACCCACGCCCAGACCGTGCCCTTCGTGCGCGACACCATGCTGCCTCCGGCCGCGCCGCCGGTCCGCGAATCGGGTGCGATTCACTGGCTGCGGGCGAACCTGTTCGCCGGGCCCGTGAACACCGTCCTGACGATCTTGGGGGCGCTGATCATCTGGTTCCTGATCGCTACATTCTGGAACTGGTTCGCCCATTCGGTCTGGAACGCCAACAGCCTGAACGAATGTCGTCAGATCATCGCCGCCACCTGGGGCGAGGGTGCACGCGGCGCCTGCTTTGCAGTGATCCGCGAACGCTGGAACCAGTACATCTTTGGCTTCTACCCGGTCGAACTGTATTGGCGGCCCACGATGACATTCGGCCTGTTGATGGTCGCGCTGGCGCCGGTGCTGTTTTCCGCGTCGCTGACGATCCGTCGTGTCGTTCTGGGCATCACCGCCGTCGTTACGCTGTGGGCGATGGTCGTGCTGGGCGCGCCGGTTGGCTGGCTGATGTTTGCGGCGCTGGTGCTGGGTGCGGGGCTGTTCGCATCGGAACGCAATATTGCCTGGATGCTGCCGTTCTCCCTGATCTATCCGCTGCTAGGCGTGTGGTTCCTGTGGGGCGGCACGTTGTGGGGGCCGATCTTCGTTCTCGTCGGACCGTTGTTGGGCTGGCTGGCGTGGCGGGTGCTGTCGCGGGTCTCTCCGATGCTGGCGACGGTCGCGGCGATCCTGGTAACGGTGCTATTCTGGTTGGTTCTGGCAGGCGATGCGGCCGGCGACGCCGAAGCGCTGTTGCCGCTGTCGATCGACGCGGTGCGGTCGGACCGCTTTGGCGGGTTCCTGCTGTCGCTGACCATCGGCGTGGCGGGCATTGCGCTGTCGCTGCCTCTGGGTATCGTCCTGGCGCTGGCGCGTCAGTCGGACATGTTTCTGATCAAGTCGCTGTCGGTAATCTTTATCGAATTCATCCGCGGCGTGCCGCTGATCACCCTGCTGTTCGTGGCATCCCTGCTGCTGAACTATTTCCTGCCGCCGGGCACCAGTTTCGACATCATCCTGCGGGTCATCATCATGGTGACGATCTTTGCCGCCGCCTACATGGCCGAGGTGATCCGCGGCGGTCTGGCCGCCCTGCCCAAGGGCCAGTACGAGGCCGCCGACGCCCTGGGACTGGACTATTGGAAGGCGCAACGCCTGATCGTGCTGCCGCAGGCGCTGAAAATCAGCATTCCCGGCATCGTGTCGACCTTCATCGGCATGTTCAAGGATACCACGCTGGTGACCTTCGTGGGCCTCTACGACCCGCTGAAATCCATGTCGGACGCGGTGCGCGCCAATGTCGAATGGAAGGGCATCTATTGGGAGCCGTTCATCTTTGTCGGCGCCATCTTCTTTCTCATCTGCTTTGGCATGTCGCGATACTCGATGTATCTGGAACGCCGTCTGCAACGCGACCACAGGTAAGGACCCTGGTTATGGAAAACATCGAACGCCGCATCGACCGCAGCCAGATGACCGTCAGTGACGAGGTCGCCATCGATATCCGGAGCATGAACAAGTGGTTCGGTACGTTCCACGTCCTGCGCGACATCGACCTGACCGTGCACAAGGGTGAACGCATCGTCATCGCGGGCCCCTCGGGGTCGGGAAAATCGACATTGATCCGATGCATCAACCGGCTGGAGGAACATCAGGCCGGCCACATCGTCGTCGACGGGGTGGAACTGACCAGCGACATCAAGAACATCGACAAGGTCCGGTCCGAGGTTGGCATGGTGTTCCAGCACTTCAACCTGTTTCCGCACCTGACTGTTCTGGAAAACTGTACCCTTGCGCCCATCTGGGTCCGCAAGGTGCCCCGCAAGCAGGCCGAGGCGACGGCCATGCGGTTCTTGGAAAAGGTCAAGATCCCCGAACAGGCCGCGAAATATCCAGGCCAGTTGTCCGGCGGACAGCAGCAACGCGTGGCCATCGCCCGGTCGCTGTGCATGCAACCCAAGATCATGCTGTTCGACGAGCCGACCAGTGCATTGGACCCCGAGATGATCAAGGAAGTCCTGGATACCATGATCGAGCTGGCCGAGGAGGGGATGACGATGATCTGCGTCACCCACGAGATGGGCTTTGCGCAGGCGGTGGCCAACAGGGTGATTTTCATGGATCAGGGTCAGATCGTCGAACAGAACAACCCCAACGATTTCTTCAACAATCCGAAATCCGAACGGACAAAGCTGTTTCTTAGCCAGATTCTGGGCCACTGACCCATGGCGGGGGCAAATGCCCCCGCTGCCCGCTCTAGGCGCGGCCGTCCAGACGCACGAAATCCATCACGCTGCCTTGACCCGGCTGCAGGTCTGCCCAGCTGTCGATCTGAAAATCCACGACCAGCGTCGCGCCGGTCGGATAGCGGCGGAAATCAGGGTCCATCGGCAGCCGGGCGGGCAGCATGGCTGCGAATTCTGAAATGCCCGGGTTGTGCCCCAGCATCATGACCGTGGGCATCGTGGCCGATTTCAACACTGCCAGCATTTTCTCAGGGCCCGCGTGGTACAGGCCTTGCTCGATCCGCATCAGCGGGCGCACTTCCAGCGGGGCACCGGCGATGACAGCCCAGGTCTCTTGCGTGCGGGCCGAAGAGGAGCACAGGACCTCCTCGGGTTCGTACCCGCGGCTTGCCATCCAATCACCCAACGTCCGCGCCGACCGACGACCCCTGTCGTTAAGCGGCCGGTCGTGATCGTCCAAGGTCGGATCGTCCCAGGCCGATTTCGCATGACGCGTCAGGATCAGGCGTCGGTGTCCAAGTGGGGTCATGAAAATGCTGCCTCTTTGTGCCGTGCTGTCGGTCTTGGCAGCCTGCCACAAGCGTTGGCGAAGGAGCAAGCGCCCTTCGCCATGTCGCCATTACAGGCTGCTGGCGACTTGACGCAGCCCACGCGGCGTGACGCGCGGCTCTGTGGTGCGGATCAGTGACCCTGCGCCGTGTTCTGTGAACAGTTCCAGCAGGCAGGCGTTCGGCACGCGGCCGTCCAGAATCACCACCGCGCGGACACCGTCATCCAGCGCCTTCAGCGCCGTCTCGGTCTTGGGGATCATGCCACCCGCGATCTGGCCGTCGGCAATCATCGCACGCACCTGATCGGGATGCAGCTGCGTGACCACCTGTCCGGTCGCATCCTTGACCCCCGTGACATCAGTCAACAGCAGCAGACGATCGGCCTTCAACGCCCCTGCGATGGCCCCGGCGGCGGTGTCGCCGTTGACGTTGAAGGTCTCGTTGTCCTCCATCCCGGTGGCCACGGGGGCGATCACCGGGATCATCCCGGCGGTGTACAGGTCGCGGATGATCTGGACGTTCATCTCGACCGGGCGACCGACAAAACCCAGCTCGGGGTCGTCGGCCTCGCACACCATCATGTCGTCATCCTTGCCCGATATGCCGACCGCGCGACCGCCAGCGTCGTTGATGGCCTGGACGATGCGCTTGTTCACCAAGCCGGACAGGACCATCTCGACCACCTCGACGGTCTCCTTGGTGGTCACGCGCTTACCGCGGACAAAGCGGCTCTCGATGCCAAGGCGGCTCAGCAGGTCGTTGATCATCGGCCCGCCGCCATGGCAGACGACCGGGTTCATGCCGACCTGTTTCATCAGCACGACATCGCGGGCGAATTCCGCCATCGCGTCGTCGTCGCCCATGGCGTTGCCGCCGAACTTGACCACGACGACCGCACCCGAATAGCGCTGCAGGTAGGGCAGGGCCTCGGAGAGCGTGCGCGCGGTGGCGATCCAGTCACGGTTCATTGTCTGTGTTCTCATCCTTGGGGCCCCGATCTGACGGGTCGGACCGTAGGACGCATGCGCCGATCAGTCCAGCCCGGCGATGATTGCCCGCAGCGTGGCGATGCCCTGGTTCTTTTCAGAACTGGTGATGACCAGCTCGGGATAGGCGGCAGGGTGCTTCTGCAGTGCCTCGCGGACCTGCTCCAGAACGGGCGCCAAGGCGTTGGGGCCCAATTTGTCGGTCTTGGTCATCACGACCTGGAACGGCACCGCCGACCGGTCCAGCAGGGTCATGATCTCATGGTCGACATCCTTCACGCCATGGCGCGAATCGATCAGGCAAAAGGCCCGGCGCAGGGTCTGACGCCCAGCCAGATAGGATTTCAGCAGCGCCTGCCATTTGGCGACGATGGCGACCGGGGCCTTGGCAAAGCCGTATCCGGGAAGGTCGACCAGATAGGAATGCTCGCCTAGGGCGAAATAGTTGATTTCCTGCGTGCGGCCCGGCGTGTTTGACGCCCGTGCCAGCCCTTTGCGCCCGGTCAGCGCGTTGATCAGGCTTGATTTGCCGACGTTGGACCGACCGGCAAAACAGACTTCGGGGCGGTTCGCAGGCGGCAGGCCGTCCATGTGGACGACGCCCTTGACGAAATCGACAGATCCCGCGAACAGCAGGCGCGCGGCCTCGGCGGCTGCGGCTTCGGGGTCGGGGGCGGTTGGAAAAGCGACTTTCATGCGTGGACCTGATCTTGCAGGCGGACCGGACCGCCGGTGACAACCTCGGCGAAAATGCCAAAGTCTGTGTGGCCATAAAGCCGGTCCAGCGTCTGGACCATGTCGATGTCGCGCGTTCCCGTGTCGGGGTTCGCGCTGGTGGCGTCGCAACGCCCGATGTGGTCGGTCACCCGCAGTTCGGCCATGCCGATGCGGATGGTACGGCCGATCAGGTCGCGTTCCGCGAATGGCGCCCAGCCATCGACCCACAGGTTGCCGCGCCACCGATGTGTGCCGAATGACTGGGTACACCGTGCTTCAATCTGCGCAAGGCTGGAGAGCGACAGTATCGACAGAACGGCCTGTTTCTGGTCCGTCCAAATGGCAGCGCCGCGGACCAGCCGTGTTGGGGCAGGGGCGTCAGTGGGCCATAACGGCCGCAGCCAGTCGATTAGTTGTGCGCCCTGCGTCTCCGGATCCAGTGTCACCGTACCCGCGCGCGGGTGCGACAGATGCAGCATCCCGTCGCGCCAACCACCTACGACAGCCTGCAGGTCAGCCGAAATGACGCCCCGCAGGAAACAGGATTTGGGCAGCCAGCGATCCGGCTGCCCGTCGGTCTGGCTGGCCAGCGCATGGCGTTCGCCAGCTTCGGTCAGGATCGCCCATTCGCGGTCACCGGGCATGCGATGCCCCGGCTTCAGGGTTGCCTCGTCCAACCCCTCTCCGCCGACCGACTTGATCGGATGGCGGCGGATCAGGGCCAGATGCGCCGTCACTTTCCAGCGCCGGGTTTGTCGCCCACGCGTTTGCGTTTGGGCATGGAGGACTTGATGTTGCCGAACAGGTCGGGACGGTGCCCGTGCATCGACATGATCGTGTACTGCTGCAGGATCGTGATCAGGTTGTTGGTGATCCAGTAGAGCACCAGCCCTGAGGCGAAACCACCCAGCATGAACATGAAGATCCACGGCATCCAGGCAAAGATCATCTTTTGCGTGGCATCCGTAGGCGCCGGGTTCAGGCGCTGTTGCATCCACATGCTGATGCCCAGCATGATCGCCAGCGCGGGCAATGACAGCGAATGCAGCAAGGTCCCTTGAACCGGGGTCGCAAAGGGCAACAGTCCGAACAGGTTCAGCAGGCTGGATGGGTCGGGCGCGGACAGATCCTGAATCCAGCCGATCCACGGAGCATGGCGCAGTTCAATCGTGACGAAGATCACCTTGTACAGTGAGAAGAAGATCGGAACCTGCAGCAGGATCGGCAGGCAGCCCGCGGCGGGGTTCACCTTTTCCCGCTTGTACAGCTCCATCACTTCCTTCTGGAACTTCATGCGGTCGTCGCCGGTGCGGGTCTTGATCTCCTCCATCTGCGGCTGCAGTTCCTTCATCTTGGCCATCGAGATGTAGGATTTGCGGGCCAGCGGGAAGACCAGCGTCTTGAGCACAAAGGTCAGCGCGATGATTGCCCAGCCCATGTTGCCGATGATGCCGTGCAGCCAGTGCAGCAGCTGGAAGATCGGCTTTGTCAGGAAATAGAACCAGCCCCAGTCGATCGAATCGACGAAACGCTCGATCCCGGGGGTTTCCTCGTATCCTCGGATGACCTCCCAGACCTTGGCGCCGGCGAACAGGTAGCTGTCGGCGCTAAGCTGCGTGCCGGGTTCCACGGTCTGCATCGGAAAGCGGGCTTCGGTTTGGTAGATGTCTGCGCCGTCGGCGTATTTCACCACCGCGGTGAATGCCTGGCCAGGCGCAGGTGCCAGCGCGGACATCCAGTACTTGTCGGTAAAGCCGATCCAGCCGTTTCCGGTGACCTCATAGACATCCGCGCGACCTTCGCGGTCGATCGGGTCCAGTTCCGCCACGTCGTCATAGTCCATCTCGACCAAGGTACCGTCGACCATGCCGACCACCCCCTCGTGCAAGATGAAGTTGTTCTGTGTATCGGGGCGGCCGTGACGCGCAATGATCCCATAGGGCGCTGCAGAGAACGCGGTATCGCCATCGTTCTGAAGGCTTTGGCCGACCGTGAACAAATAATCCTCGTCCATCGCGAACGTGCGGCGGAAGATCTGGCCGGCACCATTGTCCCACGCCAGCGTGACGGGTTGTCCGGGGGACAGGGTCTCACCGGATTCCAGTGTCCACACGGTTGCCGGGTTCGGCACCAGGCTTGCGTTGACGCCCGGTCCTGGGGTCCACCCATAGACGGCGTAATAGGGTTTGTACTGCGCACTATCGACGGGGATGTTTTCATCCGCAGTCGCGCTGGACGGGGTCAGCAGCCGCACGTCCGGCGAGCCCTCGTCCCGGGTTTCCTGATAGCGGGTCAGGAGCAGGTCGTCGATCCGACCACCGGCAAGCGAAATCGAACCGGACAACGACGGCGACTGAATCGCCACCCGGGCCGCGGGTTCGACCGCATCCGGTGCTGCTGCCAGATCTGCAGGCGATGTGATCGCCGTGCCTGTTCCGGGTGCGGCCACCAGAGGCTGATCGCCTGCAACCTGCTCTGTCAGCGGCTGCCCCGAGGGCTGGTCGGAAACGGGTTCTGGAGCGAAGACCGTATACCATACCAGGATCACCAGAAACGACAGGACCGTTGCCAGGATCAAATTGCGGTTGTTGTCTTCCATTCCGTCACCACCGTCATCGCGTCAGTCAGGGCGGTTCAACAGAACGCACCCCCAAAGGTCAAGCGGATTTGCCATTTGACGCAGGAATGCAAGGGAATTCGCCGACGCCCGCTGTGCATGTCACCGCGGGGTGCAGGTTCCTGGGGGCACGATCAGCCCCGAAGCCCGATCGTGGGCAGGCGCGATGCGGCGTCCGCGTGACTGGTCAGGAATTCAAGTGTTTTCATCAACGGCATGGGTCTGGCAATGGCATAGCCCTGAACCTCGTCGCAGCCCATTTGCGCAAGAAAGGCGTATTCTTCGCGGGTTTCGACGCCTTCGGCCAAAGCCGCGATGCCAAGTCGTTCCGCCAGAGCCAGAATGGCCAGGATCATGCGTTGCTGACCGTCGTCGATGTCGCATGCGGTGACAAAACTGCGGTCGATCTTGATGCGGTTGATGCCGAACTGACGGATCGCGTCAAGACTGGCGTAGCCGGTGCCGAAATCGTCCAGATCAATCTGACAGCCGGCTTCGGACAGCTTTCGGAGGTTGTCGCGCGTCTCTCCGCTGCTGGTGACGGGGCCGACGCTCTCCAAAACCTCGACCACCAGGCGGCGGGGGGCAATCTCATGGCGGTCCAGTTCCCAAAGAAGGCAGTCCGCGAAACCCCGGTCCGACAATTCGCAGTTCGAGATGTTTATCGATACCGTTGGCACGTCGAACCCCGCGTGATCCCATGCTTTCAGGGCGGCCATGGACTGGGCCAGCATGAAAAGCGTCAGCGTGTTGTGGTCGGCCGGCGACATCTGGGGCAGGAATACCCCAGGCGCCAGAATGCCACGAACAGGGTGGTTCCAGCGGGCCAATGCCTCAAAACCCGTGATCTGACCCGAATGGCAGCACACCTGAGGCTGAAACCATGCTTCCATCTGGGCCGCGACGACAGCATCGCTGACCGTTGCGATCAGGCCCGGGCCAATCAGCTTGGGATCGTGGGGATACAGGCGCAACTGGCCCAATGCACCTTCCTCAACCAAATCCATTCGCTGGCGCGCGTTGTCGACAAGCGCCGCGATAGAGGGCAGGTCAGGTGTCACCGCATGGATCAGCACCCCGGTGATCACCGGGGTGATATGCCGGCCCGACAGGGCGACGGGCGCCTGGCCTTGCGAATGCAACCTGCGCGCCACTTGCAGGGCGTCGCGGTCTGTCCGGTCGTGCAGCACAAAGGCGAACAAACCTGGCGCCAGAATCTGGACCGGGTCATAGGGGCGCACGGCACCACCAAGGGTCATCGACAGCTGGACCATCAGGTGTCCCATCGCGGCCTTGTCCAGCACGCTTCCCAATGTCTCGATGTTTTCCAGCCGCATCAACAGCAGGCTGCGAGAAAGGTCCTGTTCCCGCTTTGCGCCGCAAAACAGCTTGCGCAGCGGTGAAAACAAACGGCTCGCATTCTTTGACATACCGGACCTTTCACGGAATCACCGGTGTCAGGATTAGAGCAAATTGCTTGTCGTACCGTTAATGTTCATCCACCAGATTGCGCAGGATAGGGGGAATACCCGCTGCGCTGGCCTGTTCTGGCGGGAAAATCGCTGAAAAATCGAATAGTTCAGTATCCAGCAGATGCGAAGGCCGGACGTTCATCAGCGACCGAAAGATGACCTGACGACGGCCCGGCATGCGCTGTTCCCATTCGTCCAGCATGCGTTTGACCTGCACACGTTGCAGACCTTCCTGACTACCGCACAGGTCGCATGGGATGATGGGATAATTCATCGCCCGTGAGAAACGGTCACAATCAGCCTCCGCGACATAGGCCAGCGGACGCAGGACGGTCAGGTCTCCATCCTCGTTTAGCAGCTTTGGCGGCATGGTGGCCAGGCGGCCGCCATGGAACAGGTTCATGAAGAACGTCTCCAGCATGTCGTCGCGGTGGTGGCCCAGAACGACGGCCGAACAACCTTCCTCACGGGCAATGCGGTACAGGTTGCCGCGACGCAGGCGTGAACACAGTGCGCAATAGGTGCGGCCCGCAGGAACCTTTTCCTTCACGATGGAATAGGTATCCTGGTATTCGATCCGGTGCGGCACACCGCGCGCCTTGAGGAATTCGGGAAGCACGGTTGCCGGAAAGTTCGGCTGCCCCTGATCCAGGTTGCAGGCCAAGAGGTCGACCGGCAGCAGCCCGCGCCACTGCAATTCATGCAGGATGGCCAGCAGGGTGTAGCTGTCCTTGCCGCCGGACAGACAGACCAGCCAGCGATCGCCGGGTCGGATCATCGCGTAATCGCTGATCGCTGCGCGTGTTTCGCGGACCAACCGCTTACGCAGCTTGCGGAACTCTGTCCCTTGGGGGGCGCCGGCGAACAGGGGGTGTATTTCGGTCGTGTCAGCGTCGTCCAGCATCGCGGGCCCTTTCGTGGTCGGGATCGGCGCCGGGCACCGGGTCGTATCCGTGCCCGCCCCAGGGATGGCAGCGAACGATCCGCCGCAGCGCCAACCAACTGCCGCGCATCGCGCCATGGCGTGCCAGCGCATCCAGCGCATAGGCCGAACAGGTCGGCTGGAACCTGCAGCCAAGCCCGACCCACGGAGACGCCAATAGCCGATAGCCGCGCACCGGCAGCGCGACAAGGCGCGCCAGCGGGGTCATTTGTGGATCTTGGTCATGGCACGGGCAAAGTCACCCTGCAGATCGGCAAAGGGGCGGGCTATGGTCGCCTCGGGTCGGCCGACCAGGACATAATCCCAGCCGGGCAGGCCCACGCTGCCCAGTCCAAGACGTGCCACCTCGCGCAGGCGCCGCTTGGCGCGGTTGCGGGCGACGGCATTGCCGATCTTCTTGGAGCAGGTGAACCCGATCCGCGCCGGGCCGTCGTCATCGCGCCTGCGGGCCTGCAGCAGGAAACCGGGCATACCCTGACGGAGCGCACGGGCAGCGGCCAGAAAATCGGCACGTTTTTGCAGAACGGGCGGCATGCGAAATGCCGCCGCGCCGGCATCCTTTGGCTGAACATCAGCAGGATGGGGCAGAGGCGGCATGTCGAAAGCCTCTACGTGGCGGTCGTGACCGCCGGCAGGATCACGAATGATCAGGCCGACAGACGCTTGCGGCCCTTGGCGCGGCGGCGGTTCAGCACCAGACGGCCGCCTTTGGTGGCCATACGGGCGCGGAAGCCGTGACGGCGCGCACGAACGAGGTTCGACGGTTGGAAGGTGCGCTTCATGATCAGTCTCCGGGTCGGTTCTTGCGGGGCGGATCGCGACGGGGCAGATTGCAGAAATATGCCCTGCGCCACGACGCCGGTTGTTCGAAGCCCGCTGGATAGTGGACCCGCAGGCCCACGTCAACCATGCAAACCGGTAAATCATGGGTCAATCGGTCCGGGAACCCTGCCTCGTTCACATTCGTTTGATGTGCAATCCTGCAATCGATTGGCAGACAAGCTCTGACCGCGACATCATAAACCGAGCATAATGCGACTGAACACGATCTCTGGCCGATTCGCCGCGCTGACAACCATGTTCGTCATCTTGGCAGAGCTGTTCATTCTGCTGCCCTCGTTGGCGGGCTTTCGGCTGGACTACCTGCAGAGTCGGCTTGAACGGGCACAGATCGCCAGTCTGGCCCTGCTTGCAACCGACGAATCGCTGGCATTGGACCTGGAATCGGAGCTGCTGCAGAATGCGGGTGTGTTCAACGTCGTGCTGCGGCGAGACGATGTGCGTCAGTTGGTTCTGTCCTCGCCGATTCCCGGGCCGATCGCCGCGACCTATGATCTTCGGTCCGACGGCGTGTTGCAGACCGTCGATGATTCGCTGGTCGCATTGGCCGACCGGCAGAATCGCGTGATCCGGGTGATCGGGGCACCCGTGAATCAGGCTGGCCAGTTGATAGAGATCACGATGGAGACGGCCCCGCTGCGGCAGGCGATGATCGACTACGGACTGCGCCTGCTGGCAGTTTCCGCAGCATTCTCGGTTCTGACCGCGGTGCTGCTGTTCACGGCCGCCCAACGGATGATCCTCGTGCCGATCCGGCGCGTCATCAGCCACATGTCCGCCTATGCCAACGCTCCCGAGGACAGTCGTCACATCATCATTCCCGATGCCCGGCTGGCAGAGTTGCGGGAGGCCGAGACGGCGTTGCAGTCGATGCAGCAGACCGTGACGTCGTCCCTCAAGCAGAAAGAACGGATGGCGCAGCTGGGTCAGGCCGTCGCAAAGATCAGCCATGATTTGCGCAATATCCTGACAACGGCGCAGATCTTTGCTGACCGGCTGGAGGATAGCGCTGACCCCAAGGTCCGTCGCGCCGCGCCCAAGCTGGTCAACTCGATCACCCGAGCGGTGAATCTGTGTGAGACAACGCTTGCCTTTGGGAAGGCCGAGGAGCCTGCACCGACGCTGTCGCGATTCAACCTGGCGCAACTGGCCGCCGAGGTTATCGAGGCCGAAACCTTGGCCGGAGAGGCCATGGGTCGGGTTGAGTTCCTGACCGACATCCCACCCAGCCTGGTGATCCGCGCCGACCGCGATCAATTGTATCGGGTTTTGGCCAACTTGGCGCGCAATGCCCGTCAGGCAATCGAGGCGACCGGCGGAGCCGGCACTGTCGAGATCGGCGCTGGAGAGGCCGACTCGGACTGGTGGATCAAGGTGTGCGATTCGGGGCCTGGATTGCCGGACAAGGCGCGCGAATATCTGTTCAAGCCCTTCACGGGCAGCACCCGGCGTGGCGGAACCGGCTTGGGCCTGACGATTGCCGCCGATCTGGTGCGCGGGCATGGCGGCAGACTGGACCTGTTGCGCAGCGACGCAGACGGCAGCCAGTTTTGCATTCACATTCCACGCGGCATGGCTGATCTGGCGGCCCGCGCCGACATTGCAGGTCGCTGACCGACGACATGTCAAAAAGGTTTCATTTTTTGTCTTTTCTCGCTTGCATCCCCCCGGCGTGGCCGTTAATTCCCACCGCAAGTTGCACCCGTAGCTCAGCTGGATAGAGCACCAGACTACGAATCTGGGGGTCGGGCGTTCGAATCGCTCCGGGTGCACCATTCCAATTTTTGTGAACACCAAGAAAAACGTCGTTTGCGTCACGGCTTTGCCTTTTAGGTGGCCCAACATCTCCGCCCGCGCCTTCCTGTTCCGCCAGTGGCGAAGCCATCGCTGCTTTTCGCTTTGGATGACCTTATGTCATCCGAAGGGCAAAGCAGGGTGGGCGCAGCCCGACCTGCGGCCGGGCGGTGATCTGACACACGGGGCCGGAGCGGTGAAATTGGGAGGGACCCGCGCGCGTGCGCGTGGGAGGAACCGGATTTCTCCGTGGAGGCTGACGCGCAGCGGCACCAGAGCCCGTGTTCGGATCGCCGGCCGGATGGCAGGCGGAAAAATGAAATGAAAGATCGCCAGCCGTGCCAGAGCTAAGCGGAGGCGCGGCTGTCTTCTGGATCAGCGATCGCGGTGCCCGCGATCACCATATCTCTGAAAAGCAGCCTCTCGACTGCCCGGCAGCATCGACGCGAAGAGCCCTAACCTGCCTGTCGTGCGGTCTGCAACGAATACAGGCGCAGCAGGAGCTGACGACCCAAAGCGGCCATCTATCGCCTCTTCGAGATGCAGCAGCGCAGCCTGTCATTGCAGGCATCGGTGCCTCGCGCAGCATTTTCTCGGCTAATAAGGTCAGGCTGCGGACTAAGTGAACTTTTGCCGCGGTCGCTCGAATGACCGCTTTTCAGGTCCGCAAGAAATGTCCGGGTTTCAGCATCGGTTCTTTGTTGAACGCGAACCCGTGACGACACCTCCGCCATTCGAACCGTGAGCCTATGCGCTTTGTCGTCCACCGGGCAGGATCAATGGCCATTCCAACCGTTCCATGCCCGACGAACGTGAAATGTCGCAACACACTACCGACTTCTCGCCTCGCGTGCATACTGTCTTGGGGAATAACCCGTCTCACGTTTGAATGCCGTCGCGAAGGCGCTTTCCGAACTGTAACTAATTTCCGAAGCGATTGTCACCATGACCGCGTCGGGCGCCAGGAGCCGATCCATGGCAAGCAACATGCGCCAGCGTGTCAGATAGCCAAACGGCGTTTGCCCAGTTACCCTCCGAAACCGTTCGGCGGATGTTGTGCGCGACACTCCGGCCACGGCGGCCAGACCGCCGAGCGTCCAGGATCGCGCCGGCTCGGCATGGATGGCGGTGATCGCACGCGAAGTATGGAGGTCTGTCAGCGCGGCAAGCCAACCGGTGCGGCCGCGGTGTTCCTGAGCAAGAGAAATACGAAACGCCTGCATGAGGATGAGATGGGACAAATGAGCGATGGTCAACGCGCTGCCCTGTTGGGGCACTCTCAATTCCTGTGAGATACGATTGAGCGACCAAGCCAATACCTCTCCCTCTTCGCCGCCCCTGACGACGAGAACAGGTGGCAAAGACGGCAGAAGCATCTCGGCGGCTGGTCCGGAGAGCAGGAAACGGCTTCCTGCCATGAAAAACTCCCCGCCGCCACCAACGCTCACTGTGCCGCCATGCGCAATTGGCGCATAAACTTCATGGGCGTCGGCTCCGCGACGAACGGGACGCGCCGAGAGGATAAACGGCAATCCGTGCGGTAGAATCGCACAATCCCCAGCTTGCAGGCGCACATGCTCGCTGCCGTCCACTGAGAGCCAACATCCACCTTTGACGATCGCATTGCATTTCAAACCGAAATGGCGCTCGAACTGGATGGACCAATCACCGGCCGCATCAAACCCCGCAGCGACGCAATTGTGTGGATGGAGCAACGCGACGATGTTGGACAATGTATCCATGGAGATCCGGACGGTCGCGACAAAGACCCGTACGCACGAGCATAGAAAATCCGCCTGACATCCGCAAATAGTCGAGTGTGCAATTGACAGGTGAAAATCCATGATCTTGATCACCACTCCCACCGGCGATATCGGTGCCCGCGTTCTATCGAGTGTTCTAAAAGCCGGAGAACAGGTTCGCGTCATTTTGCGCGATGCCTCGGCGCTCGATGCGGACACTCGCAACCGGGTCGATATCGTATAAGGCTCCCACGCCGACGGTGGCGCGATCGCGTGGGCGCTCGATGGCGTATCGGCAGCTTTCTGGCTGCCGCCTGGATCGCCAATGGCAGCAAATCCTCATGTCGCCTATGTCGACTTCTCGAGGTCGTTTTGCAACGCGCTACCTGGTTCGTCAGTCAGCCATGTCGTTGGCGTTTCGGCCCTTGGTCGAGGATGGCCCAAGCCTTCGGGTCACGTCGCCGCGAGCGTCGCCGTGGACGATATGATCGCCGTGACCGGCGTCGCCTATCGAGCCCTCGCCTGTGCCTCGCTGATGGACAATATCGCGCGCCAAGTTGATCCAATACGCAATCAGGGTGCATTTTATCAGCCAACCCCGGCTGAACTGAAACTACCTCATGTCGCGAAGGCCGACGTCGCCGCTCTCGCCAGTCAGCTGGTGATCCGACACGACTGGGATGGCGTCGAGGAACTTGCGCTTTGCGGGCCGGAGGATCTGAGCTTTGAAGAGATGGCGATGATCATGTCCGACGTGCTCGGACGCAAGATCTCTTTTCAAGAGATGTCGCTTGAAGATTTCGGCGGCATGATGCGTGCAATGGGCGCGACGGAGGGCATGGCGCATGGCTATGTCGATATGATGAAGGCCAAGAATGAGGGGATGGACAATGCGGCGTGCTCAGCGGATCGCTCCGCCACGCCAACGACGTTCCGGACCTGGTGCGAGGCGGAGCTACGATCCATCGTCCTTGCGATATAATGCAGTGCAAAAGCGTTTGGAAAAACCTTTACCAAGGTTGCCATATATTCCGAATACTGCGGCGAAGCCGACATTCCTCGCTACGGAAAAATAGGAAGATTGGGCTCGCAGGCGACATGCTGTGGGACATCGGGCCAGTCCAGCGGCATGGCCAGAGCTTAGGCTCCAGACTCATTGATTTCAGACGGTTGGCCTGATTCATGCTCTGCAAGGCGACCTGATCAATGAGCAACCTGTTCTGACTGACGGAAGCAAAGATGGCGCGCCTTCGCGCGTTCTTTCCCAAGAGCCATGGCCGGCCATGTGTCGATGATCTGCGTGTCCTGAGCGGCATTATCTTTATCAACTGCAATGGTTTATGATGGTGCGATGCACCAAGGGAATACGGACCGGCCAAGACCCTCTACAATCGCTGAAAGCGTTGGAGCGACAACGGGGTCTTCACCCGGATCATGGTGGGCCTGGGCGCCGAAGGCACGGACCCGAAGACGATCATGATCCACGCAACCTATTTGAAAGGGCACTGCACGGCTTGCAGCCTGCGTGCAAAAAAGGGGGGCGCGGTCGCGTGACCTGCCACGGGATTTTTCCTCCATCTGCGACTAGGGCCCGTCCCAAGGAAGGGACGGACGATGAAGCGAATGATGAGAAGCGATGAGCAGATCATCGGGATCCTGCAGGAGCACGTTCGACGTATACGTCGGCGGCGCGAAGTGCGCTGATCTGTGCCGCAAGCATGGAATGTCGGAAGGCACGTTCTATGCCTGGAAGGCAAGGTATTCCGGGATGACAGTGTCCGAGGCCAAGCGGTTGAGGGCGCTGGAATGAGACGCATGGCGCCGAATGAGAACGCCAAGCTGAAGAAGTTGCTGGCTGAGCAGATGCTCGATATGGCGGCGATGAAGGAACTGCTATCAAAAAATGGTAGCGCCCGCCGCGAAGCGCGAGGCTGTCGCGCATCTGAAAGCCCTGTTTGGGCTGTCGGAACGGCGGGCGTGCCAGATTGCTGGGGCAGACCGGAAGATGGTGCGCTACCAGTCGCGACGCGCACCGGACACGGCGCTGCGGGGCCGGTTGCGAGATCTGGCCAACGAGCGGCGCCGCTTTAGGTATCGGCGGATTTTTGTGCTACTGCGGCGCGAGGAGGAAATGTCTGGCACCAACCGCATCTATCGGCTCTACCGCGAGGAAGGGTTAACCGTCCGCAAACGCAAAGCGCGCCGTAAGGCGCTCGGCACGAGGGCCCCGATCTGGTTGAGGCGCTGAGATCTGCTGCTGGTTTCGTGGACACGAAGATAGGATCGTGACCAAGGAACTGGAGCGTGGATATGACGAGACGAAAGTTCAGCCGTGAGTTCAAGACAGAGGCTGTGAGGTTGGCAACCGATCGGGGCGTAGCGGTGTCGCAGGCGGCCCGCGATTTCGATCTGTCCGAGAGTGTGGCTCGTGCCGCTGGATGAGGGAGCTGAGTGCAGCCCCGGCTGCTGCCTTTTGCGGGAGCGGGCAGATGTGTGCCGATCTGGTCGATATCGCAGCCCTGGAGAAAGAGGTCGTCCAGGTCCGGGCGGAGCGTGATATCCTCAAGAAGGGTGAGAGCATTGTCCGCCATTGGTGCAAGGACAATGGTCGAACGCTTTTTTCGCGCGCGAGGCGACATGAGGTTCGCCTTCATTGCCAGGCGCCGGCACATTCGGCCAGTCAGTTCGCTCTGCGAGGCGCTGGAGGTTTCGCGCTGCGGCTTTCACGCCTGGCAGGGCCGCCCGACCAGCACGCGCGAGATCCATGAGCCCAAGCTGGTCATGGCGATCGAGTCGAGCTTCAAAGCCAGTGATCGAACCTATGGCGCGCGGCGCGTGTGGCACGATGTTCTAGAAGAAGGACTGGCCTGCGGCTTGCACAGGACCCTGCGACTGATGCGCTGCAACGCCTTCAAGGCTCGGCCTCGGCGCAGAGGCAAGCCCAGGGACGATGGTGAGCTCTCAATCATTGCCGACATCGAGCCGGTGAACGCCACCGGTTCGACAGAACCGGCGAGGCTGGACCGGGATTTCCAAGGCAGATCGGCCAAACCAGAGGTGGCTGGCCGATTTCACATACATCTGGACTGCCGAGGGCTGGCTGTATGTCGCGCCTCGCCATGGTCACTCGGACCGTCGCCCATCGGGCTTGAACCGATGGCGCCACGATGGGCAACCGCCCCCACGGCTCGATTCTGGACCTGCTTTTCCGCCGCGCGACAGGTCTGGTCCATGAAGGCAGATCGCAATGCGCCACGGATCACGGATGCCCTAATGATGGCGGTCTGGCGCCGAGAGAAGGCTGCCGCTCTCCTTCATCACTCCGACCAGGGATCCCAAGGCGGGCTTGACCGGTCGTCGCAACATGGTCAGTTTCAGCGTTCTTGAGCAGCGCGTCCAGTGCCTCTGCCGGGGGTCTCCAGCCGAGGGTTTCACGCGGACGCCCGTTGAGCGCAGCAGCAACAGCTTCGAGGTCATCAGGACCGTGCAAGCTGAGATCGGTGCCCTTTGGAAAGTATTGGCGCAGCAGGCCATTGGTGTTTTCATTTGTGCCGCGCTGCCATGGGCTGTGAGGATCGCAGAAGTGGACCGGCAGATCAGCGGCGACGGTCAGTTCAGCATGACGGGCCATCTCAGCCCCCTGATCCCAGGACAGCGAGCGCCGAAGATGGCGCGGCAGATGTACGATGCTCCGCACGATGGCGTCCCGCACGGCCTCTGCACCGTGACCCGCTTCACGCGTGGTCCGTCACCATGCCCGGGCATCCGTGGAAGGTGCGAGCCGACAGCGTGAAGCGCGTCTGCCGCTCGACCAGCGTGCCGATGGCAGAGCGGTTGAGGCCGATGATGAGGTCGCCTTCCCAATGGCCGGGGACGGCACGATCCGGAGCTTCGGCGGGGCGCTCGCTGTTCATGATTTCGGATGTCACGAAGGATTTTCCTCGGCCGGCAGTCCGGGCACGGGGCACACGCAACGCTCGACCAGTGCGCAAACACGCCGTCAGCTCACGGCGCAGAGCGCCACGCCCCTGAATGTAGAGCGCCTGGTAGATGGCCTCGTGACTGATCCGCATGGTCTCGTCCCCGGGACAGTCGATGCGCAACCGACCGGCAATCTGCTCGGGACTCCTGGCTTTGGCCCACCGACGCGATTGCCGCCGTCCATGTCGCCGGCCTTTCCAGGCTGTAGGCGGGCCAACAACGACCGAGCCACCCGGGTGCGAGATATGGCTATAGAGCCTGTCCCGCACATACTGCCGCAAAGCCGCGTTCGTCTCCAGCTTTGCGGCCTTTGGCCGCTCGGCCGAGCGCCCGGCATGCCACTGGGCCGTGGTCGCACGATACTCAAACCCACCGGAGCGTGTGGCGGCATTGCGACGGATATCCCGCGAGATAGTCGACGCCGCGCGGCCAAGACGGCGTGCAATCTCACGCAAGCCGACATTCTGCACCAAGAGCAGAGCGATCTCTTCACGCTCTTCCAGGCACAGGTAGCGCCGGGACGGTGCCGCCGCGGATGGTGCCAGATGTGAAGGGGGCATGCCGCCAGCCTCTCGAAACCACCGTATTCCGACCGGCTGCGAGATGCCGGTCCGGGCGGCAGCGTCCTCGCTGGAGAGACCCAAGGCAATCAGGGACCAGAAGCGGCGCCGCTCCGACTGCCTTGCCACTCCCGGCCGCCCTGGTGAGCGCAATTTGCGCCTGGTCGACTGTTTGGATTTTCGTTTGCCTGTCGTCATCGCAACCTCCATCAGCAGAGTGTTGCGACGACCGGTTAAGCCCGCCTTGGGATCCCTGGTCGGAGTGATGAAGGAGAGCGTCAGCCTTTCCTCGGCGCCGGACCGCCATTATCAGAGCATCCGTGATCCGTGGCGCATTGCGATCTGCCTTCATGGACCGGACCTGTCGCGCGGCAGGAAAACAGGTCCGGAATCGAGCCATGGGAACGGTTGCCCATCGTGGCGCCATCGGTTCAGGCCCGATGGGCGACGGTCCGAGAGACCATGGCGAGGTCGGCGATGGAAAGCTTCTTCTCAACGCTGAAAACTGAACGCACCGCCCGCAAAGTGTATCGCACCCGAAATGAAGCGCGCGGCGGCGCCTTCGACGACATCGAACGCTTCTACAATCCGCGGCGGCGCCACTCGAAACCGGGCCACCTCAGCCCAATGGAGTTCGAGGCGCGCGCTATGCTCGCGCAACCTGCCGTCCACAAAACCGGCAGCAGATCAGAAGGGCAGGTTCTGATGAAGCTTATGTTAGACGTTCAGGACGAATCGGCCTTTTGTGAAATGGCCAAGGCCGACGGGCTTTATTCTGGCAAGATTGACAAGGCTGGCGGGTATGAGTTTGACAATGCCAAAGAGCCGTCCAAGAACGCGATTAAGGTGTCGAACCGCGCATTCCGGGAGTGACCGTTATGGCCTCTTCACGTCGATGCGTGTGCGCCGCCTTGGCGTTAGCTATGTAGGACCAAGCTGCCTTGAACAATAGCGGCGTATTGGACGCGATCTGCAGATGTCTGCTGTAGATAGATGTCAGGTCTCTGATCTGTCGATGCAGGATCCGCTACGCTGGCAGGCAATGGGGCTGGTGGAAGCTCTCGGCTTACCGCAAAGGTGCATTGGCGCTGGTTTTCGTGCACAATGTTATTTGGGATCACTTCCACGAAGGGGCCGCGATTGCGGCCAGCAGGACGTAGATGTCCTATTCTATGGTGAATCGATTATTAGCGCAGCATATGATGCCAAAATCGAAGCAGTTCTCTGTGACCACGACCCTAATCTTCAGTGTTCGGTCAAAAAAAATGAAGCTGGGATGCATCACCGCAATAGGAACGCGCGTCACCTGTCGGTAGAAGACGCCATGCGTTTCCGGCCTGAAACGGCCATAGCTTTCGCCGCGGCACGTTACGGTAGCCAGGGCATTTTCATTGCGCCATTTGGCCTAAACGACCTTGAGAGGCCAACCCGAAGGCCCACGTCCACTGCCCCGCATAAGGTTGCGGCGTATCATGCACGCTTCAAGAGCAAAAACGGGTGAGCCCGCTGGCCAAAGGTTCGGGTGGTAGGTGACAGAAATCAAGTTTAATGTCCGTCTAAAAAATGGGCAGATTGCGGACTTTCGCCGCGGCTCTGAACCCAATTGACTAATTTAAAAAGTGGAATCTTGGGGTCGCGTCTGGATTGTTTGATGTGCAGACGCAGCAAACACTTAGTGAGAAACCGTTTTTAGGCTTCTTCGTCATTATGCTTAAAGCGAGTTTAAGGGGATGGCGCATCAACTGCCACACCCTTCAGGTACCGACTGGACTATTCACTGATTGTCAAACGGCATAGCAGGGTGTTGTCCTGCTTCAGGCTTTTGCCCCAAACCAGCTCTGCGCTGTCGTCCCATGTGACTTCGTCATAGCCGTCCTTCGGGCTGACGTCGGCGGCGGAATGGACGATTGCGGCAGGCCAATCGCTGTCATCAAAATCGGGTGCGGTCCAGTCAGCCGGAATGTCAGTGGCAACAAATCCGCAAGCCCCTTCCCCTGCGACAGGGTTCGCCTCTTCGGCGCAAGACGGCTCTACCGGTGCGAACTGCACGACAAGGCATTTCATATCCGCATCGGTCACGGCGAGCGTTTTGCCAGACACCGCGTCCTTGAACTGGGCAATCATGCCACCGTCGCCCATTTGCTGGCGATCTGTGCCGATATATTCCAGACCGCTGTCGTTTTCCTTGAAATCCTTTGCCTCAATCGCGATCACTGCTGGCAGCTCGACCGAAAAGGTCGCGGTTTCTTTGTTGAAAGACCGCTCAGTCGTAATCGACACGGAGTCCTCAAGGACCACCTCGCCACTGGCGGACATGGTGAACCAGTTATCAACCCAAACGTCGGCGGTGATGTCGCGGGTTTCGGCCTGAGCGGCGCAGGCTGTCAGGGCTGCTACTGTCGCAAAGATAAAACGCATATCGTGTCCAATCGTGTCGAAGGTATCGTGATTTAGTTCAGGAAAGTGATGGAGTCGCCGGCAAGGACATGACCCTTCAGCGCGGCCATAACGTCGGTCCAACCAATGCCGATGTCATCTTGTTCCGGCAGATCAGCCAGCGGCGCATCAAGAGCATAGACCCAGATCGTGTATTCATGAGTGCCTGCACCGGCTGGTGAACAGGGCGGTGTATAGCCGGTCGCGCGAATATCTTTATCGCTGCCCTCTATCCCCAGGGATTCAGGATTGCCCCGCGCCACGCCGTCGGCCTCGGCGGGAATGTTCCAGACCAGCCAATAGTGGCTCGGCTCGTTTACACCCGGATAGGTGCCATTGGGGTAATGGTGCATGACGATGGCATAGGCTTGGGTGTCAGCAGGCGCATTTTTCCATGACAGCGGAGGCGACACACCGTCCCCGCCGCTGCGCGTGCAGCGCAGATCGTCGGGCAAGGCAGCGCCGTCCACCAGTGCTGAACTTGTCACGGTGAACTTCGGCCCCTCTGCATGAGCGGCGGGTGCTTCACCCGGCTTTGGCGGCGTCGTTTGCTGCGCAGTGGCGGGCAATGCGGTCGTGCAGCACAGCAGGGCGATGGCTAATGCGGAAAAACGGGTCATTCGCGGCACAGCTCCTGCTCGAATAACTCCCCGCCGTTTGTCACGGTGCGGGTCTCGAAATTGTAGCAATTCTCGGTCTCGGACGGAGCGTATTTGATGTAATAGTCGCCGCCCTCATAGCTATATGTCATGGTCCGCGTGCCGTCGTCATCCTGCACGAACACCAGGTCATCGACTCCGCCGCGCGGTGGCTGACCTGCCTCTGGCCCCGGTCCGCCCTCTGCGGCACCCAGAGGACGCACACGTGGCAGGGCGTCGATGTCAGGCACTTCGCCCATTAGACATTGGATGATGTAAGGCGCACCTTCGGACGTGTGATAGCGATAGCCAAAGACATCGTCGGCTTGCCCGTTACACACATCCAGAACACCTTCGGCAATGGCGGTGCCGTCGGGATTGGTATCTGCGTAGATCGGAAAGCCATCAAAGGCCCAGCCGATGATCGCATCGGAGCCCTTGTTCGCCATCTGGTCAATCATGCAGGTCGGGGCGGCATGATAGTGATAGTCATCACCACGCCCCGCATGGCCGCCGCAGGCATCAAGCTGACCAGTCGCGACGGTATCCAGATTGGCCTGATAGGTCGCCAGATCCGCTTGCGACATCTCTCCGCCAGCGGTGTAGTCATAGATCGGCACGCCGTTCACTGCGACACCAAGGGCGGCATCACGGGTATGTGGTTCTGTCCCGCTCACGGGTGCCAATGCGACGGGTGAGGCATAATTCACCGCAGGCACTGGAACTTGTTCATTAGTGCCGATGATACCCGTCATCATTTCGTGGTCAGGATATGTATCGCCCGCGATCAGGGCCTGATTATCGATGCAGGTCACTGTGACCACATCGTCAAACCCCGCCTCTGCGACTGATTCAGTCACCGCCTTACAATGAAAAGAATCGTCATGGGCGTGCCCTGTGGTGGCATACAAGCAGGCCAGCACGGCTAAGCCAGGCGGAATGAGCAGATGTCGCATGTGGACGCCTTTCATAGGATTTGTGACGGTGTCGATGCTTATATGATGCATCTGAGCTGTTCCGTCGTTTCACGATGATGAAATTTGCCGCGGAATGGTGGGGTCGAACGTTTGTGCCGTGCGAAGGATTCATTATTTGCAGGTTGGCATAGGCCCGCAATGTGAAAGAAAATTGGTGGTTATTGCGCCGGATTGACTGCACCATAAAGTAAGCGTTGTGCTCGGACAGCAGCTATTGTCGGGATATCCACCAATCGTTACCTTGGCTGTATTGTCCAAGGTCGTCGTGCCTTGATTTTGGGGCTGCAATGACGGGCCACGCTGCGCCATTTCAAGGTGGTGGCAAAGGCCGGTCAGGACCGTGAGCGGGCGGCACCAGCGCCAGCTCCGAAGCTCTGCGACGGCCGGAACGGACCGAGGCGGCACGTCGGCAACTTCCGCTTCCCCCTCAACGCGCATCTTGCATCGATCGTCTCGCTTGCTGCGCAATAGGGGAAAATAACGGGCGCACGCCTAAACATTTGAAATGCAAAAGCTTTCCCACCAGTAATTCGGCAATCTCGGCGGGGTCCTCGCTCTCGCTAAGCTAGATTCCTTGCGAATCGCGGTATATGTCAGCCTCAAACGGGTGTCGGGGTACGATCTGCTGGCAGTGCTGAATGGCTTGGCGCACTCGATCGAGGTGAAGACCCGTCAGTTCCTCGAACGGCGGAGCGGAATTCCACGCTGGCCGATCGACATGCCTACGAAAGGTGACGCTGACGTTTTCCTCTTTGTTGAGCTTGATCTGCGAACACTTTCGCCGACGTTCTACCTGTTAACGAACGAACAGGCACGCGCCACTCACCGCCTCTCGAAGAGGCTCGGGAACTGCTATCCGTCGCATGTCTGCAAGACGGCCGCGGCAGATGACTTCTTGCCACTTCTCGACGCAGGTGCGCCTCATGCGCTGTCGTAGATATCAGCCACGCCCAACGGACTTAGCGCAGCCTCGAACGCCTTGACCTACCGAACATTGCTGCACGCAAGTGCAGATGACTGGTTTGGGGAAGCTGCGACGCAGCGAGGTCTGTCTTCGCGGAGGACCGCTTTGGGCTGATGCTGTTGAAAAACTCGTCGGAGATTTGCTGCTCGGAGGGACGGCGCAGTGGCCGTCGGGGAATTTCCTGCCTGTTTGAGGCGCGCGCGTTTTGGCGTTTTCAGCCAACCA
Organism: Paracoccus sp. Ld10; assembly: GCF_045064235.1. NCBI lineage: Bacteria > Pseudomonadati > Pseudomonadota > Alphaproteobacteria > Rhodobacterales > Paracoccaceae > Paracoccus > Paracoccus sp. Ld10. The sequence goes on along the minus strand of NZ_JBISHD010000027.1, from coordinate 100,866 downwards.
CCGTTGCTTGTAGAAATCGCGCACCTCCTCGTGCAGATCGCTCAGATCCAGAAAGCGGTCGATACCTCGAAGAAGATGGTCGGACGGAATATGCGTCTCGAGATCGAACTCATAGAAAAGCCGGGCGTGAACCTTTTGCCTTCCAAGCATCGCAAACCTCAAGATCCCTGTAGAATAAAGGAACCAGAAGCCTTAGCGCCGCTTAAGCCCGGAGTTTTTCAACAGCATCAGCCGGAAGCGTCAGGAGGCACGATGGCAGCCAGCCCAGTGGCCACGCTCGCTCGCTTAACATAGCATAGCCATCTGCTGACTTGGTGCCAAAGGTCAGGTTAGGTCGGAAACGCTTGGCATTTGGGTTGGAATTGTTTGGCATGGCTTACTGATAAGACTGAGGATATTTGCCGGTAAGAGCTGGTTCCTCGGTAATCCTCCCGTTCTCTAGTTGGTTTAATCGAATCTTCGAGAGCCGGCTTGCAAATTACGTTGCCGTGCTATTCTCGAAGGCTAGGATCGCAACCGACGAACGCACGGAGGTTCTGGCCAGATATTTTCCCAGAATGCGGGTTGCCGATTGCAGCGTGAGGCCGATGACGGCATATATCTGGGGGACGCTGTCGCGAGCCTCGGCCAGCAGCGTGGCCGCCGTGCTGCGCAGATAGTTGAACCGCAGATCTTCTGATTTCTTGGCCTTGGGCAAATGCGCATAGTCAGCAGGGCTCATACCGCATGCGATGAGGTGGGCTGACCATTGCTTGCCCATTTATTTGGCATTGCTCACGGTGAACCGCCGACGCCCATCAGATCGGGATAGAATGAACGGCCCCACGCGATCCATGCTATCCAGCATTCAGCGCAAAGCCTGCGATGCAAAGATGGTGACGCGGACCTTGGTCTTACCATGCTTTGAGTCAGGATGCATCGATTTCTGTTTCGCGGCGTGATTCACGGCCCGGAAACTGAGCGGTGACGTAAGCGACGTTTTCTGGCTGACTGACGCGCAGTTGGCACGCATGGCCCCCATTCCTCAAAGTCGCACGGCCAAGCCACGCGTTGATGACAGGCGTGCAGCTGCCGCCTATGGGCCTTACAAGACGCTTTACAGCCGTTGGCGGCGTTGAAGCGGGAGGGGCATTTCTGCTTAAATGATAGTCGGACGTATTGGCGAACACGGTGAAGAGAAGACTGTGATGATAGACGCGACATGCCTGAAGGCACATCTTACAGCGACCAGTATGGTCGCTGTAAAGAGAGGCGTGGTCGCGTAATCGGCCGCACCAAAGGCGGCATACACACCAAGCTAAATGCCATTTGCGACAGCCATTGACGACCGCTCGACCTGTTCGTCACCGCCCGGGTCAGGTGAGCGATGATATTTGCGCACGGGCGCTGCTCAGCGGCTTGCCAAACGTCAAATGGCTGCTTGGCGATCGCGGTTATGTTGCTGACCGGTTAGGAGGCGTGTTGCAAGATACGGGGATACGCGCCTGCATCCCGGGTCGGGTGCAACGCAAGACGTCGGTAGGATACGACAAGCGGCGCAGTCGCATCGAGATCATGCTCGGCAGGCTCAAGGATTGGAGGCGCGTCGCAACGCAGTACGACAGATGTCCGAAGATCTTCCTCTCGGCCATCGCCCTCGCAGCAACCATCATCTATTGGTTATCAACCCTGGCTCTGGTTCGGAAAAGACATACTGGCTTGGAACGGGCTGGAGCGAAACGAATGACGACTAAGTTCTATTTGAATGCTGATAACGGTGGTGTGGAAACCGACCAGATTGGTTAGCCTTCTCGTAATACTGCCGTGAGAGTGACTCCGGCACTCAGGGGGGGCGCCATGGATCAGAAAAATTCGGATCGCCTTAAGATGGTTCTTTTGACTGTCGCCTCGGTTGGCCTGACCGGCGGACTGGCACTGTATTTTGGCGGCATGCCCGATCTGGCCTCGATAATTTGGTTTGCTGGGGTTGTGCCTGTATTAGCGGCGCTAATTTTTGAGATCTTACGCAGTCTGTTACGTGGCGATGTGGGGCTCGATATTGTCGCCGCCCTATCGATGGCTGCGGCGCTGACCTTTGGCGAAGCACTCGCTGCGGCCGTGGTTGCGGTCATGTATTCCGGCGGCACATACTTGGAAAGTTTCGCAGAGGGCCGCGCGCGGGCCGAGATGCGCAACCTGTTGGCCCGCGTGCCGCGCATGGCCACCCGCCACCGCAATGGCGGGCTGGAAGAGGTGCCGCTGGACAAGATCGTGCCAAATGATCGGCTACTCATCCGACAGGGTGATGTCGTGCCGGTCGATGGTCACATCGCGTCAGCCGCCGCATTCGTGGACACTTCGGCGCTGACTGGTGAATCCCTGCCCGTGCGGGTGGAACGCGGCGGGAACGCGATGAGCGGGTCTACAAATGCTGGCGATGCCTTTGACCTGATAGCCACGCATGAAGCAAAAGACAGCACCTATGCCGGGATCGTCAGGCTCATCGAAGAAGCGCAGTGGTCCAAGGCCCCATGGCGCGGCTTGCTGATCGCTGGTCGTTAGGATTTCTAGCGGTCACTATCGCCATCGCTTTTGCGGCGTGGTGGTTCACCGGTGATCCGATTCGTGCAGTTGCCGTGCTGGTTGTGGCCACACCGTGCCCGCTGATCCTTGCCGTGCCTGTCGCCTTGGTGGCGGGCCTGTCGCGCGCGGCGCATTTCGGTATTCTGGTGAAAGGCGCAAAGCCGCTGGAGGCGATGGCCCGTATCCATACGCTGATACTCGACAAGACAGGGACACTGACTGACGGGCGGCCGCAGATCGTGTCGATCGACAGCGTAGGCGGGATGGCACCCGATGACATCCTGCGCTTTGCAGCAGCGCTGGATCAGGCCTCCAAGCATCCTGTAGCCCAGGCAATTGTCACCGCTGCCAAAGAGCGGGGGTTGATCCTGCCGGTCCCAGTCGATGTCGCGGAAATTCCGGGCGAAGGGGTGATCGGATATATCGACGCGGGGCAGGTCATTGTCGGCAGTGACAGGTTTGTGACAGGGCAGGTGGGCCACGCGTCAGCGGCGCATCCGGAACTGGCTGCGGGCGCGCTGATGGTTGCGGTGGCCGTTGAAGGCCGTCTGGCCGGGTATCTTGTCATGGCCGACCCTTTGCGCCCGGGGGCAGGTGACATGCTGGCACGGCTGCGCGCCCAGGGGATCAGCCGAATTCTGCTGGCGACGGGTGACAGGGTCGCGGTGGCCGAACGCATAACGCAGGGCCTTGGGCTTGATGGACTCCATGCCGGGCTGACACCGGACGGCAAGGTCGATCTGGTTCTGGCAGTGCGTAAGTCTGGCCCTGTCAGGATGGTGGGGGACGGGGTAAACGATGCCCCCGCGCTGGCTGTTGCCGATGTCGGCGTCGCGATGGGCGCGCGTGGCGCTGCAGCAAGTGCCGAAGCGGCCGATGTCGTGCTGCTGGTCGACCGCGTTGACCGTATCACCTCCGGGATCGAGATTGCCCGCCGCGCCCGCCGCATCGCGCTGCAAAGCGTTGTCGTAGGGATTGGCCTGTCAGTCCTTGGGATGATCGCGGCAGCTTTGGGCTATCTAACGCCTGTTCAAGGCGCGCTGTTACAGGAACTGATCGACGTTGCCGTCATCCTGAATGCCTTGCGCGCGCTGCGTATTGCGCCTGCAGGGATCGATACGCCGAAAACACCATTTGAAGCAGCAACCGTCTCATGACGCGACTGCCCGCCAGTTTGGCTCCCCACATGTGCAAAGGCGTCTAAGCGTAGGTTCCCTACATTACGTTTTACTGTTGTCTGGCCACGCTGAGGCTTGGCTTACATGATCTAGCAGGAAATCAAACTTTAGCAATAACGGCCAGTTCGACGGATCTCCCCTGCGGCATGCTGCCTAGGCTCTGGACCCATCGATTTTACGCTCTTTTGGGTGATTTAGGCCACCGCGAGGAGGCCTGATCAATGAGCAACCTGTTCTGGCTGACGGAAGCGCAGATGGCGCGCCTTCGCCCCTGTTTTCCCAAGCGCCATGGCCGTCCGCGCGGTGACGATCTGCGGATGCTGGGCGGCATCATCTTCTTGAATCGCAATGGTTTGCGATGGTCAGGGCATGATCGCCACTGGTTTGAGAGACTGTCCGAAAGCGGACCAAGGACCGTCCAGGACGCTTTATAAGCGCTGGAGGTGGGTGGCAAATGCCATTGGTACCAGTGCTGCCCCGAACACGGGGTCTTCGCCCGGATCATGGTAGATCTGGCCACCGAGGAGGCCGATCCGACTACGATCATGATCGACGCGACCTTCTCTGAAGGCGCACCGCACGGCCTGCAGCCTGCGGGCAAAGACGGAGGGCGCAGTCGCCAGATCGGTCGAGCGAAAGGCGGCATGAACATCCAGCTGCACGCCATCACCGACGCGAAAGGTAGACCTATCCGGTTCTTCATATCGGCAGGCATTGCCGAAGGTGGTCTGGCTTGCGCCTGGCGCAGTCTATTGCGTCATGGTGATCGAGGCAGTTCACACAAACTGCCTGCCGCATTGGCATGCTGTCACGAAAAAGTGATTACGGACTAATTCAGGCTTCGCGACGCTCAACAACCTTGGAATGTATCGGAATTAGCGCTGTCGTCCTCTGCGTGCCTTTCGGGACGTCCGCACGATTTATCTAAACATTTCGGTACGTTTCGCACGCCTGCTAGAACGAAGGCGTCGATCGCGCACGCCGTCAATCTGTGCCGGGTCGGTGCGCAAGGGCGGCATTTTCTTGGAAAATACCGCGCGCCCAAAAAGGGTACCGTACCGTTCTGTTCTTACTTCGACATGCGACTGCGCGTACATAAGATGGTAATTAGGGTTAACAGGGCTCCTGTTGTGGTCCTGCACCCGGCACTTGCGCCTTTTTTCGCGAGCCGCCCCAAACGGAGAAAGGCCAGACCATGCGACACGGCATCCGACGCCATCCCCCGTATACGCACTTCCTGATTCTTTCATAATTCTTTCCGGGCATCTGCTGGCTGCCGGGCGACAGCGACGCGATTTGATCGGCCCCCAGAGATGCTCTGTGGGGACAGACCCTTGCTGCCCTTTCAAAGGAGACGCACATGCCCGTCCTGACTCAACTTGCAGGCACAACCATCACCGGCACGATCGAAAGCCCAGTGGTGACACTTCCGCCCACGTCCGTGCTGAACAGCTTTGGCGCTGGACAGCCCTTTGACAGCTATCGTGTTCAGGATGACGCGACCGGCGCGAATACGGTGGCCGCCGGCGAATTCCTGACCCCGGTCTTTGAGGATACGCCGGTGCCGGGCGAGGATACGCCGCTTCCGGGGACGTATCTGGGGTCTGGCGTTTTGTCGACAGCAGGCCTGGGTATTGGCAACCCGACGGGAGGATTCTTGAGTCCCAACCTCGGATTGAACGCCCAGATCAATCCGGTCGACGTCGACTATTTCCGCGACGGCGATGGCAATGTCTATTTCATCACCGACGAACCCCTTACCGCGGATCGGCTTTTGGTGACGGTGACGGTCAAGTTGCCGGGTCTCGCGGGGGAAACGGTGACGGTCCCCCTGTCGGACTTGAGCGATACGATCGCGGGCCTGGACCCTACCGGAGTGCTTGGTGTCATCGTTCCAGATATCACCAGCCTGACGCAGAGCCTGTTGGATACGGCGTTGATCTCGACGACTATCAATGCCGATGGCACATTGGTTCTGCCCGACGAAGAGATCGAGATTGTGTGTTTTGCCCGCGGCACGATGATCGACACGCCCGATGGGCCGGTCGCGGTTCAGGATTTGCGCGCGGGTGATCTGGTTGTCACGCGTGACAATGGTCCGCAGCCGGTGCGCTGGATGGGGTCGCAACGCCTGTCAGCCGATATGCTGGCCCGCAATCCGCGTCTGACACCTGTTCGTATCGCGGCAGGGGCGCTTGGCGTCAATTCGCCATCCCATGATCTGATCGTGTCGCCGCAGCACCGCGTTCTGGTGCAGTCGCGGATCGCACAGCGCATGTTCGGCACCACAGAGGTGTTGGTCGCGGCCAAGCAGTTGTTGTCGCTGGACGGGTTCGACCTGGCCACCGATCTGGCCGAGGTCGAGTATTTCCACATCATGTTCGATCAGCATGAGGTCATCCGATCGAACGGTGCGGATACGGAATCGCTGTATACCGGAGAGCAGGCCCTGCGCATGGTTGGCGCCGCCGCACGCGAGGAATTGCTGACCCTGTTCCCGGATCTTGCAGACATGGATCAGGCGAGCGTTCCCGCCCGGGATCTTCCGCAAAACCGGATGGTGCGGAAGATGGCCGATCGTCATCAGCGCAATTCGCGTATGCTGGTTGGCTGACCTGACGCCCTGACGCGCGCATGACGAGACAGGCCGCCCATTCCGGGCGGCCTGTTCCATTTACGCCTTTCGTGCCTTGCGCGCGCGTTGCCATGGCGCACCATGTTCCAGCCACAAGGCAGAGGCCAACCACAGCGCTACACAGGCCCACAGATCGACCGCCAGGCGACGCCATGTGGGTTGGTCGGCGGGGGTCATCTGAAAAGCGTCTCCGAGGACAGACAGCAGGACGCAGACGACAAAGGTGAACAGCCCCCCTTTGCCGATTTGTTGCAGGGCGACGCCGGGGCGGGTGGCCGCCAGCCATTCCATCGGCCGTGCCAAGGGAACAGCAACCAGCCATGCTGCCGCGACGATCGCCAGATACCGGGTGCCGTCCAGGCTCCATTTGTCGATGGAGCCATAGACCTGCATCAGCGCCCGACGAAACTCCAGCGCGGGTTCTCCTATGCGCGCGCCGATGACAATGGCGCTGCCAAAGGCGAACATGCCGATCGCCAACACCGTCAGCAGGTGCCGCCACGGCCACAGCGCGGCCATGATCGGCTGGCGAAAAAGACCAAGCGCGGTGCCGGTATAGAACAGCATCTGCCATCCGAACGGGTTGAACAGAAAGCCCCCTCCGGTCCTGTGGTTCGGAATCATGGCGTTCAGTTCCGGTGCGTGCCACCACAACACGACCGACCCGATGGCCGCCGCCACAGGCCAACGCAGCATCAGCGGGACGACGACCAGCGACAGCGTGATCAGGATGACGTAAACGGCCAGCACATCGATGATGTTGGGCTGTACCCAGAATGTCGCAACCGTGCCGATGAACCCAAGCGGGTTCTGCAGGATCCAGACGGCATACTGGTTCCAGATCGCCGTGTGTGGCCGGTCCAGCGCCAGCAGCGCCGCTGACAGCAGCGCCATCAGCACCGCACCGATCAACATGGCACGCCAGACTTCAAAGGCGCGGCGTGCGAAACGGCGCTGTGCCATGCGGCGTCCCTCGCGGGCCTCGACGGTCCGCCAGACCAGTCCGACCAGAAAGCCCGACAGCAGGACGAACATTTCTGACGCGTCGAAGATCGAGAAATTGGGAAGCGTCGTGCCCCGCAGAACCGAGATCGGCATATGGTTGATCATGATGCTGACCAGCGCGTAGCCGCGCAGCATATCCAGCGCAATCAGTCGATTCATGCGGGCAACCGGCTCCACCGGGTCAGCAGGGCATGGTCCAGCAGCATGGCATCGGTTTCGGCCGGGTCCATATCGTCAAGCGCAGCGACCTGATCGGTCGCGTGGTCGATCTTGGCGCCAGCGGTGATTCGCGCCAGACGCACCGCGCGGGGCAGGTCGTCGGGCAGGGGGGCCAGCATTCCGACATGGCGCCGCATCAGGTCACTGTCGCCGCCAAGCCGCAAAAGCCCGGCGCGTCCGGTCAGGGGATGGGGCAGGGCGCGGGTGATGGCTGCGGCTTCGGTAAGGATGGCGGGGGGATTGCGCTCTTCGGGGGTGACCAACAGACCGCGCATCCGTGCCCATCTGCCAAAGACAGGGCTGGCCGACAGGCGCGAGGTCAACGGTGAGAGGATCAGACCCGCCAGGATCGGTGACAGCCAGATCAGCTGGGCGGGCGAAAAGCTTGCCAGCACGATCAGGGTGCCCAGGCCCAGGGCGACATGCGCCCAGTGATGGCGCAGCACCACGCCCCAGGACGGCATGGACCCCGCGCGGGTCTGCGCATTCCAGCCGCTGTCCCGGCCCGACAGGATTTCAAAGATCTGACGGGTCTGGACCAGCATCTGGACCGGTGCGATCAGGGCCGACAGGATCGTCTCGAACAGCGCGCTGGCCACGATGCGCACGCGACCGCCAGAGTTATGCGCCAACGGGCGCGCCCATGCCCGGAAGGTTCCGATGAACTTTGGCAGCAGCAGCAGGCCCATGGCGATTGCGAACAGCCACAACATCCGGCGGCTGTCAAAGACAGGCCATTCGGGAAACAGCTGATAGGCATTGGGGAAATATTCGGGCGTGGACAGCAGCACCGTGGCCGACAGGACCAGGCCCACCAGAATCAGTGCCAGCCACAACGGGCTCATCAGGAAACCCATGATGCCGATGATCATGTGCGCCCTGCTGACCCCGCGAAGTCCGGCGATCCCCAGCAGTCGCGAATGTTGAAGATTGCCCTGTGCCCACCGCCGTTCGCGCGCGGCCATGTCCAGCAGGGTGGGCGGGCACCCCTCATAGCTGCCGCGCAGGTCGTGATCCAGGCGCACTGACCATCCGGCGCGGCACAGCGCGGCGGCTTCGACAAAGTCGTGGCTGAGGATGGTGCCGCCGAACGGAGGCTTGCCGTCCAGGCGGGGCAGGCCGCAGGCCTCGGCGAAGGCTGTGACGCGAATGATCGCGTTGTGACCCCAATAGTTTCCGGTATTGCCTGACCATGCCGCCACGCCGCGGGCGATCATGGGGCCATAGACGCGGCCCGCGAACTGAGTCAGGCGGGCAAAGATCGTCTCTCCGCCGACCAGCATCGGCATGGTCTGGATCAGGCCCGCATGCGGATCGGCGGCCATGCGTGCCGACAGGGCGCGGATCGTTTCGCCCGACATAACGCTGTCGGCGTCCAGAACAACCATCTGGTCGTAGCGTCCGCCCCAGTTGCGCACGAATTCGGCAAGATTGCCCGACTTCCTGTCATCGTTGTTCACGCGGCGGCGGTACCACATCGGCAGTGGCGACAGGGCACGGGCGCGGTCGATCACCAGCGTTTCACTGACAGCGATCGCGGCGTCGCGGGTGTCGGACAGCACAAAGATCTCGGTTCTGTCGGCCATGCCTTCGGCTGCCAGTTCGCGGGCAAGCGCCACGAGCAGGCCGGTGCTGGCGGCAACGTCTTCGTGATAAATCGGCATGACGACGACGACGCGGGCATCGTTGGGACCGTCAGGTGTGGTCAGGCGCGGCGCAAGAAATCCGGCCAATGTTCCACAGAACGAAAACCCGACCCAGGCAAATGTCGGCACGAATAGCACCAACAGTGCGATCTGCATCGGCGTGGGGTCCGCGCCAAAGGCCGCCAGCATCTGCGAAAAGCCCAGCACGGCCAAGGCTGCGGTTCCGCCGAACGCGATCAGCCTTGCCAGCCAGACCCGCAGGCTGTTCATGCGCCGTCCCGGTCCACCCTGCGAACGCTGCGCGAAATCCTGGACGGGCATCGTCAACGGTGCACGCGGCGGCACGACACGCGCCACGGCCGGCGCGTCGGAACGACCGGGCGTCGTCATGTCCTGATCCATCGTCATGCCGTCCAGCGCGTCAGCCAGGTCTCGCTCAGGGCGAGGCCTTGGGGGTCGGTCAGGTGGGCGCTGAGTTCAGACAGCTGCGTGCGGCCCGGCTCGAACTCGAAGGCCAGCCGCAGGACACCCTGATCGGGCAGCGGCTTTATATAGGCATGCACGATCCGGCCTTCGGACGCGTTGACCTGATAGTTGGGCAGCGTCTCGCGGAACATGCCCAGATCGAAATCGATGATATAGCTGCGTGTGGTTTCCACGTTCACCGACCGTCCCGACCGCACCTGGCGGACCTTGGCCAGAGGCAGGTTGCTGGGCGGCAGCCCCGCAAAGCTGAGGCGATACCGGAATTCGGTCCGCTCTCCGCCAGGGATCGTGTCCGCAGGCAGCCAATAGCTGACGATGTTGTCGTTGAACTCGTTCTCGACCGGGATTTCGATCAGGCGTACCTCGCCGTCACCCCAATCCCCCTCGGGTTCGATCCAGGCCGAGGGGCGCAGATGATACATCGCCTCGGCGTCCTGATAGGTATCGAAATCGCGGGGCCGCTGGACCAGGCCAAAGCCGCGCGGATCGGTGTCGACAAAGCTGCTGATCTGCAGGTTGCGCGGCGACATCAGGCCTCGCCACAGCGACTGACCCGCGCCGGTCTGCATCTGCAGCCCGTCGCTGTCGTGGCAGGCGGGGCGATAGTCGTCGACGGTGCGCCGCGACGCCGGGCTGAACCAGAACATCGAGGTCAGCGGCGCTAGCCCCGTCTCGCGCAGGTCAACGCGCGGGAACAGGGCCACGCGGGTGCGTACCATCGTCACCGCGCCGGGCGTCACGTCGAACTGGAACGCCGCCGCGACCGATTTGCTGTCCAGAATGGCATAGATGCGGACGCTTTCGGCGCCGGGCTTTGGCTCGACAATCCAGAAATCGGTGAACAGCGGGAATTCCTCGCCGTCCGGACTGCCCGTCTTGATGGCCAGACCGCGGGCGGACAGGCCGTACAAAGTGCCACGTGCCACGGCGCGGAAATAGCTGGCACCCTGAAAGACGATGAATTCATCCATGACGCCGGGACGGTTCAGCGGCGTGCGCATGCGGAACCCCGACCAGCCCATGTCGCCGATGGTGTTCAGGTCGGGACCGTCGGGAAAATAACGCTCGTCGAATTCCAGCAACGCGGGATCGAACGGGATCGGCCGGGTGATGCCGTCGCGGACCAGGTTGATCTGAACCGGCTCGTAGAAGATCGACCCGGGTGAGAGCAGGTCGACCCGGAAGGTCTGGTTGCCCGCAAGCGGGTCCAGATCGCGGCGGAACCGGATGCCGCGATACTGGTCATAGTCCAGATCGGCAAAGCTGCCGACCAGATCGGCCACAGGCTGCACGTACAGACGCGCGGAGCGTTCCTGTGCCAAGGTCGCGACCTGTTCGAAATCAAATGGCTGCGGTGCGGTGGGCCCGAAGGCCGCAGGGTCCACGCCTTCGGCCGGTGCAGGGGACTGTGCCTGTGCCGGCACCGCCATCAGCGATCCACCGGCAGCCAAGGCGGTGGCAGCATTGAGAAATTGACGACGCTTCATATCCGGGGATGTCTCGACAGGGATGATGGAATATAGACAGCATGCCGCAGTGCAGCAAGCACGCTGGACGGTTTGCCCGCTTATCGGCCGATATGGGCCCGTCGGGCAAGCAGGAATCGGCCCAATCGGTTTATTGCCGTGCCAGCCATTCCGTCACCGGGCCGCGCACGCTGTTCATGCCTTCTGCCTCGGCATCGGCGATGACGCGGGCAAGTTCCGCGATGCTGACGCGCCTGATCAGGTGTTTGACCGGCCCGATCGAGGCCGGCCGCATTGACAGACGGTGGATGCCCAGAGCGGCAAAGACCAGCGCCTCGACAGGACGCCCTGCATCCTCTCCGCAAAAGGACAGCGGCACGCGCGCATCAGCGCATCGCGCGATGATCTGGCGCAGAATCGCCAGGAACGATACATTCAGTGTGTCATAGCGGCGGCGGACCCGTTCGTTTTCCCGGTCGGCGGCGAAAAAGAACTGTTTGAGGTCGTTGCCGCCGATCGAGATAAAATCGCACATCTCGAAGAACCGCTTCGGCGCAAACGCCAGCGATGGTGTCTCCAGCATGGCGCCGACGCGGATATCGCTGGGCATGGCGTGGCCAAGCCGCTGTTCGCGCGCCATTTCCTGCATCAGGATGCGGTGCGCGGCCTCGTATTCGGTGATATCCGCGATAAAGGGGAACATGACGTACAGTGGCCGGCCCACGCTAGCGCGGATCAGTGCCTGCAGCTGCATGCGCAGGACGCCGCGTTTGTCCAGGCCCACACGGATCGCGCGCCAGCCCATCGCCGGGTTGGGTTCGTCCTGTGGCTTCATGTAGGGCAGGACTTTGTCCGACCCGATGTCCAGCGTGCGAAACATCACCGGCTTGCCTTGGGCATTGTCCATGACGCGGGCATACAGCCCGGCCAGTTCCGCGCGCCGCGGCACGTGGCTGCGCACCAGGAACTGCAGTTCGGTGCGGAACAGGCCCACGCCCTCGGCACCCGACCCCTCCAGCGACGGCAGGTCGGCCATCAGGCCGGCGTTCATGTACATCTGGATCGTCGTGCCGCAGGTGCCCGTGGCGGGCTGGTCGCGCAGGTCGGCATAGCGGTCCTGCGCCTCGGCCTGCATGGCGATCTTGTCCAGGAAGGCCTTGTGGACGGTCTCTTCGGGGCGCAGGTGGACGACGCCCTGGTCGCCATCGACCAAAACCGGATCCCCGTTCAGCGCCTCGGTGGTGATGCGGGCGGCGTGGATGACCAGCGGAATGGCCAGCGCGCGGGCCACGATGGCCGCATGGCTGCCGACGGACCCCTCCTCCAGCACCACGCCCTTGAGGCGGCGGCCATATTCCAGCAACTCGGCCGGGCCGATGTTGCGCGCGACCAGGATCGGGTTTTCGGGCATTTCCGCGCCGGTGTCGTTGCCCTGGCCGGTCAGGATGCGCAGCAGGCGGTTGGACAGGTCATCCAGGTCGTGCAGCCGGTCGCGCAGATACGGGTCGGCGGCCATCTCCAGCCGGGCGCGGGCGCCGGACTGTTCCTTTTCGACCGCCGCCTCGGCCGACAGGCCAAGGCGGATGTCCTCTTCCATGCGCTTCAGCCAGCTGCGCGAATGGGCGAACATCCGATAGGTTTCCAGCACCGCAGCATGGTCGCCGTCGCCGCCCATGTCCACCGCGCCCAGCATCTTGTCCACGGTCTGGCGCAGGGTGTCCACGCCCTCGTGCAGGCGGGCCAGTTCCTTGTCGGGATCGTCGCCCACCGGGTTGGCGATGACCACCCGCGGTTCGTGCAGCCAGACACGGCCCTCGGCCACGCCCTCCTGCCCGGTGGCACCGCGAACCAGCAGTGGAAAGCGGTGCGCCAGAGGCAGGCTGTCGGACTGGCTGCCCTGAAACGCGCCCAGTTCGGTCATCTCGGCCAGCACCATGGCCACGACTTCAAGGCCATAGACCTCGTCCTCACTGAACTGGCGGGCGGTGGCGCATTGCACGACTAGCACCCCCAGCCGTTCTCCGACCCGTTGGATCGGCATGCCCAGAAAGGCGGGGAAAACCTCCTCGCCGGTTTCGGGCATGAACCGGAAACCAGGTTGGGCAGGGGCGTTGGCGGTGTTCACATGGCGGCCGGTGCGGGCTACGCGACCAACCAGGCCCTCGCCAAGGCGCAGCCGGGTCTGGTGGACGGCCTCGGGGCGCAACCCCTCGGTCGCGCACAGTTCCAGCGTATCGGCATCGCGGAACAGATAGATCGAGCAGACCTCGGTTCCCATCGAATCGGCGATGTGATGCGTGATCTGGTCAAGCCGATCCTGCCCACCGCCGGCGGCGGCCAGAATTTCCTTGAGCCGCCTCAGCAGCTTGCGAGAGTCGCTGTCGGTGCGATCCTGCATCGCTTGGCCTGCCTTCCGCCGTTGTGCGTGTTCCCGACCGGGGAACCAACCAGAGGGCGTTACGCCTTTTCCAGCTCAAAGGCATCATGCAGTGCCTGCACGGCCAGTTCCATGTATTTCCGATCGATCAACACCGAAATCTTGATCTCGGAGGTCGCGATCACCTTGATGTTGACGTTCTCGTCGGCCAGCGCCTTGAACATGCGTGCGGCGACGCCCGCATGGCTGCGCATGCCGATGCCGACGACGGACACCTTGGCAACCTCGGTGTCGACGACCAGTTCGTCATAGGCGATGTGGCCGGCCTGCCGGGCCTCTTCCATCGCACGCTTGGCGCGTTCGACCTGGTTGATCGGCACGGAAAAGGTCATGTCGGTCACCGAACCCGGGTGATCGTCATAGTCCTTTTCCGAGATGTTCTGAACGATCATGTCGACGTTCACGCCCGCATCGGCCAGCGGCGCAAAGATCGCGGCCGAGATGCCGGGACGGTCCTCGACCGTGACCAGGGTGATCTTGGCCTCGTCGCGCGACGAGGCGACACCGTTGACGACTTTCGATTCCATGATTTCATCCTCATCGCAGATCAGCGTGCCGGAATTTTCGTCGGTATCCTCGAACGAGGATAGCACCCTCAGGCGCACCTTGTATCGCATTGCCAGTTCGACCGAACGCGTCTGCAGCACCTTGGCACCAAGGGACGCCAGCTCCAGCATCTCCTCAAAGGCAATGCGGGGCAGCTTTCGCGCGCGCGACGTGATGCGCGGATCGGTCGTATAGACCCCGTCGACGTCGGTGTAGATATCGCAGCGTTCGGCATCAAAGGCGGCGGCGAACGCCACCGCGGTCGTGTCCGACCCGCCCCGGCCAAGCGTGGTGATGCGGCCTTCGGGCGACACGCCCTGGAACCCCGCGACCACCGCGACCTTGAACCCTTCGGCGAACTTCTGATCCAGGTTCTTGCGCGGAATCTCCACGAAACGCGCGGCCGAATAGGCGGCGGTCGTGTTGATCGGCACCTGCCAGCCCTGCCAGCTGCGCGCGGGCACGCCCATCTCCTGCAGGGTCAGGGACATCAGGCCCGCGGTCACGTTCTCTCCGGAACTGACCACCGCGTCGTATTCGCGGGCGTCGAACAGCGGAGAGGTCTGTTCGACCCAGCCCACCAGTTCGTTCGTCTTTCCGGACATGGCGCTGACGATGACGATCACGTCATAGCCGCGTTCGACCTCGCGCTGCACCTTTCGGGCAGCGTTTTTGATCCGGTCCGGGTCGGCCACCGAAGTGCCGCCGAATTTCATTACCAGAAGCGGCATCAAGGGCCTCCAGCCAAAGGATGTGCGTCGGCGGGGCTTTTAGGGGCGGGGCGCGCGGACCGCAAGGGGCGGCGCTAGTTCGTCTTGGGCCGCGGGACAAAGGGCAGGGGGGCCACGGGTACGCCGTCCTCGATCAGCTTGCGCGCGTCCTCGGGGCGGGCCTCGCCGTGGATGGCGCGCGAGGGCCTGGCTCCCTCGTGCATGGCGCGCGCCTCCTCCGCAAAGGACAGGCCGACATAATCGGAGCTGGTCTCGATCTTGCGGCGCAGCGCCTGCAGGGCGGCCTCGGCCGGATTGCGGGGCGCGGTCAGCGCCTTGTCGGTCACCGCAGGTGTCATCAGCGCCCGGTCCACTGTCGTCGCGCCGCAGATCGCGCAGTTGACCTGACCCGCATCGCGCATCGCCTCGAACCCGTCGGATGACCGGAACCAGCCGTCGAAATCATGCCCCTGGTCGCAGCGCAAGGCATAGCGGATCATCGCACCATCTCCTGTCAGATGAATCCTATATCGGGTCAGGCGGGGGCGCGCGCAAGATCGTCCAACCGCGCGATCAGCGCCGCCGGATCGCCCGCCCGCGCCACCAGCACGGCACGCGCCGCCCGGCCCATCGCGCGGGCCTCCTCCGGCATGTCCGCAAGCCGCGCCAGGGTGGTGGCCAGATCGCCGGTTGGGCGGGTCGCACCGGACCCCTCCAGCGCGTCGAATGCCTCGACGAAATTGCCCACATGGGGGCCGTGAATCAACGCGCAGCCATGGGCCGCGGGCTCCCACGGGGTGTGGCCGCCGTGATCCTGCAGGCTGCCACCGATGATGCAGATCCCGGCGCGGGCGTACCAACGCGTCATCTCTCCCAACGTGTCGGCCAGCAGGACAGCACCCCCCGGCGCATCCTCCGCCCCGACGCTGCGCCGCGCAAGGGACAGACCGCGCGCCGCGATCAGCGCCGCGATGGCGTCGCCCCGGTCGGGATGGCGCGGGGCCAGGATCAGCCGCAGGTCCGGTCGCGTCTCTCGCAGCGCCGCAAAGGCGTCCAGCACGGGCACGTCTTCGCCCTCATGGGTGGACGCCGCCAGGATCACCCGGTCGCGTGCCGCGCTGTCGGGCGGCGCGGGCTGGGCCGCAGGCGCCAGCAGCTTCAGGTCCAGCCGGGGCAGCAGCGCGCGGGGCGGCAGGCCCAGGTTCAGCAGGCGCGCCTCGCTGCCCTGATCCTGCGCCGACAGGGCCGTCACGCGCCCCAGCATCGGCCCGACGATGCGCGGAAAGCGGCCCCAGGTCCCCGCGGACCGTTCCGACATGCGCGCCCCGATCATCGCCTGGTGGATGCCGCGTTCGGCCAGCAGGCGCGATCGCAGCGGCCAGAACTCTCCCTCGACGGTGATTGCCAGGCGGGGACGTGCGGCGTCCAGGAACCGCGCCAGCGCACCGGGCAGGTCCAGCGGTGCGAGCCGCGCGGGCAGGCCCCAGTCCCGCGCCAGCGCACGGCCCGTCTCGCTGTTGGTCGTGACCGTCAGGGTGTGACGCGCGGCCAGCGCCTCGATCACCACGCGGGCCGATGTCAGCTCTCCGACGGATGCGGCATGCAGCCATATCGTGGCAGGGTCCGGCCCGCCGGTGCTGACCAGCCGCTCGCGCAGCGGCTGCGACCGGCCCAACCGCGCACGCAGACACAGCGCGGCCTCGGCGATGCGGGTCGTGGCGTCATAGATCATGCGGAACGGTCCTCTCGGACAGGAGAAGGTGGAGGCGGGTACCGGAATCGAACCGGTCTTCACGGATTTGCAATCCGGTGCGTAACCTCTCCGCCAACCCGCCGCCGTCGAGAGTGGCCGTTCCCTAGCGGATTGCCGCGACCCTTGCAAGACGCGAAGCGCCGGGCCGATGTCGTGCGTTGCCCAAGCGGGGGAAACATGGCAATAGTCGCCCGAACAAGGTCCAGCAGAGGTTCCCCGACATGAGCGATTTCGCCGCGCGCCGCACGACGATGGTGGACACGCAGGTGCGCCCCAGTGATGTCACCAAGTTTCCGGTGATCGACGCGATGCTGACGATCCCGCGTGAGGAGTTCGTCCCTGCCAGCCGCCGGTCCGTCGCCTATTCGGGCGAGAATCTGGACATCGGGCATGGGCGTGTCCTGCTGGAGCCGCGGACGCTGGCCAAGATGGTCGACGCATTGGACATCCAGCCCGACGAGCTGGTTCTGGATCTGGCCTGCGGTTACGGCTATTCCGCCGCCGTCATGGCCCGCATGGCCGAGGCCGTGGTGGCGATCGAGGATGACGCCGAGATGGCCCGCGAGGCCGAACAGCGCCTGTCGCAGGCGGGCATCGACAATGTCGCCGTCCTGAATGCGTCCCTGACCGAGGGCGCCCCCAAGCAGGGCCCCTATGACGTGATCATGATCGAAGGTGCGGTTCAGGACATTCCCGTCGCCATCGTCGATCAACTGCGCGAGGGGGGGCGCATCGCCGCCTTGTTCGTCGAAGGTGCTTTGGGTGTTGCCCGCATCGGAACGCGCAGGAACGGACAGATCAGCTGGCGCTATTCGTTCAACGCCAAGGCACCGATGCTGCCCGGTTTCGGCCTGCAACGCGGGTTCGTCTTGTGACCGCGCTGGCGCGGTTCGCGGCGGGCGCGCTGCTGGCCCTGGCCGCGGCATTGCCCGCCCGCGCCGAATCGCTGGCCGACACCATGGTCGCGGCCTATCGCCATTCAGCGCTGATCGAACAGAACCGCGCCGTGCTGCGCGCCGCCGACGAGGATGTCGCGGCATCGGTCGCGGAACTGCGCCCTGTCGTCGAGTGGGTCGCCCGCCATTCCGCCTCGCGGGCAGAGGGGGGCACGACCGTACGCTCGACCTCGCTGACGATCGGGGCGGAGTTGACGTTGTACGATTTCGGACGCTCGCAGCTGGCCATCGACGGTGCCAAGGAACTGGTCCTGTCCACGCGCCAGGCCCTTGTGGGCGTTGAACAGGACATCCTGCTGGCTGCGACGGTTGCCTATTTCGACGTGCGCGAGGCCATCCAGCAGGTCGGCCTGCAGGAAAACTCGGTCGAGGTGCTGTCCAGCGAACGCCAGGCCGCCCAGGATCGTTTCGACGTGGGCGAGATCACCGTGACCGACGTGGCGCTGGCCGATGCGCAGCTGGCCCAGACCCGTGCCGCATTGGCCACCGCCAACGGTCAGCTGGAGATCGCGCGCGAGGCCTATCTGGCGGTGACCGGCCGCCAGCCGGACCGCCTGGACGCGCCGCCGCCGCTGCCCAATCTGCCCGCCACACTGGACGAGGCGCGCCAGATCGCGCAGCGCACTCACCCGGCCATAGGCCAGTCGCAGCGCCAGGCCGCCGCGGCCGAAATCGGCGTGGCCGCCGCTGCTGCCGAACGCAACCCGACCCTGTCGGGAACGGCCAATGTCGGTGTCACCCGCAGCCCGGAATCCAGTTTCGGCAATCGTTATGGCAGCCGCAATTCCTCGTCCGTCGGGCTTGAGCTCAGCCAGACGCTGTATTCCGGCGGTCGCCTGTCGGCCGCACATCGCAGCGCCATGGCGGAACGCGACCAGGCGCGATCGGCGCTGCTGAACACCGCGCGCCAGATCAGCCAGCAGGTCGGAGAGACCTGGGCCAACATCGCCGTGGCCCGCGCGCAGATCACCGCGATCACCCAGCAGATATCGGCCGCGCAGCAGGCCTATGACGGCGTGCGCGAGGAGGCCCTGTTGGGCGCGCGGACGACGCTGGACGTGCTGGACGCCGAACAATCGCTGCTGGAGGCACGCGCCGATCGGATTTCTGCGGAATCGAATCTGCAGTTAGCTCATTATCAACTTCTGGCTGCTATGGGTTTGTTGACGGTAGAAAACCTGCAACTGGGGATACCCACCTATGACCCATCGCAATATTACAACGCAGTGCGGGACGCCCCCGCAACCAGCAAGCAGGGCGAAAGCCTGGATCGCGTGCTGCGCGCCATCGGCCGGGACTGATCCGGCACTGGCGGTGCGCCATGACTAAGGCGCGTCGCGTGACACCACCCACCGTGGATCCGACAGCCGTGGCTGTCGAGGTCGCTGCGCCGCGCCGCAGAGCCGCAAAGGCCGACACGGCGCCCAAGGCACCCCGCCGGCGTACCCCAAAAGCAGATGCAGCAGCCTCCGTGGCAAAGCCTGCCCGGGCAAGAACGTCCCGAGCCAAGGCAGCATCGCCCGATGTGGCAGCCAAGCCCGCACGCGCCAAGGCGCGCAAGGTCACACCGGCACCGACTGCGCAAGTCGTCACCCTGCCGATACCGACCCGGGATCAGCCGATCGGACAGGCAGCACAGGAAATAGCCCGCATTCGGGCCGAAATGCAGCACATTCGTCACATGATCGACGGACAGCCCGTCATTCACAGCGATGCGCGCACGATGCTTCAGGGTCTGTGCCAGAGCCCCACACCTCGGGGAATGCTGGCGGGCAGCACGGCCGCGGTCATTCAACTGGCGCCGCATCTGCGCAAACCGACGCCCGACGTGACTGAGGCGGGCGTGCCGACAGGTCGCCCCCGGCGTGCCAGCCCCAAGGCGCGCGGCAGGGCCGCAACCGCATTGGCCGTGCCCGTCGCCATCGAGGATCCGATCGTTGCCGACGCCACACCGCAGGAGGCCCTGTCTCCGGTCGTGGTCCCTGCGGTGCCAACTCCTCCGGCGCCGCGGTCCCGTATTGCCCGGTTGTTCTCGGCTTGGGGTGACTGGCTGATGTGGCGCCTGATGCCCCCGGCACCGCCCGTTCGGGCATCGGACCAGGCGCCCGTTGTCGCCGCTGCCCCTGTCCTGGGCCTGGTGGGCGACAACACCGTCGCGTTGTCGCAGAACCGACCAGCAGGTGGGAACGGCCCGGACCGACCGCGCAGTGAGGATCCTGCCTCTGCGCCGGAATTGCCGATCGCACAGATCGTCGCACAGACCGTCGCGCACATGATGGACGACAAGGCCATGCGCGCCCATCTGCAGGAAATGATCCGCGAGGAACTCGAGGGCGAAATGGGTGCTCGATTCTCGGGGAACCTGCGCGCCGTGGTGCGGCGCGAGATCGCCTCGTCACTGGATGAGCGGCTGACGCATCTCTGATCCCCCGCGGGGGATCAGTTCAGATATCGCTCGGGGTCGACGCTTTCGAACCCGCGGCGGATCTCGAAGTGGACAAAGCCCGCATCGCCCGCTTGGCCCAATGACTGCCCCGCGCTGACGCTGTCGCCCTTGGCGACGGCGACATCGCCCAGGTTGGTGTACACGCTCATCAGGTCACCCTCGTGGCGGACCACGATGATCGGTGTTCCGGCGCTGTCGCGGGTGATCGCGGCCACCTGACCGCTGCCGGCCGCTATGACCGCAGCACCGCCGGTGGCCGCGATGTCGATGCCATCATTCTGGCCTTTTTCGTAAACGCGGATGATCGACCCGTCGACCGGCATCCGGAACTGCCCGCCCCCCGACGCCGCGGTCCGGGTGGAGCCCAGATCGGTCTGGGGTGTGTCGGGCGCCGGTGCACCGGCAGCGGGTGTCTCCTCGTCGGGCAGGGCGCGTGTGGCCGAGGGCGGTGTCGGGGTCGGGCTTCCCGCCCCGGGGGCGGTGGTGGCCAGCCTGTCGGGCGCCTGGCCAGGCTGCGGCACCAGCAGACGCTGGCCGGTCCGCAGGCTCATGTCTGCGGGCAGTCCGTTCCAACTGGCAAGATCCTGCACGCTGACGTCGTAGCGGCGGGCGATCGCCCAGGCGGTCTCTCCGGCAGTGACGACATGTTCACGGGGGTTCCCGTCCGACGCGGGCGCGGGTGCCGGATCGGCGCGCGCTACGCCCGGGCTGGCCGGGGCGCTGTCGGCAAAGGGATCGGTCACGATGGCCGTGCCACCCCCGGCGGGGGCCGCGGCGGCCACCTGTGTCGGCAGAACCAGCACTGCCCCCGCCTGCATCGGCGCGTCAGCGGGCAGGGCGTTGTGAGTGGCCAGGGCCGCCGCATCCAGCCCCAGCCGGGCGGCGATCGTCGCGGGCGTGTCGCCTGTCTGCGCGACAGCGACCTGCCCATTGGAAAAGCTGATGACGCCGCGGGCATCGGGTGTCGGGCGGGGTGCTGCCGACGCAGCGGCGGCCGCGGTGTCCATGCCCCCGATCAGCCCCCGCAGATCGGGGTCAAAGCTGCCGTCCGACCCGCAGGCCGTTAATGCCAGCAGAGACAGCATCGCGCAGCCTGCCTGTATATCACGTGTGTTCATGGTCCTGTCCTCGGCCTGCCTTGTGGTGGCCGGGGGTCATGTCTGGCCCAACCCCTCGACCAGCGGAACGAACCGCACCTGCCGCAACTCGTCGTAATCGAACCCCCCTTGGGTCCGCGTCACGCGGATCAGGGTCTGGACCGCGTCCGACTGTCCGACAGGCACGACCATGATACCGCCGATCTTCAGCTGTGCCAACAGGGGGCCGGGCGGATCCTCGGCCGCGGCGGTCACAAGAATGCGGTCAAACGGCGCCTGGTCGGGCAATCCGCGCGATCCGTCAGCCACCTGCGCGATGATGTTGTGCAGCCCCAGATCTCGAAAGATCACCTCGGCCTCATGGACCAGGCGACGGTGGCGGTCGACGGTATAGACGCGCCGGCACAGTCCTGACAGGACCGCCGCCTGATATCCTGACCCGGTGCCGATCTCCAGCACGGTGTCGCGGGGGCCGACCTCCAGCGCCTGCGTCATCAGGCCGACGACCGATGGCTGGCTGATCGTCTGGCCGCAGGGGATGGGCAGGGGGGTGTCCTCATAGGCGCGGTCAGCGAACTGGCCGCGCACAAACAAGCCGCGGTCGATCCCCTCCATCGCGGCCATCACCCGCGGATCGGTCACCCCGCGGGACCGCAGCTGAAAGACGAACCGCATCTTGCGTTCGGCGTCGTCGTCCTCGTCGCTCATTCGGCGGCCTGTGCCAGCGGATCGTCCAGCGCCGCCGCCAGCCGCCCCAGCGAGGCGTGGCAGGTCAGGTCGGCCCGCATCGGCGTGACCGAGACGAATCCTTCCATGTTGGCGGCCACATCGGTGCCATCGCGGGCCGGGGCCTGCTGCGACCCGCCCGCGATCCACATGAACCGCCGCCCGTTCGGCGCATTATAGGGCTGGGCCGCAAAGCGGGATCCCTGGCGCTGGCCTTGGGGCGCAACGCGCAGGCCCTGCACGTCCGCCGCGGGGACAGGGGGAAAGTTCACGTTGTAGAACAGCCGGAAATCGGCATCCGTCGACCAGTCGCCGTGATCCAGCAGACGGCGGATGACGGCGGCGCCGTGCGTGCGCGCAGCCTCGAACGGATCGTCAAGATCCGCGGTTCGCGGCCCCAGATACTGCGACAGCGCGATTGCGGGCAGGCCCTGCAGCGCGGCCTCCATCGCGCCGCCGATGGTGCCCGAATACATGGCATTCTCTCCGGCGTTGTTGCCGCGGTTCACGCCCGACAGCACCAGATCGGGGGCCGCGCCCACGATGTCGCCCAACGCTGCCAGCACGCAATCGGCGGGGCTGCCTTCGGCGGCATAGCGGCGCTCGGCCAGGCGGGCGACCATCGTGGGGTGGGTATAGCTGATGCAGTGGCCCACGCCGGACTGCTCGAACGCGGGGGCGACGGTCCAGACCTCACCATGCGGGCCGGCCAGTTCGATGGCGATCTGGTGCAGCACCTCAAGGCCCGGTGCGTTGATCCCGTCGTCATTTGTGATGAGAATGCGCATCATGTCCCCTGTGCCGGCTGCCCGCGTCCCCTGCGCACGCGGATGTGACCCGATCTGCTTAGCGGCGGGGGCCTCGTGCTTCAACCCGTTCCCGTGCCGCAGGGGCCGAAGCGGTTTGACGTTGCGCGCGTTGCGTTGCATCGTGGGGCACAAGCGCAACGGGCCGGGATGCGATGCAGATCTATCTTCCCATCGCCGAGGTCTCGGTCAACGCCTTCACCCTGACGGGGTTGGGCGGGCTTGTGGGCGTCATGTCGGGCCTGTTCGGCGTGGGCGGGGGGTTCCTGATCACGCCGCTGCTTTTCTTCATCGGCATCCCTCCGGCCATCGCCGTGGCGACCGGCGCAAATCAGGTGGTGGCGTCGTCAGTGTCGGGCGTGCTGGCACACATGAAACGCAAGACCGTCGATTTCCGCATGGGGGGCGTGCTGCTGGCGGGCGGCATGGTCGGGTCGGGGCTGGGGGTGCTGGTCTTCAACATCCTGCAGCAGCTGGGTCAGGTCGAACTGGTCGTCCAGTTGTGCTATGTCGTGTTCTTGGGCCTGATCGGCGCGATGATGCTGCAGGAGAGCCTGCGCGCCCTGCTGCGCGCGCGTCGTCCCACCGGGCGGCGGCGTCTGCACCAGCACATGTGGGTTCACCGCTGGCCGCTGAAGGTCAAGTTTCGCGCCTCGGGCCTGTACATCAGCGTCATCCCGCCCCTGCTGGTCGGGGTCGCGGTGGGCATCCTGGCCGCGATCATGGGGGTGGGCGGCGGCTTTATCATGGTGCCCGCGATGATCTATCTGCTGGGCATGCCGACCAAGGTCGTGGTCGGCACGTCGCTGTTCCAGATCACGTTCGTGACTGCATTCACCACCCTGATGCATGCGGTCAGCTACAATACGGTCGATGTGATGCTGGCGGTGCTGCTGATCGTCGGCGGCGTCATCGGCGCCCAGATCGGCACCACGCTGGGGGCGCGCCTGCGGGCGGAGCAGCTGCGCATCCTGCTGGCGTTGCTGGTGCTGGCGGTGTGCGGCAAGCTGGCGCTGGACCTGTTTCTGACACCCGACGACCTGTTCGTCATCACCACGCGGGGGCAGTGATGCGGGCGTTCGTCATGGCAATGATGCTGACGCTGCTGCCGGGCGCGCTGTTGGCGCAGGGGGCGGGGTCGACGATGCCCGCCGACCCGGACGCAGGTCTGATCCCGCAAGTCGACGCGCCGCAGGTCTGGCCGCTGTTTCCCGACCCGGTGACCCCGCGCGGCGATCCGGTGGCCCCGACCGATCAGGCGCCCGAACAGGTCGTGGCGGGTCTGTCGAACAGCGCCGTGGCGATCACCACCAGCTTTGACGGCAGCGACATCCTGATTTATGGCGCGGTGCGGCGCGAGACGCCGATTCCCGACGGCCCGCTGGACGTGATCGTCACCATCGAGGCCCCGTCCCAGCCCCTGACGATCTGGCAGAAGGCCCGGCGTTTTGGCATCTGGGTGAACACCGAACGGGTGCAGGTCGGCGCCGCGCCCAGTTTTTATGCAGTGGCCACGACGCGGCCCATAAATGACATTCTGGGCACCGACTGGGACAACCGCTATCGCATCTCTCTGCCGCTGGTGCTGCGCGCCTTTGCCGGCGCCCACGAGGTCGAGGATACGCTGCCCTATACCCAGGCCCTGCTGCGCCTGCGCCAGCAGAACGGGCATTACCGGATGGAGGAGGGGTCCGTCACCTTGGTCGAGGACACGCTGTTCCGCACCGACATCCGCCTGCCCGCCAACCTGATCGAGGGCGACTATCGCGCGCGCATCTTCCTGCTGCGCGAGGGGGCGGTCATTGACGCCTACGGCGCCGCGATCGAGGTCCGCAAGGTCGGCCTGGAACGCTGGCTGTACCGCTTGGCCTATGATCAGCCGCTGCTTTATGGGCTGATGTCGCTGGCGGTGGCGGTGATCGCGGGCTGGGGCGCGTCCGCCGCGTTCCGAAAGCTGCGCCGCGCGTAACCCGGCAGTTTTCGCGGGTCGTCATGCAGGCGGTATGGGTCTCCTGCATTGCCGCATGGCCTGTCCTTGGAGGCTCATGGCGCGCGTGCTTCGGGTGGTACGCAGCAAGGCACATGCATCCGGTCAATCCGGCGTGCCCCGTCACCTGTCCGCCTGATGGCAGCGCGCGGTTGGCGGCGTTGTTGCAATGCGGACGGACGCCGAATTTACGACTGCTGCGCCAATTGGCGGGGTGATTTCTGGTGCGGACCGCTGTTGCTGGGCCAGCCCTGCTCCGGATCGGGTTCGCGATGAAACAAGGCCCCGCGATCGCTCGCGGGGCCTCTCCTCCCTCGGTGTGCGGGCCGTCCCCCTCCACTGGTTCGGCCCGCGGGGGGTGTCAGGCGCCGATCAGATCGGACTGGCGCAGGGTGACTTCGGCCTGCCTGATCGACGCGATGTCGACCAGGCGGCCCTTGTAGACGGTGGCTCCGGCGCCTTCGGCCTTGGCCTTTCCCATGGCGGCGATGATCTCTCTGGCTTCGGCGACAGCGGTGTCGCTGGGGGAAAACACCTCGTTGGCCAATGCGATCTGGCTGGGATGGATGGCCCATTTGCCGACCATGCCCAAGGTGGCGCTGCGCATCGCCTGGGCACGGAACCCCTCGGCGTCGCTGAAATCCCCGAAAGGACCATCGACGGGCAGCAACCCATGCGTCCGGCACGCGGCGACGATGGCGGTCTGGGCCCAGTGCCACGGATCGGACCAGTGTTTCTGGCCTTCGCGGAGCATGTAATAGTTTTCCTGCGTCCCGCCGATGCCGGTGGTGGCCATGCCCATCGATGCCGCGAAATCGGCCGCACCAAGGCTGATCGCCTGCAGGCGCGACGACGCGGCGGCGATCTGTTCCACATGGCAGATGCCGGCGGCGGATTCGATGATGACCTCGAAGGCGATCGGTTTGGTCCGGCCCTTGGCACGTTCCACGGCGGTGACCAGCGCGTCAACGGCATAGATGTCGGCGGCGCAGCCCGCCTTGGGGATCATGATCTGGTCCAGCCGGTCGCCCGCCTGTTCCAGCAGGTCGACCACGTCGCGATACCAGAACGGCGTATCCAGCCCGTTGATGCGTACCGACAGCGTCTTGGTGCCCCAATCGACTTCACCGATTGCCGCGATGATATTGGTGCGGGCCTGATCCTTGTCGTCGGGCGCGACCGAATCTTCCAAGTCGAGGTTGATCACGTCGGCGGCGGATGCGGCCATCTTGGCGAATAGCGCGGGACGCGACCCAGGGCCGAACAGCTGACAGCGGTTCAAGCGCGCGGGGGGCAGGGGCTGTTGGCGAAAGCTCATGACAGGGTCCTGTTCGGCAAGATATCGGCCGTCAAGAAGTAATAATGTTGCGCGGCGGCGGCGGCAAGCCCCATTTTCGAAATACCGTTCCGGACGCGGTTCTTGACGCAGCGGGGCTTTGGGCGCAGGACCGGGCGCGAACACGCGACGGCACGGAGGCAGCGATGACGCGGACGGTCTATGTGAATGGCGATTACACCCCCGAAGATCAGGCCATGGTGTCGGTCTTTGACCGGGGGTTCCTGATGGCCGATGGCGTCTATGAGGTGGTCAGCGTCCTGGGCGGCAAGCTGATCGATTTCGAGGGGCACATGGTGCGCCTGAAGCGGTCGCTGTCGGAACTGGCCATCGCCAACCCTCTGTCGGATGACGATTATCTGACCGCGCACCGTGAACTGGTCGCGCAGAACGGCATTATTGATGGGCTGGTCTATCTGCAGGTCACCCGCGGCAATCCCGGCGACCGCGATTTCGCCTATCCGCCCGAAGGGACGACCCCCACGGTGGTGATGTTCACTCAGTCCAAACCGGGCCTGGCAAACGCCCCGGCGGCCAAGACCGGCTGGAAGGTTGTCAGCACCGCGGACCTGCGTTGGGGCCGGCGCGACATCAAGACGGTGCAGCTGCTGTACCCGTCGATGGCCAAGATGGAGGCCAAGGCGCGCGGCGCGGATGATGCCTGGATGGTCGAGGAGGGGCGGGTGACCGAGGGCACCTCGAACAACGCCTATATCGTCAAGGGCAACACTATCGTCACGCGCGAATTGAGCCACGACATCCTGCATGGGATCACCCGTGCGGCGGTGCTGCGGTTTGCACGCGAGGCGCAGATGCGGGTCGAGGAGCGTGCCTTTACCATCGAGGAGGCGCAGGGTGCGGACGAGGCGTTCGTGACCTCGGCCTCGGCATTCGTGATGCCGGTGGTGTCGATCGACGGCGTTGCGGTGGGGGCGGGCGCGGTGGGTCCGGTGGCGGTCCGCCTGCGCGAGATCTATCTGGAAGAGAGCCTGAAGACCGGGGTCTGATCTGCGTCCCGCGACGGCGGGGGGCCAGCCCCCCGCACCCCCCGGCCCCAGCAGTCCAAACGTCGTTACAACCCGCTGTCGGCCAGGACCTGGTCGATGACGGGGGCCAGCCGGTCAGCCCAGATCTGCTGGCCCTGGGGGGTGGCGATAAGGTCG
The DNA here is from genome assembly GCF_045064235.1 of Paracoccus sp. Ld10. Taxonomy (NCBI): domain Bacteria; kingdom Pseudomonadati; phylum Pseudomonadota; class Alphaproteobacteria; order Rhodobacterales; family Paracoccaceae; genus Paracoccus; species Paracoccus sp. Ld10. Next base: position 73,706 of record NZ_JBISHD010000027.1, on the reverse strand, counting down.
TTCCTGATCTCGATCAGCAGGTTGGGGCGGCCGTGGCGCAGGGCGTGCCGGTCCACGCTGTCACCGTCCAGATGCCCGTCATAGGGCTGGTTTTCACCGGTGATCCACCCCTGGTCGCGGCAGCCGGCAACCATCGCCGGGCCAAGCCGCGCGTCGGCGTGCGAATAGAGGATGCCCACCTGCCATGGCCGGGGCGGGCGACCGCGCAGCTGGGGGGTGAAGCTGTGGACGGCGCAGATGCACCGGTCGGGATGAAGCGCCGCGACCCGCGACAGCGCGGCATGATAGGGACGGTGCAGCCGGTCCAGCCGGCGCTGGCGTTCGGCCGTATCCGCCAGCCGGTTCGTCGGGATCACCGTGCCGTCATAGAGGCGCATCAGCAGGGTGGGGTCGTCCTCTCCGCGGTTCGGGTCGATCACCAGGCGCGAGAAGTCGGACAGGATCGCGGGTGCGTCCATCCGTTCGGCCAGACGTTCGGTCAGCCCCGCCGCGCCCACGTCGTAGGCGATGTGGCGCGCCATGTCAGAGGGCGCGATGCCCAATGTCCCGCCGCCGACCCAGTCGGGGACGCGGTTGGTGGCGTGGTCGCAGGTGATGAGCCACCGCGATGGGCGGTCCTGACCCAGGATGCGGAAGGGCGTCGCTGTCGTGTCATCGGTCATGATGCAGGTTGTCTACGACGGATGGCGGACAGACGCCAGTTGCCGACGAAAGGCAATTGCGGCATAGATAGCGCTAAACCTGAGACGAGGGCGGGATGATGAGACGACATCGTAATGTGAAGATCGTGGCAACCCTGGGACCGGCATCATCGTCGAAAGAGATGATCCGCGCCCTGTTCGACGCCGGGGCCGACGTGTTCCGCCTGAACATGAGCCACGGCAGCCATGACGATCACCGCGAGCGCCACGACACGATCCGCGAGATCGAGGCCGAGACCGGTCGCCCGATCGCCATCCTGGCCGATCTGCAGGGCCCCAAGCTGCGCGTGGGCCCCTTTGCCGCCGGTCCGCATGATCTGGCCGTGGGCGACCATTTCCGGTTTGATCTGTCATCCGTGCCGGGCGATGCCACCCGCGTGTCGTTGCCGCACCCCGAAATTTTCGCAGCCCTGATCGAGGGGTCGGAACTGCTGGTCAACGACGGCAAGATCCGCCTGACGGTGCAGAAATGCGGCCCCGATTTCGCCGACTGCGTCGTGACGGTGGCGGGCGCGATCAGCGACCGCAAGGGCGTGAACGTCCCCGACGTGGTGCTGCCGCTGGCCGCCCTGTCGGACAAGGACCGCGCCGATCTGGAGTTTGCCTGCGAGCTGGGCGTGGATTGGCTGGCGCTGTCCTTTGTGCAGCGCGCCGAGGATGTCGAAGAGGCCAAGACGCTGGCCAAGGGTCGCGCCGCGATCCTGTCCAAGATCGAGAAGCCGGCCGCCGTCCGCGCCTTTGACGAGATCCTGCAGGCATCCGACGGGATCATGGTCGCGCGCGGCGATCTGGGCGTCGAGCTGCCGGTTCATTCCGTGCCGCCGATCCAGAAGCGTCTGGTCCGCCTGTGCCGCAGCGCCGCCAAGCCGGTGATCGTGGCGACACAGATGCTGGAATCGATGATCGACAGCCCGATGCCCACCCGCGCCGAGGTCAGCGACGTTGCCAACGCCATCTATGAAGGCGCCGACGCCGTCATGCTGTCCGCCGAAAGCGCCGCAGGCAGCTTTCCGGTCGAAGCCGTGCGCACGATGGACAACGTCGCCCGTTCGGTCGAGGCCGACCCGAACTATCGCTCGATCATCGAGGCGGCGCGCAAGGCCAGCCTGTCGTCGGTCCCCGACGCCATCGTGACGGCGGCGCGCGAAATCGCGGAGACCACCGACATCGCGGCCATCTGTGCATTCAGCCAGTCGGGCACCACGATCAGCCTGATTGCGCGCGAGCGGCCCCGCGTGCCGATTCTGGCACTGTCGCCCATTCTGACGGTGACGCGCCGCATGGTGCTGACCTGGGGCACGCATTGCGTGACCACCCCGCGCATGTCGCGTTTCAAGGAGGCCGTGGTGATCGGCACCCGTGCGGCGCGCGAATACGGATTTGCCGACGAGACACGGCAGGTCGTCGTGATGGCGGGCGTGCCCTTCAACGTGCCGGGCACGACGAACATCTTGCGCATCGCACCCTGCGATGACCGCTTGATCTTTGCCACCGACCCGGAATAACGCTGAAGCCTTGAAACGCGGGGGGTGGTGATGTCCGATTTTCTTTTGTTGGCCGGGGTTGCCCTGTGCCTTCTGTCTGTGGTGCTGGCCGTGGTCCAGTTGCTGCAGACGCAGCCGCCGCGTGCGGCGATCCTGGCCCTGCTGGGTGGGATCGTGCTGCTGTTCGCAGGAGCGTGGATGGATCCCGAACCCTTCAGCCCGGCCGATATTCCGGCCGCGCTGAATTCCGTTACCGGTGGCACGCCAGCCTCCTGACCCCTTGCGTATTCCGGCGCGCCTGTGTAAGGCGACGCTTCCGTTCCCGTGCGGCCGGCCGACATGGCATTGCCGAGCTGCGCGTTCACTCTGATGAAGGAGATGAAAATGCCGAAGATGAAGACCAAATCCGCTGCGAAAAAGCGGTTCTCGATGACGGCCTCTGGCAAGGTCAAGGCGGGTCAGGCCGGCAAACGCCACGGCATGATCAAGCGCTCGACCAAGTTCATTCGCGACGCGCGCGGCACCACCATCCTGTCGGATGCGGATGCCAAGATCGTCAAGAAATACATGCCCTACGCTCGCTGATCAGGAGAACCACACATGTCCCGCGTTAAATCCGGCAAGGTGACCCACGCCCGTCACAAGAAAGTCCTTGATCAAGCCAAGGGCTATTATGGCGCGCGTTCGCGCAACTTCCGCACCGCCACCCAAGCTGTCGACAAGGCCAACCAGTACGCGACCCGCGACCGCAAGAACCGCAAGCGCAACTTCCGCGCGCTGTGGATCCAGCGGATCAACGCCGCCGTCCGTGCCATCGACACCGAGATGACCTATTCGCGTTTCATCAACCTGCTGTCGAAAGCCGGCATCGAGGTTGACCGCAAGGTTCTGGCTGACCTGGCTGTGAACGAACCCGACGCCTTTGGCGCGATCGTGGCACAGGCCAAAGCCGCCGCCTGATCGCACGGCCATCGTATTGCCGCAAAGGCCCGTCCCCGATCTGGGGGCGGGCCTTTGTGCTTGGCGGAACTTGCGTGCCTGTCTGGCGTTTCCATTCGACAATAACAGATAGCGAACGGAGACCCCCATGGGCGAGATGACCGACAAGGCGAAAGCCGCAGGGAACAAGCTGGCAGGCAACGTCAAGGAAGGCATCGGCAAGATGACCGACAACGAGCGTATGGAAGCCGAAGGCAAGGCGCAACAGACCAAAGGTGCGGCACAGGACGTATCCGGCACCATCAAAGGCAAGCTGGGCGACGATATCTGACCGCCACATGATGCGTATGAAAAAGGCCCCGGCGCGATGCCGGGGCCTTTTCTATGGGGGGCGGCTCGTAAAAGCCCGTTGCTGCCCTGCAGTCTCACGGTCAAGGCGTATGATCCGCATCAGGTGGACGTACAGTATCTCGACGTTCTGCTTGGCATAGCCTGAGGCGAAGTATGCATCGGGCTTTGGCAACTTGTCGGTACGTTGTCTTCCGTCCTCGTGCGGACAGCGAGCGATCTAGCGAACCGCGCCGCCCCCGGGCGCATTGTGGCTTCTTGGGCATACCAAGCAGTCATGGTCGCTGGCATAGCAGCAGGCCATGCTATCCTTACAAACGCCATCCTGCGAATCTTGTGCCAGTCTTTCTTCTGCTTCATGCCGCTGTGGCAGGTGTGTTCACTGGCCTTGTGATCAGATGCAAATTCCTTGGCTGGAAATGCACCGTCGCCGCGTTCGGTGTTGTCGAAGACGGGGATATGCCATCTGGTCCCCAGTTCGTCGACCAGCCAGCCCGCATGGCGCCTGATCCAAATGCAGTGTTGGCGGCAAGCGTATCGGGATGCCGTCGACATGTATCCTCGGTGCGGACGATCATCTCATGAACATACGCCATCTCCATATGGTAGACGGGTGCATCCGACAGGACATCGATCCACCGGAGCGATTTCAGATCCCCCGTATTCACGACGACGATATGGTCGATGCCCTAGGCAAGGAAGGCCCTGTCGCCGTCCGCACCTGTGCAGCGGGCAGCAGGACCGGTCGGTCAAAGCGGTCTGGGCTGAACTGACGCAGTCGCGCCGAGGCCGTGCTATCGAGCGTATTCAGATACTCTTGCGTCGCTCGGGTGACATTGCGTCCCACGGATCAATCCTCGGCCCGGACCTCGCTGTAGCGGCCGGCTTTGGCCTTGCACAGTGATGCGTTCGCCCCAACCTGCCGCCACGAACGAAGCCCTCGTTGATGCAGCGCGTCAGCACGACCTCGCACACCTGCCGCAGCAGATCGCAGTCCCGAAACCTGCCGTGGCGGTTCTTGGAGAGCGCCGAACGATCAGGCACTGCACCGGTCAGATCGAGACGACAGAACCGACGGCAGGCCAGGTTCAGTTCCACCCCCTCGCGCCGCTCGAAGCGTATGCCGTGGCAATAACCGGTCAGCAGCATACGGATATCTGCTGGGGATCACCCGGCGGCCTGCCTATGAAGGAGTAAGTCGGCGCTGGCACTGAGCGCATGCACGAGAGGTCGATAAACCGGTCCATGATCGCAGCAGGTGATCATGAGGCACCATGATTCCCAACAAGACTTTAAAAGCCGCTGTTTCTATGAATTTTTTTTAAAACCGCATCATGGCCGTCACTTCCCTGCCTGAACGAAGTAGATATTCGTTAGGCCGACCGAGCACCGATGTTTTTTCAACAGGACCCTAACAAAGCAGCCGTTCGAGACACCGCTGTGGTGCTTCAGTTGTTGACCTCGATTGCCAAGGCCAGGTTTTCCAACGAGGAGTTGAGCCCAATAGAGTGGTCTTCGGGCCGAATGCCCGTGGGAACATTCTCGCAGGCGACTGAAACCCTTGTGGTTTGACCAGCCGCAGAGAGCGTCCAGGTCTGCTTCATGGCTCCCGCGAAACTTGGATCAGAAGCGTCGAAGATCACGCGCTGCACGACCTGTTTCCCGGGCACAAGCTCATCGAATGCAACGCGAAATCGATCTTCACGTTCGCTGGTCTTTCCGGTTGCAGCGGGCGTACCCTCTTCGTGATAGAGGCTCATGACATAGCCGCCGCCCTTGGTCGCATCGATCTCATGAACAATTCCGCTCATCCCGGAAGGTGGCAGCCACTTTTCAAGTAACGCAGGGTCCAGAAACGCCCGATACAGGTCGTCTGCTGAGGCTGATATGATCCGTTCTGCCCGGTCGATACGTTCTGATGCCATAACCCGACCTAACACGCATCTTTGCGCCCCAAAAGACGCAGGACCGCGCTGGATCGACCTTTCCCGGTTGCTTGGTGACCCGGGCAACGTCTCAGATGATATCACTGCCCATGGCGGCGATCCCGGCAGGTGTCTTGCTTCTTTTCAAAGTCGGCCCAAGCATCGTGTCATGCCGGTGTCGGAGGGAGAGGCATACCAATCTTTTTCGGGAATTGCGGTAGGCGATACGTTCAGGCCCCGCCGGGAATTGCCTGCGCATCCCTGCAAGCCCCCTGCCCAAGCAGGGGCGCGGTTCTGTATTGGCCGGATCAGGGGGACGGCGCCCGCAAACGATATTCCTTGCCGTCGATCCACACCCGATCCTGGATCATCGCAAGACGTCGGGCCACCGCAACACGGGTCCTAGCTTGGCCAGGATCATGTCACGACCGTGAACAGCGCGCTGATTGGCAGCGCGCGTGCGTCAGTCCGAAATAGGCCAGGATGGATCGCGATCAAAGACCGCGAGTTGCCTTGGATGTGTTCGCCCTGACGGCCTGTGAAACAAGCGGACCGACCCACCGGCGTGGTCATGCGCAGGCGGCAGATGCCATCACCTGCGGCCAGCCGCTCCATTGCAAGATGCAGGTGCTGATGCTGTTCCCGAAGGACGTGCCGGACCTCCAGCAGCGGCGCGATTATCATGAACGGGATGTGTCGATCACCCGTGCCGTGACCATTGGCCATGTGACCGCGCCAACCTTCACGCCAAAGTTCTGAAGCTAACCCACAGGTTGCTCTTGGTATCGATGGCCGTCGACTGCTGGAATTTGTGCGCCGGTCCTGTCCGACTTGCAGATCTGCGCCGACAGGGCCGCCGCTATGTGCCACATCTCGACGCAGAGGATCGGTTGGGGTGCTGCGGCCAAGCCGCTGTAGAGCCCTTGCGGCATAGGGCGCACTTCCAAGCCCGCTCTTGGATACTGCCCGACAAGCAAGCGGAGCAGGGATGCGATCATCTGCGGCTTGGCCTCAACATTGTTCAGAACTTTACCGTTCACGTCCGTCACCCAGACGATCGTCTTGCGGACCGACACGTCCAGTCCAACAAACAGCCCGATCGCAGGATCGCGCGACGGAATGACGTTCAGGCGCGTGTACGGACCACCGCCGGTCACTCACCACAGTTGTCGCAAAGCGGGGTTGCCCCGGTCATTCCATTTCTCGATTTGTCCGGTTTTGCTAGCCCAGCAGCAGCTTGGCGGCGATCGACCACATGACTATGGTGATGAGCGCTTCAAGAATCCGCCAGGCGATCGGTTTCGCGAAAATCGGGCGAAGCCAGGCGGCTCCATAGCCCAGGGCGAAAAAGAACACGAAGGATCCGGTCACCGCGCCTGCCGTGAATGCAATGCGCGAGCCCGCAAACCGTGTGGAGATTGTTCCCAACAGCACGACCGTGTCCAGATAGACATGGGGGTTCAGCCATGTCAGTGCCAGGCACGCCAGCACCGTCCGGCGCAACCCTGCAGGCCCGCGGTCGTGGCCCGCGTCCAGCGCTTCGGTCCCGCTGAGCGCGGCGCGCAGGCTGCGAGCGCCGTACCAGATCAGGAACGCCGCCCCTGCCACGCGCATCACTGGGTCGATCCACGGCAGCAAGGCGGAAATTTTGCCAAAGCTGGTCACTCCCAGCACGATCAGGGCGGCATCAGACAGCGCGCAGGTCAGGCAGACCGCCAGAACGTGATCACCACGCAGGCCCTGGCGCAGCACGAATGCATTCTGCGCCCCGATCGCGACGATCAGGCTGAGGGCCGTCATCAGTCCGGTCAGAAAGATCGCAGGGTTCATCGGGCGCATCCAGTCGTTGATCGCCGTTGGTCTAGCTGCAGCCGCAGGGTTAGACAACGTCACGCAGTCGATGCCGGGGCAGGGCGACCCATGATGGACGATGCGACCCCGCACCGTCGCGATCATCGTGCAGACAGACCGCTTTTGACGCGGTGACCGGAAACGTCGGGGCGACACCATCGGCCATGGTCCAACGGCTGGGCGCTCTGGTGGAATGGCTTGCCACTGTCCTGATGCGTTGTGGCCAGCGGTTCAGGCGGGTGCACGGCCGGGCCTCCACATGGCCATGTTGGTATGCGGGAACGGATGCTGGTGCCGTATTTGCCAGGGTTGGGGTGCGATGGTCGCATCGCGTGGGTCATGGTGATGATCGGCACGAAGGCGGACAATCCGGGTACAGGCCGCTGGCTGCGCATAATTCCGGTCATTTGTTGCCAATTGCCATCGACCACGAACAGCACATCGCCGACGGGCAAAGTATCGGCGGCGGTCACCGGTGGTGCAGGGGTGTGCGGCGCGCCATTCGGGCCGCCTGTGCGATCATGCGACCGCCAGCCGCAAATGCCCTTTTTGCGCATGGGGTGACAGCGACCGCGATGATGCGGGCCCCGGCGCATGTCTCTGACCGACAGGTCGGGTTGCAACAGGCTGGGGTTCGGGAGGCTGCAGGGTGATCCCTTTGACGGCGTGCGCATGGGCTGGCGTCATGCGCAGGGGTTCGGCGATGCCTGCTGGACGGGTGTTGGCCAACAGGACTGGCGCCTGGGGTGCGGGCGGCCGCGGCCCCGGCAGTGTTGCCCGCGACATCAGGGCCGCTGCCCGACGGTTGACCCGACGCCTGTGCGCCCCCAACTTTGGCTGATCGCGCTTAGCCAAAGGCCGCCGCCATGTTCGACCTGCCCCAAGCCGACCCCGCCAAGGTGCCGCTGGCAACCGTGCCCCTTGGCCTGTGGGGCACGGCGATGACCGCGCGCCGCAACGTGCTGGAACTGATTCCCGCCATCGCCACGCGCCAGCCCATCGTGTCGGGAAAGACAGGCGTCAGTTGGCACATGGTGATGGACCCGGCGGCCCTGCGCCGGATCCTCAAGGACAAGCTGGACGACTATCCGAAATCGGTGACGACCAAGCTGATCCTGAACCCCGCCATCGGCGACAGCCTGTTCGTGGCCGAGGGCGCGCATTGGCGCTGGCAACGTCGCGCCGCGGCCCCCGCCTTTGCCCAACGCCATGTCGAGGCGCTTGGCCCCGTGATGACCGCCGCCGCCGAGGCGTCGTGCCGCCGCCTGTCGCAGGCGCGGGGGCCGGTCGACCTGTTCCAGGAAACGGTCGCTGCGACCTTTGACGTGATTTCAGACGTGACCTTTTCGGGCGACGGGATGTTCGACCGCGACGCGGTGCACCAGTCGATCGATGCCTATATCGCGCAGACGGCGAAACTGTCGCTGATGGATGTGCTGGGCCTGCCTGCATGGTTGCCGCGACCGGGGCGGCTGTTTTCGGGTCCGGGGCTGAAACGGATGAAGGGCATCGCCGACCAATCCATCGCCGCCCGCGCGCAGGCCGTCGAAAAGCATGGGCCGCCCGACCTGTTGGACCTGTTGCTGGTGGCGCAGGACCCTGAGACCGGCCGTACGATGACCCGGGACGAGCTGCGCGACAACCTGTTGACCTTTATCGTCGCGGGACACGAGACGACTGCCCTGACGCTGGCCTGGGCGCTGTACCTGATGGCCTTTGCCCCCGACATCCAAGAGGCCGCCGCCGCAGAGGCCCGCGCCGCGCTGGGTGACCGCGCCGCCACGGCTGCGGATCTGGGTGCGCTGCCCCTGACCATGCGCATCGTGAATGAAACGTTACGCCTGTACCCTCCCGCGGCCTTTCTGTCGCGCACGGCACAGGCGCGCGATACCCTGTGCGGCCGTCAGATCAACCCCGGCGACACGGTGATGATGCCGATCTATGCCCTGCACCGCCACCACCTGCTGTGGGACCGGCCCGACGCCTTTGATCCCGACCGGTTCCTGACCGCGCCCGATCGCTATGCGTTTCTGCCGTTCGGGGCGGGGCCGCGCATCTGCATCGGCGCCAGCTTTGCCCTGCAGGAGGCGGTGATCATCCTGTCGACACTGCTGGCCCGTTTCCGGTTCGCCCGCGTGCCGGGACGCGAACCGCAGCCGCGGATGATCCTAACGCTGCGCCCCGAAGGCGGCGTCTGGCTGACGGTTACACCCCGCGACTAAGCCGCTTGCGAATGCTCTCATGGTCGTTACAGACTGCTCCTTGAAAAAGCAGCGGAGACCGCCATGACCGCCATCATCGATTTTCTCAACACCATCTTCTGGGGGTACGTGCTGATCTATGGCCTTCTGGCCGTGGGCATTTTCTTCACGATCCGTCTGGGCTTCATCCAGTTCCGGCACTTTGCCGAAATGTGGCGCTGCGTGCGCGGCTCCGGAGAGACCGACAAGGACGGGATCACCCCCTTTCAGGCGCTGTCGGTGTCGTTGGCAAGCCGCGTGGGCACCGGCAACATCGCGGGCGTCGCGGTCGCGCTGACGCTGGGCGGTCCGGGTGCGATCTTCTGGATGTGGATGGTCGCCCTGGTCGGCATGGCCACGGCCTATGCGGAATCGACGCTGGCGCAGCTGTACAAGACGCATGGCAGTGACGGCATGTATCGTGGCGGTCCCGCCCAGTACATCGCGCGTGGGCTGGGCCTGCCCTGGCTGGCGGCGTTGTTCGCGGTTGCGTTGATCATTGCCTTTGGCCTGGTGTTCAACGCGGTCCAGGCCAATTCCATCGCGCAGGCGGTCGAAGGCGCCTTTGGCCTGAATGCCGGCATGGTGGGCATCGCCGTCGCGGTCCTGTCGGGCATCATCATCTTTGGTGGAATTCCTCAGATCGCGCGGACGGCCCAGTTCATCGTCCCGATCATGGCAGGCCTTTATCTGCTGGTTGCCGTCGTCATCCTGGTGATGAATATCACCGAGGTGCCTGGCATCCTGTCGGGCATCGTGCGTTCCGCCTTTGGGTTGCAGGAAACCGTGGGGGGCGTCGCCGGCGGGGTCATGGCCGCGATGCTGAACGGCATTAAGCGCGGCTTGTTCTCGAACGAGGCCGGCATGGGGTCCGCACCCAACATCGCCGCAGTCGCGGTCCCGAACCCGCACCACCCGGCCAGCCAGGGCTTTGTCCAGGCCTTGGGGGTGTTCATCGACACCATCCTGGTCTGCACCGCCACGGCGGTGATGATCCTGCTGGCCGACGTGATGCCATCCGACCAGCTGACCGGCGTGAACCTGACCCAAGCCGCGCTTGCCGACCATTTCGGAAACTTTGGTCAGATCTTCGTGGCGGTGGCGATCTTCTTTTTTGCGTTCACCTCGATCATCGGCAACTATTCCTATGCCGAAAACGCGGTCGTCTATCTGGGCGCGGGCAAGTCGGGGATCATGGTCCTGCGCGTTGCGGCGCTTGGCATGGTGGTCTGGGGCTCGTTGCAGGCCGTCACGACCGTCTTCAACTTTGCCGATGCCAGCATGGGATTGATGGCCACGATCAACCTGATCGCCATCGTCGGGCTGTCGGGCACGGTTGCGGTCGTCACCCGCGACTATCTGCGCCAGCGCAAGGCAGGTGCCGAACCCCAGTTCCATATTGCCGACCATCCCGGCATTGCGCCGGGCGTGAACCGCGACATCTGGAAATAATCCGGGCCGGGCGCGCGGCCTTTACCCCGCGCGCCCGGCCATGCTAACGCGGGCGCAACTTGCAAGAGGCCCGTGATGGATGACCTGACCCCCCTGCGCCAGCAATGGCTTGACCGCATCAACGCCGCCACCGAACCTCAGGCGATCGAAGAGGTGCGCCTGGCAGCTTTGGGCAAGAAGGGCGATCTTTCCCTGCGCATGCGCGAACTGGGCCGCATGTCGCCCGAGGAACGCCAGACCACCGGCAAGGCGCTGAACCAGATCCGCGATGAGATCGATGCGGCTCTGCGCGCGCGCAAGCTGTCGCTTGAGGATGCCGCGCTGGACGCGCGCCTCAAGGACGAATGGCTGGACGTGACCCTGCCGGGACGCCCCCGGCGCCAGGGCACGATCCATCCGATCAGCCAGGTCACGGACGAGGTCACGGCGATCTTTGCCGACATGGGCTTTGCCGTTGCCGAGGGGCCGCAGGTCGAAAGCGACTGGTACAATTTCGACGCGCTGAACATCGCGCCCGAACATCCCGCGCGCCAGGAACATGATACGTTCTTCATGCATCGCAAGCCTGGCGACAACCGTCCGCCGCACGTGCTGCGCACCCACACATCGCCCGTCCAGATCCGCGCCATGCAGGATCAGGGTGCCCCCATACGCGTCATCGCGCCCGGTCGCGTCTATCGCATGGACATGGATCAGACCCACACGCCGATGTTCCACCAGATCGAGGGGTTGGCCATCGACCGCGACATCAGCATGGCGCATCTGAAATGGACGCTGGAGGAGTTCTGTCGGGCCTTCTTTGAGGTTCCGTCGGTCGAATTGCGCTTTCGCGCGTCGCATTTCCCCTTCACCGAACCATCGGCCGAGGTCGACATCCGCTGCTCATGGGAAGGCGGTCAGCTGAAGATCGGTGAGGGCAATTCCTGGCTGGAAATCCTGGGTTCCGGCATGGTGCATCCGCATGTCCTGCGTTCGGGCGGGATCGACCCCGACCAGTGGCAGGGTTTCGCCTTTGGCATGGGCATCGACCGCATCGCGATGCTGAAATACGGTATCCCCGATCTGCGCGCCTTCTTTGAATCGGACCTGCGCTGGCTGCGCCACTACGGCTTCGCCGCCGGAGACACGCCCAGTATCAGCGGCGGCCTCAGTCGCTAATGGCTATTGCGCGCGCTGCCTGATCGGCAGCGCGTTTTGTTCAGGCACCAAGGGCAGATGCCGGCTGTCGGATGTCCGGCGTCGCGGTCCCAGCCATTTCCTGTGCCAGCCTTTGGCGCAGGACCTGATGGTGGTCACGCACCATCCCGGGAATCAGAAACAGGTCGACGAAAGCCCAGATTCCGATCGCCGCCAGAATGATCAGCCCGATACCGGCAGCAATCGTCATCAGTCCGACCACCCAAAGCACCAGCATGGTCGCGGCCGATCCTGTCTTGCGCAGATAGAAACGATGCGCGCCGACCCAACCCAGAAATATCAGCAGCAGATACGCAATCAGCGGCGATTTTCCGTCATTGCTGACGCGTTGTTCGATCAAAATCTGTTGTTGGGTATCAAGCGACACAGTGAAATCTCCGGTTGAAATCGTCAGGGCGGCAATAACAGACGCCCTGACCTGATCCCGAAGAGAAAATCACGAAAATGTTAGAGACAGATGAACGGATGCGGATTTACCGCAGCCGCCGGCGGATGTCTTCGCGGTCAGAGCGGACCATGCCCGGAATCAAGAACAGGTCGATCACGCACCACAACAACACAAAGGCCACGGCCGGCCAGCCGATCAGAATGGGCACCGTCAGCCAGCCCACGCCCCAGATTGCCAGCATGATGAACCCGCTGATCCAGCGGCCCAGATACATGCGGTGTACCCCGAACCCCCACAGGAAGATCAGCAGCAGATAGGCGATCAGCGGCGATTTCGCCTCGTTGGCCACCCGCTGCTCGATCAGCAATTCGCGCTGCACATCCATCCGTCCGGCTCTCCTTGTTGTATCCGCGCGCCGCATCGGCACGCGCTTTCAAGATAGGAACCCCCGCCTGCCACACAAGATCCGAACCCTGTTCGTCTCCTTTGCCCGGATACCCGACAAGGCCCCGCAGACGTCGACGAACGATTCCCACGCGACCATGACCCCAACAGTGCGCAGAGCTTGCATGCGTGGGACACACCGCCTGTGCCCCGGCGGGATGCGATCCCCTTATTCGACGCGCTCGAACCGGTCGAAAACAAGACCCACTGGCCTGATCGGGGCGCCCGGCTGGTCGGGCCTGTTCACATCCGTCAACGCCATCCGGTATTCGCCCGGCTCCAGGACGACCGGTCCCAATCGCGCATCCAGGCTGCCATCCGTGTCGTCTGCCTGCGCGACGACCGCGCCGTTCCGGGAGAACAGTGCCAGTTTGGCATCGATGCCCACCAATTCGCCATACGCGCTGATCATCAGCGCCGTTTCACGATCCAGCGTGAAGGACAGCCACTGCGCAGTGCCGTCCTGCAGGACGACTGTCTCGCGGTCCGCGGACAGGTCGATCTTCTGCATCGGGTAATCAGCGTCCGTGGGGGGAGGCAGTTCGCCTTTGCGCCAAGCGGTGCGCAGATAGCTGTTGCGGTCCAGCGCCTCGACACTGACGGCGATCGTGCCCTCGCCCGATGAAATCGGTGCCACACCCAGACAGTAATCCCCTGCGGCCAGCCCGCTTGGGAAATCCAGGCGCGCATTCAGGCCATCCGCATCGTCATTGGCAGCGATCTGCGCGCCCGATCCGTCGAACAGAACCATGTTCGGATCCAACCCGTCGCTGACCGCCTTCAGCGTCAGCGAGGCGCTGTTTTCAAGCGCGAATTTCAGATAGCGGACAGTGCCGTCGGTTTGCGCCTGCGCGGGCAGGGCTGCGTCCAGCGGCCCTTGGGTCAGGCTTTCGGCGGGTGTGTCGGCTGTGCAGGCAGCGATCGTGGTGTCCACGGGATCGGTCAAAAGGGCGGGCATTTCGGGGCGGGTCACCTGGACCGTTGCGGTCATGTCCGCCGCGCCGACGGGGACCAGGCGCACGCAATAATCGCCCGGTCCTACAGACTGTTCGATCCGCGCATTCAGACCAACGGCGTCGTCGTTCTCTGCCAAGAGGTCGCCATCGGGTGTTTCCAGCCGGATCGAGGGGTCACCGTCCGATGACGCCTCCAGCCGCAGGGGTTGCATGGCGCCCGTTACGCGGAACATCGCATAGGGGCTGCTGCTGGCAGTGGTCGTCATCTGCTGTGACAGGGCCGCGTCCGCAGCCGTGATGTCGCTGGAATCGCCGTCCGCGCCCAGCCAACTGGCGGGCTGGCCGGAGCACATCGGCTGGGGCGGCGCATCCTGCGCCTGCGCGGGCAGGGTTGCCAGCAGCAACAGGGGCAGAGGCGCAAGTCGGGACATGACACTCATGATGACACCTTGAATTTGTTTCGCCGCACTGTCGCACCGTGGACGTCCTCCGACAAGTGCCGTGAATTGCCCGGGATTCGTGGAAATCTGCTGATCCGGCTTGACCCAGCACGCATGGCACGGTTCAAGGCGGCAAAGTCCCCGCGCGGGCCGACCCGGAAGGCAGACGCCATGAAGTTCACCCTCTCCTGGCTCAAGGAGCATCTCGACACCACCGCGACCCTCGACCAGATCGCCAAGGCGCTGACCGACCTTGGGCTGGAGGTCGAGGAGATCGCCGACCCCGCAGCCCGGCTGGGCACCTTTACCCTGGCGCGGATCGAGGATGCCCAGCAGCATCCCGACGCCGACCGCCTGCGCGTCTGTCGCGTCATGACCAACGAGGGCGAAAAGCAGATCGTCTGCGGCGCGCCCAACGCGCGTGCGGGCATCACGGTGGTTCTGGCCAAGCCCGGCGATTATGTCCCGGGCATCGACACGACCCTGGGCGTGGGCCGCATCCGCGGTGTCGAAAGCCACGGCATGATGGCGTCCGAGCGCGAGCTGGAGCTGTCCGAAGAACATGACGGCATCATCGAGCTGCCTTCGGGAGAGGTCGGCCAGAGGTTCGTCGACTGGCTGGCGCAGAACGCGCCCGACAAGATCGACCCGATGATCCACATCAAGATCACCCCGAACCGCCCCGACGCCCTGGGCGTCCACGGCATCGCCCGCGATCTGGCGGCGCGCGGTCTGGGCACGCTGAAACCGGTGACGGTCGATGCGGTGCCGGGAACATTCCCCTGCCCGGTGGGCGTGACCATCGACACAGGCGTTGCCGCCAAGGCTCCGTTCTTTGCGGGCCGTGTGGTGCGTGGCGTGACGAACGGTCCGTCGCCCGCCTGGCTGCAAAAGCGGCTGCGCGCGATCGGCCTGCGCCCGATCAATGCGCTGGTGGACGTCACCAACCTGTTCACCTTTGACCTGAACCGGCCGCTGCACGTGTTCGACGTGGCCAAGGTCACGGGCAACCTGACCCTGCGCGGCGCGCGCGCGGGAGAGGAGCTGGTGGCGCTGGACGACAAGACCTATGCCCTGCCCGAAGGTGCTGTGGTAATCTGCGACGATCACGGCATCGAAAGCATCGCGGGCATCATGGGCGGCGCCGCATCCGGCGCGTCCGAGACAACGACCGATGTGTTCATCGAGGCCGCCTATTTCGACCCGATCACCACCGCCGCGACCGGCCGCGCGCTGAAGATCAACAGCGATGCGCGCTACCGGTTCGAACGCGGCATCGACCCGGCCTTTACCCTGCCGGGGCTGGAACTGGCCACGCGGATGGTGATGGACCTGTGCGGCGGCGCGGCGTCCGATGTCGTGACCGCGGGGGCGCTGCCCGATACAGACCGCGCCTATCGTCTGGACCCGCAGCGGACCATCCGGCTGGTCGGCATGGACATCCCCGAGGCGGATCAGCGTGCCACGCTGGAGGCCCTGGGTTTCCGGCTGGAGGGCGACATGGCCCATGTCCCGTCCTGGCGTCCCGACGTTCTGGGCGAGGCCGACCTGGTCGAGGAGATCGCCCGCATCGCCAGCCTGACCCGGCTGCAGGGTAGGCCCCTGCCGCGCGCGCAAGCGGGCGTGCCGAAACCGGTGCTGACGCCGTTGCAGGTCCGTGAAAAGACCGCGCGCCGGATGGCTGCGGCCTTGGGTTACAACGAATGCGTGACCTACAGCTTTATCGATCAGGCGTCGGCGGCGCTGTTCGGCGGCGGGACCGATGCCGTGCGCGTCGAAAACCCGATCAGCAGCGAGATGTCGCATCTGCGCCCCGACCTGCTGCCCGGCCTGCTGCAGGCCGCGGCGCGCAATCAGGCGCGCGGTTTCGCGGATCTGGCGCTGTTCGAACTGGGCCCGGTCTTTTCGGGCGGTGAACCCGGCGAACAGGCGGTCCGCATCAGCGGGCTGCTGGTCGGCCAGACCGCACCGCGCGACCCGTTCGGCAGTCGCCGCAAGGTGGACCTGTACGACGCCAAGGCCGATGCCGAGGCGATTCTGAACGCCATCGGCGCCCCCGCCAAGGCCCAGGTCAACCGCAAGCTGGACGGCTGGTGGCATCCGGGACGGTCGGGCAACATCGCCCTGGGTCCGAACGTGCTGGCCACCTTTGGTGAGATCCATCCCAAGGTGCTGCGCCAGATGGACGTCAAGGGTCCGGCCGTGGGCTTTACCATCCAGCTGGCCGCCGTGCCGTTCCCAAAGGTCAGGACGCCGACCCGCCCCGCGCTGGAACTGTCGGAACTGCAGGCCGTCGACCGCGATTTCGCATTCGTCGTCGATGCCGGGGTCGAGGCGCTGACCTTGGTGAACGCCGCTACGGGTGCCGACAAGGCGCTGATCACGGGCGTGTCGGTCTTTGACCAGTTCCAGGGGCTGGAGGGTGGGCAGAAGTCGCTGGCCATCACCGTGCGCCTGCAACCCCGCGACAAGACCCTGACCGATGCCGACATCGAGGCGGTCAGCCGCAAGATCGTCGAAAAGGTCGAAAAGGCCACGGGCGGCCGCCTGCGCGCCTGATCCGATGCGGCCATCGCCATGAAAAGACCCCGCCCGGATGTCCGGGCGGGGTCTTTTCATGCGGGGCGTGGTGCGTCCCTCAGAAGATCAGCGACAGGATGCCGATCACGACAAGCAGGCCGATGATAAAGATGATGCCTGCGGCACCGCCGATGAACTTGAGCATGTCGATCTCCGGTTGGTTACGCAGGTTAACCGGAAAGAGGCAGGGTTGTTCCCCGCATCGCACCGCTGATTGCGTGAAAACGACGCTGCGGGATCGACAACCCACCGTCTGATCGTAAACGCATTTGGAAAAGCGGGCTTCACGACCAGTTGCAGGTCCTGCAGGCCTGTGATGATGCGCGATGTGTCTGGCCGCGGTGTGGGCCGAATTCTCTCACCCGCGCAGGTTGACAGGTCGGGCGTCCGGCACAGGCGGATCTGCTGCGGATGCTGTCACCCCGCCCGAACGGCCAGACAGGCAGCGGCTGACGACACGCCCACCGTGCGTCGGCGACCTGAGGCAGACATCGACCCCGAAACAGGCAACGGGGGTTCCCGCATCGCTGAACCGGATCAGGATGCGTGGCGCGTGCAACGGGTGCGGCGCGCGTCACGCAGGGTGTAAACGATGCGCCGTGCACAGGCCGGGCGGCCATATCACGGATGCTATCGTGTTCGCAGCTCGCCTCAACGCGGACGGTGAGATGCAAAACACGCAATGAAGGCCGTTCAATATTCGCACGAATATGCTGAATGAAGGGCGCGCGCTGGCCGTTGCCGCGACAGCCGGGCAGCGGTGGTTGATACAGGATCGGGCCGCTCCCGGTGATCACGACGGTGTCTTGATTGCGACGATGACGGCGTCATCTTTTGCCCCGTACAGGCGGTCGTGGATATCCTCGGGGTCGCTGCCGGGCGGACCCCGGCCGTGGATGCGATTGCGGATCGGACTGATATGCCCGGCGACCGCGGTTTGTTCCCGGAATCGCTTTGACCTTCAATGCGGATCGATCTGGCGTTCAGCCGGTTTGCCGGGGTTGCGCGTCATCATGGTGCCAGCGGCCATCGTCCGGCCCCCCGGAGGTGCCGGTGCCAGATTGGTATCCAACGGCAATCAGGCCATGTGGAACGGGCACGGTCTTTGCAGGGTCGGAAACATCAGGCTTTGCGCCCTATGTGTCGCGTAACCGTATCCGGGTGGATTGGGAGAGGGTGAGAGGCTGGACAACGACCCATGCGGGACTCGTTACGGCTGCTTCCTTCCGGACCTGACCGATTTGGCGAGGCGCTTGCCCGCGCCAACCCCTCGGGCGCACAAATAGGGCGGTCGCGCGGCGGATGCAAGCCCATGCGCGCAGCTTACAGCGTCAGGCGCATGACCGCAAAGCCGTCGTCGTTCAGTCCCGCGCCTTGCAGCCGGTCGGGGTCCGGCAGGGGCCGGTTCAGCGCGGTCGGCGCGGTTTCGAACAGGACCGATGTGCCCGGCTGCGCCGTAAATCCCCAGTTCGGCCTTGCGGGAATACGCACGCGCCGCAGCTGGCGGACATAGCGGCGCAGCACGTCCCGCGTCAGCGCGTCACGGTCAAGGATGATCGTGTTGCGCGACACCAGCGGACTGAACAGGCCACAGCCGGCCAGGCGATACGAATTGGTCGCCAGCACGAAAATCTTGTCGTCTGGAATCGGCCGGGTCTGCCATGTCAGATCACGGATGCGGCTGGCCTGCGGATCGGCAAGGCGTCCGTCGGGGTGGAAGCGGGCGGCAGCCGACAGATCGATCCGCCAGCTGACCCCGTCGATGACATCGAAATTATAGGCGGGAAAATCCGGGTTCAACAGCGGCGCGTCGGTTGCGCCGTGATCGATGCGATTGAACATACTGGCCGAGCGTTCCAGCCAGCCGCGCAGTTGCGCCCCGCTCAGCCGGATCGCGGTGATGCGGTTCGGAAAGGAATAGAGATCGGCCAGGTGGCGCAGGCTGAGCATGCCCTCTGGCACATCGGTGTAATGCTGCGGTCCGCCGCGCCCCCCGGCCCGATAGGGCGCCGAGGCCGACAGGACAGGCAGGGCTGCGTCGGGTGTGCCCGCCAACCGCTGGCGAACGTGCCAGCGCTGCGCAAGGTTGACCAGCCGCAGGCCGCAATCATGCCCGATGACCGAGAAATGGCTGTTGAGGGGCTGTGCCGTGCGGCCGATGCGCGTGGACAGCTGGCGCAGGGTGGCCTTGTGGGCGGTCGCGACCTCTCGTGCGACCAGGACGGCGGTCGGGGTTGTGGGTGTCACCGATTCGGCGCGCACGGAAAACCGGTCGATGCTTAGACCGCCGTCAGCATCGACCGCAAAGCGCAGGTCTATGACCCCCAGATGGGATCCGCCGAACCCCGGCATGACCGCAGGTTTCCCCGCAAGCGTCCCACGGTCGGCGTCGATGCCGGGGCGATCGCGCCACCGGGGGCCGGGAAAGACCTCGTGGGTGTGCCCCGCGATCAGGACGTCGACCCCCGGCAGGGCGGCCAGCGCATGCGCCGCATGCTCCATACGGGGCAGGGGATCGGGCGTGCCGATGCCGCTATGGGCCAGCGCGACCACCAGATCGACGCCCTGGGCGCGCAACCGCGGCACCATCCGGCGGGCACAGTCCAGGATGTCGTCACTGCGCATGACGTTGCGCAGATCCTGGTCCCATTCCTCGGTCTGGGGGGGCAGAAAGCCGATCACCCCGATCCGCACCGGCACGCGCTGGCCGTGCGGATCGGTCAGATGACGCGTGATCACGCAGGTGGTGGCAAAGTCGGCGCCGCGCCGCACCGTCAGGTTCGCCGCCAGCATCGGAAAGCGCGCCTGTGCCACAGCCCGCCGCAGAAAGGGCAGCCCAAAGTTGAAATCGTGGTTTCCAAGCGCTGCCGCATCATAGCCAAGCGCATTCATTGCCGCGATGGCCGGATGGATGCTCCCAAAGGACCCGCTGCGCCGGGCGACCAGATCGCCCATCGGACCGCCCTGCAGAAAATCGCCGTTGTCCAACAGCACGCTGGCATGGGGTCCGTTCCGGCGGGCCTCGATCAACGATGCGGTGCGCGCCAATCCGATCCGGTCCGACGGGCGGTCGGCCAGATAGTCATAGGGCAGCAGGTGCATATGCAAGTCACTGGTGGCCAGAATGCGCAGGGTCATGCCATCCGGGGGCGGATCATCCGCAGCGGTGGCGGTCAGTTGCATCGTCTTCCTGTCAAACATGAGATCGCCCGACGCCGCGTTGCAGATGCCGTCATGTCCAGTCCGGGCAATGGCGACATACCGATTCAACAGGTACTGTATACAGGTCAGTTCGCACAACCAAAGATTGAATAAGGGGCGCTCTTTCAGAGCATTGTGGCACAAACTCCCACCGGTGCTGATGAGACGGGCGGATAAGGGTGGCGCGGGCTTTTCGGACGCGATCGGCCCGTAATGGTAATCCCCCGGTTGAACCTGCTGTGTTATCCGGATTATCTGATCCCCAAAGGGTCGGCGGTGTGGCCCGTCCCAGATGAGTCATTGGGTCGTTTCAAATGAAGTTTTCCACGCGGATCGACACTGACCTTCCGGCGGAACGCCTGTTCGAGGTGGTCGGAAATTTCGATGCGCTGGAACGGATGGTGATCGGTCGCGGTGCAACTGTGGCGCGCATCGATCCGTCCAACGAACCCGGAATCGGGCTGGGTTGGAACATCGGGTTTGATTGGCGGGGCAAGGCGCGACAGTTGCGGTTGGCCGTCACCCGATTCGACCGCCCCGAACAGATCACGATGGCCGGTCATTCCGACGCGCTGGATCTGTCGGTGATCGCGACTGTCGTGGCGCTGAGCCGGGTCAAGTCGCGCCTGCTCTTTGAGACCGACGTCAGGCCGCGCAACATGAAGGCCCGGCTGATGCTACAGACGGCCAAGCTGGGCAAGGCGCAGCTGGACCGCCGCTATCAACGCCGGATCGAGGATTTCGTGCAGCAGATGCGCAGTTTCGCGAACTAGGATGGATCAGTCCGCCAGCGCCGCCCGGCGTTGCGCCTCGCGCAGCGGATCGGCGGGATAGACCCCCAGAATGTCCAGGGTGGACGTGAAATAGCCCAGCTCGTCCAGCGCGCGGGCGACGTTCGCATCCTCGGGGTGGCCTTCGATGTCGGCATAGAACTGGGTTGCGGTGAACACCCCGTCGACCATGTAGCTTTCCAGCTTGGTCATGTTCACGCCGTTCGTAGCGAACCCGCCCATCGCCTTGTAGAGCGCCGCCGGAATGTTGCGCACCCGAAAGACAAAGCTGGTCAGCATCCGGTCCGACCGGCGGGTGTCGTCGCCAGTGCGCGACATAATCAGGAATCGGGTCGTGTTGTTCTGGCGGTCCTCGATCTGGTCGGCAAGGCGGTCCAGACCATAGATTTCTCCCGCCAGGGGGGCTGCCAGAGCCGCCAGCGACGGAATGCCGCGCGCCGCGACCTCCTTGGCCGAACCTGCAGTGTCGGCGCCGGTGATCGCGCGGATGTCGTTCCTGCGCAAAAAGCCGCGGCACTGGCCCAGCAGGACGGTGTGGCTCATCGCCTCGCGGACCTGGTCCAGCGTCGTGCCGGGCACTGCCAGCAGGCTGATATGGACGCGTACGAACGCCTCATCGATGATGCGCAGGCCGGATTCGGGCAGCAGGTGATGGATATCCGCAACCCGGCCATAGGTCGAATTTTCGACCGGCAGCATGGCCAGATCGGCGTCGCCTGCGCGCACGGCATCGATCACGTCCTCGAATGTGCGACAGGGCAGGGCCTCCATGCCGGGGCGCGCGCTTTGGCAGGCCTCATGGCTGTAGGCGCCCAGTTCTCCCTGAAAGGCGATGCGATTCGTGGTCATGGCCGGGCCCCCGCTATCCGAAATTTGAGCGTGCTGGGGTAACTATACCTTGATCCTTGAAAGCGAAAGCGGATACATACCGCTCGACCTGACGAGCTTACCAAGGCGGGACCGCACGCGATGTTCAATACGATGACCCTGACCAAGGCAGCCGGCGCCCTCATCGGCGCGCTGCTGTTCCTGATGCTGGCCAACTGGGCGGCCAGCGGCCTGTTCACCGTTGGACATGGCGGCGGTCATCACGGCGACGAGGAAATCGCGCAGGCCTATACGATCCCGGTCCCCGAAACCGTCCCCGCAGGCGAGGAAGAAGAGCCGTTGGACTTTGGCGCGCTGATGGCCTCGGCCGATGCGGCCGCGGGCGAACGCGAATGGGCGAAATGCCGGTCGTGCCATGCCCTGGACGGCAGCGACGGCGTCGGCCCGCACCTGAACGGCGTTGTGGGACGCGCGGTCGCCAGCATTGACGGCTTTGGCTACAGCAGCGCCATGACCGGGCACGCGGCCGAAAACCCCACCTGGGATCCCGACCACCTGCAAACGTTCCTGGAAAACCCGCGCGGCCTGGTGTCGGGCACTGCCATGAGCTTTGCCGGACTGCGCGATCCGCAGGCCCGTGCCAACCTGATCACCTATCTGCAGACCAATCCCTGACCGGTCCTGCCCGACCGTACGGCATGCCCAGAACCCCGGCCCCGCGCCGGGGTTTTTTCATGGCCCGCGTTCACGAAATCGCGGCTTGAAGCCCGGACCCCCTCTGGCCTAGCCTCTGTTCGGTCCAGACCGGGAGAGAATACATGCGCCATGCCGCACATCTTGCCACGCTGCTTCTTGGATTCGCGGTGGTCCCTGCGTGGGCGCAGGATGCGGCAGGTGATCCGACGGTCATCAGGACGCATGGCATCGCCACGTTCGGCGAACCCGCGCTGCCCGCCGATTTTCCGCACCTGCCCTATGTGAACCCCGACGCGCCCAAGGGCGGTGAGATGTCCCAGCACGGCATCGGCACCTTTGACAGCTATAACCCCTATACCTTTCGCGGGCGGGCGACGGCACCGTCGGTGATGATGCTGGAATCGCTGATGGAACCGGTGCTGGACGATCCCTATTCAATGTACTGCCTGCTGTGCGAGACGGTGGAATATCCCGAAAGCCGCGACTGGATCATCTTCAACCTGCGCCCCGAGGCGCGGTTCAGCGACGGCAGCCCCCTGACCGCGGACGACGTGCTGTTCACGTTCGAACTGCTGCGCGACAAGGGCTTTCCGTCCTACAGCGAGGCACTTCGGACCCGCGTCGCCAGTGCGACCGTGCTGGACACGCATCGCATCCGGTTCGATTTCATGCCCGACATCGAACGCCGCGACGTGCTGGGCCTGATGGGCAATCAGTCGATCTTTTCGCGGGCCGAGTTCGAGGCCACAGGCCGCGACATCCAGCAGACCAGCACCACGCCGTTCCTGGGGTCCGGCCCCTACATGTTCGACAGTGCCGATTTCGGGCGGTCGATCACCATGCGGCGCAACCCCGATTACTGGGGCAAGGATCTGCCGATCAATCAGGGGCGGCACAATTTCGACACGCTGAAGTTCGAATATTTCGGCGATTTCGATGCTGCGTTCGAGGCGTTCAAGGCCGGCATCTATACCTTTCGGGTCGAGCCGTCCGAACAGCTGTGGTCGACCGGATACGGCTTTCCGGCCGTCGCCGCCGGTGCCGTCATCAAGGAAGAGATCCCCGACGGCGTGATCGCGTCCGGCGATGCCTGGGTGTTCAACCTGCGGCGCGACAAGTTTCAGGACATTCGCGTGCGCGAGGCGATCGGGCTGATGTTCAATTTCGAATGGTCCAACCAAGCGCTGTTCTATGGCATGAACACCCGGCTGGACAGTTTCTGGGACAACAGCGAGCTGAAGGCCGAAGGCCCGCCCACGCCCCAGGAACTGGCCCTGCTGGAACCTGTCGCGGCCGACCTGCCGCCCGGCATCCTGACCGACGACCCGGTCACCACCCCCGTCAGCGGCGAACGCCAGCTGGATCGGGGCAACGCGCGCCGCGCCGCGGCCCTGCTGGACGAGGCGGGCTGGACGACCGGCACCGACGGCATCCGCCGCAACGCCGCCGGCCAGACGCTGCGGGTCGAGTTCCTGGATTTCAACCAAAGCTATGACCGCATCGTGAACCCCTATGTCGAGAACCTGCGCGCCATCGGCGTGGATGCGGTCCTGTCGCGGGTCGATCCGTCGGAACTGACCACCCGCACCCGCAGCCACGATTTCGACATCGTGCGCGACAGTCTGGGCAATGGATACGGCATCGGCGGCGGCACCGGACAGGTCTTTGGGTCCGAACACAGCGACGACGTGTTCAACCCGATGGGGCTGGCCAACCCCGCAATCGATCGCCTGATCGAGATCGGCAGCGCCGCATCGACGCTGGACGAGAGCGCCGTGGCGATTCGCGCGCTGGACCGTGCGCTGCGCAGCATGCGGTTCTGGATCCCGCAATGGTACAAACCGGTTCATACCGTCGCCTATTGGGACGTCTATGACCGGCCCGAAAGCCTGCCGCCCTATGGGTTGGGGGTGTCCGATTTCTGGTGGTACGATCAGGACCGCGCCGACGAACTGCGCGCGGCGGGCCAGTTGCGCTGAGACCGCGATGCGCTTGATTTCCCGGCGTGGATTGCCGACAAGCCCAGACAACGACAAGGCCCCACCAAGGGGCCTGCACCGAACGGGGAAGGGCATGCGCTGATGGGCGCCTATATCTTGCGGCGACTGCTGCTGATCATTCCGACCCTGATCGGGATCATGGTGGTGAACTTTACCCTGACGCAATTCGTCCCCGGCGGCCCGATCGAACAGATCGCGGCCCAGGTCCGGGGCGAGGGCGACGTGCTGGGCAACCTGGCCGGCGCCACCGCCGACAGCGCCGAACAGATGGGCGGCGATGCCGGGTACGAAGGCGCGCGCGGTCTGCCGCCCGAATTCATCGCCCAGCTGGAAAAGGAATTCGGTTTCGACAAACCCCCGGTCGAGCGGTTCTTTTCGATGCTGTGGAACTATATCCGGTTCGACTTCGGGACCAGCTGGTTCCGGTCGATCAGCGTTATGGACCTGGTCGTGGAAAAGATGCCGGTGTCGATCACGCTGGGGCTGTGGTCGACGCTGATCGCCTATGTGATCTCGATCCCGTTGGGCATCCGCAAGGCGATGCGCGACGGATCGCGGTTCGATACCTGGACGTCGGGCGTCATCATCATGGCCTATGCAGTGCCCGCCTTTCTGTTCGCGGTCATCCTGATGGTGCTGTTCGCGGGCGGCAGCTATTGGCAGATCTTTCCGCTGCGCGGCCTGACATCGGACAATTTCGCGGACCTGACGGTCTGGGGCAAGGTCAGGGACTATGCCTGGCACGCCGCCCTGCCGGTGATCGCGGCCACCATCAGCAGCTTTGCCACGCTGACCCTGCTGACCAAGAACAGCTTTCTGGACGAGATCAACAAACAGTACGTGATGACCGCCCGCGCCAAGGGCCTGACCGAACGGCGCGTGCTGTACGGCCACGTGTTCCGCAACGCGATGCTGATCGTGATCGCGGGCTTTCCGGCGATGTTCCTGGGCGTGTTCTTTGGGTCGTCGATCCTGATCGAGACGATCTTTTCGCTGGACGGGCTGGGGCGCCTGGGCTTTGAGGCCGCGGTCCAGCGCGATTATCCGGTGATCTTTGGCACGCTTTATGTCTTTGGCCTGATGAGCCTGGTGGTCGGCATCCTGTCGGACCTGATGTACGTCTTTGTCGATCCGCGCATCGATTTCGAGAAAAGGGCCGGCTGATGGCGATGTCGGAGCTGAACCGCCGTCGCTGGCGCAATTTCCGCCGGAACGGGCGCGCCTTTTGGTCGCTGGTGATTTTCACGATCCTGTTCGTGACCGCGATGTTTGCCGAGATCGTGGCCAACGACAAACCCATCGTCGTCCGCTATCAGGGCGAACTGTACTGGCCCGCGTATAATTTCTATCCTGAAACGGCGTTCGGCGGCGATTTCGGGACCGAGGCGATCTATCGCGACGAGGCTGTGCAATGCCTGATCGTGTCCGGCGGCCGCGAGGCATGCTGGGACGACCCCGAAGGGTTCATGCAGGCCATCCGGACCGGCGCCAGCGACGTCCCCGACGCGGAACAGGGCTGGATGATCTGGCCGCCGGTCCCCTATC
Source organism: Paracoccus sp. Ld10 (assembly GCF_045064235.1). Taxonomy (NCBI): domain Bacteria; kingdom Pseudomonadati; phylum Pseudomonadota; class Alphaproteobacteria; order Rhodobacterales; family Paracoccaceae; genus Paracoccus; species Paracoccus sp. Ld10. Next base: position 47,700 of record NZ_JBISHD010000027.1, on the reverse strand, counting down.
ATTATCGCACCATCAACAACGTGGGCACCGCGCCCTCTGCACCCGACAGCGCGCATCTGCTGGGCACGGACGACACCGCGCGCGATGTGCTGGCGCGGGTGATCTATGGGTTCCGGACGTCGATCCTGTTCACGCTGATCGTGACGGTGGTGGCATCCGTGATCGGCATCACGGCGGGCGCAATTCAGGGGTATTTCGGGGGCCGCACCGATCTGGTTTTCCAACGCGTGCTGGAGATCTGGGCATCGACGCCCAGCCTGTACGTCATCATCATCCTGTTCGCGATCCTGGGGCGCAGCTTCTGGCTGTTGGTGTTCGTGACCATCCTGTTCGGCTGGCCGGCGCTGGTGGGCGTGGTCCGGGCGGAATTCCTGCGGGCGCGCAATTTCGAATATGTCCGCGCGGCGCGTGCCCTGGGCGTCAGCGACCGCAAGATCATGTTCCGCCACATCCTGCCCAACGCGATGGTCGCCACGCTGACGATGATGCCCTTTGTCGTGACCGGCACGATCAGCGGTCTGGCCGCGTTGGATTACCTGGGTTACGGCCTGCCCGCCGGGTCGGCGTCCCTGGGCGAGATGGCACTGCAGGCGAAACAGAACCTGCAGGCGCCATGGCTGGCCTTCACGTCCTTTTTCACCTTTGCGATCATGCTGTCGCTGCTGGTGTTCATCTTCGAGGGCATCCGCGATGCCTTTGACCCCCGAAAGACCTTTCGATGAGCGATCAGCCCGTCCGTCCCGCCCCCGGCGCCCCCGCGGCGGTGGCCGAGAGCCATGGCGGCTCGATGCCCGGCGCATCGCAGGCGCAACCCGCGCCTGCGCCCTCCAGTGACGCGGTGCTGGCCGTGCGCGACCTGCGCATCGGGTTCCGGTCCGAGGGCGTGCTGACCGCCGCAGTCAAGGGCGTCAGCTTTCACATCAACCGCGGTGAAACGGTGGCCCTGGTCGGCGAATCCGGGTCGGGCAAGTCGATCACCGCCCTGTCGACCGTGCAGTTGCTGGGCGCGTCGGCCGAGGTGCAGGGCTCGGTTCAATACGCGGGCCGCGAGATGGTCGGCGCATCCGACCGCACCCTGCGGGAGATCCGGGGCAACGACATCAGTTTCATCTTTCAGGAGCCGATGACCTCGCTGAACCCGCTGCACACGCTGGAAAAGCAATTGTCGGAGAGCCTGGCGCTGCACCAGGGGCTGACGGGGGCCAAGGCGCGCGCGCGCATCATCGCGCTGTTGACCCGCGTGGGCATCCGCGACCCGGAAACCCGGCTGGCCGATTATCCCCACCAGCTGTCGGGCGGACAGCGTCAGCGGGTGATGATCGCGATGGCGCTGGCCAACGGTCCCGACCTGCTGATCGCGGACGAACCGACCACCGCGCTTGACGTGACGATCCAAGCCCAGATCCTGTCCCTGCTGGCCGAACTCAAGGCGGACGAGGGGCTGTCGATGCTGTTCATAAGCCACGACCTGGGCATCGTGCGGCGCATCGCCGACCGCGTCTGCGTGATGAAGGACGGAGAGATCGTCGAACAGGGCGCGGTCGAGGACATCTTTGCCCGCCCGCAGCACCCCTATACCCGGATGCTGCTGGGCGCCGAACCCACCGGTCAGGCCGATCCGGTCGCCCCCGACGCGCCGGTGCTGGTCGAGACGCGCGACCTCAAGGTCTGGTTTCCCGTCAAGCGCGGCCTGATGCGGCGGGTGACGGGTCACGTCAAGGCCGTCAATGGCGCGACCCTGTCGCTGCGCGCGGGCGAAACCCTGGGCGTCGTCGGCGAATCGGGATCGGGCAAGACCACGCTGGCGCTGGCGATCATGCGGCTGATCGAGAGCGACGGGCCGATCCTGTATCTGGGTCAGGACATCCAGACCTGGACCAGCGGCCAGTTGCGCCGCCTGCGCCGCGACATGCAGATCGTGTTCCAGGACCCCTATGGCAGCCTGTCGCCCCGCATGACGATCGAACAGATCATCACCGAGGGTCTGGGCGTGCACGGCGTGGAACCCGGCCGCGACCGCCGCGAGCTGGTCACCGGGATCATGGCCGAGGTCGGATTGAACCCCGACATGATGCACCGCTATCCCCACGAATTCAGCGGTGGCCAGCGCCAGCGCATCGCCATCGCCCGCGCGATGATCCTGCGCCCCAAGGTCGTGGTGCTGGACGAACCGACCAGCGCGCTGGACATGACGGTGCAGGTGCAGATCGTCGATCTGCTGCGCGACCTGCAACGGAAATACGGTCTGGCCTATTTGTTCATCAGCCACGACCTGCGCGTGGTGCGTGCGATGGCGCACAAGATCATGGTCATGCGCGCTGGAGAGGTCGTGGAACACGGCAGCGTCGCGCAGATATTCGATGCGCCCCGGCAGGATTACACCCGCGCCCTGCTGCACGCGGCATTTCCGACCCAAGAATGAAGATCCTGTTCGTCCACCAGAATTTTCCAGGCCAGTTCCCGCATCTGGCCCCGGCGCTGGCCGCGCGGGGGCATCAGGTGCTGGCCCTGACGGACGAAAACAATCAGCGTGCCAGCCCGATCAGGACCCTGCGCTACAAGGCGCCGGGACCGGTCCAGACCGACAGCGCTCTGGGCCGGACCTATGCCGAGCACGTGGAACGCGGGTTGCTGGCGGCGCGTGGCGCGCGCGCGTTGCGCGACCGGCACGGGTTTCATCCCGACATCATCATCGGCCATCCGGGCTGGGGAGAGACCCTGTTCCTCAAGGAGATCTGGCCGCACGCCCGCCTGCTGGTCTATGCCGAGCTGATGTACCGCACCCGCGGCCATGACGTGGGTTTCGACCCCGAGATCAGCCCCGACCGTGACGAGGTGCGCTTCATGACCGTCGCGCGGTCCGCGCATCTGGTCCAGGCGATGGTGCAGGCTGATGCCGCCATCGCGCCGACCCGCTATCAGTCCGACAGCTTTCCCCTCGAGCTGCGCGGCAAGATCACCGTCATCCATGACGGCATCGATACTGGCCGCGTGGCCCCGGACCCCGCGGCCCGCCTGACCCTGCCGGACGGCCCGACCCTGCGCGCGGGGGACGAGGTGCTGTCCTTTGTGTCCCGATCGCTGGAGCCCTATCGCGGGTTTCACGTGCTGATGCGGGCGCTGCCCGAGGTGCTGGCGGCCCGGCCCGATGCTCAGGTCGTTCTGGTCGGAGGAGAGGGCATCAGCTATGGTGCCAAGCCGCGCGATGCCAACAGCTGGAAGGACAAGCTGTTGGCAGAGGTCGGGGGCCGGCTGGACCTGTCGCGGGTGCATTTCCTGGGCCGCGTGCCCTATGCCGATTACCTGTCGCTGATGCAGGTCGCGCGGGTGCATTGCTATCTGACCTATCCCTTTGTGCTGTCATGGTCGCTGACCGAGGCGATGGCGGCGGGGGCCTATGTCGTGGCCTCTGACACCGACCCGGTGCGCGAACTGATCACCGACGGGGTGAACGGGCGGCTGGTGCCGTTCTTTGACGGGGCCGCGCTGTCGGCGGCGCTGATCCACGGGCTGGCCGGCGACCCCCAGGCCGATGCGATCCGCAAGGCCGCGCGGGCCACGATCCTGGGGGGCTATGATCTGGTGTCGCAATCGCTGCCGCGGCAGATTGCCTGGGTGGAAAGCCAGGGCGCGATGCGATAGACCCTTGGCCACGCTTGCCAAAAGGGCCGCATCATGACGCAGATCAGGCTGACCAACACCCGCACCCGCCGCAAGGAGGACTTTGTCCCCATCGATCCGGCCAATGTGCGTCTGTATCTGTGCGGGCCCACCGTCTATGACCGCGCGCATCTGGGAAACGCCCGGCCCGTGCTGGTGTTCGATCTGCTGGTGCGGCTGCTGCGGCACGAATATGGCGACGGGGCGGTCACCTATGTGCGCAACTTTACCGACGTGGACGACAAGATCAACGCCGAGGCGCAGCGCCGTCGCGCGGCCGGGTCGGACCTGTCGCTGGAGGCACTGATCGCCGAGCGGACCGAGGAGACGATCGGCTGGTATCACGCTGACATGGACGCGCTTGGGGCGCTGCGCCCCGACCACGAACCGCGCGCGACCGCCTTTGTCGGTCAGATGATCGCGATGACCGCCGACCTGATTGCCAAGGGCAACGCCTATGAGGCCGAGGGGCATGTGCTGTTCGACGTGCGGTCGTTCCCGGAATACGGCACGCTGTCGGGCCGGTCGGTCGACGACATGATCGCCGGCGCCCGGGTCGAGGTCGCGCCCTTCAAGCGCGATCCGATGGATTTCGTGCTGTGGAAGCCGTCGTCGGACGACCTGCCGGGCTGGGACAGTCCGTGGGGGCGGGGGCGGCCGGGCTGGCATATCGAATGTTCGGCCATGTCTGCGGCGCTGCTGGGCCCGCATTTCGACATCCACGGCGGCGGCATCGACCTGCAGTTCCCGCACCACGAGAACGAGATCGCGCAGAGCTGCTGCGCCCATCCCGGCGCGGGTTTCGCCAATGTCTGGCTGCACAACGAGATGCTGCAGGTCGAGGGCAAGAAGATGTCCAAGTCGCTTGGCAACTTCTTTACCGTCCGCGACCTGCTGGACCGCGGCGTGCCCGGAGAGGTGATCCGATTCGTGATGCTGTCCACCCATTACCGCAAGCCGATGGACTGGACCGAGGCAAAGGCGCAGGAGGCCGAAGCCGTGCTTCGGCGGTGGCATGGGCTTGTTGCGGGCATCGAACCCGCAACAAGCCCGGCACCCGCGCTGATCGAGGCGCTTGCCGATGATCTGAACGCTGCGGGTGCCATCGCGGTGTTGCACGACCTGGCGGGCCGGGGGGATGCGGCGACCTTGCTGACGTCTGCCCGGATGCTGGGGCTGCTGCTGCCGGGCATGGAGGATTGGGCACAGGCCGATGCCAGGGCGGCAGGCCAGATCGAGGCGCTGCTGGCGGCGCGGCTGGCGGCGCGCCAGGCCCGCGATTTCGCGCGTGCGGATGCGATCCGCGATGGGTTCGCGGCGGCGGGCGTCGAGGTTAAGGACACGGCCATGGGCCCGGAATGGTCGCTGGCCACAGGGTTCGATCCGGCGCGGCTGGCCGATCTGGCGCGGACGCACGGCACATGACCCTGGAGGCCTGCACCGAAACCCTGCGCCAGCATGACCCCGACCGGTTCGGCGCGGTGTTGGTGGCCGAGGCGGCGGACCGCCCGGCGCTGGTCACGCTGTATGCGCTGAACCTGGAGATCGCCCGCGCGCCGTTCCAGTCGGCCGAACCGATGCTGGCCGAGATGCGGCTGCAATGGTGGATCGACCGGCTGGACCAGATGGGGCAGGGCACCGCGCCGCCGCTGCATGACGTGCTGACGCCCCTGTGGGAGGCCTGGGGGCCTGAGGCAGGCGCGCTGTCGGCGCTGGGCGAGGCACGGCGCAGGGATTGCGAGCGCCAGCCGTTCGACGGACCGCAGGCGGTCGTGGCCTATGTCGATGCGACGGCGGGCGCGCTGATATGGGCCGCCGCGCGTCGCTGTGGCGCGCCCGAGGGGGCGCGAGAGACCGTGGCCCATCAGGCGCGCGGTGCCGGTCTGGCCGGTTGGCTGCGCGCGCTGCCGCAATTGCAGGCAGTCCGTCTGGGGCTGGAACCGGCCCGCCCCGAGGACGCGCAGGCGCTGGCCGAACGCGCGCGCGACGGGTTGCGCATGGCCGCGCGGATGCACCGCAAGCTGCCGCGCCGTGCGGCGGCGGCGCTGTATCCCGGCCCTCGCGTGCCGCGCCTGCTGTCCGAAATCATGGCGGGGCGCACGGACCCGTTCGAGGCCACCGCGGGGATCACGCCGTTTCAGCGGCGCGCCTCGCTTGCGCGGCTGGCGCTGACCGGGCATTGGTGGCGCTAGGCGGGCCAGAAACCGCTTTTCCTTGCGCGCGGCCTGTGACAGCAATTGCGAAAAGCCCGGCGGGGCGGACGAAAGGGGATCGCCATGGCAAAGGCCAAGTTCGACGACGAGGCTCGGGCCGGGTTGTCGCTGATCGCACCGCCGTTCCTGTATGCGTTGGTGATCCTGGCCGCGCCATTGCTGACCATCCTTGCCTACAGTTTCCTGACCGACGGGTATCTTGAGATCGTGCGTGATGTCACGCTGACGAACTATGCACAGGTGCTGACCGACCCGATCGTGCGCACCGTGATGCTGCGGTCGCTGGTGGTGGCGGCGGTGGTCACGCTGGCGACCGTTGTGACGGCCTTTCCGGTCGCCTATTACGTCAGTTTCTGCGTGCGGCCCGAAAAAAAGGCCATGTGGCTGTTCCTGATCACGATTCCCTTCTGGACCAGCTATCTGATCCGGGTGTTTCTGTGGAAGGTGATCCTGGGATATAACGGCGTCATCAATTCGTCCCTGACCGGGCTGGGCATCATCGACGAACCGCTGACCTTCATCCTGTACAACACCAATGCGATCGTGCTGACGCTGGCGCATGCCTATGCGCCCTTTGCGATCCTGCCGATCTTTGTGGCGCTGGAAAAGATCGACCGCTCTCTGCTGGAGGCGGGGCGCGATCTGGGCGAGAGCCGGCTGATGACCTTTTGGCGGGTCACGCTGCCGCTGGCGATGCCGGGCGTCATCGCGGCGGTGCTGATCGTGTTCATCCCGACCATCGGCGACTATGTCACCCCCGAGGTAATCGGCGGCGGCAAGATCCCGATGATCGCCAACCTGATCCAGGTCCAGATGCTGGCGCTGGACAACCGGCCCCTGGGGTCGGCGCTGGCGGTGACGGCGATGGCCATCGTGGCGGTGGTCAGCCTGGTGTTCCTGTTCCTCAACCGCCGTTTCCTCAAGGTGCGCCAATGAACCGACAGGGACGCGGCCTGCAGGCCTATGCCATCCTCTATCTGCTGTTTCTCTATGCGCCGATCATCCTGTTGCCGATGTTCGCGTTTAATTCGGGCACGATCATCGCCTTTCCGCTGCAGGGGGTGACGACCGACTGGTTCCGCCAGATGTGGGGCGACGCGACGCTGCGGCGTGCGCTGACCAATTCGCTGACGGTGGCGGTGGCGTCGTCTGTCCTTGCCACCTGTTTCGGCGTCTTTGCGGCGCGGGCCTCGACCCGGTTCACGTTTCCGGGCAAGGGCGGGATGATGGGCTTCATCATGCTGCCCATGGTTCTGCCCGAAATCATCGTGGCCATGTCGCTGTTGGTCGTGCTGCTGGGCATGGGGGTTCAGCTGTCGCTGATGACAGTCATCGCCGGGCACACGCTGATGTGCATGCCCTATGCCATCGCGGTGCTGACCACGGCATTTTCGTCACTGGACCGGAGCCTCGAGGAGGCAGCCTATGACCTGGGCGAAAGCAAATGGGGCGCGTTCCGGTTGGTCACGCTGCCGCTGGTCATGCCCGGCATCATCAGCGCGCTGTTGATCAGTTTCACCATCAGCCTGGACGAATTCATCCTGGCGTTCTTTCTGGCGGGGAACGAACCCACGCTGCCCACCTATATCTTCAGCCAGCTGCGCTTTCCGCGCGCCATTCCCGTCATCATGGCGTTGGGTACGGTGCTGGTGATCCTGTCGATCGTTCTGCTGGCGATCGGCGAATATTTCCGCCGCCGGGGCAATGCCCGCATCGGCGGCAAGCCCACCGGAGGGTTGATGTGACCGAAGCCAAGCCGATGATCCAATGTCAGGGCGTCCACAAGTATTACGGCGACTATCACGCCCTGCGCGGGATCGACCTGACCATCCGGGCCGGAGAGTTCTTTTCCCTGCTGGGCCCGTCCGGCTGTGGCAAGACCACGCTGTTGCGCACCATCGCCGGGTTCGAGGATATCGGCGACGGTGCGATCCTGATCGCCGAAAAGCGCATGGAGGATGTGCCCGCGAACAAGCGGCCCACCAACATGGTGTTTCAGTCCTATGCCATCTTTCCCCACCTGACGGTGGCGGAGAACGTGGCCTTTGGCCTGCGCCGCGATCCGCGCAGCAAGGCTGACAAGGCCGCCGCTGTCGACGAGGCGCTGGCGATGGTCGGCCTGCGGGGATACGGCGCGCGGTCCGCCCACGCCCTGTCGGGCGGCCAGCGACAGCGGGTGGCCCTGGCCCGCGCGCTGATCCTGAAACCCAAGGTCCTGCTGCTGGACGAGCCGTTGTCTGCGCTGGACCGCAAGATGCGCGAACAGATGCAGGTCGAACTGATCAAGCTGCAGCGTCAGGTCGGCATCACCTTTGTCCTGGTCACCCATGACCAGGAAGAGGCGTTGGTCATGTCCGACCGCATTGCCGTCATGTTCGACGGAGAGATCGCTCAACTGGACGGCCCCGAGGCGCTGTACGCCCGCCCGGCCACGCGCCGCGTCGCGGATTTCATCGGCGTGATGAATTTCCTGCCCGCCACGATCCTGTCCGAGGCCGGCGGCACGGTCACGGTCGATGTCGCGGGTCTGGGCCAGGTCGATCTGCCCGAACGCCAGGTCAGCCGCGCCAACCCCGACGACGAGGGCGTGGTGATCGGGTTCCGTCCCGAAACCATGACGCTGGTCGGCGCGGGCGCGACCCATACGCAGCCGCGCGAAACCAACGCCACCATCGACGAGGTCGTCTATTACGGCGACATGACCTATTACGATCTGCGCCTGGACGGCGTGGCGCGTGGCGACGGCAAGCCGCGCACGGTCCGCATTTCCATGCGCAACGTGTTCGGCCGCGACGTGCAGGAGGTCGGCACCCGCACCCGCCTGGCATGGTCACCCGGATCGCTGATGCTGTTCCGTTAGCGCGGCGTCAGGCTGACCCAGATGCCGTCGCGCGCCCGGATCGTCAGCCGGGCCATGGGCATCGGCTGGCGGTCGGTCACCTGCAGCCGCCAGCGTGCGGTGATGGCGGCCAACATCACCACCCCCTCGACCATCGCCAGCCCCGCGCCGGGGCAGGCGCGCGGTCCGGCCGAAAACGGCAGAAAGGCCGCGCGGGCGCTGGTTTTGCCTTCGGGCGTGTCCCACCGGGCGGGGTCGAAATCGTCGGGCCGGTCCCAGAGCCGGTTATGCCGGTGCAGGTGCCACGGAGAGATCACCAACTGCGAGCCGCGCGGCACGGGACGCTCGCGAAACGTCTCGGGGGCCGTGGCCTCGCGGACGAACATCGCGACGGCGGGGTAAAGGCGCAGCGCCTCGCGGAACACGGCGCGGGTGATGCGCAAGCCGCTGATGCTGGCGAAATCGTCCAGGGTTGCGGCTTCTGCGGCGACGCGGTCCTGCCAGTCGGGGTGCGCGGCCAACAGCCACAGCGCCCAGCCCAGGACCGATGCACTGGTCTCATGGCCCGCCAGAAACATCACGGCGACCTGATCGATCATCTCGGCTTCGGAAAACAGCGTGCCGGTGTCGGGGTCGGGGGTGGTCATGATCCGGGTGGCCAGATCGTCGGGCGCGGTTCCCGCCGCGATGGCGCGTGCGCGGTCATGGACCAGACCCCCGATCAGCCCGCGGATACGCCCGGCTGTGGCACGCGTGCGGCGCGAATGGGGTCGCGGCATCCATACGGGCAGGGGCAACAGGGCGGCCAGGTTGACCAGCGGTTGCGCTGCCTGATGGTCGCGGAACGCCGCGAACACGTCGGACGCGATGCGATGTTCGACGGGCAGGGAGAACAACGTGCGAAAGATCACGTCGGCCGCGGCATGGGCGGCGTGGGGTTCAATGTCCTGCACACCGGGTTCCAGACGCAGGCTGGCGGCGCGCGCGGCGTCCAACACGGCGGGAAAGCTGTCGCGCAGGCGACCGCCCTCGAACGCGGGGTCGATGATGCGCCGCTGTCGCGCCCACTCCGCGCCGTTGGAAATAAAGACCCCGTTGCCCAGCAGCGGGGCCAACCCCTCGCGCATGCGGTTCGATTTCGGGAAATCGCCGGGGCGATCCTGCAGGATCAGCCGGATCAGCGCGGGATCGTTGCAGAAAAAGCTGTGGATCAGCGGGTTGCGGAATTCGGCCATCCACGCGCCGTACAGCCGTTCCGGCAGTGCGCCCAGCAGGTCGCGTCGAAACCCGCGGATCAGCCCGCGCAGCGTACCACGCCCCTGTGCGCCTTGCGGGCGGGGCGTCACCGTGCGCCCACCGGACGGGTGATCCGCCCCGGCGACGGCTTGCGCCCTGCGAACCGCTGCGCCAGCGTCTGCGGCCCGGCGGTGATGGCGAAATAATCGTAATCGCCGGGCCGGTCGAACGCGCACAGGTACTGAAAGTGCAGCTTGAACCAGCGGTTCTTGAGCGTCGCCAGCCGTTCGGGTGACAGGGTGTGCGTGAAGGCCGCCGAAATCACCAACGGCCACCGCTGGTCCGGTCCGCCCGCCCCGCAGACCGCCACCGGATCGCACAGCGCGAAACAGCAGGCGTCCCCCGGCGCGGTCACGTCCAGCCAGAACAGCCCGTCGCTGCGCGACAGCCAGTCCAGATCGTCGCGCAGCCGCCCTGCATCGGGCAGGAACGCCGCCATCGGCACCACATGCCCAAGCGTCAGCAGCGACAGCGCCGGGCCGGGGTCGGGCCGGTCGCGCAGCAGGTCCGCCAGCAGCGACACCGCCAGATAGGCGCCCGAGGAATGGCCGACGACCAGAACCTCGTCGGGGCCGTCGTCCAGGATGGCGTTCAGGCGGGCGCGGAACTGGTCCAGCCGATCCTCCAGCGCGGGGGGATAGGCACCGCGATGCCGCGCCGTAAAGGCGTAATCATGCATCAGATAATAGGCGAACAGCCGGTGATCCAGCCGCCGCCCCAGCACCAGTACGCCCCAGACCACCGCCAGCCCGACGGGCAGGCCCGGCCAGCCGCCGACCACCCACGCCGCCAGCGCCCCGGTCAGCAACGCCAGCGCCAGTTGTGCCAGCAGCACTGCGATGGGGTACAGCGCCGCGATGACAGGCCCGCGCCGCAGCCGCATCAGCCGCGACAGGGTGCCCGTCGCGATATAGGTCCAGGACGTGCGCGCCAGCTGTGCAAACGTCCCCACGATGCCCTGTTGCATGGAGGCCTGAACGATGTCGGACCACAATGCGACCTCGATCACGGTGGTGGTGTCGCGACCCTCGACCCTGCCATGGACGGCCCAGGCAAAGCCCTGCGCCTGCGCCTTGGTGATGCGCAGGCGGTGGCCGGAGATGCGGGACTGGTCGGCCGCCTCGCGCCGATACAGCTCGCGATAGCGGCGTGGCGGGATGGGGTCGAAACCCGGCAGGTACAGGACGTGGCGGCGGAATGGTGCGGTCATGGGGGCCCTTGACTGTCGCGCACCACATTAGGTGGAAATGCCGCGGCGGCAAGACCCGGTCAGTCGCGCCAGCGGGCTTCGTGCGCCTCGATCGCGGCGATGCGGCGGGCCGCGGGGGGGTGGGACAGGAACCATGCGGGCGCACCGGCACCGCCGCTGCCCGTCAGGCGGTCCAGCTTGAGAAACAGCGATTTCTGGGGCGCGGTGCCAAGGCCCGCCTTGATCATCAGCGCGCTGGCGAAACGGTCGGCCTCGAACTCGTCCTGGCGCGACAGACGGGCGGCGACGGCGGTGGCGATCATGTTGGCGATCCAGGTGCCGATGCCGGGCAGGAACCGCCCCAGCACCCCGGCCAACGCCATGCGGATCGCGTTCTGGCCCGCGAAATCGATCATCCGGCGGCGCGAATGGCCCAGGCTGACATGGCCCAGCTCATGCGCGATGACGCTGGCCAGTTCCTCGGGGGTGACCTCGTCCGCATCCAGCTTGCGCAGGAAACCCCGCGTCAGAAAGATGCGTCCGTCCGGGGCGGCAAGGCCGTTCACGGGGTCGATCTCATAGACATGCGCGCGGATCGGGGGCAGGTCCATCGCGCGGCCCAGCCGGTCCAGCATCGGCACCAGACGCGGATGGGTCAGGGGCGTGGCCTTCTGGTTCAGCTCCTGCCGCAGGCGCCATGCGGAAAAGAACCACATCGCGACCAGATACAGCGCCAGCAGGATAAAGGGCAAATAACGCATCATCGTCCCAATATGGTCGCACCCGACCCGCGATGCCAGTGCCGTGGCGCGGTCCGCATCGTCGCAGCCGGCGTTCAGCCCAGCAGCCGCATGGCGCGGGTCAGCCCGTCCAATGTCAGGGGCAGCATCCGGTCGGCAAAGACGTCGCGGACCATGCCGATGGACTGGGTATGGCCCCAATGCCCCTCGGGGACCGGGTTCAGCCAGACATGGTCGGGCCAGGCCCCGGCCAGCCGTTGCAACCAGACCTGCCCGGATTCGGGGTTCCAATGTTCGTTGGCCCCGCCCGGCACCGCAATTTCATAGGGCGACATGGACGCATCGCCCACCACGATGCATTTATAGTCGCGGCCATAGCGGTGCAGCACGTCCCATGTGGGCGTCTGCGCGTCCCACCGGCGGTGATTGTCGGTCCACACCCCTTCGTAGAGGCAGTTGTGGAAATAGAAATGCTGCATGTGCTTGAATTCGGCGCGTGCGGCGCTGAACAGTTCGTCCACCACGCGGATGTGGTCGTCCATGCTGCCGCCGACATCCAGAAACAGCAGGACCTTGACCGCGTTGCGGCGTTCGGGCCGGGTCTGCACGTCGATATAGCCGTGATCGGCGGTCGCACGGATCGTACCGGGCAGGTCCAGTTCGTCCGCAGCGCCATGTCGCGCCCATTGGCGCAGGCGCTTCAGCGCGACCTTGATGTTGCGGGTGCCCAGTTCGGCGCTGTCGTCGAAATCGCGGAACTCGCGCTTGTCCCAGACCTTGACGGCCCGCCTGTGGCGGCTGCCGTCCTGTCCGATCCGCACACCCTCGGGGTTGTAGCCATAGGCGCCAAAGGGCGATGTGCCCGCCGTGCCGACCCATTTGCTGCCGCCCTGATGGCGACCCTGCTGTTCGGCCAGCCGCTTGCGCAGCGTGTCCATCAGCACCTGCAGGCTGCCAAGGCCCTGAACCTGGGCCTTTTCGTCGTCGGACAGCAGCTTTTCGGCCAGCTTTTCCAGCCACCCTTCGGGCAGGGCCCGGGGGTCCAGCAGATCGCCGACATCGACCTGTTCCAACCCGGAAAACGTTTCCGAAAACGCGCGGTCGAACCGGTCGATATGGCGTTCGTCCTTGACCAGCACCAGCCGCGCCAGACCGTGGAACCCCTCGACCGTCATGCCGTACAGACCCGCGCCCATGCCCTCCATCAGATCCAGCCATTCCCGCAGCGACACGGGAACCCCGTGCCTGCGCAGACTGTCCAGAAAGGGCAGGAACATCACGCCATCCGGTGCAGGATGATCGTGGCCAGCACGCCGATCATGGCCAGGCCGATCCCGAAGGCCGCGGCGTACTGAACCCGGTCCGCGCGGGTGCCGCCCAGTTGGCCGGCGCGGCGCCAGCCCAGGATGGCCCCGATGATAAGGGCTGCGATGACGATCATGATGGTCCTTCCCATGGCACCCAAGGCCCCAGCAGATACCCCGCCCCGGCACCGCCCGCAACCGCGACCGCTTGTCCCCGCACGGCGGTCCCACTAGCCTTTGCCCCGGGGACGGAGGAACGGCATGCAGGATTTCGGGGATTACGACTATATCATCGTGGGCGCAGGGTCGGGGGGGTGCGTTCTGGCGAACCGTCTGTCGGCCAATCCGGCGAACCGGGTCCTGCTGCTGGAGGCGGGGGGGCATGACAATCGCCTGTGGGTGCATGTGCCGGTCGGATATCTGTACGCGATGGGCAACCCGACGCTGGACTGGTGCTATCGGACCGAACCGGAACCGGGGCTGAACGGTCGCCGCCTGAACTATCCGCGGGGGCGGGTGCTGGGCGGGTGTTCGTCGATCAACGGCATGATCTATATGCGCGGGCAGGCGGCCGATTACGACCGCTGGCGGCAGATGGGCAACGCGGGCTGGTCATGGTCCGACGTGCTGCCGCATTTCCGCGCGACGGAACGCCATTACGAACCGGCCTGCGACATCCATGGCGATCAGGGCGAATTGCGGGTCGAACAGCAGCGTCTGCACTGGCCGGTTCTGGACGCGGTGGCCCAGGCCGCACAGGAGCTGGGCCTGCCCGCGAATCCGGACTTCAACCGGGGCGACAATCTGGGCGTCGGCTATTTCCCGGTGACACAGCGCAAGGGCATCCGCTGGAACGCGCGCAAGGCGTTCCTGAACCCCGTCCGTGGCCGCCCCAACCTGCGGATCGAAACCGATGCACAGGTCATGCGCCTGCAGATGGACGGTCGCCGCGTCACGGGCGTGCTGTTCGACCAGCATGGCCACCGCCGTTTGGCCCGCGCCCGGGGCGAGGTGATCCTGGCGGCCGGGGCGATCAATTCGCCCGCGCTGCTGGAGCTGTCGGGCATCGGTCAGCCGGAACGTTTGGCGGCCCTAGGCATCGCGCCGGTCCATGCCCTGCCGGGTGTCGGAGAGAACCTGCAGGACCACCTGCAGCTGCGCACGGTGTTCCGCATCACCGGCGCGCGGACGCTGAACGACCGCGCGCGCAGCCTGTGGGGCCGCGCGGGCATCGCGCTGGAATATGCGCTGCGCCGGACCGGGCCGATGGCGATGGCACCAAGCCAGTTGGGAATATTCGCGAAATCGTCGGATGCGTTCGACACGCCCAACATCGAATATCACGTGCAGCCGCTGTCCCTGGGCACGTTCGGCGACCCGCTGGACGATTTTTCCGGGCTGACCGTGTCGGTCTGCAACCTGCGGCCCGAAAGCACCGGGTCCGTCCACATCACCGCGCCCGATCCCCGCGCCGCCCCCGCCATCGCGCCGCGTTATCTGACCACCGAAGGCGACCGGCACGTGGCGATCGACAGCCTGCGCCACGCGCGCCGCCTGATGGCCACCGCCCGCATGGCAGAATTCACGCCCCAGGAGCATAAGCCCGGCGCCCATCTGCAAAGCGACGCCGATCTGGCGCAGGCGGCGGGGGACGTGGGCACCACGATCTTTCACCCCGTCGGCACGACCCGGATGGGGTCGGACCCGATGGCGGTGGTCGACGCGCAACTGCGCGTGCACGGGGTGTCGGGGCTGCGCATCGCCGATGCGGGGGTGATGCCCGCCATCGTGTCGGGCAACACCCATGCGCCGGTCACGATGATCGCGGACAAGGCGGCCGCAATGATCCTGGGCGCGGCCTAGGTCAGCATCGCGCGGAACGCGTGCCAGCTGGCCTTGGGGGTTCGCACCATCGTTTCATAATCGACATGGACCAGACCAAAGCGCGGGCCATAGCCCCAGCCCCATTCGTAATTGTCCAGCAGCGACCAGTAGAAAAACCCGCGCACGTCCACGCCCTGATCCATCGCGGCCTTGGTCGCGCGCAGGTGGTCGCCGATGAAACTGATGCGTGCCTGATCGTCGGCAGGCACCTCGGAGGCCATGCCGTTTTCGGTGACATACAGGGGCAGGTTGCCGGTATGGTCGCGGGCCAGCCGGGTCAGGAACTCTGTCAGGCCCTCGGGGCGGATCTCCCAGTCCATCTGGGTCTTGGGCAGGGGGCCGGGGGCCTCGGAGGCGTGGGGCCACAGGCCGTTATTGCCGGTATACTGCCGGCGGGTGTAGTAATTGACGCCCAGCCAATCCAGCGGCTGCGCGATCAGGTCCATGTCGTCCTGCCAACGGTCCGGCAGATGTGGCCCGATTCCCGCCAGCGCAGCGTCGGGATAGCCCTGACCCATCAGCGCCCGAATGAACCACTGGTTATAGATCGCGTCGTGCGTCTCGGCCGCCTGTTCGGCCTCGGGGGTGGCGTCGGCTGTATGGCTGGTCTCGAAATTCAGGACGATCCCCAGGTTCGATGCGCCATCCGCGCGCAGCGCCTGCATCGCGGTGCCATGGGCCAGCAGGACGTGGTGCATGGCGCGGCTGGCGGCGCGGATGTCGCGCAGGCCGGGGGCGTGGGCCCCGATGAAATGCGACAGCCAGGCGATGCACCACGGCTCGTTCAGGGTGGCGGCCGATGCCACGCGGTCGCCGATGCAGGCGTTGATCGTGGTGCACAGGTTCGCGAAATGCTGTGCCACGTCGCGGTTCTGCCAGCCGCCCTGCGCCGCCAGTGCCGCGGGCAGGTCCCAGTGGTGATAGGTCAGGAATGGCTTCAGTCCGCGCTCCAGCATTCCGTCGACCAGCCTGTCATAGAAATCCAGCCCCTCGGGGTTCACCGTCACCCCGTCCGGCATCACCCGCGCCCAGGACGTTGAAAAGCGATAGGCATCGAACCCCGCATCGCGGACCAGGTCCAGGTCCTGCGGCCACAGCGTCAGGTGATCGCAGGCGCGGCTGCCGTTGCTGTCGTCCATGATATTGCCGGGCGTCGCGGCAAACGTGTCCCAATGCGTCAGGCCCGCGCCCGCCGTGCCCTCGATCTGATAGGCCGAGGTGGCGGCGCCAAAGGCAAAGCCTGCGGGAAAGTCGGTGCGGGGCGGCAGCATGCGGGATCCTCTTGGTGGCGCGACCAAGATTGGCATGTCCGCGCCGGTCGGAAAAGGGGTCAGGCGCGCGGCGACCGGCTGTGGATCGGCGCAGGGGTCGGACGCAGCATGAAGTGCCTGTGGTAATGCCGGTCCGTGCGATGCGAGCCAGTTGCAACTGGCTGGCTGCCGTGGCAGATTATCCGTCATGAAAGACGACCGTTCAGAGAATTTGGAACAGGCCCTGCGGGACGCTGGCGTGCGCGTCACGCGCCAGCGGGCGGCCCTGTTGCGCATCATCGCCGCCGCCGAGGATCACCCCGATGCGGCCGAACTGCACGCGCGCGCGGTAACCGTCGGGGCGGGGGTGTCGCTGGCCACCGTCTATCGCACGCTGACGACGCTGCAGGCGCAGGGCGTTATCGAAAAACGCGAATTCCAGGGTGAGCCGGCCCGGTGGGAGGCCGCCGATCAGCGCCACCACGACCACATGATCGACGTCGACAGCGGCGAAGTGGTCGAGTTTACCAATGACCAGATAGAGCGCCTGCAGGCGGAAATCGCCGCCAGAATGGGCTATGACATCGTCCATCACCGGCTGGAGCTGTATGTGCGCCGCCGCTGATGCAGGTCTTTGACAAGATCATCAGCGATCGCGGGTCGCGCTATGCGGTATCGGGCGGGCCTGCGGCGGACCGCGCCGCCGTGGCCGCGATGCTGGCGGAGCTGACGCGCTCCAAGCGGTTCCAAAAGGCCACCCACCACAGCTGGGCCGCCATCCTGGGCGGCGAGGGGGTCAAGGACGACGATGGCGAAAGCGGTGCGGGCCAGCTGATCCTGCAGATGCTGGAACGCGCCGGCCTGCACGATCACGTGGTCATCGTCACGCGCTGGTACGGTGGCAAGCATCTGGGCGGGGACCGGTTCCGGCACGTGGCCGATGCGGTGCGCCATTACCTGCGCGCGACGGGGGCGGGCTGACCCGGTACCGGGTCAACCCACGTGATCAGGGCCGGAACATCACCTTGCCGGTGCGGCCCGGCGTCAGGGCGGCCGTGACGGCCTGGGTTGGTTCGTCCAGCCCGAAGGTGCCACCGGCGGTCAGGTCCAGCTTGCCCTCCATCACCAGCCCGATCAGTTCGCCGAACATACGTTGGCGATCCTCGGCCGGGGTGGCGGGCATGACCTTGGCACCCCAGAAGCCCTTGACGGACAGGTGCTTGAAGATGATCGGCCCGGCGGGCAGCTGCAGGTCCTCTCCGGTGGTTGACCCAAAGGTGACCAGCAGGCCCTCGGTTCCCAGCAGGTCGACCAGCCCGGCGGCGACCGCGCCGCCCACCGAATCGACCGCTGCGCGGGCACCGTCTTTGCCCACGATCGCGCGGGCCTTGGCCACCCATTCAGGATCGCTGGTCGAGATGACGTCGGTCATGCCGATCGCGGTCAGCTCCTCGACGGCCTCGGGACGGCGGACCAGGTTCAACAGACGCACGCCGCGCGATTGGGCCAGCACCGCCATGATCTTGCCCACCGCGCCATTGGCGGCGGTCTGGATCACCCAGTCACCGCGCGACACGTGCAGGAACTCCATAAGCGTGATCGCGCTGAAGGGCATGGAGATCAGCTGGGCGGCGGCCGCGTCGGGCATGTCGTCGGGGACGGGAATGGCGCCCGCGGCCTGCGCGATGGTGTATTCCGCCCACGAACCCTTGACGCCCGCGACGGCGACGCGACGGCCCTTGAGGGCGGGGTCGACGCCGGGACCGGTTTGCTCGACGATGCCCACGGCCTCGCTGCCGGCGATGGCGGGCAGGTCGGGGCGGACGCCGTAATTGCCGCGGATGGTCCACAGGTCGTGATTGTGGATGGGCGACAGGACGATGCGGACCAGCAATTCTCCGTCCTGCGGGGTGGGACGGTCGGTCTCGGTCGATTGCAGGACGCTGGCGGGTTCGCCAAAGCGGTCATGGGTGACGCTGCGCATGAAATATCCTTTCGGTCGTGTTCGTTGGACAGGACCTAGGCACTGCCCGCCGCCGTTGCCAGTGCCGGGACGCCAACTTGGTCAGGGTGACTCGGCGTCAGGCGGCGCGGTCGGCGGACCCTTCGCGTATCAGCGCCCGGGCCTCGGCCCGGTCCAGCGCGGTCAGGATCTGGTCGATCGTGGCACCCCGCGCCCGCTGCCTGTGCCAGATGCGCAGGCAGGACAGGGGCGACCACGGCAGGGCGGCACGCGCCAGCCACGCGCGCAGCGGCGCCGGCAGCGCGTCATAGGCGGCCATCGGGTCGCGTGTGCGCCGCCGCTGGCGCTGTGCGGTCTGGCCCAGATTGGCACATCGGCGCATCAGCATGACGCGGCCTCGTCTACCGGATCGACCACCACCAACAGCCGCGTCTGACCCGGAATGGCGGGCGGCGACCGGTGCAGGATGCCGGTCGGTTCGGCCCCCCAGTTGCGGCCGCGAAACAGGGCCGCGGCACCGGTGGGCATCTGCTGGACGCGGGCGACCTGGGCCGGTCCGTTGGTCGGCCCGAATTGCGTCCCCGCCCCGCGCAGCGTGCACAGCAGCCGTGCACGCACGGCATCCAGGTGCCATTTCGGACAGGACTGCCCGTTCGTGACCTCGACCCGCAGGGTCACCAGCAACGCGCCCATGTGCCGCGCCGCGTGATGTGTCAGCTCGGTGATCTGGTCGACCAGCGCGCGGCGACGGTCGCAATCGGCCATGCCCGCCGCGTCGCAGGCCGCATGCAGGGCCGCCGCCGCATCCTGTGGACGCAGGGTCTGGCGCAGGCGCGGCAGGCGGTCGGGCGACAGCGCGTCCAGCCACTCCTGCCACGCCGCGTCGGGGGTCCGCTGCCACAGCGCGACCGCGACGCCGGGCAGGGCGATGGCCCCCAGCACGCGGGCGTCGTGGCCGCTGTTCATCGCCGTGGCCGGGTGCAGGGCGACACGTTCGTTCATGCCGCGACCTCTGCGGCGCGGCGCCATGCCGGAAAGGGGTCGGGCAGGGCGGTCCAGCCCGCCGGGTTGTCACCCCATTCCTCGCCCAGCAGGCAGGCATCCAGACGGGCGCGGATGCGGTCCTCGTCCATGCCGGTGCCGATGAACACCAGTTCCTGCCGCCGGTCGCCAAAGGGTTCGGACCAATGCGCGTCCAGATAGGCGCGGCCCTCGGGGTGCGTGGGCCAGCGGTCGCGCGGAAGAGAGGCCCACCATTGACCAAGCGGCCGAACCGAGGACAGCGCCCCGGCCAGTGAAAATTCGGCCACCCAATCGGGGCGCGTGGCGACCCAGAAATGCCCCTTGGCGCGGATCACGCCGGGCAGGGGGCCGTTCAGCAGTTCGTGGATCTTGCGCGGCTCGAACGGGTGGCGGGCGCGATAGACGAAACTGGCGATGCCGTATTCCTCGGTTTCGGGGGTGTGGTCGGCGTGGCCGTACAGCTCTTTGGCCCAGGTCGGGTGGGTGTGGGCGCGGTCGAAATCGAACAGGCCGGTGTCCAGGATGTCGCGCGGCCCGACGCGGCTGTGATCGGTTTCGATGATGCGGGCATCGGCGTTCAGGGCGCGGATGATCTTGCGCGCGGCGTCGACACGGGCGGGGCCGGCGTCGGTGCATTTGTTCAGCACGATCACATCGGCGAACTCCATCTGGTCGGTCAGCAGGTCAATCAAGGTGCGCGCATCGCCCTCGCCCATGACCTCGCCGCGGTCGGACAGGAAATCATGGCAGGAGAAATCGGCCGTCAGGTTCACCGCATCGACCACCGTCGCCATCGTGTCCAGCCGCGCGACGTCCGACAGGCTGGCGCCGGTCTCATCGGCGAATTCAAAGGTCGTGGCGACGGGCAGGGGTTCGCTGATGCCGGTCGATTCGATCAGCAGATAGTCGAACCGCCCGGCCTGGGCCAGGCGGCGCACCTCCAATAACAGATCCTCGCGCAGGGTGCAGCAGATGCAGCCGTTCGACATTTCGACCAGCGTCTCCTGCGTCTGCGACATGCCGCCCTCGGCCCGGATCAGGTCGGCATCGATGTTCACCTCGGACATGTCGTTGACGATGACGGCGACGCGCAGGCCACAGCGATTGTTCAGGACGGCGTTCAGCAGGGTCGTCTTTCCGGCGCCCAGGAATCCGGACAGGACGGTGACGGGCAGGCGGGGGTCTTGGGTCATGGCGGGTCCTCAGTGCGATGTCTGGTAATAATAGTTATAGTATAACATAACTGATGACAATCCTGCAGCACGCCTTGTCCGCCCCATTGACGCCCCGCCGCCGATGGGCCATGCCGCGCGGATGCTGCATATCGATGACATCTCCTATTCCATCCAGGGTCGCCCGCTGTTTGCCGGCGCCTCGGCGTCCGTGCCCGAGGGGCACAAGGTCGGCCTTGTCGGCCCCAACGGCGCGGGCAAGACCACG
The DNA here is from genome assembly GCF_045064235.1 of Paracoccus sp. Ld10. NCBI lineage: Bacteria > Pseudomonadati > Pseudomonadota > Alphaproteobacteria > Rhodobacterales > Paracoccaceae > Paracoccus > Paracoccus sp. Ld10. The sequence continues at coordinate 26,899 of NZ_JBISHD010000027.1, read as the reverse complement.
CTGTTCAAGCTGATCCGCGGCGAACTGGGCCTGGACGGCGGCGCGATCAGCCTGCCGACGCGCGCCCGCATTGGCGGCGTGGCCCAAGAATCGGCCGCGACCGCGCTGTCCGTGCTGGAGACCGTGCTGGAGGCCGATCAGGAGCGCACCGCCCTGATGGCCGAGTCGGCCACCGCCACCGACGCCCACCGCATCGCAGACATTCAGACCCGTCTGACCGACATCGACGCCTGGTCGGCCGAGGCCCGTGCCGCGACGATCCTGGACGGCTTGGGCTTTGACACCGCCGACCAGCAGCGTCCGACCAGCGATTTCAGCGGCGGCTGGCGGATGCGCGTGGCATTGGCGGGCGTGCTGTTCGCACAGCCCGACCTGCTGCTGCTGGACGAACCGACCAACTATCTGGACCTGGAAGGCGCGCTGTGGCTGGAGACCTATCTGGCCCGCTATCCGCACACGGTCATCATCATCAGCCACGACCGCGGATTGCTGAACCGTGCTGTCGGTCACATCCTGCATGTCGAAGACAAGAAGCTGACGCTGTATACCGGCGGTTATGACAGCTTTACCCGCATCCGCGCCGAAAAGCGCGCACTGCAGGCCGCCGAGGCCAAGAAACAGACCGAACGCCGCGCGCATCTGCAGAGCTTTGTCGACCGCTTCGGCGCCAAGGCCAGCAAGGCCCGCCAGGCCCGGGCCCGCGTCAAGGCGCTGGCCAAGATGGAGCCGATCACCGCGCCCGAAGAGGCCAAGTTCTTTCGCTTCAGCTTTCCCCAACCCGAGGAGCTGTCGCCCCCCATCGTCGCGATGGAGGGGGTCAATGTCGGCTATGGCGACCGCGCCGTGCTGTCACGGTTGGGGCTGCGCATCGATCAGGACGACCGCATTGCCCTGTTGGGCCGCAACGGTCAGGGCAAGTCGACGCTGTCGAAGCTGCTGGCCGGGCGCCTGACGCCGATGGCCGGCAAGGTGGTGCAGTCGAACAAGCTGCGCGTGGGCTATTTCGCCCAGCATCAGGTCGATGAGCTGTCGCTGGACGACACGCCGCTGGACCATATCCGCGCCGTGCGCCCGAACGAGATGCAGGCCCGCCAGCGCGCGCGTCTGGCCGGGTTCGGCCTGATGGAGGCGCAGGTCGAGACCAAGGTACGCGCCCTGTCCGGCGGGCAGAAGGCGCGCCTGTCGCTGTTGCTGGCCACGATTGATGCGCCGCATCTGCTGATCCTGGACGAACCGACCAACCACCTGGACATCGAGAGCCGCGAGGCCCTGTCCGAGGCGCTGAACGATTATACCGGCGCGGTGGTGCTGGTCAGCCACGACATGCACCTGCTGGGGCTGGTCGCGGATCGGCTGTGGCTGGTCAAGGACGGCGCCGTCGCCCCCTATGAGGGTGATCTGGACGACTATCGCAAGTTCCTGTTGTCAGGCGACGCGCCCGCCGAGAAGTCCGGCGAAAAGACGCCCGAGGCGCCCAAGCCCGCCGCCCCCAAGAAACCAAGCCGCGATGCGGTGCTGGCCCTGCGATCGGACGTGCGCAAGTCCGAGGAGCGGGTCCAGAAGCTGACCGAGATGATGGGCAAGCTGGACGTCAAGCTGGCCGATCCGGGCCTGTACAACGACCCCTATGAGGCCGAGAAATGGGGCAAGAAGCGGGCCGAGGCCGTGCGCGCCCTGGCATTCGCCGAAGAGCTGTGGATGGCCGCACTGGAAAAGCTGGACGCCGCCGAAAAGGGCTGACGGTGCGACCATCGCGCTGTTGCGAAAATGTGGCGCATCCCACAGGATGACACGCGGAGTGGTTGTGCCTTGCAGGGCCCGGCCATAGATATCCCGAAAGCCCTTTTTGCGCGGAATCGCCCCATGAAATATGCCTTGGCCCTTGCCGTTTTCTTTGCCGTTCCCGCCCACGCGCAGGATTTCGGGGTGACCGGGGGGCGAACCTTTTCCGTCGATCTGGGACTGGGCGCGACGCTTGCGCCGACTTATCCCGGTGCCGAGGATGCCGAGGTTTCGCCATGGATCATCTGGCGCAATGCGGGCTTTGGTCCGGTGGGCACGGCACCCGCGCAGGGCTTTTCGATCGCACCGTCCTTTGGCATCGTCGGCCCACGCGAAAGCGGTGATGATGCGGGCCTGACCGGGCTGGACGACATCGACCGCGCCTATGAGCTGGGCCTGCGGGTCAGCTATGGCGCGGGTCCCGTGACCGCCTATGGCAGCGTGCGCCGCGCGTTTGACGGTCATGAGGGCATCACCGGCGAGGTCGGCGCAAAATACCGCACCGAGCTGAGCGACCGCGTCACCCTGTGGTCCGGGGCCGAGCTGGTCTATGGCAACGATGACTTCAACGACACGTATTTCGGCGTCACAGCGGCTGAAAGCGTGACCAGCGGCCTGTCCGCGTCCACGGTCGGCGGTGGCCTGAACGAGGCGGCACTGACCTTCGAGGCGCGCTATGCCATCAACGACACTACCGCCGTTCTGGGCGAAGTGCGCTATGGCAAACTGATCGGCGACGCCGCCGATTCGCCCGTCGTGCAGGAAGAATACCAGCCCTCGCTGCGCCTCGGCGTGACGCGCCGGTTCTCGTTCGGGTTCTGATCACCGTGGGGCCGGGGTCGCGCAGGACGCGGCCCGTTTCCCGTACCAGACTTTTTAGCCTGACATAATTTCTTGACAGGTTGCGCTGGCCCGTTGCGTTCTGGTGCCAAGGCATCCGAACCGGGCCGCGGCCAACGCGGTCCCTGCCAACAGGGAAAGACCGCACCATGACCCACACCCGATCGCTGATCGCGGCGCTTGCCGCCACAACTGCTTTTGCCGCCCCCGCCATGGCACAGGACGACACGCTGACCGTGGGCGTGCTGCTGACCCTGTCCGGCCCCGGCGCGGTTCTGGGAGAGATGGCGCGCGACGGATTTCTGCTGGCCGCAGAGGAAATCAGCGATCTGGGCGGCATGAGGACGGAAATCGTCGTCGTGGACGACGAACAGAAACCCGATGTCGCCGCCAACAAGGCCCGCGAGCTGGTTGAACGCAACGGTGCCGACATCGTGGTCGGCCCGATCTTTTCCAACATCGCCGGCGCCATCGTCCAGCCGGTGACCCAAGGCGGCGGCATCCTGATCAGCCCGAACGCCGGCCCGTCGAACCTGGCCGGGGCCGAGTGCAACCCGGCCTTTTTCGCGACGTCCTACCAGAACGACCAGATGCACGAGGTCATGGGCGCGCACGCGCAGGCGCAGGGGTTCCAGAACGTCTTTCTGCTGGCCCCGAACTATCAGGCCGGACAGGATGCGCTGGCGGGGTTCCAGAAGAGCTATACCGGCGGCGTCGCGGGGGAAATCTTCACCCAGATGGGTCAGCTGGACTATTCCGCCGAACTGGCCCAGATCGCCGCGATGCAGCCCGATGCCGTGTTCGCCTTCATGCCGGGGGGCATGGGTGTGAATTTGGTGCGCCAGTACCGGCAGGCGGGGCTGGAGGGGATACCCTTCCTGTCGGCCTTTACCGTGGACGAGGCGACCCTGCCTGCGCAGGCCGAGGCGGCGTTGGGGTTCTTTGCCGGGTCGAACTGGGCACCCGATCTGGACACGCCGGAAAACGCCGCCTTTGTCGCGGCGTATGAGGAAAAGTACGGTCATGTGCCCGGCGTCTATGCGATGCAGGGCTATGACACGGCCCGCCTGATCGACGGCGCCCTGCGTCAGGCAGGTGGCACCGACCGCGACGCGCTGATCGCGGCGCTGGCGGATGCGCCCTTTACCTCGGTCCGCGGCGATTTCAGCTTTGGTCCCAACCACTTTCCGATCCAGGATTTTTACCTGACCAAGGTCGTCCAGCGCGAAGACGGCAAATTTGCGACATCGGTCGTCGAAAAGATCTTTGACGACTATCAGGACAATTACGCCGCCGACTGCCAGATGAACTGAGCCGATGACCAGCCTGTTCCTGCTGCAGCTGCTGAACGGGGTGCAGCTGGGGGTCCTTTTGTTCCTGATCGCCGCCGGGCTGACGCTGGTCTTTGGAATCATGGATTTCGTGAACCTGGCGCATGGCGTGAACTATATGGTCGGCGCCTATCTGGTGGTCATGTTCGCGGGCCTGACCGGCAGTTACGCGCTGGGGCTGGCGTTGACCCTGCCCGCGACGCTGGTCATCGGGCTGGTGCTCGAGGCGTTGATCTTTCGCAGGCTCTATGACCGGCCGCATCTGGATCAGGTTCTGGCGACGTTCGGGCTGGTCATGGTGGTGACCGAACTGGTCAAGATCATCTGGGGCCAGTCGCCGCTGTCGGTGCTGCCGCCCGACGCGCTGTCGGGATCGGTGCCGCTGGTGGGTGCGCTGCGCTATCCGGTGTTCCGGCTGGTGGTGATCGGGGCGGGGCTGGCGGTGGCCGTGGGGCTGTGGCTGGTCATCACGCGCACCCGCATCGGCATGCAGCTGCGCGCAGGCGCCAGCAATCGCGCGATGGTCGGCGCTTTGGGCGTCGATATCGGGCGGCTGTTCACGGTGATCTTTGCATTCGGCGCGATGCTGGCGGGGTTCGCGGGGGCGATGGTGGCCCCCATTCTGTCGGTCGATCCGGGCATGGGGGAAAGCGTGCTGATCCTGACCTTTGTGGTGATCGTCATCGGCGGCATCGGGTCGATCAAGGGCGCGTTCGCCGGCGCGCTGCTGGTGGGCATCGTCGACACGCTTGGCCGCAGCTTTGGCCCGATCATCCTGCGCGCGGTGATGGAGCCGTCCGCCGCCGCCCAGACCGGGCGCGTGCTGGCGCCGATGCTGGTCTATGTGCTGATGGCCGCGATCCTGGCCGCCCGCCCGCAGGGGCTGTTCGGGGCGCGGCCATGACGCGCTGGTTGATGCGCCGCCGGGTCGCGGCGTGGGCGATCTTTGGCGGGTTCGCGGCGCTGCCGCTGATCGCGGCGTTGACGGGCGATCCCTATCTGGTGGTGGTGGCGACACGCATTCTGGCATTCGCCATCGCCGCCTTGGCGCTGGACCTGATCCTGGGCTATGGCGGCATGGTGAGTTTCGGCCACGCGGCCTATCTGGGGATCGGTGCCTATGCGGTGGCGATCCTGTCCCGCGCGGGCATCACCGATCTGGGCGCGCATCTGGGCGCGGCGGTGGTGGCGGGGTCGGCATTCGCGCTGGTGACCGGGGCGATCAGCCTGCGCACGCGGGGCATTTATTTCATCATGATCACGCTGGCCTTTGCGCAGATGGCCTATTTCTTCTTTGTGTCGCTGTCGGCCTATGGCGGCGATGACGGGGTGACGCTGGCGGCGCGGTCCACGGTGCTGGGGCAGCCGTGGCTGGCCGATGACCGGGCACTGTACTACGCGGCGCTGGCGATGCTGGCGGGGCTGTACCTGCTGTGCGTGGCGATCACCGGGTCGCGGTTCGGGCGCGTGCTGACAGGCGCGCGGGAAAATCCGGTGCGGATGCAGGCGGTGGGTTTCACCCCGTTCCGGTTCCAGCTGACCGCATTCGTCATGTCCGGCGCGATGACGGCGATCGCGGGGGTTGTGCTGGCCAATCAGGCCAGCTTTGTCTCTCCGGCCTATATGAACTGGCACCGGTCGGGGGAACTGGTGGTGATGGTCGTGCTGGGCGGCGTCGGCAACCTTTTGGGCGCCATTGCCGGGGCCACGCTGGCGCTGCTGCTGGAAGAGTGGCTGGCCCTGTTCACCGACCACTGGCGGCTGATCTTTGGCACGCTTTTGATCCTCGTCGTGCTGTTTTCGCGCGACGGGCTGACCGGGCTGTTCCAAGGGCGCGGGAAATGAGCCTGTTGTCCGTGCGCGGGTTGCGCAAATCCTATGGCGCGCTGACGGTCACCGACGATCTGGACCTGGATGTTGCCGAGGGCGCGCTGCACGCCATCATCGGCCCGAACGGTGCGGGCAAATCCACGCTGATCGCACAGCTGTCGGGGCAGGTGGGATCCGATGCCGGGTCCGTGCGCTTTGCGGGGGCTCAGATGATGGGCCGGTCCATGCCTGCGCGGGTGCGGGCGGGCATGTCGCGCAGTTTCCAGATCACCTCGATCCTGCCCGGTTTCACCGTGCTGGAGAATGTCGCTACCGCCGTGCAGGCGCATGCGGGCAGCAGTTTCCGGTTCTTTGCGCCCGTCGCGCGGGACGCGGACCTGAATGCGCAGGCGCTGGAGGCGCTGGCTCGCGTCGGCCTGTCCGACCGCGCCCAGACCCGTGCAGGCAGCCTGTCGCACGGAGAGAAGCGCGCGCTGGAACTGGCCATCGCCCTGGCCACGCGGCCGCGGATGCTGTTGCTGGACGAACCGCTGGCCGGGACCAGCGGGGCCGAGGCCGAGCGTCTGGTTCAGGTCATGGCGGACCTCAAGGGGCAGGTGACGCTGGTGCTGATCGAACATGACATGGATGCGGTGTTCGCGCTGGCCGACCGGATCAGCGTGCTGGTCTATGGCCGGATCATCGCGACGGGAACGCCCGAACAGGTCCGCGCCGACCGGGCCGTGCGCGCCGCCTATCTGGGGGACGCGTGATGCTGGTCGTCGATGGGCTGCAGGCCGGATACGGAGAGGCGCAGGTCCTGCACGACATCCATCTGTCGGTAGAGGCTGGACAGGTCGTGACCCTGCTGGGCCGCAACGGCATGGGCAAGACCACGACGATCAGCACGATATTCGGCCTGCTGCCCACCCTCGCGGGGCGTGTGACCATTGACGGGCGCGACATGACACGGGCCGCGCCGCACCGGGTTGCGCGCGCCGGGCTGGGGCTGGTCCCCGAGGGACGGCAGGTCTTTCCCACGCTGGACGTGCGGGAAAACCTGCTGGCCACTGCGCGCCCTGGGCCCTGGACGATGGCCCGCGTTCTGGACCTGTTTCCGCGTCTGGGCGAACGCATGGGCCACAAGGGCAGCCAGCTGTCGGGGGGCGAACAGCAGATGCTGGCCATCGGCCGCGCGCTGATGACCAACCCGCGTCTGACCGTGCTGGACGAGGCGACAGAGGGCCTGGCCCCGCTGATCCGGGACGAGATCTGGTCCTGCCTGACCCGCCTGAAATCACAGGGAGAGGCGATTCTGATCGTGGATAAGAACCTCTCCGCGCTGACCCGCGTTGCCGATCGGCATATCGTCATCGAAAAGGGGCGCACGGTCTGGTCGGGCAGCAATGCACAGCTTTTGAAGGATCCAACGGTGGTAGAGGGCTATCTGGGCGTCTGAGCGGCTGGCAAACCTCTTTACCTGTGGGGTCGCGGGGGCGTATTGTGACACCACATTGCGGACCACCTGTGCCGCGTTTTTCATCAGGAACCCCTGCATGCGGCGCTTTGCGCGTATCTTGACGCTTGGTTTGGCTTTCGCGCCACTTATGGTGGCCGCGTGCAGTGTCGATGCCAATGGCGGGACCGATGTCTCGGGCGTTCGATGCGTACCGGAAAAAGGCGTCGACATGGCGCAGGCCGATGCGCTGTGCGCCGCACTGCGCGCCGAGGCACCGGGCGGTGGCCTTAGACTGCGGGTCTTGGCGACGGGGCCTGCGACGGTGTCGGCCCAACTGGACCGCGTGACGGGCCAGGGCGACCAACCTGGTGCCCGGATGGATTTCAACGTCATGGACCGGACCCTGCAACCCGACGATTTCACCAGATTTGCCCGCGATCTGCTGCGCTACGGGTTGCCCGATTAGGAAAGAGCCGACTGCATGTGCCAGATCTGTGCCCAACTGCGTCCCTCTGACAAATTTTGCCCGATGGCAGAGTTTGCCGGCACCACTGTTGACGTTCTTCGCGCGACGCTGCGCGAAACGACAGATGCGCCGGCCGGCCGGGCCACACCGTATCGCATGGCGCCCGGGGATGTGTTCAACGGAACGATAGGCTATTCCGAGGACGATGATTGGGTGGCCGTCCGGCTGGAGGCCGGGACGACCTATCGGATCGAATTGAACGGTATCAGCCTGGCAGACCCGTTGCTGGAACTGCGCGGCCCTGACGGCGGGCTGGTCGACATGGATGACGACGGCGGGCCGGGGTACAACAGCCTGATCACCGTGACGCCCCTTCAGACCGGCACCTATTACGCGAACGCAGGTGCGTATTCCTCTGGCACAGGCAGCTATCAGCTGGTCGTGGCCGAAGCGCGTCCCCCGCAGCCCGCACCGATGGCAGAACTGGCCACCTATCTGACCGACGGTTTCTGGGCCGAAACCGGGCAGGCCCCGCGGTCGTTCGACACATCACGCGACAGTATCATCACCTATGATTTCAGTGGTCTGACGGCCCAGGGGCGGGCATTGGCACGCGATGCGATGCAGGCCTGGTCCGCGGTTGCCGATCTGCGGTTCGTCCAGCGCAGCGGCAATGCCGACATCACCTTTGACGATGATCAGGAAGGGGCTTTTGCCCAAGCGACCATGATGGACGGGCAGATCATCCGGTCGTCGGTCAATGTCGACACCGATTGGATCATGCGGAACGGCACGGGCATCGGCACCTATTCGTACCAGACCTATGTCCATGAGATCGGTCACGCATTGGGCCTTGGCCATCAGGGGCCTTACAACGGCAGCGGCAGCTTTGCTGACGACGCGCGTTTCATGAACGACAGCTGGCAAGCGTCAGTGATGTCCTATTTCGCGCAGGACGAGAACCCGAACATCGCGGCAAGCCTTGCCTATGCTGCATCGTTGATGCCCGCCGACATCATTGCCATCCAGCGCCTGTACGGTGCCGCCGGTGCGGGGTCGCTGACGGCGGGCAACACAGTCTATGGTGTCGGCCACACCTTGGGGAACAGCTGGCTGGGGCGCGTCTTTTTGGCCCATAACGGGGCGGGGCAGCCCACCGTCCAGGATGCCCGTGCGGTGGCGATGACCATCTATGACGCGGGCGGCTATGACATGCTGAACTTCGGCAACGACGGGCAGGCGCAGCGGGTCGATCTGCGCGCCGGGGCGGCGTCCGACATTTATGGCCTGCGGGGCAATCTGCAGATTGCCCATAACACGGTGATCGAGGGTTATGTCGCCGGGTCTGGCAACGATGCGGTTCACGGCAACGCATTTGCCAATGTGCTGCGTGGCATGGGCGGAAACGATCGCCTGTCGGGCGGATGGGGCAACGACATTCTGCATGGCGGTCTGGGGAATGACACGTTGTTTGGGGATGTCGGGGCCGACCGGCTGTCCGGAAACCAGGGCAATGATACGCTGACCGACCTGTACGGCGACAACGCGATGGCGGGCGGCTACGGCAACGACACCCTGACCGCGGGGGCGGGACGCGATAGCCTGTACGGCAATGACGGTGCCGACCTCATACTGGCCGGTGCCGGCGACGACCTGATCCAAGGCAACACGGGCTTTGACACGATCCGCGCGGGCGCCGGCAACGACCGTGCAGAGGGGGGATGGGGCAACGACATCGTTGATGGCGGCTGGGGCAATGACCGCCTGTTCGGCCAACCGGGCAACGACACGATGGTCGGCGGACTGGGTGCCGATGCGATGGCGGGCGGGCTGGGGGCTGACACGTTCCGGTTCTTTTCTGCTGCCGACAGTACCGTGGCACGGTCCGATGTGATCGTCGATTTCAACCCCGATCAGGACGTGATCGACCTGCGCGCGTTGGATGTGGATTTCGTCGGAAACAGGCTGTTTTCCAGTGACGGGTCCGTGCGGTGGGACCATTCTGGCGGCATGACCCGCATCCTGATCGACGTGGACGGCGACCGCCTGCCGGACATGTTGATCCGCCTGACAGGCAGGCTGCAACTGGATGCCGACAGCTTCCTGTTGTGACCGGGCGCAGGCTGGGTTTGCATATCACGCACCACCGGGTCGATCTGCCCGCCGGCATCAATGACAGGGGCCTGCCATGGCCTATGCACAGACCCTGACACCGCGCCCCGGACTGGGTTTTGCCGAAGCGGGAGCGCTGTTCGTTCTGGTGCTGGGCACCATCGCGCTGGCGATCAACCAAGCGGGAGCATCGTCGATTGTCACGAACGCGAAGGATTTATGGCCGCAAAAGACCTCGGACTGGCGAATGGCACAAAGATGAGCCGCAACCGTCTTCTCCTCGTACCGCGCCGCCCAAGCCTGCCAGTTGCGCAATAGGCGGTCATTTGGCGATTAGCAAACTGAACAGGCTTCCCCCTGCTCACGCCCACTACGAACAGGGAATTGGGTATTTTCTTCATCTATGAAGTGGGCCGTGCCGATATCTGCGAGACGCTGGACGGTCTGTTGGAGGCCCGCGAACTGACTTTGGGGATTGCCGACCGTGTCGCCGTTGCGGCCAAGCGCTATCGCCATGGCGGTCCCGGTTTTGTCGATCAGATGGTGGCACTGGTGGGCCGGGGGGCGGCTGCGAGCGGACCGTCAGCTTTGATATCAGGATCGCGAAGCTGCTGGAAATGACGCTGACGGGGTCTTGAACCCGCTATCTGGTGGCGCCTTTGGGCAGGTTGTTTCGGACCGAGGCAAGATGCAACTCCATCTGCCGCCCGGCGGTGTCGGGATCACGGCGAATGATGGCATCAATGATCGCGTCATGTTCGGGAAAGGCGAAATGGTCCCGGGGTGGGCAAGGCGATTTTCGTTCGACATTCCATAAAACGGCGCGTTTCACGGTGTTCAATTCGTTGAACAGATGCATCAACAGCTTGTTATGCGCAGCTTGGGCAATCGCGTTGTGCAGGTTCGTGTCCGCCGCCTCATAGATGCGCCAATCGGCGGCCTGCCTTGCCCGATCGGCCCAATGTCGCAGCCTTTCATGATAAAAGGGGGTCGCGTGCAATGCGGCAAGCCTTGCGATTTCAGGCTCGATGGCGGTGCGGGCTTCCAGCAGTTGGACGGGCCGCGCCAGATCGCGCAGATAGGTCAGGTCGCCAAGGTTGTGAACCGGCCGCGCACCCACGAACGTGCCGCGTCCGACATGGCGCCAGATCAGGCCGTCCCCCTCCAGCACGTCCAGCGCCTTGCGCAATTCTGATCGTGAAACACCAAAGGTCGCGATCAGCGCGCGTTCCGGCGGCAAGCGATCGCTGTGCGAAAAACCTCCCTGGGTCAGAAAGCGACGCAGTTGCTGGACCAAGCCTGCGGTTCGCCCATTGTGCAATGTCTTGACCAATTCGGCCATTGGTTTCTCCAAATCTCCTGGCGCGAAAAAACAGCACGATCGCCACAATTTCGTCAGAGTCGCATCTGCATCCAGCATGCAAATTGAAACCAATGCAAGGATTGGTTTTGCCGTGTCCACACTGAACCTGTCTAAGTTGGGGACCAAGCACAGTTTTGCCATGGAGGGTATGATGCAATTGGCGACAATCAGGATGGGGCGCGATCTGCAAGGGGCCGTGATCACGGATGACGGCAACGCCTATCTGATCGGCATGTCGGTCATGGATGTGATCGCGGGCGGACGGGTCGGGAATCTGTCGGACCTGCGGATGGTGCCTGCGGGGCAATACACCCTTGCCGCCCCGATCCCGGCACCTGCAAAGAACATCTTCTGTGTCGGGCGCAATTATATGGAACATATCGCCGAAGGGGATCGTGCGCAAAAGCGCGATGTCGGCGTGACCGAAGTGCCGGTCTATTTTACCAAGCCCCCCACCGCGATCACGGATCCTGACGGGGTGATACCGATCTTTCCGCATGTTTCCACGAACATCGATTACGAGGTAGAGCTGGCGGTCATCATTGGAAAGTCCGGCCGTGATATTTCGCGCGAGAACGCGATGGACCACGTTTTCGGCTATACCATCCTGAACGATATCAGCGCGCGTGACATCCAGCGCCTGCATGGTGGGCAGTATTTCAAGGGCAAGGGTCTGGACGGTTCCGCCCCAATGGGGCCGTGGATTGTCACAGCCGATCAGATCGGCGATCCCCATGACCTCGGCATTCGCTGTTCCGTCAATGGTGAGATCCGCCAGGACGGCAATACCCGCGACATGGTGTTCGACATCCCGACGCTGATCGCCTCGCTTTCGGCGGGGATGACGCTGGAACCGGGCGATATTATCGCCACCGGGACGCCCTCGGGTGTGGGCTATGCGATGGACCCGCCCCAATATCTGCGCGACGGCGACAGCGTGACCTGTGAGATCGACGGGATCGGGCGCTTGACCAACACCATGCAACAAGAGGTCCAGTCAAAGCGCAGCGTCGCCTGAACCAGCCTGCCGACCGCGCGGAGGAGGCGCAATCGACAGACCATACAGCCAAAAGGGAGGAAAACCATGTTCACGACCAGAATTCTGTGCACCGCCGCCGTGATTGCCATGACGGCCACGGGCGCCATGGCCGATGATATGCAACAGGTCACATTCGCGCAGCCAAGCGCATCGGCCATCAACTCGTTTCCCGTATTTATCGCCATTGGCGAGGGATATTTCGCCGAGGAGGGTATCGAGGTCAACGTCGAGACCGTGAACGGATCGGGTTCGGTCCTGCAGGCGTTGGCTGCCGGTCAGGCCGATTTCGGGCGCCCAGGCCCCGGTCCCCTGTTGACGGCGCGGTCTCGGGGGGTGGATGCGGTCTTTATCTACAACACCGCCGCGCGCGCCAATTTCGGCCTGATGGTTCAGGAAGACAGCCCCTATCAGACGCCCAAAGACCTTGCGGGACAGGTGATCGGATCGGGCACCGCCGACGGCGCCGAGGTCGGCTTTGCCCGTAACGTCATGAGCGGGTCGGGCCTTGAGGCCGGCGATGACTATACCCTGATGACAGTGGGTGATGGCGGCCCTGCCACGGCGGCTTTCCTGCGCGACGAAATCGCCGCATACTCTGCATCGGTCGCAGATGCCGCCACCCTGGTCCAGCGCGGCGTCGCGTTGCGCGACTTGACCCCGGACGAGTTCGCGCGCTTTTTCGGCAATGGCATTGTCACCATGAACGAGACAATCCAGACCGACCCCGAACTGGTCCAGAAATTCTTGCGCGGCGTTCATCGCGGCATGATCTTTGCTATGGACGAGGCGAACCGCGAAACCAGCCTTGATCACTTTGCCGCCGGTTTCCCGCAGGAAATCGAGGATCGCGACTTTGCGTCAGCGCTGTTCACCGCTGTGCGCTCCAAATCCATCCCAATCGATCCGGATTCCAGCTATGGCTATATTCCGGCCGCCGTCTGGTCGGAATGGCAGGACAGCCTGATCGCCAATGGTGACCTGTCCGAACCGTTGGACGATCTGGACGCGGTCTTTACCAACCAGTTCGTCGAGCAGATCAGCGCGGAGATGGAGTGATGGCCGCGCTTGCGAGAAAGGTGGCGCCGTTGCGCGGATCGCCTGATGCACGGACGGTCTATGAACTGACGGGTGTAGGCAAGACCTATGCCCGCAACCGTGTCCACGCGCTGGAGGGGATATCGCTATCCCTGCACCGTGGCAGCTTTTCATCAGTGATCGGGTCGTCGGGCTGCGGGAAATCGACCCTGCTCAAGATCATGGCGGGACTGACCCCGCCTTCCGCCGGTCGGGTGACGATCAACGGTGAGCCCGTGATGGGCCCGCGCCGCGATATCGGCATGATGTTTCAGCAAGCGACCCTGTTTCCATGGCGCACGACGCTGGAAAACGTGCTGCTGCCGATTGAGATCCGCGACGGCAAGGCTGCCGCCCGCAAGGCCCGCGACCGCGGCGCGGCATTGCTGAAGCTGGTCGGCTTGGAGGGGTTCGAGACCGTCTACCCAAACGAATTGTCGGGCGGCATGGCACAACGCGCGGCGATCTGTCGAATGCTGGTCACCGAACCCGACATGATTTTGCTGGACGAGCCGTTTTCCGCGCTGGATGAGATTTCCCGTGATTTCATGAATATGGAACTGCAGCGCATCTGCATGGGAACCAACGCAACGGCCTTTCTGGTCACGCATTCCATCGCGGAGGCGGTGATCCTATCGGACCATGTCTATGTTCTGGCCCCGCGCCCCGGTCGCATCGCCGAGGTGATCGAAATCGACCTTCCCCGGCCCCGCACGCTGGACATGATCACCACGCCCAGATTTGGCGCGCTGGTCGAGCGCATCCGCACCCGTCTGGATAAGGGGGATTTCTGATGACCGATATGGACAGCCAACAGGTCACCGATACCGTCTGGCAGGAAAAAGTCAGCTTTATCGATTACATTCCACGCCCGGTCCAGCTTATCTTCGTCGCCGTGGTCTTTATCGGCATCTGGCAGATGCTGACGATGTCCGACCTGGTGCCCCCGATCATCCTGCCGACGCCGCTGGAGACGTTGTATGACATGATCTTCGTGGGTCGCAACATCCTGTCGGGCGATTACATGGCCGTGTCGCTGTGGACGACGGTCAAGACCGTGCTTTACGGATACGCGCTGGCCATAACCATCGGTCTGACCCTTGGCATCATCGTGGGCGAGACGTCCTTTGGAGAGCGCGCATTGATGCCCTATCTGGTGGCGATCGACACGATGCCCAAGGTGGCTTTTGCGCCGCTGTTCGTCGCTTGGCTGGGCTTTGACATCGACAGCAAGGTGGCATTGGCCGCATTCATCGCCACCTTTCCAATTGTCGTGGGCACGGCGGCGGGGCTGCATGCGCCCGATGCAAATGCCCGGATGCTGTTCAAGACCATGGGCGCGTCGCGGTGGCAGACGCTTTACAAAATGAAGATCCCGACCGGGCTGCCGCAGATATTCACCGGCCTCAAGATCGGGTCGGTCGGCGTCATGGCAGGTGCCATCACGGGCGAGTTTCTAGGCGGTGGCAACGGGTTCGGCGAACTGATCCGTGTGGCTGCATCCCAGCTGAACACGCCACGGGTGTTTTCGCTGATCCTCTTTCTGAGCTTGATCGGGCTGGCGCTGTTCGCGGCGACGGCTTGGGCGCAGCGCGTGCTGATTTTCTGGCACAAGGAACGCGCCATGGGCGAATAGGCTCGGTTGGCGAGCCCATAGCGGCCATGTGTCAGGCAGGCTCGGCAACCTTGGTCCAGTTGCCCTCGCTTCGGATCATGTCGATGATCTGCTGGTATTCGGCCCCCTCCCGGAAGGTGGGATAGGCCTCATGCGCCTCACCGAGAATATCGCGGATGAATTCGCGGGCAAGATAGTGCCAGCACTGCTCGGTCTCGCCCTTGATGGCGGGGATCCGGGCGGCGACATCATCCGGCAGGGGCAGGGCACGCCACTGGCCGGACCTGTCGAACAGATGCAGCTGGCCGCTGCCGTAATGGCCTTCGATATAAATTGCGCCCTCGCGGCCATAAAAGACGATGTGATCCTCGTGAAAGCGGGGGACCAGGCCGCCATGCTTGAACAGGACCGAGACCGGCTTGGACGCCTTCTGGCTTTCGATCCGGGCCAGCACTGTATAGGACCACTCGACATCACTTTTGCCCCATTCCAGGGACGGGTCGTTCAGATCCGTAGGCATGAAATCGCGGCGGGTGGCAAAGTTATGGACACCCGAGACGATAGGCGCCCGGCCCAGATCGTCGCGCACCTCGCCCATCACCGACAAGATGCGGTCGCCCAGAACCGAAGTCACGATGGACAGCGTATGGGTGAAATTGTTGTTCAGCCGCCCGCCGCCATCTTCGCGGCGATGCGACCATCCAAAGGGAATGCCGCGTTCCAGATTGAAATGCGATATGCACTCGACCTCGGTGGGTTCACCTATCACTCCTTCGGCCACCAGTTTTTTCGCGTGAAGCACGCCGGGAGCATAGCGGAAACTGGCGGCGTAGGCGGTCTTGACGCCCGCCTGCTGGGCAAGGCGATGCAATTCGATCGCGGTGTCGCTGGTCGCGGTCATCGGCTTGTCGCAAAAGACATGCGCACCATGGGCGATCGCCTGTTTGATCGGTTCATAATGCGCCCCACCGGGTGTCGCGATGGACACGATGTCGGGCAGGCATTCTCTCAGCGCGTGCTGCCAATCGGTGCCGGCATGAGGAATGCTCAGCTTTTGCGCGACCTCGGCCACCACATGGGGGGTGCGCCCCACAATGCCCGTGATTTCAGCGCCCGCCGCACGAAATGCCTGTGCGTGACCTTCGGCGGCAAAGCCCGTTCCTGCGATAAGTACCTTCAATTCCATTCCCCCTGCATCGGTCCCATCGGATTCACGCGCGCTGCCCGCTGGCCTTGTCGAAGACGTGGATCTGGTCGGGATCGATCGACACTTGGATATCCTGCCCCGCTTGTAGATCCAGCCCCCCTTCCAGCACGGCCATCATGGTGATGCTTTCCATGTCGAAAGTGACATGGGTCTGCGCGCCGGTCGGTTCGACCAATGTGATGCGGCCGGGCAGCATGGCCGCACCCGGCCCCAGCCTCAGATGTTCAGGGCGCAGGCCGACGACGACAGGCTGCCCTTCACGTAGCGTATGACCGGCCCCAAGTGGCAAAACCTGTCCCCCGGTCAGCTGCGCTGTCGGGCCGGTATCGGAATTGACGATGACCGCGTCTGCCATGTTGATCGACGGCGTGCCGATAAAGCCCGCGACGAACAGGTTGTCAGGCTTGTTGTACAGCTCGATCGGGCGGCCGACCTGTTCGATCGTGCCACCGCTGAGGATCACGACGCGGTCGGCCAATGTCATCGCTTCGATCTGGTCATGAGTGACATAGATCGAAGTCGTCTTGACCCGCTGGTGTAACGTCTTGATCTCCGACCGCATCTGAACGCGCAGCTTGGCATCCAGGTTGGATAGCGGCTCGTCGAACAGGAACGCGGCCGGATCGCGCACGATGGCCCGGCCCATGGCGACGCGCTGACGTTGGCCGCCCGACAGCTGACCAGGCTTGCGGTCTAACAGCTTGTCCAGTTCCAGCAGGCGGGCGACGTCTTCGACCTTGGCGTCGATTTCCTTGCGCCCCAGCCCCGACAGTTTCAGGTTGAAGCCCATGTTCCGCGCCACGGTCATATGCGGATAAAGCGCATAGTTCTGAAACACCATTGCGATGTTGCGTTCGCGGGGGGTCATGTGGTTGACGATCTTGCCGTCTATCCTGATCTCGCCGTCGCTGGCGGGTTCCAGCCCCGATATGATGCGCAGCAGGGTGGATTTGCCACATCCCGACGGTCCGACGAGGGCCACGAATTCGCCATCCTCGATCTTGAGGTCGATGCCGTGGATGACCTCGACGGCACCAAAGGCCTTTTTCAGGCCGGTAATCTCAACAGAAGCCATGTTCCCTCCCTTTTCTAATGCATTTTCAACGCATGTCGGGTCGGCTTGTCCTCCTCAGGCAAGCTGCGCGGCCCGTTCCGGTCTAATTTCCTGAAGCAGAGGCTGACCAGCCAGAAAGCGGCGAACCTCCTCGACTGCGGACAACCCTTGCATCACATAGGTATCGCGCGTGTGACCTGCGCAATGAGGCGAAAGATAGACGTTGGGCATATCGCGCAATTCGTCTGTCATCGGCAGGGGTTCGGCATCGAATGTGTCCAGCGCGGCAAAGATCCGCCCCTGACGCAGCGCCGCGACCATCGCCCCTGGCTGGATCAGTCCCGCGCGAGCGGTGTTCACCAACAGGCCGCCATCGGGCATGGATTGCAGGTAGGTGCCGGTAATCATGCCCTTGGTCGCGGGCAGATCCGCCGCATGCAGCGTGACGATGCTGCATTCCCGAAACAGCGTGTCCAGGTCCATCGGGGTCACGCCAATCGCCCGCGCTTGATCGGGGTTCAGCAGCGGGTCGTATGCCGCGATCCGGCAGCCAAACGGGCGCAGCAGGTCCAGCACCAGCCGTCCGACATAGCCCAACCCCACGATGCCGACCTGCTGCGCCGCCAACAGACCGCCCAGCTTGCCGTCGCGCAGTGGGTCCCAGCCCGTGTCGTCGCGCAGGCCCGCATCCATATCGCGATGACGGCGCAGATGTGCCAGCATCTGTGTCAGCGTAAATTCGGCCACGGCCCTTGCGATGACGGGGGCGGCGTGGCTGACGCGTATCGCGCCCGATTGCAGCGCGTCGTCGATGCCCAATCGGCGGACAGAGCCTGCCGAATGCGACACAAGGCCCAAACTGCCATGCGGTGTCAGTGCGGCGGCCGGAATGACCGGGCTGCGCCAGCCGGTGATCGCGGCGGGGGCGTCACGCAACCAGGGTGCAAGATCGCCGGCAAGCGCGTCGTCGGGGACGAGCACCGGAGTCGCAAAAAGCGACAGCGCATCCATGACGGGAGGGGGCATCACGCGGAGACGCATGATCTGGGGCATCAGGATGGGAACCTTGGGCAGCGTTCGATCAGCGGTCATTGGGCCCCCTCAGCGTTTCGACGGTTGAATGGTCAGTTCCGGGACATGTGCGCGTGGCGGAAGACGCATCACGAACATGCATGCATCGGCCACGTCCTGCGGTTGCAGTGCACGCGCCCGCATGTCGGGGGTCGGCGGTGAGGGGCGCTTCTCCAGCAGCGGCGTGTCCGTCATGCCCGGCAGGATCACGGTGGCACGGATGCCGTTCTGCCATTCCTCCTCCATGATCGCATGGGTCATGGCCATCACGCCCGCCTTGGTCGCCTGATAGGCGGCCCCCGATGGGTCGGGGCGCCGCGCCGCGGTCGATGATATATTGATCAGAAGACCGCCCCCGCGATCGCGCAGTACCGGCACCACCACCTTGGCCAGGTTAAAGGCCGCGTTCAGGTTCGCGTCGATCATCCCCGACCAGCTGTCCTGACTAAGTTCGTCAAACGAACGGCGGGCGATGTTGATGCCGATGAAATTTACCAACGTATCGACCCCTGCCAGCAGGTCCGCGTGACCCGCCAAGGCCTGCGACAGGGCAGGGGCGTCAGCAGCATCGGCCAGGATCGCATCGACGCGGCCCGGCCCCATTTCCGCGATCTGCGCCACAACGTCGCTCATGCGGTCGGCGTTTCGCCCCAACAGGATCAGGTTCGCGCCCGCCGCCGCCGCCGCCACGGCGGTTGAATGGCCCATGCCACTGGTGGCCCCGGCGATCAGGATGGTGCGCCCGGTCATGTCCTGGATGTTTGTCATGTCGCAATGACCTTTTGTTTGCGGGGGATTTCGTTCGGATGAGCGGTCGATGATCGGACGATCAGCTCGGGGCGCAGCTCGACATTGCGGTCAGGGGCCTCGATTTTGGATTCAAGCGACCGGATCAGCTTTGCGACCACCAGCTGCGCCATTTTTTCCAGCGGCTGTTGGACCGTCGTCAGAGGCGGCGACATCACCTTGGCAAGATAGATGTCGTCGAACCCCACCACGGACAGATCCTGTGGAACGCGGTAACCCAGTTCCCGCGCCCCAGACAGCGCACCGATCGCATACATGTCGTTTACGCAAAAAACGGCCGTCGGCGGATCGTCCTGGGTCAGCAACTCGCGGATGGCCGACCGCCCTAGCTCAGCCGCCTGGCTGTCGCCAAAGCCGGTCGCGGTGCGCCCCAGCCACAGCAGGTCATCGCCTATTTGCAGGCCGGCGCGGTCCAGTTCGACGCGCAGGCCCTCAAGCCTGGCGATCCGGCTGGCCGTGCCAATCGGCCCCGAGATGAAACCGATGCGCCGATGGCCCTGTCCAATCAGATGGCGGGCCGCCATGCGTGCGCCGGCTTCCTGATCGACACTGACTGAACAGGCCAGCAGGTCCTGAATGCCTTGGGTGTTGCGGTCAAAGGCCGCAATGCACATTCCCTTTTCGGCATGCCGGCGCAGATGGTCCAGCGACACCGGCGACGATCCTAAGATCACGCCCCGGATCCCCGACCCATGGAGCGAGGTCAGATAGCTGTCCTCGGCCTCGGGGTCGCGCTCGGCATTGCAGATCAGCACCTGATAGCCGCGCGCCTTGGCCTCTTTTTCGATCATCTGCGAGGCGTTGCCCCAGAACGGGTTCGCGACCGAGGGAACGATCAGCCCCAATGTACGGATCTGGCCTGATTGCAGCTGTCGGGCGACGGCATTCGGCGTATATTTCAGGTCCGCGATTGCATCCTGAACCCGACGAAGTGTCTGATCGGCCATCTTGGCATGTCTGCCATTTATGACGTTCGAAACGGTGCTGACGGATACGCCAGCTCTTTTTGCAACGTCCTTGATCCCTGCCATCGGCATTGGTCCTTGATATCGTCGTGATGGTGAATGGCGCAGTTCCGCAAATCAAAGGTAATACGTTACACAAGACTAGTCCGACTATGCATCGAACTGCCAGTGCCGTTTTTCGGATCGCTAATGTTTCGCGTATATTACTGTAATAAAACTACTAAATATATCAAATGACACATTCACGGCTGCATGGACCAACCCCGATCGTCGACAAGAGCCTGCTCGTTAGTTTTCACGTTCTGCAGAATCCCGCTAGAATCGTTCGACATGAGTGTATCGTTGCACTAGGCTTTGATTCGGAGGATGTGCCCGAGGGAGGTCGGTCTGTGCGTCCGCTGCGGCACATGTGCATCACAACCATGGGAGGGGACGATGACGACATCTCGAACACGCAGGCATTTCCTGGCGCAGGGCTCGGCGGCCATCGGGGCGTTCGCGCTCTACGTCGGGCCGCGCGGGGCGGCAGCGCAGGGCACTACGGATATCCGGTTCAGTGGGTTTGTCGAATCCGAGGAGCAGTTGGCGACCACGCTGAAGGTTCTGAAGGCCTATCAGGCCAAGAATCCAGACGTGCGGATCATGCCGGAATTTTCCAGCTTTCGGTCGTTCACTGACAAGCTGGCAACCGAGGCCGCCGGTGGCAATGCGCCCGACATGTTCAGCGTCAACGTCGACCTTCTGGCTGAATATGCCGCGCGTGGTGTTCTGACGCCGCTGACTGACTGGATCCCCGATCCCTTCGATTTGTCGGGTTACCAGGATGGCAGCGTCTTTTCCTGCACCTATGACGACAAGATTTTTGCGATGCCGAACGACGCCATCGCAACGGCCATGTTCTACAATCCCGCCAAATTCGAGGAGGTTGGCGTTGCTGTCCCCGACAAGTTCTATACGTGGGAACAGCTGCATGAAACGGCCGTCGCGCTTGGCAAGGAACATGGCCGAGGCTTTTGGGGCGTCGAGGATGGCGGTGGCAACAACCTGCCCTGCGACATCTTCCTGCGCGCCCGCGGCAAGTCGCTGTTCACCCCTGAACATACCATCGGTTTCGCCCCCGAAGATCTCGCCGAGTGGTTCCAGTATTGGGAGGACATGCGCCAGGCGGGCGGATCGCCACCGGCAGATGTCCAGGCTCAGGCGGGCGACAACTCTGCCTCGCTTGGCATTGTGCGCGGACGGGCTGCGATGCTGGTCCAGACCACCGACAGTTTCGTGGGCATCGGCGCTCTGATGGACGACCCATTGGAGCTGATGATGATGCCCAACGGTTTTGAGGGCGACCAGATGCGCAATCACCACTATGACTATGCCGGCAACTCAACCGGGATCTGGGCCAATGCATCCGACAAGGATCTGTGCGTCGACATCATCCGGTTCATGCATTTCGATCCCGAGGGGGTCGAGCTTTACTATAACGGCAGCGGCATGATCCCGGCATCGACAGCGGGTCTTGAAAACTTCGGGACCAACGGCACTGATGCCGAAAAGAAGCTGGTCGCCTATCTGCGGATGCTGCGCGAGGACCCCGCGCCGTCACGACGCCCGGGCGTCGGTGGTCTGGGGGGCATGTTCCGGCGCGCCAACGAGGCCGTGGCCTTTGGTGACGCCACTGCACTGGACGCTGCGCAATCCGTCGCAACAGAAATCGAACAAAAACTGTCGGCGTTGAGCAACTGACGGGCACATGCACCCCTGTCGGCTCAAGCCGCAGGGGTCCGCGCAGGGGGCTCATGGGGCCACAACGATGGAGGAACGCGTGCGCAGCACCAAGAACCTCAGGAAGCGGCAAAACGGGGTGGCATTCCTGTTCCTGTCGCCCTGGCTGATCGGGTTTACGCTTTTGACATTGGGGCCGATCATGGGATCGCTTTACCTGTCATTCACCGATTATGACCTGTTCAGCAAACCTGAATGGGCCGGATTGGACAATTACGCCCGATTGGTGGGCGGCGATCCACGCTATATCCAGTCGCTGATGGTCACGCTGAACTATGTCGTGTTCTCGGTTCCGCTGAAACTGGGTTTTGCGCTGTTCATCGCGTTGATCCTGAACCGTGGTTTGCGCGGGTTGGGCTTCTACCGCTCGGTTTTCTATCTGCCATCGCTGCTGGGGGGCAGTGTTGCGGTCGCGCTGATGTGGCGCCAGATCTTTTCCTATGACGGGATCATCAACCAGTTTCTGTGGAACTACCTGGGCTATGACGCGCCCAGCTGGATCACCAATCCCGACTATGCGCTTGGGACGCTGGTGCTGTTGGCGGCCTGGCAGTTCGGGGCCCCGATGGTCATCTTTCTGGCAGGGCTGAAGCAGATACCGCAGGACATGTACGACGCCGCCGCCATCGATGGCGCGCGTCCCATGCAGCAGTTCGTTTTTGTCACCATTCCGCTGCTGACGCCGATCATCTTTTTCAACTTTGTCATGCAGACGATCGGCGCGTTCCAGGCCTTTACACCGTCCTACATCATTTCGGACGGTACGGGCGGACCGGCGGATTCCACGTTGTTCTATACGCTTTATCTGTATGAACAGGCCTTTACGAATTTTGAGATGGGCTATGCATCTGCCATTGCATGGGTGCTGGTCGCGATCATTGCAGGTGCCACGTCGATTTCCTTCCTAACGGCGAAATACTGGGTTCATTACGGGGATGAGGGCTGATGAGCGACATGACCAACCCTGGGGCGTTCCAGGTCAACCACGTCGCCGCCGGCAAAAAGGCGCGGTCGGGGCTGTGGATGCACGTCTTTCTGGTCCTGTTCGGGATCATCATGCTGTATCCGCTGGTCTGGCTGGCCGTCAGTTCGTTCAAGCCATCTGGGATCATCTTTTCCGATACCAGCATCATCCCACGCCATTTCGAATGGGAAAACTATGCACGGGGCTGGGCCGGCGTGGCCGCACCCTTCAAGACGTTCTTTCTGAACAGCTTTGTCATTTCGGCGTTGGCGGTGATCGGGAACTGCCTGTCCTGTTCGTTCGTGGCCTATGCGTTCGCGCGGCTTGATTTTAGCTTCAAGAAGCCGCTGTTCGCACTGATGTTGATGACCATCATGCTGCCGGTTCATGCGACGCTGATCCCGCAATACGTGCTGTTCAACGCCTTCGGCTGGATCAACACGATCCTGCCCATCGTCACGCCTAAGTTTCTGGCGGTCGAGGCATTCTTCATCTTTCTGATGATCCAGTTCATCCGCGGTATCCCGCGCGAACTGGACGAGGCCGCCGCCATCGACGGGGCAGGACCGATCCGCGTGTATTTTGCGATCATCCTGCCGCTGATGTCACCCGCCCTGGTGACCACGGCGGTGTTTTCGTTCCTGTGGACGTATGAGGATTTCCTGTCGCCGCTCATCTATCTGACCTCGATCGAGAATTACGTGGTCCCGCAGGGTTTGCGCCTGCTGCAAGCCGCCCGAGGGTCCAGTTCATGGGGGCCGATGCTGGCGATGTCTTTGCTGTCGCTAGTGCCGATGTTCATCGTGTTCTTCATCTTCCAGCGCAAGCTGATCGACGGGATCGCGACCACGGGGCTGAAAGGATGACCATGACACAAGATGACGCGCCAAAGATCACGGTCTTTACCAAGCCCTGGACCGAACCGCTGGATGCACTGGCCCCCAAGCTGGCCAAAATGGGGTTCGACGGCGTCGAACTGGCCGTCAGGCCGGGATATCAGGTCGTGCCCGAAAAGGTCGCGCAGGACCTGCCAGATGCCGTCCGCCTGCTGGGCGATCACGGGCTCGCGGTCCCCAGTATCGCAGCCGATATCGATGAGACAACCATCGCTGCCTGTGGCGAAGCCGGGGTTCGGATGATCCGCATCTGTGCGCCCGTCGACATGGGGATCGGCTATCGCGCGTCAGTCGACCAATATCGGCGCAACTTTGACAAGGTGCTGCCGATGCTGGACCGCGCAGGCGTCGCTATCGGCGTCCAGAACCATTCGGGCGTGCATGTCGCAAGCGCGGTGGGACTGACGCATCTGCTGGGCGATTACGATCCCCGCCTTGTTTGCGGTGTGCTGGATATGGCCCATTGCGCCGTCGACGGTGAACCGGTGGAAATGGCCGTCGATATTGCATGGCCGCATCTGAATGGGTTGGTGAACTTCAAAGCCGCCTGCCATCTGCGCACGACCGGCCCCGAGGAACAGGCCCGATACGCGGTGCATTGGACCACCCATGACCATGGCGGATATGACTGGAGAGACCTGGTGGCGTCGCTGCATGCACGGGGGTTTCGAGGCAGTTTTTGCATGCCTGCCGAGTACAACAAACAAGCGGGCCAGCACGGCCAGCGGATGGGCGACGACGTGATACCGCTTCTGCGCCGCGACCTGGCCCATCTGCGGATGCTGCGCGACGAATATTACGGGCAGGCCGCCGGATGATGGCCCCCGACTGCGAGATTACCATACGAAGGCAGAAAGCATGAGAACAGGCAGGAATCTGGTCATCACCGATGTCAGGGTCATCCTTTGCAGCCCGGGGCGAAACTTTGTCACGGTCAAGATCGTGACCGAAAGCGGTATCTATGGCCTTGGCGATGCCACGGTGAACGGCCGTGAAATGGCCGTGGCGACCTATCTGCGCGAACATGTTGCGCCTTGCCTGATTGGCCGCAACGCCCATGATATCGAAGATATCTGGCAGTACCTCTACAAGGGTGTCTATTGGCGGCGCGGTCCGATCAACATGGCATGCGTGGGTGCCGTGGACATGGCGCTGTGGGACATCAAGGGCAAAGCTGCGGACCTGCCGGTCTATGAATTGCTAGGCGGGCGCAGCCGTCGGGCCATTGGCACCTATGCCCATGCCACTGGCAATACGATCGACGACACGTTGACCCGCGCCGAGGAACTGATGGGGCAGGGCTTTCAGGCGATCCGCCTGCAAACGGCCGTGCCCGGCCTTGACGGCAGTTATGGCGTACTGGGCGACAAAAAGGATTACTTTGAACTGCAAAGCGATCGCCCTCTGCCACCGGAACATCCTTGGTCGACCCGTAAATATATGAACTCGATCGAGGAGTTGTTCCGCGAGGCGCGCGCCCGTCACGGTCAGGACATTCAACTGCTGCACGATGTCCACAGCCGCCTGACACCCATCGAGGCCGCAAAGCTGGGCAAGATGCTGGAACCCCACGACCTGTTGTTCCTGGAAGACGCGGTAGCGGCGGAAAACCAGGAAAGCTATCGCATCATCCGCGAACACACCACGACACCGCTGGCCATAGGCGAGATCTACAACACGATCTGGGATTGCAAGGAACTGATCCAGAACCAGTGGATCGACTATATTCGTACCGCCGCGACCCATGCGGGCGGCATCACGGGTCTGCGCCGTATCGCGGATTTCGCGGCCCTGTTCCATGTCCGCATCGCGCCCCATGGCGCACCGGATCTGTCGCCGATCTGCTTTGCCGCGCAGTCGCATGTGGATATCTGGGCACCCAATTTCGGCATTCAGGAATTCGTAGGCTTCGGGAACGCGACATCCGCCGAGGTGTTTTCCCATGACTTGAAGATCACGGACGGAATGATCCATATTGGCGACAGCCCCGGCCTTGGCGTGGATTTCAACGAAACGGCCGCCGAAAAACATCCCTACAAACGGTCCTATCTGCCGGTCAGCCGTCTGGAAGACGGAACGCTCTGGAGTTGGTGACAGCTCTGCCACGGCAACACAATAAAGGTGAGAAGATGAAACAGACATTTGGCAAGACCGACCTCGAGACCACCAAAATCGTCTATGGCTGCATGGGCGGCGCGGGGGCTTTTGGCGCACAGGAAGAACAGGACTCCATCGACGCCCTGCGCGGCGCTTATGACGTGGGTATCAATTTTTTCGACACCGCCGAGGCCTATGGCAACGGTTATTCCGAACAGCTGTTGAACCGTGCGCTTGGTGACAAGCGCGACGAGATTGTGATCTCGTCCAAGGTGGGGGCGCAGAACCTTGCCCCTGACGACATCATGGCGGCCTGCGATCGCAGTCTGAAAAACCTGGGCACCGATCGCATCGACCTGTACATGCTGCATTGGCCCAACCGGAACGTCGCGCTGGAGGACAGCATCGGCGCGCTGAAGACGCTGAAGGAACAAGGCAAGATCCGTTGGTACGGGGTGTCCAATTTCGGATCCGACGACCTGGACGACGCCATGGCGCTTGGCGACATTGCCGTCGATCAGCTGCCCTATCACCTGTTCTTCCGCGCGATCGAGTTCGAGGTCCAACCCAAATGTGCTGCCGCTGGCGTGCCGATCATGTGTTATTCCTCGCTGATGCAGGGGCTGCTGGCGGGCAAGTACCGTTCGCTTCAGGATTTTCCCGTGGATCGAGCTCGCACGCGGATGTTCGACCACCGCAAATGGGCAGATGTCGTCCACAAAGAAGAGGGCGCAGAAGAGGCGGGCCAGGAACTGCTGGATGCGCTGTGGCAGATGACGGACCAGACCGGCCTTTCGATGGAGGAACTGGCCGTCGGCTGGCTAAAGTCACGTGATGCCGTCGGCGGTGTCATTGTCGGAACCCGGAATGGCGAACAGAGCCGCGGTCTCAAGAAAATGCTGGATATCGATCTGTCGCATGACATCCTTGCATCCCTTGACCAAGCCTCCGATCGCCTCAAGTGGGAACTCGGCGCAGATATCGACATGTGGGGCAAGGGCCGCACCCGATAAGCGCCATCAATCGGTTCCGACGGGGTGGACGTTGTTACAGGATTCACGTTTCGAGGTGAGCTCCCCTTACCCCGCTGATCTCATGCCACGCGCCTGATCTCGGCGGTGCCGAGTGCGTTGAAGCGGTTCATGAGTGCGACGCGGATGTGGACCTCG